>NZ_JBGCCP010000001.1:0-885522 GCF_041262705.1 Catenulispora sp. MAP12-49 | reverse complement strand
AAGGCGGTTCACCGTTCGACTTGCATGTGTTAAGCACGCCGCCAGCGTTCGTCCTGAGCCAGGATCAAACTCTCCATTGATGATTATCACCAGCCAACCGGACTGTGTTGGAATATAACCCAGATGGTCGGCATGAGGTGTCAGAAGAGTCACCTGGCAAGTAGACCGAACATCCCGACGGGGGTCGGGAGTCGTCTACCAACCATGTGTTAAAGACTCTCGGACCATCGCCCAACAAGGGGCGCAGGACCGAGGTCGCATGGCATCGAAATTAATCGGCACACTGTTGAGTTCTCAAGTAACAGACGCCCGAACCACTCGTCTCAGAACCTTCGTTCCGATCGGCTGCGACCCGGCGTTGTCAGGTCTTGCTGTTTTTCTTTTGTCTTGCTTCGCTTTAGATCTTAGCAGATCCTCCGCGTTTTTCGCAATTTCTTGCGATTTTCACTTCCGGCTGGTTTCCCCGCCTTTCGCATTTCCGATCTTAGCAGATCGTTTTTGCGTCTTGCGCTTCCACCTGGCCTTCGGTCCGCTTCGGAACTTCCGTTCCGCTGCGGTGCTCCAGAACTGTATCGGTACTTGTTTCCCTCTCCAAATCGGCCGTTCGCCGGCCGTTTGGATGAGATATCCAATGTTCGACACACCAGGAGACCACGACGCCGCCGACGCCCAGAGGGCGACGACTAGACTCTCGGATTGGTTCCTGCTGAAGATCACCCCCGGTGATCGCCCGCTCGCGCGGCGCGTCCCGAAGGGGCAACGTCGTGAAAACTTAGTCGTCGCCCGAGCTCATGTCAAGCTCCCTGATCCCGGGCGGGCTAATCCGGCTCTGCTCAGTCCTCGTAGTGCGGCGGCCGGTCCGCCAGCAGCTCCATCAGCCGCGCGGTGTCGCCGGCTGCGGAGGTCGAGGAGGGATCCCGATCGCCGAGATCGTCGGTGGTCTGCTCGGGCAGCACATCCCCGAACAGCTCGTCCCAGTCCACGACGCGCTCGTCCGCGTCCCAGCCCGAGTTCTCGCTCATGCCCTCCAGTGTAGAGCAGCGGCGCACTGAAGGGGCCTGATGCGAACACTTGACAGTCTGTTCGGGCACCTGTCAGTCTCGACTTACAGGTGATAGCGAACGAGGAGGACGCCCTGAACACCGAGGAACTGCTCGCGAAGCTGGGCGCCGTGGGCCACGCCCAGCGGCTGCGCATCGTCGCTGAGCTGTACCGCTCGGCTCAGGCGGGGGAACGCCTCCACGTCAGCGAGCTCGCCCGCCGGCTGGGACTGTCCCGGGCCCTGCTCTACATGCACTTGGAGCGGCTCGAGACGGCGGGCATGGTGGCCGGCCAGCTGGAGCTGTCCGAGGACGGGAAAGCGATGAAGTACTTCGAGCTCAGGCCGTTCGCGCTGACGCTCGACGCGGAGACGATCGCCGAGACGGTGGCCCGGGACACGGAACCCGCGCCGGACGCGAACACGAAGGGTGGAAAGGGATGAACAACGGAGTCGTGCTCGCCAGCGGCGGCGGCGGTTCGAACGGGGGAATCATCGCGATTGTGATCGTCGGGATCATCTTCACGGCGATCGCGGTCAGCATCGTGTCCTTCTTCCAGTTGCAGAAGCACCGCGCCGACGCTGTCGCGTTCGCCTCGTACCGCAAGCTCGCGGAAGAGGCGGTGGAGAAGCAGGACCAGTTGCTCACCGAGCTGCGGGCCCTGGATCTGAAGGTCGGCGAGATCGAGCGGATGCTCAGGAGCGTCGAGTGAATGCCGAGACCATGGCGTCTCTATACGGGACCCCTATATGGAAGCGCCTGCGGATGTACCGCAACCCGCTGCGCATGTTGTTCTCCGGCGGCGTCTGGGCCTCGGCCTGGTACCTGCTGACCTCGCTCGTCGTCTGTCTGGCACTTTTCTGCGTGATCACCACCATCACGGTGACGTCCGCGGCACTGGTGATCATCTGGGCCGGCCTGCCGTTGCTCATCGGCAGCGCCTACTTCATCCGCGGCTGCGTGGTCCTGGAGCGCGGCCGGGCTCGAGCGGTGGTCCCCGAAGGACTCCCCGCGCTGCCTCCGGTGGAGACCGCGGAAGGCTTCTTCGCGACGCTCAAGGCGGTGTGGAGGGATCGGATCACCCAGCGGGGGCTCACGTACTTCACCCTGTTGGCCCTCCCCCTGTTCATCCTGGACACCGTCGTCTGGACGGTCTGGGCGGCGTTCCTGGGCGGCGTGACAGTCCCGATCTGGTACCGCTACATCCCCCGCACGTTCGAGGGCCACCGCTATCACGGCCTGGAGTACGGCTACTTCCCGCATGGTCCGCATGGCAAGGACGCCATCGGCTTCTGGATCGGCAGCGACCAGTCCGCGACTGTTGCAGCAGTCGCCTCGCTAGTCCTGCTGCTGGCCTGGAACTACATCCTGGTGGCGACCGCCCGGGTCCATGCGAACACCGTGCGGGCCGTGGTCGCCGGACGCGACCCGATGGCGCCGGCGCGCCGGGTGCTCGAAGCCCCCGGCCCCTTGAGTACGTCAGCAGGTTCCTGAGCCGAAGAAGCGGGCCGGGCAGATGTTGCAGCATCCGCCCGGCCCGGCAGGACCCCACACCACCAAGTCACGTCAGCTCTCACACATCGATGGCTCTGCCATGGAGGGGATCTCTCATGTCCACGCTAACAGCACGCCCGCCTGTGGTGGAACGGGTGGCGGGCTGGAGTGCCCGCCACCGCAAGACCACCGTCTTCGGCTGGCTCATCCTGATCATCGCCGCGGTGGCGATCGGCGGGCTGGCCTCCGGCGCCAAGAAGACCACGTACGACCCCGGCGAGGCGGGGCGCGCAGAGCGCGCGCTCGACGCCTCCGGAATCTCCCAGCAGACGGAGAGCGTGCTCGTACAGAGCCGGTCGGGCGCGCCCTTCGCCTCCGACGCGGACTTCCGCCGCGGCGTCGCGGACGTCGCCGCGGCGCTCCGCGCCATCCCGGACTCCGCAGCCCAGGTCCGCTCCCCTCTGGACAACGCCACGGAGACCAAGGCTCTGGTCTCCAAGGACGGACGCTCCGCGTTGGTCACCTTCGTGGTCGCGGGGAGCAAGGACAACGCCGACAAGACCGTCGCCAAGCCACTGGCGACCGTCGGGCAGATCCAGGCGGCGCATCCCGGACTCCGGGTCGAGGAGGCCGGCTCGGCCTCGGTCGACAAGACGATCAACGACATCATCTCCACCGGCTTGCAGCGTGCGGAGTACAGCTCGGTGCCGGTCACCCTGATCCTGCTGCTGATCGTCTTCGGCGCCCTGGTCGCCGCCTCGATCCCGCTGCTGCTGGCGCTGACCGCGGTGGTCGCGGGCATCTCGCTGATGGCGATCCCCGGCCACTGGGTGCCGATCAGCGACAGCACGTCCTCGGTGGTGCTCCTGATCGGCATGGCCGTCGGCGTCGACTACTCGCTGTTCTACATCCGCCGGGAACGCGAGGAACGCGCTCTGGGTCGCTCGCCGCGAGAGGCACTTCGGATCGCAGCGCGCACCTCGGGCCGGTCCATCGTGGTCTCCGGCCTGACCGTGATGGCCTGCCTCGGCGGTCTCTTCCTTACCGGGATGGACGCCTTCTCCGGCTGGTCCGTGGGCACGATCCTGGTCGTCGGCATGGCGATGCTGGGCTCGGTCACCGTCGTCCCGGCGATGCTGTCCTGGCTCGGCGACAGGATCGACAAGGGGCGCGTGCCGCTGCTGGGCAAGCGCCGCACGGTGGCGAGCGAGTCGCGGTTCTGGAACTTCCTGGTGCGGCACGTGGTGAAGCGCCCGCTGCTGTGGGGCGTCCCTGCGCTGCTGGCGCTGCTGGCCCTGGCGATCCCCGGCACCGGCCTTAAGGCCAAGGACCCGGGCGGCGTCGAGCTGACCCACGGCAAGCCGATCAGCCAGACCCTGGAGCGCATGCAGACGGCGTTCCCGGGCGGCCCCGCACCGGCGCAGCTGCTGGTGCACGGCGACCCGGGTGTGCTGAAGAGCCCTGCGTTCACCGGCGCGGTCACCGCCATGGAGCGGATGCTCCCCAACGGCGCCCAGGTGACCACCCAGACCAGCACCGACGGCAGCTACCAGGCCATCTCGATCCCGCTCGCCGGCGACGGCGCGGACAGCGCCTCCGCGGCCGCGCTGAAGGACCTGCGCTCCCAGGTGCTGCCCGCGACCCTCGGCCACGTCTCCGGCATCGAGTACAACGTCGGCGGCCAGTCGGCCGGCCAGACCGACTTCGGCGACCGGCTGCACAGCACCACTCCGATCGTCATCGGCTTCGTCCTGCTGCTGGCCTTCGTGCTGATGGTCGCGGCCTTCCGTTCCCTGGCGATCCCGCTGACCGCCATCGCGGTGAACCTGCTGTCGGTCGGCGCCTCCTACGGCGTGGTGAAGTGGATCTTCCAGGACGGGCACCTGGAGAAGCAGCTCGGCTTCCAGTCCTACGGCGCGGTGATCTCCTGGCTGCCGCTGTTCATGTTCGTGATCCTGTTCGGGCTGTCCATGGACTACCACGTGTTCATCCTCAGCCGGATCCGCGAGCTGCGGCTGCGCGGCGTGCCGACGAAGCAGGCCGTGGTCAAGGGCGTCAGCTCGTCCTCCGGGGTGGTGAGCAGCGCGGCGATGATCATGGTGGCGGTGTTCTCCCTGTTCGCCTTCATGCCGTTCGCGCCGATGAAGATGGTCGGCATCGGCATGGCGGTCGCCGTCGCGCTCGACGCCACGCTGGTGCGCGGCCTGCTGGTCCCGGCGGTCATGAGTGTGCTGGGCGAGCGCAACTGGGAGCTGCCGCGGGCCCTGCGGTGGGTCCCGGGCCTGGCTCTGGAGAAGTCCGCCACTCCGGCTCCGGCACACGCTTATGCGCGCCAGGAAGTGCCGATCGCATAAGAACTCCGCCTGGAGGAAACCGCTAAAGCTGGAGAAGAACGCTAAAGAGAAACCGCGGCGCCGGAACCCGCAGGGGTGGTTCCGGCGCCGCGGCCTGTCCGGACCGCTAGCCGGCCAGCGTCCGGGCCACCTCGTCGAGCCGCTCGGGGTCGAGGATCACCTGGATCGACACCACCTTGCCGCCGACGATGTCGAAGGACATCAGCGAGATCGGCTTGCCGTCCTTCACCACGAAGGCACCAGGCGTGCCGTTGATGAGGACGCGCTGGACGTACGGCGCCATGGTGCGCGCCAGCTGCGCCTGCGAGGCGACGGTGTGGGCCCCGGACAGCGTCACGGACTGGCCGGCCCTCAGCACGCCGCCGTCGGCGCGGAGCACCACGTCCGGATGCAGCACGGCGACCAGCGCCTCGAAATCACCGTTCCGCGCGGCGGCGAAGAACGCGTCGACGGCCGTGCGCTGCACCGCGAGGTCGGGATCGGGGACCGGCGCGCGCCCCTCGACCCGCCGCCGGGCCCGGCTGGCGAGCTGGCGGACCGCCGCCGGCGTCTTCTCCAGGTCCTCGGCGATGTCCTCGAACGGCACCGCGAACATGTCGTGCAGCACGAAGGCGAAGCGCTCCGCGGGGGTGAGGGTGTCCAGCACGATCATCATCGCCAGCCCGACCGAGTCCGCGGTCAGGGCGGCGGTCTCCGGGTTGGTGTCGTCCTCGGCACGCACCACCGGGTCCGGGATGTGGATCTCCAGGGAGTCCTCGCGGCGCTGCTGCCGCGACCGCAGCATGTTCAGGCACACGCGTCCCACGATCGTGGTCAGCCAGGCCTCGAAGTTGCGCACCTCGTCGGTGTCCGCGCCGCTTGCGCGCAGCCACGCCTCCTGCAGGGCGTCGTCGGACTCGCTCAGGGACCCGAGCATGCGGTAGGCCACCGCGCGCAACCTCGGCCGATGCTCCTGGAACCGCTCGGCGAGGAAGTTCTCGTCGGCCATCTGTCACACATCCCTCGGTCCGGGTGTCTTCACGATGCAGCCCGCTCGACGGGCCTCCACCGTCATACCAAGGAGTGATCGTGAACGCGAAGATCTTCGTCACCGGCGGCACCGGCACCCTCGGCTCGCACACCGTGCCGCTGCTGCGCGCCGCACAATTCCACGACCTGACGCGCCCCGGGCCTGGGAGGACTTCCTGGCCGGGCACGTCGGCTGACGATGGCGGATACTCGTCAGGCCGCTCGGAATCCGGCCGAGGACTATGCCGCGCCGGCCGCAGCGTTGGCAGGATGGGTTCCGTCCGCCGAAAGGGGTCCCCTTGTCCGCCGCCCGACTCCGCGCCCTCGTGCCGCGCCTGCTGCGCGATCCCGCGTTCTGGTACGCGGTGTCGTTGGCAGTGGCGGCCGTGGTCGAGGACACCATCTCCACCGACCGGCTGCGCCGGCTCATGGACTGGTGCTCGACGAACCTGGCGAACATCCGCCCGGGCGGGCATCCGGTGGAGGCGTTCGTGGCGTCGGCCTTCATACCCCAGGAGTCCGCGGGGGTGTGGCCGTTCTTCGCCCTGTCGTTGTTCAGCGTGGTCGCCGTGCTGGGCGCGCGGAAGACCGTGCTGCTCCTGGGCGGCGTGCACGTGGGCGTCAGCATGGTCACCGAAGGGCTGGTCTGGTGGCGGATCCACCACGGCACGCTTCCCTCGTCGGACGCGCACATGTGGGACACCGGTCCGTCGTACCTGGTGGTCACCGCGCTGACGGTCGCCATCGCCACCGCGAGACCGCTGTGGCTGCGGATGGTGTGGTCCGTCTGCCTGGCCGGGGCGACGCCGAGCCTGCTGCAGGGCATCGACCACGCTGACTACACCGCTATAGGGCACATCTTGTCGTTCTCTATAGGCCTCGGGGTGGTGTTCCACGTCCGGCACACGCTTGGCGATGTACGCCTGGAGGCGCTACCAGAGCCCGCAACCGTGCCAGCCACTCCGCATTAGGGCTTACGTGCACACCCCACTATGGGAGGGGGTCGAATAGACCTTCGGTGGTTACCGGAAGGGGTGCCCGGCGGGGACCCTGAATATATGACCACGATGGTTCTGTCCGCCCCGGAATGCCACCGCCAAAGCGGCACCATTGATGTCGCCGATCTCTACGCCCAGCACCGGCTGCCGCTGACCCGGCTCGCGGTGTTGCTGCTCGGTGACACGGCGAGCGCCGAAGACGCCGTCCAAGAGGTGTTCGTCAAGCTCTGGTCCCGCCCCGACCTGCTCAAGGGTGTCGCGGCCCCGTCCTCGTACCTGCGCACCGCCGTGGTGAACCGCGCGCGGTCGGTTCAGCGCCGGCGCAAGCTCGAACGCGAATACGCCGTGCTCGACACCGTGGACGTCGAGCCCGCTGAGACGACGGCGCTGCTGCCCCTGGAACACCGCGAGGTTCTGGAGGCCGTGAAGGCGCTTCCCACACGGCAGCGGGAAGTACTGGTGCTGCGTTACTGGGGAGATCTCACGGAGACGGAGATCGCCCGAACCCTGGGTGTCACGCGCGGGACGGTGAAGTCCACCGCGAGCCGCGGGATGCATGCGGTCACGGCACGGCTAAGGGCCGGCAACGCATAGCGTCACCGGCCCTATAGCGTTCAAGCGTATTGGCGTCAGCCCTCGACGGAGTCGGCCTCGGGGTTCTCGCCGCGGCCCTTGGCCAGGTCGGCCGAGGGGACGACGAGCACCGGGCGCTTGGCGTGCCGCAGGACCTTCGCCGAGACGCTGCCGACGAGCAGCGAGTGCAGGCCGGTCAGGCCGCGGGAACCGGTCACGATCAGGTCGGCGTCGAGCTCGTCGGCCACGCGCTCGACGGTCTGCCAGACCGACTGCGCGCCCTCGGACTCCCAGCGCGCGCTCGCCTTCAGGCCGGCCTCGGCGGCCAGCTTGGCGCCGTCCTCGGCGACCTGCTCCGCGCTCAGCTCGACGACCTTCTCCTCGTCCTCGGTGGCCACGGCCCCGACGAAGGCCTCGGCGACGCCCAGCTGAGCCATCAGCGGCTCCCACACGGTGAGCAGGACGGCCTCCCGGCCGGGGAACGTGCGGGCCGCGTACTCCAGGGCTGTCTTGGCGTCGGCGGAACCGTCGTACGCGATGAGAAGAGTGCCGGCCATGGTGGTTCTCCTTCGGTGAGACCTCGTCGTCGTGATCTTTTGTTAGCAACGCTCACTAGCGCTAGATCATTCCCCCTCGACGCGGTGACAGAGCGCATCCTTACTACTACTCAAGCCGTTGACACTGGCGGGATCACCGGATCCCCCTGAAACGGGAGGACAAGATGAGGATTCGCTGGAGAGGGACCGTCGTTGTGGCCTTCGCCACACTCGCGGCCGGCGTCACCACAGGCGTCTCCGCAGGCGTCGCCGCGGCGGCTCCCCGCACCACGGCCGGCCGGGTCTGCATGTTCGACGCCCCCCAGGGCGCGCTGTCCCTCGGGCACGTCGCCTGGGCCTTCCGCTGGTCCGACGGCAGCGACACCTGGGACTACGGCGCCACGCTGTCCGACCACAACTGGGAGAAGCACGGTTCGGAACAGCAGATGCTCCAGGACTTCACGACGCTGAACGAGTCCGGCGGGTACAAGAGCTACCGCTGCCTGGACACCGCCGCGGACGACCAGAGCGCGGCCGAGGCCGCGGTGGCGGCGGGCTTCGCACGGCCCTACAACCTGGGCGAGGACAACTGCCTGACCCGGTCGGTGCAGATCTTCAAGGCGTACGACGGCTCCGGCGGACTCAACGGGATGCCCGACGGGAAGTTCGTCTTCCCGAACGCGTACTTCAACTACGACCTGTCCGGGTGGGAGGACGCGAAATCGCTATAGCGCGCTCAGGCGACGAAGCCGCGCACGGTGGAGTCGTAGCCGATGAAGACGTGACGGTCGTCGGCTACGACGGACCAGTCGTTGTTCACGCTCGCGCCGGCGGGATCGTGGAACTGCCAGTTGGTCTCGCCGGTCTTGGCGTCGAGGCAGACCAGGGTTCCGCTGACGTGGTCGACGATGTAGAGGTTTCCGCCGCCGAGCGCCATCTCGCACTCCAGGCTCGGGTCACGGAAGTCCTTCGGCCAGGACGTACGCCAAATGGGAGCACCGTCGGAAGCCTTATACGCGGCGATCACATTCTCTTCCGGGAAGGAGCCCTCCGACGCCGCGTAGACCGTGGTGTCGTCGGCGATGACCGCGTGGAAGGCGCCGTCGCTGCCCTCGGGGGTGGTGCCGCCCACCGGCCACAGGGCGCGGCCGTTCGCATCGAAGGCATAGAGGCGGCTGGTGGCCCAATAGATGCTCGTACCGTGGCTGGCGATCGCGGTGGCGAACGCGGGGTCGTCGTTCGGCGTGGTGTCCTTGGCGGTCCAAGCGAGCTTGCCGGTCTTGGCGTTGTAAGCCGTGAGCTGGTGGCTCTTCGGCTGGGACAAAAGGATCAGCCCGGTCTCGGCACTGAAGTAGGGCGCGCCGTCGATGGTGCCGATCTTCGTGCTCCAGAGCACCTGGCGCGACGTCGGATCCAGGCCCCACAAGCCGTCGCCGGCGGACTCGGTGGTGCTGGTGTAGGCCCAGCCGACGACGAGGTCCGCGGACGCCCCGAGCAGACCGCGCGTGAGCCAGGATGCGGGCGCGGGGGCGCTCCAGGACTGGTCGCCTTTCCCCACCCCGACCGCGATCAGGTCGTCGCCGGTGGGCGCGACCTCGTACACCGTGTCGGCGGTGGCGGGCAGGACACCGTCGTAGAGCTGGCTGAAGGTGTCCTTCGGTGCAGCCCAGCGCGAGGTACCGACGGACGTCTCGAAGGCCGACAGGGTCGTGCCCTTCACCAGGAGGGTGGTTCCGGACAGCGCGAGGAAGCCGACGTTGGCGGCGGGTGCGGACCACGCGGGGTTCTTCGCCGGACCGCTGATGACACCGGGGACCTTGACCGTGGGCAGACCGGTCCCGGCCGTGCCGGCGCTGTCGTCGCTCTCGGCGCCGGTGGTCTTGGAATCGCCGTGGGGCATGTCGGCGACACTCACGCCGAAAGCGGCGACCGCGGCACCGGCCAGGCCGAAGAACAGGAACTTGCGGCGCGTCGGGACGGGCTGCGGGGTCGGACGCGACGACTTCTTAGCGCTTTTGGCGCCCTTGGCGTCTTTGGTGCTCTTGGCAGAGCGCATAAGCGTCGTCGGCGTCGCCGCGATCTCAGCGTTCTGGGTGTTGCGCGACGCGCCCCTGAGCAGATCGTCCAGCTCGGGCGTCTTGGCGCGGTCCTTGGTACGGGTCTTCGTGGCTTTCTTGGTGCTCGGGGCCTTCTTCGTTTCCTTGGGGCTCGGCACCTCATCGGTCGCTATAGCGTTCCCGCCCAGGAGCTCCAGTAGAGCGTTCGTCGTAGGACGCGCTCCGGGAAGGATGTCCAGGCAGCGGGCCACCACATCACGCAGTCCCTCGGGCACTCCCGAGATGTCCCGGTCCCCGGCGGCCTGCCGCAGCAGCACGCCCGGCGTCGGACCGTCGCCGAAGGGCCCGTGGCCGGTCGCCGCGAAGGTGAGGACGGCGCCGAGGGAGTAGACGTCGGCCGCCCTGGTCGCCTCGCCGCCGGCCGCCTGTTCCGGCGCCATATAGCCGGCGCTGCCGAGGACGTAGCCGGTCTCGGTGAGACCCTCGCCGTCCTCCGCGCGGATGATGCCGAAGTCGATCAGGCGCGGCCCGTCCGCCGCCAGCAGCACGTTCCCGGGCTTCAGGGTCCCGGTGCACGAGCCCGGCCCGGTGGATGTCGCGCAGCGCCTCCGCCAGCCCGGCGCCCAGGGCCCTGGTCTCCTGCGCGTCCAGGGGTCCCCCATCGGAGACCCGGGCGAGCAGCGACGGCCCGTCGATGTAGGCGGTGGCCAGCCACGGCCGCTCGGCATCGGGATCGGCGTCCAGCACCGCGGCCGTATAGGCGCCGCTCACCGACCGCGCGGCGGCCACCTCACGGCGGAACCGCTCCCGGAACCGCGGATCGTCGGCGAGCAGATCCCGCACCACCTTGACGGCCGCCGGCCGCCCGCCGGGAGAGCGCCCCAGGAACACGTCGCCCATACCGCCGCCGCCAATCCGGCCGGTCAGTTCGTAGTCGCCGATACGGGTGGGATCGGTGGAACGCAATGGGCGCGTCATGCGATGAGCATACTTACTTGGGCGTTCCCCGGGTTCGGAGACGATCGCTCAGCGTGAAAACCCCAGGCGAACCGCCTGCCCCACGTACCCCATGTCACTGCGAGTGCCCCCGGTTGGATTCGAACCAACGGCCCCCCGCTTAGGAGGCGGGTGCTCTATCCCCTGAGCTACGAGGGCGCGTAGCGCGAACAGCTTACCCGGTGTCGCGGGCGGCGGGACGCGTGTTATCCGTGTGGTGCGGTGCGCGGTGGTCGTGGGAGGCTGGCCGGGACAGCTCTTCCGTCACATCGCACAGCATCAGGAGGCCGGTATGGACACCACCGCGGCGGGATCGCAGTCGGAGCCCGGCGAGCCGGGGGGTGGGCCGGAGGCTGCTTCGGACGCCGACGAGCAGAAGCGGCGTTTCCTGGAGGCGCTGGAGGCCAAGCGGGGCAACGGAGCTCGCGGGGCCGGGGGCGGGCCCTCGGACTCGAAGATCCACTCCGCCCATGGGAAGGCCGGGGCGAAGCGGCAGTTCCGTCGCAAGAGCGGCGGGTGACAGGCCGGCTTCCTATAGAGCTCGGCATATATGCCGAACGCATATAGCGAACGCCGTTGCCGTGCAAAGCTGCTGAGGGACGTGACCGAGGGACTGCGGTCACGTCCTTCAGCTTTTTCAGCCTTGTTGGGGCGGCAGGCCTGGCTCCTGCTCCCCCGCCGCGTCCCGCCGGAAGCGGAAGACCAGCTCCTTGGTGCCGCGCATACGGGTGAAGACGCGGGCCAGCTCGCCGCCGAGGTTCACGCCGGCGCCGATGGCCAGGCCCAGGGAGATCGCGGTCTCCAGCGAGGCGATGCCGCGGCCGCTGTCGCCGCTGGTGATCTCCAACATGGCGAAGTACACGGCTGAACCCGGGAGCAGGGGTCCTACGGCGGGAATCACATAGGGCAGCGCCGAGGTGCGGTAGTGGAGGGCGACCAGGTAGCCGATCAGGCCGACGATCATCGCGGCCAGGCCGGTCGCGATCACCGGGGACAGGCCCCACTCGACGGGATACGTGCCCGCCGCCCAGCTGAACGCCGCGCCGACGGCGGCGAACGGCAGTATGCGGCGCGGGGTGTGCACCGCCACCGCGAACGACACTCCCAGGGCCGCCGCCACCAGGGCGATCAGCGGCTCGGCGCGGACCGGGGCCAGGCGCTCGTCCACGATGAAGCTCGCGCCGACCTGGCGGCCCACCTTCAGGACCAGGGTGATGCCGCTGACCAGGGCGCCGACCAGGAACACCACCTCCAGCAGGCGGGCCGAGGCGGTGATGTAGAAGCCTGTCAGGCCGTCCTGGATCGCCGCCACCAGCGCGCGCCCCGGCAGCACCGTGAACACGCCGCCGACCACGACCGCCGAGCTGTTGATGCGGATGCCCAGGCGGTCCAGGACGATCGCGGCGATCACCCCGGGGACCGCGGCCACCGCCAGCAGGTAGAACGACGGCAGCCCGGTCTTGGCCAGCTGCCGGTACAGCCAGTCCCCGAGGATGGCGCAGCCGAACGCCACCAGGCTGGCCGCGTAGCCGCCGCCGACCAGCAGGGCCGCCGTCGCGGCGATCGCCCCGAGGCTGACGAAGATCACCCAGGGCGGATACGGGTACTTGTTCCGGCGGATCGCCGCCAGGCGTCCGTACGCCTCCTCCAGCGACATCCCGCCCGCGCTGATGTCCACGGCCAGCCGGTGCAGGTCGGCCAGGCTCGTGTAGTCAACGGTCCGGCGCCGCACCACGCGCTCCAACGAGAGGGGCGTGTCGATCAGGCTCGGCTGGTAGGACAGCGTGACCACGGTGAAGGTGACGTTGGTCTCGCAGCCGGCCAGGCCGTACGCCTCGGTGATCCCGACCATCGCGACCTCGACGTCCTCGCTGCCCTCCCCGCTGGCCAGCAGCAGCTCGCCGATCCGGAGCCCGAGATCGATGACGCGCGCCGCCGAGGACGGCTCGACGGTCCGCTCCTCCAGGCCGGGGGCGCCGGGCGCGCCGGCGCGGATCCGGGTGCGGTGCTCATGGGATTGCACGGTCGAAAGATATCGAAAGGAGGCGTGTCCGCACGATCACCCATTGTGAACCCCTGATTCACTCCGGCGCACTGACCTGCCTGGTTATGGAACTGGCCGGTCGGCAGTGAATGATTGTCCGATGATTCGCCCGTTCTTGTCCCAGTTCAAGCACACCCTCACCGCCGTCGCCGTCCTCGGCGCGGTCGGAGCGACGGCCACAGCGTGCGCGAGCAATGGATCCAGCGGGCGGAGCGCGTCTCCGTCGAGCGCGAGACCCTCCGCGATGCGGACGGATTCCAGTCCCGGCGGCCAAAGCCAGACCCAGGCCCAGACACAGACACAGACACAGACACAGACGCCCGGAGGAGCCTCGGGGAGCAGCGGAACCAGCAGCACCACCGCCCCCGGCACCAGCCCCTCGACCGCCTCCGGCACCGCACCGAACCCCGGCCCCGGCACCACCACCCCCGGCTACCGCCCGCCGCCGACCCCGCGCACCAACGCGGACGTCGACTGCTCGGTGGCCAAGTGCATCGCCCTCACCTTCGACGACGGCCCCGGCCCCGACACCGGCCGCCTGCTGGACCTGCTGAAGGCCCAGAACGTCCCGGCCACCTTCTTCGTGCTCGGCGACCAGGCGGTCAAATACCCGTCCCTGGTCAACCGCGAGTACGCCGAGGGCAACGAGGTCGGCAACCACACCTGGGACCACAAGGACCTCTCCAAGCTGCCCGCCGCCGCGGTCCAGGACGAGATCAACCGCGCCGCCGACGCGATAGCCGCGGCCGGCATACCGCGCCCGACGCTGGTCCGTCCGCCCTACGGCGCGGTCAACGACACGGTGCGCGGCATCGGCGGCTTCCCCTTCATCATGTGGCGTGTCGACCCCGAGGACTGGAAGTACCCGGACCCGGCCCGCGTCGCCGACCAGATCGTCGGCCACGCCGAGCCCGGCCGCATCGTGCTCTCCCACGACACGCACAAGACCACGGTCGACGCGATGCCCGCGGTGATCCAGCAGCTCAGGCAGCAGGGGTACACCTTCGTCACCGTCAGTACGCTGATGAAGGGGGTCACGTTGCAGAACGGGACGTCGTACTTCAACCGGCCGACGGCGATGACCGGGGGCCTGGCCCCGGCGCAGAACCACCCGCAGCGCTGAGCCCGGCGGGGCACACCGAATGACACACCAGGCCCGCCGGACGAATCCGGCGGGCCTGGCAGAGGTCTGGCTATTCAGTTGTCAGGCACTCGCGAAGAGCGCCCTGGTCCCTCGGCGGATTCTTAGAACTTGCCGATGGTGGTGACCTTCACCAGGGCCGCGATCTGCTTCGCGACGTCCTGCGAGACGGCGGCGTTGCCGCCGAAGATGTTGATCTCCGTGGTGCTGGTGCCGTTGATCGCGGCCGCGGTGGAGGCCGGCAGCACCTTCGGGTCGGTCAGCAGCAGCGGGCCGTTGACGGTGGCCATGTAGGCACCACCGGTCAGGGCGTCCGGGTACACCAGGCCGGTGGCGACACCGATCTGGTCGGTCTTGCCGTTGGGCAGGAAGTGCGAGGCCACCATGGCTGCGGTGATGTAGCGGTCGCTGCCATACGCGGTGCTGTAGGTGCCGGCCGAGCCCTTGATGGTCGTCATCGCCGCGACGGCCTGGCCGCCGATGGCGGCCACGTTCTGCTGGCCCGCCTTCAGCTTGCTGTTCACGTAGGCCGCGGTGTCGGCGTCGAAGCTCTTGAAGTTGCTCAGGACCACCGCCGAGCCGCCGTCGCCGGCGCCGAACACGTTGGCCGCGTACGGACCGGCCGCCAGGGCGTCGGCGAAGCCGTCGTGGTTCTGGCCCTCGTCACCGCGGGCCACGATCACGTGCGACGGGTTGTTCATGCCCAGCGGGCTCTCGGCGACCTGCAGCGCGGTCTCGAAACGGTCCGCGCCGGCCAGGCGGTGGGTGGTGTAGCCCTGCTTCTGCAGCTGGGTCTCGATGCCCGAGTTGAGCGCCGCGGTGCCGCCCAGCAGGTAGACGCTCGAACCCTTCGGCAGGATCCGCTCGATCTCGGTCAGCACCTTGTCGTTGGTCGTGGTCGCGAGGCCGTCGGTGAGCAGCAGCGGGCCCTGGACCTTCTTGGCGAACGGCACGGCGACCAGCGCGTCGGCGAAGTCGTTGCCGGTGGCCAGCACGACCGACTTGGCCTGCTCGCGGTTGTCGGTGGTGACACCGGTGTCGGCCCACTGGTGCTGCGAGATCTGGACACCGGTCTCGTAGCGGGTCGCGCCGGCGGCCTGCAGGACCACGGTGCCGGTCTCGCTGACCTTCACGGTGAAGGTCTGGGTGGCCGTCGTGGGCTTGGCGGCACCGTCGCTCAGCGTCACCGTGACCGTGTAGGTCTTGTCGGCGGCGTAGGAGTGCGACAGCTTCGCGTCGGTGGCCTTGATCTGCGACGGGTCGCCGGGGAAGGTCGTGGTGACGTTGTCGCCCCAGTTGACCGTGGTCGAAGCGGTCTTGACCGACTGGTCCACCGAAGAGCCGGCCAGGGACAGGGTCACCGGGCTGTTCTTCTTGGTGCTGGTCGCGGACAGCGACGCGGCGAGCGTCACGTCGGACACGGTGATCTTCTGCGTCACGGTCGGCGGCGTCTTGGAGCCGTCGTTCAGGGTCACTATGACGTTGTAGGTGCCGGCGGCCGCGTAGGGGTGGGCCACCTTGGCCGCGGACGCGGACAGGGTGCCGTCGGCCGCGAAGTTGACCGTCTGGACGTCCTTGGCGCCATCCCAGTTGATGGTGACCGAGGCGGTGTTCGCGATGCTCGCGTCGACCGTGGTGCCGGTCAGGTCGACGTTGCCGGTCAGGCTCGTCGCGCCGGCGCCTGTGGTGACCGACGCCTTGAACACGCTGGCGGCGACCTGCTGGCCGCCCTGCGTGTGCGCCTGCGGCGTGCCGGTCGCGGCGTTCGCCGCACCGGTGCCGACGACACCGACGCCGACTGCGGCCAGCGTGGTGGAGATGGCCAGCGTCGAAAGACGCTTACGGGCGACAGAGTGGTTCTGGTTTCCCATTATTGGGGGGACCTCCGGAATGGGCCGGGTGCCTGGGACTGGCTGCTCCGGCGTTCGTTTTTCTGCTGTCTTCAGTTGTGTGTGGTGCCCCGGTCGCCTCGCGGCGGCGGGGCTGGTCGCGGGTCGGTGCGGGCCTCGTGGACCCGGGCCGATCGCGGCCAGGCTGGGGGGTGCGGCCGGTCAGGCCATGAGACCGCCGAGGACGTCGGCGGTGAATGAGAGGTAACGGCCATGGCCGTCGGAGTTCGAGTTCATGAAGTCGGCGCTCGATCCGTCACCCGAGTTGAGGGGGATGGAGAGCACGGCCTCCGCGGCGGAAGACGGAGCCGTCACTCCCATGCCGGCACCGGACGCGGCCTCGGCGGCGAAGGCCGGCCGAGCCTTGTTCGTGACATGCATGGGGGTTCCTCCGTAGGTGGGACGTGGGCGGCGATATTCAACCGCCCACGCAACCCTCCCCAGAGGCGAGAATCTGCGCATCCTGCGATGTGCGTAGAAAGGTGTGGGCCTACGTACGTAGCACCTGATGGTTGCCCCGTCGCAGGTAAAGACTTCGAAACAGCTTTGTGACAATCCCCGGATCGACTACTCGGCCGGCATCGTCAGAGCCCTCATTCGGGCCAGTTCCCGGTGGCGAGCGCCACTCGCAACTGCTCGCTGTACGGTGCCAGATCGAGCCCTTGCTCAGCCAGCCATGCCTCGGATTTGTAAGTGTTCCGATACCGTTCGCCGCCGTCGCACAACAGGGTGACGATGGAGCCCCGGGCCCCGACGGCGCGCAGCTCGCACATCAGCTTCACCACGCCCCAGAAGTTGGTCCCGGTCGAGCCGCCGGCGTCGCGGCCGGACATCTCGGAGACCAGCCGCATGGCCGCGATGGACGCGGCGTCCGGGACCCGGATCATACGGTCCACGACGTCCGGCTGGAAGGACGGCTCCACGCGCGGGCGGCCGATGCCCTCGATGCGCGAGCCCTTGCCGGTCACGTACGACAGGTCGTGGCTGCGCCAGCCCTCGAAGAACGCCGAGTTCTCCGGGTCCACGACGCACAGCTGCGTCCCGTACCGCTGGTACCGCAGGTATCGGCCGATCGTCGCGGAAGTGCCCCCGGTCCCGGCTCCGACCACGACCCAGCGCGGGCAGGGGTGCCGCTCCTGCCCCATCTGCTCGAAGATCGACTCCGCGATGTTGTTGTTGCCCCGCCAGTCGGTGGCCCGCTCGGCGTAGGTGAACTGGTCCATGTAGTGGCCGCCGCCGGACGCGGCCGGGGCCGAGGCGGCGACCCGCCGCGCCTCCTCGTACAGTGCGCCGGGGTCGTCCACGAAGTGGCACTGCCCGCCCTGGAACTCGATGAGCTCGCACTTCTCCTTGGACGTCGAGCGCGGCATCACCGCCACGAACGGCAGGCCCAGCATCCGCGCGAAGTAGGCCTCGGACACCGCGGTCGAGCCGCTGGAGGCCTCCACGATCGTCGTGCCCTCGCGGATCCAGCCGTTGCACAGCCCGTACAGGAACAGCGAGCGCGCCAGCCGGTGCTTGAGCGAACCGGTGGGATGCGTCGACTCGTCCTTGAGGTACACGTCGATACCCCACTCCGGCCACGGGTCGGGCAGCCGGAGCGGGATCAGGTGCGTGTCGGCGGAGCGGTTGGCGTCCGCCGAGACGCGCCGGATCGCCTCGTCCACCCAGGCGCGGCCGGACTGACAGTGCGGGTCGGAGACATCCGTGCTTTGCTGCATGGCCACATGCTAGATCGTCGCGCCGACAGGAATCGGGCCAAAAGGGATTTAGCGCCCGATCAAGATCTGGAAAAGACGCACGCAAAGGCGGGGTCGCGGCAGCCCTGATCTGCCACGACCCCGCCGTCCTGAGGGGCGGCGCTCAGCCCGCGCCGCCCGCGCCGCCCTTCCGCGCCGCCGCCAGCTCGGCCGCGTAGACGGCGGCCGGGGACACCGCGAGGTAGTCCAGCGCCGACTGCGTCGAGCCGTGGCGCGACGGGTGGTACGACGGCTTGAGGTACCTCGGCACCTCGACGACCAGGCTGCCGAGGGAAGGCAGGCGGCCGCGGCGGGCCGCGGCGCGGAAGCGTCCCAGGAACTCGCGCTCGGTCATCCGGCTCGGCCGGCCGGGGCGCAGGCCGTGCGGATCGTGGGCGACCATGTACTTCGCGCCCCGGCCCCAGATCCAGGCGAAGGCCACGGAGGTCACCAGCATCGCGCGGGTGCGGCGGGCGTAGGAGCCGTCCAGGTGCATGAACACGTCGTAGGCCACCGAGCGGTGCTCAACCTCCTCGGCGCCGTGCCAGCGCAGCAGGTCCAGCATCACCGGGTCGGCGCCGGCGGTGTCCAGGCCGCGGGAGTCCACGATCCACTTGCCGAGCACCGCCGTGAAGTGCTCGATCGCCGCGATGACCGCCAGCCGCTCGCGCAGCCACTTCTTGCGCGCGAACGGCGGCATGGTGCTGTCCCCGAGCAGCTGCTCGAAGAGCCACTCGATCTGCGCCACGAACGGGTCCGGGTCCAGCCCCTGCACCTTCATGTGGTGCAGCACGTTCTGGTGCGCGACCGCGTGCGTGCCCTCCTGGCCCATGAAGCCCTTGACCTCGGCCTTGAGCTGCTCGTCGCGGATGTAGGGCAGGATCTGCTTGTAGACGTGCACGAACCAGCGCTCGCCGGCCGGCAGCAGCAGGTGCAGCACGTTGATGATGTGCGTCGCGTACGGATCCTCGGGGATCCAGTGCAGCGGCGTGTTCTCCCAGTCGAACTTCACCCGCCGCGGTTTGAGGTCCGGGTGCCGTTCGATGTCCGAGGTGGTCGCCGGGTCCGTCTCGGCCGCGGTGTCGGCGACCGCCGGGGTGTCAGCCATGTCGGTTCAGCTCCTCAGCCGGTCGGGTCGATCTTCGCCATCCGGCGGGCCAGCGCCGGGGACAGCCGCGAGATGGCCTTGCTCGCCTTCGCCTCCAGCGCCACCGGGACCACCGGCCTGTCGCGCCGCACGGCGTCCACGATGCGCTCGGCCACCTTGTCGGGGCCGAAGTTCCGCCTCCGGTACAGGCCGGTGACGCGCTGCCGGGTGCGCTCCTGCTGCTCCGCGCTCTGCCCGACGAACTTCGTGGTCCGGGTGATGTTGGTGGCGATGAAGCCCGGGCAGATCGCCGAGACGCCGATGCCGTGGCGGGCGAACTCCGCGCGCAGACACTCGGAGAGCATGAGGACGGCGGCCTTGGAGGTCGAGTACGCGGAGAGCGTGCGCGACGGCGTATAAGCGGCCGCCGATGCGAGGTTCACGATGTGCCCGCCCTCGCCGCGCTCCCGCATCATCTCGCCGAAGCAGCGCGCGCCGTGGATGACGCCCCACACGTTGACGCCGAGGATCTTCTCCCAGTCCTTCACCTCTGTGGCGAGGAACGGACCGGACATCCCGATGCCCGCGTTGTTGACGACCACGTCGGGGACGCCTGCCGTCGCCTTCACGTCGTTCGCGAACTTCTCCATAGCCTCACCGGAGGAGACGTCGACCGTATAGAGGTAGCCGCGCGCGCCGAGCAGTTCCACCAGCTCCACGGTCCGCGCCGCGGCGACAGCGTCTATGTCGGCGACGACGATGTCCGCGCCCTTCTCGGCGAAAGCCAACGCGGTGGCGCGTCCGATCCCGGAGCCGGCGCCGGTGATGACGACGAGCTTGTCCTCGAACTCGCGCCGGTCTTTAGTGCCTTGCTTTGCCTCGGCACGCAGTAGGGAACGCACAGGCTCGGGTCCTCCCGGAGTCGCGATGCTGGACTGGACGAACTCCCGGATCCGCTCGGCGATCAGCGCCGGCTTCTTCACCACGATCCAGTGGCCGCCGTTGACCTTGCGCACATAGAGCCGCTCCGTCCACGGCACCGGCGCCTGGGCGGCCAGGGCCGGGGTGACGAACCGGTCGCCGGTCGGTGTGAGCACCTGGACCGGGACCGTGGTCGGCCGCTCCTCGGGGTGCCGCATCTTGGGCAGCATGTTGGCCCGGTAATAGAGGACGCCGCGCGAACCATCCCTATGCAGAGTCGGCGAGGGATCGAGTCTGGTGCCTTCTATAGCCTTGATGATCCGTGGCCATTGCTTGGCCAGACCGAGCCGCCACGCCACGCGCGGTCCCACAGGCAGGTGGAACACGACGATGTACCACGACGCGAGCGCCTGCTTCAGCGAACGCGCCGCTGCCTTGGGCGTCGGCTTCCGGATACCGGAGCGCGTCCACATAGCGGCGTGGTCCAGGCAGGGACCAGAGATGGACGTATAGGAAAGGAAACGCTGTGCGGAGTCCGCACGGGTGACCGCTTCCCAGGCCTGGATGGATCCCCAGTCGTGGCCGACCAGATGGATCGGCATATCGGGGGCGACTACGTCGGCGACCGCATAGAGGTCGTCCGCAAGGTGTTCCAACGTATAGCCGTGCTTGAACAGCGGCCCCTTGGAAGCGCCGATGCCACGGGTGTCGTAGGTGACGACGTGGAAGTCCTCAACGAGTTCGGACACCACGCCGTCCCACACCGCCTGGGTGTCGGGGTAACCGTGGACCAACATCACGGTCGGCTTCGAGGGGTCCCCGTAGGTGTGGACGGAGAGTTTGCCGCCCTCGACGGTGACCGCGAGAGTGCGGACGTCCTGGGTCATGAGTGGGCGCCTTCCAGTGTCCGGGCCTGCTCCTGCCACCGCCGGACGTGCGGCAGGTCGTCGTCGAGCCAGAAGGCGTCGTCCTCGGTGACGACCAGCAGCTCCTCGAACTTCACTCCCACGTCGCGAAATCCGATGTGCGGCTCGACCGCCCACAGCCCCGGCGTGGGCGCGTGGCGGGAGGCGCGGCCGCCGGCCCACAGCGGGGAGCGGCCCTTGATGCCCTCGGTGACGATCTCGCGGCCGAGGGTCTCCAGCGTCCGCAGGCCGAAGCCGAACGCGTAGCGGCCCATGTTCCGGCGCTGGGTCATCCGGCCGACCTGGTGGCCGATGACGCGGCCGGGGTAGACCTTGTGCCGGGACTCGTATCCCTGCCGCGCGATGAGGACGTCGACGGCCGCGTAGACCTCGGACAGGGTGTCCCCGGCCTTGATCCGTTCCAGGATCACCGTGCGGTACTCCGCGAGGTCGCGCATGAGCGCGTCGAAGATGCGGTTCGCGCCGGGTCCGCCGAGGACGCCGGCGTAGCCGATGTCGGAGACGTACCCGTCGACCACCGGGGAGCAGTCGAGGATGTACGACATCCCCTCCTGCAGCCGCTTGTTCGTCGGGAAGAAGTGCAGCGGCGTCCACGGGCCCTTCAGCGAGCGGAACGCGGTGCGCTCCCCGAACCACGCGAAGGGGATGTGGAAGAAGTCCTCGACGCCGTTCTCCCGCAGGAAGGCGCGCATCCGGTGCGCGACCTCCCGCTCGGTGACGCCGGCCTCAAGACCCGCACCGACCGTCTCGGCACAGCGGTAGGCCAGCGCCTGTGCGTCGCGGTGACGCCGCAGGGCTTCGGGGGTGGGGCCGGTTTTATTGGACACGGCGTCTAATGTAAACGCGGAGTGTCCCGCCGACAAGACCCCGTTTCCGGGACGGACACCGGCGGCCCCGAAGAGCACTGTTCGGGCAGATTCGGGAACACCGGAGCAGATTCGGGAACGGTCGCGACACGCTTGCCGATTCGTTCCCGGCGCCGGACGTGGCAGCATGGCGATGTGCAGTCCGAGTCCCGCAGCTCCCAGCCCGTCCGCCCCGCGCCGCGCACGGCGCCCCGCCGCCGGCTGTCGGTCGACCGACGCCGCGACGAGCTGATCGAGGCGGCCCTGGACCTGCTCGCCACGCGCGGCCCCGACGAGGTCTCGGTCGACGACGTGGCGCAGGCCGCCGGCGCCTCGCGCGCGCTGGTCTACCACTACTTCGGCACCAAGCAGGAGCTCTACGCCGCCGCGCTGTCCAAGGCCGCGGCCGAGCTGACGCGGCGCCTGGCGCAGGTCGAGCCCGGCGACACCCCGCTCCAGCGGCTGGACCGCGCGGTCCGGGCGTTCGTGGAGTTCGCCGAGGCGCACTCCGCCGGGTTCGTCGCGCTGCTCGGCGGTTCTGCGGCGTACGGCTCGGGCGGGGAGTCGGCCGCGCTGGTGCACTCCGTGGAGGACACCGTCTATGAACTCCTCGTGGAAGGACTCGGCGAACCCACACCGGTGGACCCGCTCGTCCGGATGACGCTCAAGTGCTGGGTCGCCGCCGCCGAGACCGCGGTGCTGGACTGGCTCAAGCACCAGGACCTGGCCCGCACGGAGATCGAGCAGCAGCTGATCGTGCAGCTCGGGGCGCTGCTGATGGCGATCGGCCATGAGGTCCCGGTGTAGGGATCGCCCGAAAGAAGTCACAGAAGAACTCACAGGGGACGAAGAAACCCGTCCTCTGTTCCAACCACGCGGACCGTCCTCCGGTCATACCTAACGTGAGGAAACTCAAGAGCCCGCTGGTGCATGGCGGTTCGGCCGATGCCCGCGAACAGTTCCGTGAGTACGCCGTGGGGGCACAGCCCCACTTGCGCCGTAGCGCGTACCTGTTGTGCGGGGACTGGCACACCGCCGAGGACCTCGTGCAGACGACCTTCGGTCGGCTGTTCCGGTCCTGGCCGAGGGTGAGCCGTGCCGACTCCGTCGACGCGTACGCCCGCACGGTGCTGTACCGCGCCTTCCTGGATCTCAAGCAGAAGGACCGCCCGACCGTCGCCCTGGACGACGCCCCCGAACCGGCTTCCCCGGCCGACGACGCCGCCCTGCGGCTCGCGGTGCGCAGCGCACTCGACACGCTGCCGCCCCGGGCCAGGGCCGTCGTCGTCCTGCGGTTCTGGGAGGACCTGACCGTCGAGCAGACGGCCGACGCGCTCGGGATCTCCTCCGGGACGGTCAAGAGCCAGACGTCCCGGGCGATCGCCATTCTGCGGCAGCGGCTCGGTGCGGCCGTCAGCGAGCTCATCCACGACTAGCTGGGAGAAGAACTGTGAACGACATGCGTGAGCTGTTGTCCGGCGCGCTTCCGGCGCCGCAGGACGAGCCACAGCAGCGGGACGTCATCGACGCCGCCATGGACTGGGGCATGCGCCGGCGGCGGCGGGACTGGGCGCTGTCCGGGGCTGCGGCGCTGGCGGTGCTGGCGGTGGGGACGGGGGTCGCGGCCATGAGCGGCGGATCCGGGAACGGCGCGAGCCCCGCGGGCGGCCCGGGCACTTCCGCGGCGACGACGGCGAGCAGCAGCCCGTCGTTCCCGGACGGCATGTGGTGGACGCCGTACTGCAACACCCCGGGCACCGTTAAGGGCGACCTGGCGCAGTACTGCAAGCTGTACAACGAGCAGCAGGACTTCAACGTCGACTTCGCCAAGGGCTCGGTGAAGTACATCCAGGCGGCCTTGCCGGCGGGATACACGGTGAAGGCCACGAACACCTGGGTCCTCGTCCTCACCGGGCCGAACGGCAAGACGAACCTCATGTTCCCCTCCGCGGAACCGGCTTCGACGCTGGACGGGAATCCGCTGAGCTGCGGCACGCCGGCCCCGCCGACCTGCGTCCAGACCAGCACCGCGGGCGGGAACGTCGTCGTGAACAACTACCCCTCGGGCGCTCCGAGCGCCGGATACGTCGGGAAGGGACTGACGGACCCGCGGGTCGACCTTCTGCTGGGCACCTCGACCGGCGGCGCCCCGAACGGCATGGCACCGCCCACGTCGGCGACGCCGCTGCTGAGCAACGCCCAGTTGGCCAAGATCCTGAGCGACGCCGGGTTCCTGGGCTATGCGAAGGCGCAAGTGCAGCACCTGGAAGACATCACCAAGCAGCTGCAGAACATGGCGCCGCCGAATTCGAGCGGGTACACGCTGCCCTCGCCCTCCCTGCCGGCCGGCGCGTTCCCGGTCGGGGCGCCGCCGACCGGGGCGAGCGGGTCGTGGAATTGGGCGAACACCCCGCCGTCGGGGAGTCAGTCCTCCGGAAACAGCCAGCCGCCGGAAAGCCAGTCGTCCGGAAACAGCCAGCCGGGCGGCGGCCAGTCGTCGGGAAACAGCCAGCCGCCCGGCAGCCAGTCCTCCGGAAACAGCCAGCCGCCCGGCACCGGATCCAGCCAGCCCTCCGGAAGCCAGTCGAGCTCCTGAACAAACGGGCCCTGGGAAGCGCGCGGCGCTTTCCAGGGCCTCGCCCCGTCCGTCCTAAGGGAAGACGACCGTCCGGTTCCCGTTCAACAACACCCGGTGCTCGGCGTGCCACTTCACGGCGCGCGCCAGCACCTGGCACTCCACATCCCGGCCGACCGCGACCAGCTGCTCGGGGCTGACGCCGTGGCCGACGCGCGCCACCTCCTGCTCGATGATCGGGCCCTCGTCGAGGTCGGCGGTGACGTAGTGGGCGGTGGCCCCGATCAGCTTCACGCCGCGGGCATGCGCCTGGTGGTAGGGCTTGGCGCCCTTGAAGCTCGGCAGGAAGGAGTGGTGGATGTTGACGATCCGGCCCTCCAGCGCCTTGCACACGTCGTTGCTGAGCACCTGCATGTAGCGGGCCAGCACGACCAGCTCCACACCCCGGCTCTGGACCACCTCCAGCAGCGTGGCCTCGGCCTTCGCCTTGGCTTCGGCGTCGCCGGCGGCGACCGGCAGGTGGACGAAGTCCACGCCGTAGGAGCGGGTCAGCTCCTCGAAGTCGCCGTGGTTGGACACCACGGCGGCGACCCGCACCGGCAGCGCCCCGGTGCTCGCCCGGAACAGCAGGTCGTTCAGGCAGTGCCCGAACTTGCTGACCATCAGCACCACCGGCATGAGCTCGTTGGCGTCGTGGATCCGCCAGGCCATCCGGAAGGTCGCCCCGACCGCCTCGAAGCTGCTGTTGAGCTGCTCCAGCGTCACCTCGTCGTGCACCCGCTCGAAGCTGACCCGCATGAAGAACAATCCGGTGTCCGGGTCGCCGTACTGCTGGCTGTCCAGAATCGTGCAGCCCGTCATGAGGAGGTAGTTCGCGACGCCGTGCACGACACCGGGGGTGTCCGGACACGACAGGGTGAGGACCCACTGCTGCTTCTTCGGCTCGGCCATGCCCGCCATTGTCGCTGATCGATGGCGTTCGTCCCAGTAACCGTCCGGCTGTCGAGCTATCCGTCTATGACGTGCGGCACAAACCGCGCGTAGGTGTCCGTCACCAGTCCGTCCGACTCCCGGATCCCCAGCCCCGCCGACTCGCCGTCGACCAGCCACGCTCCGAGCACCGCTCGGCCGCCCCCGTCGCTGCCGGAGAAGCTCGGAAGCGGGGAGAACTCCTGGTCCACGCAGCGGTCGTGGTCGTCGTGGCTGCACCCCGCGACGCCCCAGCCGATCACCGCCGCGGACATCATGCCGCCGACGATCAGTTTCGCGCGCTGCCGTTCGACCTGTTCGCGCATGGTCTTCCCCCCGATTCCGTACGCCCCCCGACCCGAGAGCACGCAGCCTACTCCGGCCCCGAACGCGAACGGCGGCCGAAACATCGGCGAAGCGGGCCGGAAACGTCGGTCGGGCATCGTGAAGGCATCGCGTCGCCGACCGAAGGGATCCTGTGATGACCAGGAAGATCGTCGTGGTCGGCTGGGGCCTGGCGGCCCATCGCCTCGTCTCCGGCTTGCTGGCCGCGGACGCCGACGTGGACGTCACCGTCTACGCCGGCGAGGGTGGCACAGCGCACGACCGCTCGGCACTGCCGGGCACGCTGATCGGCACCGCCGGAGCTACCGGAGCTGCCGGCGCAGTCATGCCGAACCCGGCCGCACTGCCGACCCCGGCCGACCCGCGTCTGACCGTGCGGGCAGGGGTCCGGGCCGTGGCCGTGGACCGCATGCACCGGCTGGTCCACGGCTCCGACCGGTGGGTCCAGCCGTACGACACCCTGGTCCTGGCCACCGGCGCCAATCCGGTGCTGCCGCCGATCAAGGGCCTGCGGACCGACGACGGCCTGGACCTGCTCCCCGGCGTCCACTCCGCGCACACCGCCGCCGACTTCCGTCGCCTGGCCGAGGCCGCGACCGCCGCCACCCACGCCGTCGTCATAGGCGGCAGCACCACCGGCCTGGACGTGGCCGCGGCGCTGCGCCTGCTGCGCGCGGAGGACCCGCTGCACGTCGAGCTCATCGACCAGACCCCGGCCACCCCGGAGATCACGCCGACCGACGCCTACCTCACGCTGCGCCGCACCGGGGTCATCGCCTACCAGGACTGCCGGGTCCGGGCTCTGATATCCGGCCCCGACGGCCGGCTCGGCGGTGTCACGCTGGCCGACGGCCACCGGCTGACCTGCGACCTGGCGGTCATCGCCTGCGGCACCGCGCCGAACACGGCCCTGGCCTGGACCTCGGGTCTGGCGGTGGCGCGCGGGATCGTCGTGGACGACACCCTGCGCAGCGTCTCGGACCCGCATATCCACGCCCTCGGAGCGTGCGCCGAGCACCGCCGGAGCCTGTCCGGACGGTCCGACACGGTGCTGGCCCAGGCCGACGTGCTCGCGGCACGGCTGTCCGGCCTGGATCCGCACCGCACCTACCGCGGGCCCGGCACGCATTCCGTGCCGGCGCCGGCCGCAGTCGTCGCCGAAGCCGAAGCGCTCCTCAAGGCCGCGGCGGCGTAAAAGCAAGGACCGGCCAATGGCGACCGGTCCTGAGATGGCGGTACCGGTACACCCCGCCGGTACCGCCATCTCACCTTCAGTACCGACTGATTCAGAACCGACGACGGCAGCCGGCTAGTCCCGGAACCGCGCCACCAGATCCCGCTTGATCACCTTCCCGGTGGGATTGCGCGGCAGCCCGTCCACGACTTCCAACTGCTCCGGCAGCTTGTGCGTGGTCAGCCCGGCCTGCTTCAGGAACGCGACCATCTCCGCGAACTCCAGCGGCTCGGCGCCCTCCGCCCCGACGACCACCGCGCACACCCGCTCCCCCCGCTCGGCGTCCGGGAGTCCGATCACCGTGGCCTCGGCCACCGCGGGATGCGTGAACAACAAGTCCTCGATCTCCTTGGCGGAGATGTTCTCGCCCTTGCGGATGATGATGTCCTTGAGCCGACCGGTGATCCGCACGAAGCCTTCGGCGTCCACGGTCCCGAGGTCGCCGGTGCGGAAGTAGCCGTCCGGGTCGAAGGCGTCGGCGTTCAGCGCCTCGTCCACGTAGCCGAGCATCAGCTGCGGCGCCTTGGCCCGCAGCTCGCCCTCGTCGCCGGGGGCGGCGGGCTTGCCCTCCAGCGTCACCACCCGCAGCTCGACGCCGGGCATCGGGCGCCCCTCGGAGTCGTCGAGCGCCGACTGCGGGTCGTGCACCGTGGACATGGTCAGGATCGGCGCCTCGGTCAGGCCCCAGCCCGCTATCACGCCCAGGCCTCCGACCTCGTCGCGGATCTGGGCGTGCAGCGTCGCCGGACGCGGCGCGCCGCCGCCGTTGCACAGCCGGAAGGTGGGGAAGGCGCGCTCCCCGGGGCGGGTCTTCGCGAACTCCCGCTGGGCTTTGAGATAGGCCAGGTGGAACGGCGTGCCCGAGCCGCCGAGCGTCACCTTCTCCCGGCCGAACAGCTCGACGGCCGCCGCCGGGTCGAACCGGTCCAGCAGCACGTTCGACAGCCCGGCCATGAGCGAGGACGCGAGCCAGATCGGTCCCGCGACGTGGGTCAGCGGGAACGCCATCCCGTTGATGTCCGCACCGGTCAGCGCCAGGCAGGTGTGCATGCCGCGGGCCGCGGCCAGGATCGCCGCGTCGGTGTGCCGGGCGCCCTTGGGGTCGGCGGTGGTGCCCGAGCTGTAGAAGTACCAGCGCAGCTCACGCTCGGCAGGGGCCTGATACGGCGGGAGCACCGCGGGGTCGCCCTCGGGCAGGGTGCGGTCGGCGGTGATATGCCGTGTCGCAGTGCCCTGGGTCAGCCGGGCGGCCATCGCCGCGAAGTCGAAGCCGCCGAACTCCGAGGGCGTGATCACCAGCTCCGGCGCGATCTGCCGGACGATGAACCCCACCTCGCGGTCGCGGTAGATGGGGATGACCGGGTTCTGGACCGCGCCGAGCCGGCTCAGCGCGGCCATCAGCACGTAGCCGGCGTTCCAGGTCGGCAGCTGCCAGGACACCACGGTCCCGGCGCGCACCCCGAGACCGTGCAGCCCGGCCGCGGTCCGCAGCGCGGCGTCCCGGAAGGCGCCGTTGGTCATCCGCGACCCGCCGGAGTCCACCAGCAGCTCGCGGTCCGGATCGGCCTCGGCGCGCCGCTCGATCAGCTCCCACAGGCTCCCCGCGTCCAGCATCGCGCGCCTCCAGCTCAAATCTGACGATGGGTCAGTTCATCGCAGTTCTACTCCACGCCGCGATCAGGCGGAAGAGCCGTGCCCCTTGCGACCGCAAAGCCGATCAGTACGATATCTGACGGTGCGTCAGATGGCGCCGACCGACGACGAGTAGGAGCCCACCGTGGAGTTCGGCCTCTTCAACAGCCTCTACGTACCACAGGACCGCCCGGACATCACGGAGGCCACGCGGCTCCGCGACGAGATCGAACTGGTCAAGGCCGCCGACCGCGCGGGCTTCAAGTACACCTGGGCCACCGAGCACCACTTCCTCGACGAGTACTCGCACCTGTCCGCCAACGAGGCGTTCCTGGGCTACCTGGCCGCCGCCACCGAGCGCATCCACGTGGGCTCGGGCATCTTCAACATCACCCCGCCGGTCAGCCACCCGGCCCGGGTCGCCGAGAAGGTGGCGGTCCTGGACCACCTGTCCGGCGGCCGGTTCGAGTTCGGCGTCGGCCGCGGCTCCTCGACCACCGAGACCAAGGGGTTCGGCATCGAGGACTCCGACGTGACGCGCGAGATGGTCGACGAGACGCTGCCGCAGATCGTGCGCATGTGGAAGGAGACGGACTACAGCTTCGAAGGCCGCTTCTTCTCGATGCCGCCGCGCAACGTCCTGCCCAAGCCGCTGACCGACCCGCACCCGCCGCTGTGGGTCGCGGCCGGATCGCCCGGCACCTTCAAGAAGGCCGGCCAGATGGGCATCGGCGTGCTCTGCTTCGCGCAGGCCTCGATGGACGACCTGGGCAAGCTGATCGCCATCTACAAGGAGGAGATCGAACGCTGCGAGAACCCGGTCGGCGGCTACATCAACAACAACGTCATGGTCACCTCGCAACTGGTGTGCCTGGAGGACGGCCAACGCGCCCGCGAGGTCGCCGCGACGATGGGCTCGGGCTACCACCAGACGCTGCTGTGGAAGTACCTGGACACCTTCCCGCGCCCGCAGTGGGTCAACGACCTCGGCGGCCGCATCCCGGAGATGGACCGCGCGACGATCGACGCGGTGATCGAGGCCAAGGCGATGTGCATCGGCACGCCGGAGGAGGTGGCCGGCGCGGTCGAGGCGGTGCAGGCGATCGGGGCGGACCAGCTGGTGTTCGGGATGCTGTCGACGGCGATGCCGATAGACGTGGCGATCGAGTCGGTGGAGACGTTCGGACGCGAGGTGCTGCCGCGGTTCGACACCGATCCGGTGCACTCGACGACGCGGCAGCGGGAGGCGCAGCTCGGGGGGTGAGGCGGTCTCACCTCCCCCAGGCAGCCGCCAGATCGGTGCTGGTCGTCAGCACGGCCAGCACCGCCAGGGTGTTCTCGATCATCGCCTCCGCGTACGCCGCCGGCACGCCGGCCACCGCGTCGCGCGGCAGCACCACGTCGAAGCCGGCGTTGACCGCGTCCATCACCAGGTTGGTGATCGCCACGTTGACCGACAGGCCGACCGGGATCACCGTCCGGGCGCCGACGTTGCGCAGGACGGCGGCCAGGCCGGAGTCGTACATCGGCCCCAGGCCGTGGTAGCGCGGCAGCTCGATGTCCTCCTCCAGCAGGCCGATCTGGTCGATCACCGCCGCCGCCTGCGAGCCGGGGAGCAGGTCCTCCACGTCGTCGCGGCGGGCCGACTTCAGGGCCGCGGCGAACAGGCGGGCGTTGGTGTTCGCGCCGCGGGCGTCGGGGCGGCGGTAGACCGTGGCGTGGATGACCGGGACGCCGGCCGCGCGCGCGGCGTCCACCACCCGCACCATGGCCGGGATGTGCGACCGCGCCGCGGCGGCGAGGTCGGGGAACAGGGCCGCCGGGCCCAGGACGCCGTTCTGCACCTCGGAGGTGACCACGGCGCAGCGGGACGGCTCCAGCATCGCGTTCAGATCGACCGGCATGCCGGGCACGGTAGCTGACGTCGCGTCAGTTGGGGAGCGGGTCTTGTGGCCCGCGATCGCCCGCAATACGCTCACCTGACGGACCGTCAGATATCGACAGGAGCCCGCTGTGCAGCTGCGTGACACCCCGGACCAACGGCGGTTCCGTGAAGAGCTGCGCGCCTGGCTCCGCGCGACCCTGCCGACCCTGGACCCGCAGCCCTCGCAGGATGATTGGCCGGCCCGCCGCGCCTACGACTCGCACTGGCAGGCGCTGCTGCACCGGGCCGGCTACGCGGGCCTGAACTGGCCGGCCGCGTACGGCGGCCGCGGCGCCACCCCGACCGAGCACCTGATCTTCCTGGAGGAGTCCGAGCTGGCCGGCGCCCCGTATGTCGGCGTGAACTTCGTCGGCCTGCTGCACGCCGGCCCGACCCTGATCGCCGAGGCCAGTCCGGAGCAGCGCGAGCGCCACATCCCGGCGATCCTGCGCGGCGACGAGATCTGGTGCCAGGGCTTCTCCGAGCCCGACGCCGGTTCGGACCTGGCGGCGCTGCGGACCCGGGCGGTGCGCGAAGGAGCCGGCGCCGGTGACCACTACGTCGTCAACGGCCGCAAGATCTGGACCTCGCACGCCGAGGTCGCGGACTACTGCGAGCTGCTGGTGCGCACCGGACCGCCGGACGGCCCGAAGCACCAGGGCATCACCTGGCTGATCATGCCGATGGACACCCCCGGCGTCTCGCTGCGCCCGCTGATGACCGCCGGCGGCTCGACCGAGTTCTCGGAGATGATCCTGGAGGACGTCCGCATCCCGGTGGCGAACCGGGTCGGCGAGGAGGGCGACGGCTGGCGCATCGCGATGGTCACCTTCGCCTTCGAGCGCGGCACCGGGTTCGTCTCCGAGGTGGTGTGGGCCCGGCGGCGGCTGGTCGAGATCGCGGCCCTGGCCCGGGAGAACGCGGCCTGGGAGGACTCCGGGACCCGCCGCCGGATCGCCGGGCTCGCGGCCGAGTTCGACGCCCTGTGGGCCCTGGTGAAGCGGAACGTGTCAGAGGCCGAACACTCCGCCGACGGCATCCCGGGCCCCGGTTCCTCAGTTTTCAAGTTGAGGTTCTCCGAGGCCCGGCAGCACCTGGACGACCTGCACGCCGCGGTCCGCGGCCGGGACGCGCTGGCCTTCGACGACGAGCTGTGCACCTACGACGGCGAGCCCGGCTACGAGCGCCTGCGGTCCCTGGCGTACACGATCGCCGCGGGCACCTCGCAGGTCCAGCGCAACATCATCGGCGAGCGGATCCTGGGCTTGCCCAAGGAACCCTCCGCCGCCAGCGCCGCCGGGAGCGCCGGGAGCGCCGGGAGCGCCGGGAGCGCCGGAACCACGAGAAGCACCGGCACCACCAAGGGGGGCGCGCGGTAATGGACTTCCGGCCGACAGAAGACCAGCTGGCGCTGGCCGGCGCGGTGCGCGACGTGCTGGGCAAGCACTCCGCGCCGGGCACGCCGGGGCTGGAGGCGCCCGAGACCGGCATCGGCGGCGTGGACGTGGCGCTGTGGCGCGACCTGGCCGAGCTGGGCATCTTCGGCGTGCGGGTGCCGGAGGCCGACGGCGGCCTCGGGCTCGGGCACGGCGAATCAGTGCACGTCTTCGAGGAGCTGGGGCGCGCCCTGGCGACCGGCCCCTTCACCGCCACCGCACTGGCCGCGACGCTGCTGCCCGAGTACGCCGGCGGCCGGCACCGCGTCGGGTTCGGCGACCTGACCGGCGGCGAGCCGCAGATCCTGGAGCACCTCGACGCCCTGGACGCGTTGCTGGTCGTCGAAACGGTCGAGGGCGAGGGCCCGGCGGCCGCCGGGCACAGCCAGGTGCTGCGCGTGGAGCCGATCGAGCTGCGCGCCGACGCCGTTCCCCACCCTGTGGATCCCTGCGTCCCGCTGCACCGCCTGCGCCAGAAGCCCTTGCGCGGCGAGATCGTCGGCGACGCCGGCACCGCCGACGCGCTGCTGCGCGAAGGGGCCCTGCTGACCGCGGCCTACCAGGTGGGCATCGCCGCGGTGCTGACCGAGCGCGCGGTCGCCTATGCCAAGCAGCGCACGCAGTTCGGCCGGGCCATCGGCTCCTTCCAGGCGGTCAAGCACCTGTGCGCGGACATGTTCGCGCGCGCCGAGCTGGCCCGCGCCGCCGTGCACTCGGCCGCGGTGCAGCTCGACGACGAGGCGGCCGGCCACGACGGCACCGACCTGCCGGCCGCCGCGGCCGCGGTGTCGGCGGCCAAGCTGCTGGCCGACGAGGCCGCCGTCACGAATGCGAGGTCTGCGATCCAGGTGCACGGCGGCATGGGCTGCACGTGGGAGATGGGCCTGCACTTCCACCTCAAGCGGGCCTGGGCCCTTTCGCTGGCCTACGGCCGCGCGGCGGACCACGCGGACCTGATTTCCGAGTCCCTGTAAAGCCCGATCCCACCCGGCGCCACACTCAGGCGTTGATTGATGGCGAATATTGACACCCCGTACCGGCCGCGCCTATACAGGGATGCCTGACGTGCCCACGGCGAACCCCCAGCTCAGCCGCTCGCCGACGGCTCCGCAGGCCACAGCCGGTCCAGGTGAGGGCGCACGTGGCCGCGGTGGCAGGACTCTGCGACGCAGGCCGCGAAATCCCGACGAATCCACAGGACTACATCGGTCGCGACTGGTTACAACTGAATCAGAGTTCTCATAGCTTTTGAAGAATCGGACACTGTACCACTAAAGAGCATCAGTCCGCGCAATGCCACAGCTCCACCGCGCTACCGAACGACCGGGAAAGAGCACAGCCGATGTGGACCCCACCCGCGCCACACCCCACCGGCGGCGGCGTCAGCCCGAGCGCGCCGTCCGCCCGACCGATTGCGCCCGCCGGCGGCCGCAGTCCGGTCCGGCGTACGCGGGCGGCCGCGCCGATAGGCCCGCCATGGCGATGATCTGCCTGGTGTCGGCCAAGAACTCGCCCGGGGTGACCACCACCGCGGTGGCGCTGGCCGAGTCTTGGCCCAGGCCCGTGCTGTTGGCCGAGTGCGACCCGCGGTACGGCGACATCGTCGCCGGCTACCAGCAGGGCGGCGGGGACGTGGCCAAGGGCCTGCTGGGCCTGGCCGCGATCCACCAGCACACCGACATCCGGCAGGAGGTCTTCCGCTTCCTGCAGCCGCTGAGCCCGACCTCCCCGGCCCGGCTGCTGGCCGGGGTCCAGGTGCCGGCGCAGGCCGCCGCCGTGTCAGTGCTCTGGGAACCGCTGGCCCGCCTGCTGCCGGCGCTGATGGTGAAGCGGCGGACGGTGGACGTGCTGGTGGACTGCGGGCCGCTGCACGCCGCGCACGCGCCGCTGCCCCTGATCCAGCACGCCGACCTGGTGCTGCTGGTCACCGGCGACCACCTGGAGCAGATCCGCGCGGCCCACGACGCGGTCGGGACCATCGCCGCGCAGCTGGCCGCCGCCCGGCCGCGCGCCGACCCGCGCTGGTGCCTGGCCGGCGTCGTGATCCCGCCGGGCGCGCGCCGCCACAACGCCCGGGAGGCGATCGAGCAGGCGCTGGAGATCGACGTGATCGCCGAGGTGCGCCACGACACCAAGGTCGGCGCCGAACTGCTGGGCCGGCGGAACCTGCCGAACGGTTATTCACGCTCGGGATACATGCGCGACATCCGGGAGTTGCAAGCTGCTATCGATCGTCAGTTGAACCGCCCGGCACCGCCGGCGCGCACCGTCGCGACAAGCCGCCGGCTGACGGTGGTACCCGGGGAGGCCGCCCATGCCGGCTGACAAGAACGACCCGCGGCGCGCGCAAGCCGGCCCCAGCGGTACCGGCGGGGGACCGGGGCGGACCCGCGGCACCGGGCGGAGCGACCAGGTATCAGAACTGCGCGATGCCATCGCGTTCCTGAACCGGGAGAGCGTCTCGCTCCCCGATCCCGCTACACCGCCTTGGGAGAACCAGAACCAGAGCCGGCAGCCGGGCGAACCGCCCGCCCCCGCAGGCGGACCGAAGCCGCCGCCGGCGCCGGTCCGCGAACTGGGGCCGTCCCCGGACCGGCCGCCGTCGCACGCTCTGCCTCCGGGCCCGCCGCCGGTCGTGGGGAACGCCATGCAGTTCCAGCACGGCCCGCCGGGCGCCGGTCGGCGCCAGCTCCCGCCGCCGCCCAAGCCTTCGGCCCCGGCTCCGGCTCCGGCTCCGGTTCCGGCACCGACACCGGCGCCGACCTCAAGCACGGGCGCGGGCGCGGGATTGAGCTCGGGCTCGGCCTCGGCTGCCCCCTCGGCGCCGCCGATGGACGACCAGACCAACCGTGCGCGCCACGAGCTCGCGCTCCGGTTCGGCGGCGGCTCGGAGTACCCGACGGAACCCAAGCCCCCACAGGGGATCCACGCCTTCTCGGCCGTCGACTGGAACGGCATCGACACCATCCGCAAACAGGTGCGCGACCGGATCTCCGCCCAGTTCTCCGCCCCCGAAGCCGGCACCGACGAGCAGCGCCGCGCCTTCGGCATGGCCGTCATCGAGGAGGCGGTGAACTCCTGGGCGGCCCGCGCCACGGCGCGCGGGCAGGCGGTCGACGACGCGCGGCAGGACGCGATGCGGCGGGCTGCGGGCGCCTCCGTCTTCGGCATGGGCGGCCTGGCCCCGATGCTGGACCATCCCGACGTCGAGACCATCGAGTACCGGGGCTGCGACGACGGCCACGTGGTCTACACCGACGGCCGCGTGGAGAAGGCGCCGAGGATCGCCTCCTCCGACGAGTCGCTGCTCGCCGACATGCGGACCTGGGCCGCCCGGCGTCATCGGACAATGACACCGGCCGAGCCGCTGCTGGACCTGACCGTGGACGGCGGCGCGCGGCTGACCGCGACCATCGGTGTGTCCAAGCGGCCGACGCTGGTCGTACGCCGGCACCGGGTCGTCCGGGTGACGCTGGACGACCTGGTGGTCAGCGGCATGGTCTCGCCGGCGATCGCGGCCTTCCTGCGCAGCGCGGTGCTGGCCGGCCAGACGGTCGCGGTCACCGGGCCGCTGGACGCGGGCAAGACGACGCTGTTGCGCGCGCTGGCCGCCGAGATCCCGGTGATGGAGCGCTACGCGACGGTCGAGGCGGAATTCGAACTCAACCTCGACGAGGTCGGACGGCACCCGCGGATGGTCGCCTACCAGTCGTGGCCGGGCACCACGGAGCGCGGCCCGGACGGCAGGCGCGTCGGCGAGGTGACGCTGTCGGACGTCATCGAGGTGGCGCTGCGGATGAACGTGGCGCGGCTGGTGGTCGGCGAGGTGCGCGGCCCGGAGGCGGCCACGCTGCTGGAAGCGGTGTCGACCGGCGGCCGGGCGGCGCTGTGCGCGATCCACTCCGGCTCCGCGCGGGAGGCGTTCAACAAGTTCGTCATGCTGTGCATGCGCACCACCATGAGCAGGGACTCCGCGGTGCAGCTCGCCGCCGAGACGCTGCACTACGTGGTGAACATCCGCATGGACACCGAGCCGGCCACGGACTCCCGGGAGCCACGTGCCACCGGGCGCTACGTCGACCGGGTGGTGGAGATCAACGGACTCGGCGAGCGCCTGGCCCCGGTGGTCACCGAAGTGTTCGCCCCCGGACCGGACGGCCGCGCGGTGTTCGCGCAGCGGCCGGAACGCCTGGCGACCTTGCAGCGCGCGGGGTTCGACCCCAAGTGGTTCCTCTATGGGAACGACCAGTGGTACGTCGCCCCGGTCCCGGCCGCGCAGAACGTCTCACGCCCCGCGCCGCACCAGCAGCGCGAAGGCGGACGCGGCTTCCAGAACATGACGCCGGTCCCGAAGCCGTCCCTGACCGAGCAGGACGTCTTCGACCGGCAGTACCTGCGCACCCGGCGCATCGACTCTGAGCCCCACTGACTAGAGGTCCCAACTGAAGGCCCACTGACTACGGAGGACCAGGGCACATGACGGACGACGGGGGCGACGCGGGCCGGCGCGGTCATGCGGGGCGGCAAGCACCGGAGTATCAGACCTATGTCGTGCGCAAAGGCGACTCGCTGTGGCGGATCGCGGAGGCGCAGCTGGGCGACCCGAACCGGTTCGCCGACATCGCCGAGCTGAACGACGGCCGGCGGATGCCGGACGGGACGGTGTTCAGCTACGTCGAGTTCCTGCAGCCGGGCTGGGTGCTGATCATGCCGCCGGACATGGGCCGGCACAGCCCGGAGCTGGCCGCCGCCGAGCCGGTGCGGCTGGCGCTGGAGTCGGGCGTCAAGACGCTGGCACAGGAGACCAAGGCCCTGGCCCGACGCGAGTCCACGTTCGCCACCACGCGCCACGACTCCGGCAAGACCGTCTCGGCGACCGGCGGCCTGCTCGCGGCGGGCGTGTTGAGCGCCCTGGGCGACCGGCGGCTGCACAAGGTCATGCGGCGGCGGCCCGGGGAGCTGATCTCGATGCGGCAGCCGGGGATCTGGGAGCTGGAGCTGAGCCGGATCGACAACCCGACCGGCCAGGTCCTCGTCGACGCGGCTCTGAGGACCCTGAGCGCGAAGCTCACGAAGGCCGACCGGGGGCTGCCGGACCTCAGCATGACGGTGCTCAAGCCGCACGGCCTGGAGCTGCACCTGGTGCGTCCGCAGCCGCCGGTCGCGCCGTTCTACGCCGATCCCAGGCGTCCCGCGGTGTGGATCTGCCCGCTCGGCGCGTCGGTCGGCACGCCCCCGCGGCACGCCCCGGCGCCGTACCCGGCCCTGGTCTCGCTGGGCTTCGACGAGGACGACGACACGGTCCTGGTCGACCTGGAGGCCGCCGGCGGGGTCTCGCTGCTGGCCCCCGAGGCGGAGTCGGTGTCGGTGCTCCGGGCGATGGCCGTGGAGCTGGCGACCGGGATGGCGGCCGGGCAGGTGGAGGTGACGCTCGTCGGCTTCGGCGCGGAGCTGCCGCCGCTGTTCGCCCCGGGGACGCTGACGTACGGCGAGGACTTGGCACGCGCCGTGGAGGACCTGGCGCAGTGGTCGGCGAGGGTCGAGGCGGTCCTGGACCGGCGCGGCGTCACGGTCCGCAAGGCCCGGACCCACCCGGACGACGAACTGGCGCCTATCACCAGGACGCACGTGCTGCTCTCGGCGGTCGCCCCGGACCTGCGGCTGACGCACCGTCTGCGGCACCTGCTGTCGGGACGCCCCCGGACGTCGATCGCGGTGGTGGCGGCGGCCGAGGACCGGGACCTGGTGCTGTCGCCGTGGACGATCGGCGGCCCGATGGTCCACACGCCGCGGTCGCAGGCCGGCGCCCCGGGCATCGGCCTGCGGGTCCAGGCCCTGCGCGCGGAGCGGTACGAGGCGGCGGTGCGGGAGCTGGCGACGGCGGACTCGGACCAGGAGAAGCCGGCGCCGCGGGACGGGGCGTTCAACCTGCCGCCCACGGCACGGCGGGAGGCTTCGGGGGCGAAGACGCCGCTGCCGAAGCGCAAGCCCTCGCACCCGCGGCGGCATGTGGCGGGCAGGTCGGGGGCTGGGGCGGAATCGGGGCTTGGCGCGGCGGCCGGGGGCGGCGGCTCCGAGCCGCGCGGACCGGTGCGCGCCGAGCTGATCGCGACACCGGATCCGGTCCAGCCGAACCGGTTCCGCGTCCCGGTCGACGACCTGTTCCGGGTCGACGCGCTGCTGCCGACCGCGCTGCCGTCGACCACCGCGCCGCTGCCGACGCCGGGGACGGCGAAGGAGGCGCGGCTGGCGCTGAAGCCGGCGAACCTGCCGCAGTTCGACGCCGCGGCGGACGGGGACGAGGAGCCGCCGCCGCCTCGCGCGGAGGATCGGTTGGCGGGGATCGAGGCGCCGGGGGCGGGATCGGGGGCGGGATCAGGGGCGGCACCGGGATCAGCACCGAGGTCCTGGTCGCGATCGGATGAGCTGACTGAGCCCACTAAGCCCGCTTGGCCCACTAAGCCCATTGAGCCAGTTGAGCCCACTGAGCCCGCCGAGCCGACTGAGCGACTCGTCTGGACCGGCCGGCCCGCGCAATCGGCGCGGAGCGCGCTACCGGCGTCCCTCGCAGAGCAGGCCCAGAAGCCGGGACAGTGGCACGGCGCGTATTGGAGCCAGCGCAAGGCGGCCGCGGCGGGGATGCCGAAGCTCCGCGCCGAGGCGCCCGCCGGCTCCGAGCTGATGCCCGCGGCGCACGCGATCGACGTGCTGGGGCCGATCGTGCTGGCCGGTGTGGAGAGCTCGGCGGAGCTGGCGGAGGTCGCGGCGTACACGGTGCTGCATCCGGGGTGCTCGGTGCAGCAGCTGGCCCAGGACCTGTGGCCGGCCCGCACCGGCGCGGTGGCCATGGCCGACGCGCAGGTCATCCAGCTGCGCGAGCTGCTCGGCACCGACATCCACGGCGAGCAGCTCCTGCGCGTCACCCCCGAGAGCGTGACCCTGGCGCCGACGGTGACCTGCGACTGGCTGGAGTTCCTGCACCGCAGCCAGAACGGCGAACTGGTCGGCGCCCTCAGCCTGGTCCGCGGCCGCCCCCTGGAGGACGCCCCCCTGCGCCGCTACGGCTGGGCCGAGACCCTCCGCCACGAGATGGCCGCCCTGATCATCGACACGGCCCACTACGTCGCCGAGGCATGCCTGCGCGAACAGAGCCCCCGCAACGCCCGCAAGGCCGCCCTGCGCGGCCTGGCGGCGGCCCCCGAATCAGAGCTCTTGTACCGCGACCTCCTGGCCGCCCTGGCCGCCCTCGGCGACCTCCCCGCAGCCCGCCGGCACGCCGACACCCTGCTGGGCTACGCCGAGCGCGAGCGCCTGCCGCTCCAACCCGAGACCGCCGCCCTGCTGCGGGATGTGGCGCACGCGGCCTCGCGCAGCTGAGGAGGACGCGCCCGGCCGGCGAAACCGGGCCGCTGCCCAACCGCGCGAGACGGCGGCCGGCTGCCGGCTCCTGAATACCGCTGCCGGCCGCTCCTACTTCACCGCCACCGGAATCACCGGCGCGCCGACCGCCCGCGTGAAGGGCTCCGGCGACGCCGCCAGGAAGAACTCGTACACGCCGTCCTGCGCGCAGTCCTCCGCCAGCGCCTCCAAGTCCCAGTTCTGGCCTTGCAGCATGCCCATCTCCACCAGGTGCAGCAGGTGGACCGGCAGCTGCGCGTCCTCGCGCTCCGGCGGGTAGACCTCGAAGGCCACGTTGTCCGTCGCGACCGCCGCGGTGTCGTGGGCGTGGAACCAGGGCACGGTCTGCATCGAGGGGCCCGATGACGGGTGGCTGTACGCCAGCTTGTCGCCCGCCTTCAGTGCGGTCATGGCGCCGGTGCGGATCAGCACGATGTCGCCCGGGCGGATCCGCACCTTGCCGAACTCCGCCGCCGCGTCCAGGTCCGCCGGGGTGAGGGCGTGTCCGTGTGCTGCGTCGCCCAGGCGCGGGACGCCGAGGGCGCGCGGTACGTCGAGAAGGACGCCGCGGCCCACGATCGCGCCCGCCTTGTCGATCCCGCAGTGTGCGGCGCCGGCGGCGGTGATGTCCGCGGCGTCGAAGCCGTTGTACAGGCGTCCTTCGTAGGACACGTGGGCCAGTGCGTCCCAGTGCGTGCAGGCCTGGAGTCCCATCTCCACGCGGTCGTCCGAGGTGCGGAAGGCGTGCTGGGGGCCCATCACCTGGGCGTTCACCATGATCATGGTGCGCTTCGGGTTGTCGCGGCCCTCGATCATGCCGATCTGCGGGCCGTCCTCGTCCAGGGGGACCGCCAGGGTGAGGCGGCGGCCGGTGCGGATCAGCGCGGCGGCGTCGCGGACGCGGTCGGGGGTGATCAGGTTCAGGGTGCCGCGTTCGTCGGCGGGGCCCCAGCGGCCCCAGTTGTTGACGCGGCGGGCCAGGTCGGTGAACTGCTCGGGCAGCGGCATGGCGGTGCTCCCAGGGTTCCCAGTGAAATCTGACACAGCGTCAGAAGATGTCTGTCCACTGGCGCGAACCTTAGCTAACATGCCGTCAGATTCGAAGATGTCGCCGACTTCGCAGGCAGCACAGACGAGGAGCGAGCAACGTGGCCGACTTCCTGGCGGGCAAGGTCGTGGTGGTGACCGGTGCGGGACGCGGCATCGGGCGCGCGGTGGCCCTCGGCTGCGCCGCCGAGGGTGCCTCGGTGGTGGTCAACGACTACGGCGTCGCCGTCGACGGCAGTGCGCCGTCCAGCGAGGTCGCCGACGCGGTGGCGCAGGAGATCCGCGACGCCGGCGGGCAGGCGGTGCCCTGCGCGGACTCCGTCACCACCCTGGCCGGCGGGCAGCGCATCGTGCAGACCGCGCTGGACTCCTACGGGCGCGTGGACGGCGTGGTGTGCGTGGCGGGGATCCTGCGCGAGCGGATGCTGTTCAACATGGCCGAGGAGGAATGGGACCCGGTCATCGAGACCCACCTGAAGGGCACCTTCACCCTCTTCCGCGCGGCCAGCGCCGTGATGCGCAAGGCCGGTGGCGGCGCGCTGGTCGGCTTCACCTCCGGCAACCACGCCGGCAGCGTGTCGCAGGCCAACTACAGCGCGGCCAAGGGCGGCATCGTGAGCCTGGTCCGCAGCGCCGCGCTGGGCCTGGGCAAGTACGGCATCACCGCGAACGCCGTGGCCCCGGTGGCGCGCACCCGGATGAGCGCCAACGTCCCGTTCGACATGGCCGAGATGGGCGAGCCGCAGGACGTCGCGCCGCTGGTGGCCTACCTGCTCTCGGAAGCCGCGCGTGACGTCACCGGGCAGATCTACACCGTGGCCGGCCGCCGCATCGCGGTGTGGAACCAGCCGCAGGAGATCCGCTCGATGTACGGCGAGGAGCCCTGGACCGCGGAGTCGATCGCGAAACGGCTCCCGGAGGCGGTGGGCGTGGAGACCATGCCGATGATCGCCAAGCTCGCCGCGTACGCGAAGGCGACCGAGGAGCGCAAGGAAACCAAGGAAACCGAGGAAACCGAGGAACAGAAGCCGTCGAAGACCGGGCAGGACGGGGCGGCGTCGTGAGGGCCGCGGTCTTCGAGGGCGGCAAGCTCGAAGTCGTCGACGGTATAGAGGTACGCGGCCCGCGCACCGACGAGATCGTCGTCCGCATCGGAGCCGCCGGGCTGTGCCACTCCGACCTCAGCGTCGTCAACGGCACCATCCCCTTCCCTGGCCCGGCGGTGCTCGGGCACGAGGGCGCCGGCGTCGTGGAGGAGGTCGGCGCCGCGGTCACCCGGGTCAAGCCCGGCGACCACGTCTGCTTGACCACCATCAACCACTGTGGCGTGTGCCCGGCGTGCAGCGAAGGCCGGCCGACCATGTGCCGCGCGACGTTCGGCAAGATCAGCAAGCCGTTCACCCGCGAGAGTGCCGATGGCGGCACCGAGAAGCTGTTCTCCTTCGCCAACACCTCGGTGTTCACAGAACGCGTAGTAGTCAAGGAAGTACAGGCCGTACCGATCCCCCAGGACGTGCCGATGGCCTCGGCCGCGCTGGTCGGCTGCGGGGTGCTGACCGGCGTCGGCGCGGTGCTGAACCGCGCGAAGGTGCGCATCGGCGAGACGGTCGTGGTGATCGGCGTCGGCGGCATCGGCCTGAACGCGATCCAGGGGGCACGGATCGCGCGCGCCGGCCGGATCATCGCGGTGGACACCAACCCGCGCAAGGAGGAAGCGGCACGGCGGTTCGGGGCTACCGACTTCCTCGACCCGAGCGGCCAGGACGTGGTCGAGCTGGTCAAGGAGATGCTTCCCCGGGGCGCGGACTACGTCTTCGAGTGCGTCGGGCATCCCGCGCTGATCCGCGCCGCGACCGACATGCTGGCGTGGTCCGGGGCCGCGGTGCTGCTCGGGGTGCCGCGCAGCGACGCCGAGGGGACGTTCCTCGTTTCCGGGATGTACATGGACAAAACGATAATGGGCTGCCGGTACGGAACCTCGCACCCTCAGTTCGACGTCGAAAGGTACGTGGACCTCTATCGGAAGGGTGAGCTACTCCTGGACGAACTGGTCACAAAGACCTACCCTCTGGAGCACATCCACGAGGCGATCCACGACCTGGAGAGCGGGTCACTGGCAAGAGGAGTCCTCTTGCTCTGAGCCCTACGAGGGGAAACAAAGGCCGTGACGGAGAGCCCGGGCGGGCAGGGCGCGCCGGAGCACGACAGCGAGGCCGCAGCGCTGCTCATGGAACCGTCCACGCCTGCGGCCCCCACGGTCCCCGGGCAGCAGACCCGCGACGATGTCGGAAACGCATCCGGCACAGCCCAGGACACGGTCGCCGGCGAAGAGCTTGAAGACACAGCGCTTGAAGACGCCGCCGACGATGAACCTTCCACCCCGCCCCAGCGCTCGGACGCCTCCGAAAACGCCCGAAACCCGCTGCGGCGCATCGCCGCCCGCGTCGTCGAGGAGTTCCTCAACCCGAGCCCGGGCCTGCTGCTCTCGCTGCTCTACATCGGCCTGGCGGTGTTCCTCACCTGGAAGCTGCTCTTCCACCCGACGAACAGCCTCCTGGCCGGCAACCCCTACGACCAGTTCTACTTCGAGTGGCAGCTCACCGCCGTCGAGCACGCGATCACGCACCTGCAGAACCCGCTGTTCACGCACACGATGAACGCCCCCGACGGCATGAACCTGGTGGCGAACCCGCAGATCATCGGCCCGGCCGCGGTCCTCACGCCGATCACCGCGCTGTTCGGCGCGCCGGTCTCCTTCGCGCTGCTGACCACCTTCAACCTCGCGGCGACCGCGACCACCTGGCGCTGGTTCCTGCGCCGGCACGTGGTGCGCACCGAGACCGCGGCGTTCGTCGGCGGCCTGTTCCTGGGCTTCTCGCCCTCGATGATGTCGCACTCGCTGGCCCACCCGAACCTGGCCGGGCAGTGGCTGGTGCCGCTGATCCTGGCCGGGGTGCTGCGGCTGCGCGAGCCGGACCGGCGGCGCGTGCGCGACGGGATCGTGCTCGGCCTGCTGATCACGGCGCAGGTGTTCGTCGGCGAGGAGTTGCTGCTCCTGGCGGCGATGGGCGTCACGTTCTTCCTGGTCGCCTACATCCTGATGAAGCCGCGCCAGGCGTGGGCCGAGGCCGCGGGCTTCCTCAAGGGCGCCGGCGTGGCGATCGTGACGGCCGGCGCGCTGCTGGCCTATCCGCTGACGTTCCAGTTCGCCGGTCCGCAGTCGTTCAAGGGCATCCCGTTCGACGTCGCCTACTACTCGGCGGATCTGAAGTCCTACGCGGTGTATCCGAACCTGGAGCTGTGGGGGGACCCGGCCAAGCTGGACCCGCTGGCGCCGGGCGGCACCGAGCAGGCCGCGCTGGTGGGCTGGGTGCTGCTGCTCGTGGTGGCGCTGATGACGCTCTGGCTGATCCGCAACGCGGCGGTGCGGGCCCTGCTGATCGCCGCCCTGGTGCTGGTCGCCCTGTCCGTCGGCCCGACGCCGGTGTTCGACCACGGCACGATCGATTGGTGGCCGCTGGGGCCGACCGGCGTGTGGACGCACCTGCAGAACCTCCCGCTGTTCTCCTCAAGCCTGCCGGTGCGCGAAGCGCTCGCGGTGAGCTGGATCATCGGGATCCTGCTGGCGCTGGGGCTGGACAAGGCCGTCCTGTACCCGCAGCAGATGGTCCGCTGGGTCGTGTTCGCCGACGTGGTCCGCGGGTTCGCCTTCGCCTGTGTGATCGTCGCGCTGGTCCCGCTGATCCCGCGGGTCTTCGACACCTCCCCGCGCCACCCGATCCCGCAGTACTTCACGGCGGGGGCGTGGAAGGAATGCGTCTCGCCGGGGCACAACACGATCGTCGGCGTCCCGCTGTCCGACGGCGGCGACCGCACCAACCAGACCTGGTCGACGGCCGCGGACACGGCCTTCGACATCCCGCAGGGGCCGGTCATGGCGCCCACCTCGACCACCGACAAGCAGGTGGCGTGGGCCAAGAACAACGTGCTGTGGACCGCGCAGTGGCTGTCCTACATCTACAAGAACGGCGGCAGCGCGACGCCCCCGGTGAACCCGTCGATCACCAACCGGGTGCGCCTGGACCTGGAGACGTGGCACGCGAAGTGCGTGGTCGCCGAGGACGGGACCCAGAACCTGGCCGCCATCAAGAACTTCCTGGACCAGGCGATCGCCCCCGGGACTCTGGAGGGCGGCGTGGTCGTCTGGAAGGAGCCCACCGGCTGAGCTCAGCCGAAGGCTCCCCGGTGGAAGATCAGCGGGTCCGACTCGCCGTCGGCGTCGAGCCCGTGCACGCGCCCGACCACGATCGTGTGGTCGCCGCCGGGGTGGGTGGCCTCGATCGTGCAGTCCACCCAGCCGTGCGCGCCGTCCAGGATCGGCGAGCCCAGGCGCGAGCGGCGCCAGGAGACGCCGGCGAACTTGTCGCCGCCGCTGACCGCGAAGTCGCGGCACAACTGCTCGTGGTCGGCGGCCAGGAAGTTCACGCAGAACCGCCCCGTGGCCTCGATCCGGGGCCACGTGGTGGAGGCCAGGCCCACCGAGAACAAGACCAGTGGCGGGTCCAGGGAGAGCGCTGAGAAGGCCTGGCAGGCGAAGCCCGCCGGCCCGTCGGCGTCCTCGGACGCGACGACGGTCACGCCGGAGGGGAAGTGGCCCAGGACGCGGCGGTAGTCCGCGACGTCCACGATGGTTCCGGCATCATCGACGCTCGCCTGGTGCTCGCGTGCGGTGGCCTGTGCAGGCATGGTCCCAGCCCCTAGGAGTCACGCTGTTCGCGGCTGCGTGGTCCGGCGAGTCGTTCGCCATGTCAAAAGCGCAGCTCGGCCCAGCATACGTGGACGGACAGGGTCAGTGTGGGTGGGAACTGATGACCCGTCAAGAGAGTTGCCGTTCGACATGGCGAACGCCTTTCGCGCATCACAGGACCCTGCTGCAGCAGCCACGACAACCATCAGGACCCTGTGAATTCCGGTGCCCGGCGTTCCACGAACGCCCGCACGCCCTCCTGGCCGTCGTGCGTGGCCATGTTCAGTTCCACGGCGTCCGCCTCCTGCCTGAAGGCCGTGGCGCGGTCGACTTCGAGCGCGCGGTTGACCAGGCTCTTGGCCAGTGCCAGAGCCCGGGTGGGACCCGCTGCGAGCCTCTGGGCCCACTCGCGCGCCGCCTTCTCCATATCGGAATCCGGAACCACCCGGTTCACCAGTCCCAGCGCCAGCGCCTCGGCGGCCGGCACGTCGTCGGCGAAGAACATCAGCTCTTTGGCTTTGTGCACGCCGACGAGGCGGGTCAACAGGTGCGCGCCGCCGCCGTCGGGCACCAGACCGCGCCGCGCGAATATCTCGATGAACTTCGCCGACTCGGCGGCGATCACCAGATCGCAGGCCAGGGCCAGATGCGCGCCGATGCCGGCCGCGATGCCGTTCACCGCGCCGATGACCGGCTTCTCGCAGTCCAGGACCGCGGCGATGAGCGCCTGCGCGCCGTCGCGGATGGTGCGGGCGACCTCGCCCGGGCGCGGCTCGGCGGGCGCGGCGCCGGGCCGGGGACGCAGATCCGCGCCGGTGCAGAAGCCGCGGCCGGTCGCGGTGAGGACGACGACGCGGGTGTCGGGATCCGCGGAAGCCTGATGCAGCAAGGAGATCAGGCGGTCCCGTTGGTCGGCGGTGATGGCGTTCAGAGCCTCGGGACGGTCGAGCGTGATCCAGGCGACGCCGTCGGCCACCGAGTGCCGGACGGTCTCCTCCAGCGAACGCTCCGGTGTCACGGACATGTGTTCTCCCATCGAAGAAATCGGCGCCGGACCGTGGCCGCGCGGAGTGCGCGGCGACGTTCCGGCGCCGAACCGAATAGAGGTGGATGTGGATGTGGATGTGGATGTGGCGGTGTCTCAGGGCACGCGCAAGCTGTCTCAGGGCACGATCAACCGCGCCGAGGCGTCCAGCGCCACGGTGCCGCCCCCGCGCCCCAGCACCCGCAGCGGCGCGATATCGAAGCCCTCCAGCACGTCCCCGAGATCCAGCGCCATCCGCTGCACCCGCAGGATCGTGTCGGCCAGCGCGTCCAGGTCGCTGCCCGCGGTGGTGAGCAGCGGCAGGCAGTGCAGCTCGTCCAGCATCCGGTGGGCCTGGTGGGCGTCGAAGGGGGCGACCCGGATGGCCACGTCGCCGAGCGTCTCGGCGTAGGCGCCGCCGACGCCGACCACCACGGCCGGGCCGAAGCGGTCGTCGCGCCGGATGCCGACCATGGTGTCCACGCCGCCGGTGATCTGCTGGCCGATCAGCACGCCGTCCAGCGTCCCGTAGCCCTGGCGGCCGGCCGAGTCCATCAGGTCCTTGAAGTTCTCCCGGACCTGCGAGGCCGAGGTGATGTTCGTGCGGGTCAGGCCGGCCGCCGAGGCCGACGGCAGCCCGGCCACCGAGGCCTTCATCACCACCGGGTAGCCGATGGTGGCGGCGGCCCGGACGGCCCAGGCGGCGCTGGTGACCAGTTGTTCGCGGGGCGTGCGGATGCCGTAGGCGCGCAGCAGCTGGTGGGTCTGCGACTCGGACAGGCCCTTGGCCGGATCGGTGTCCCGCTTGCGGACCGTGCCCGGGGCGCCGCCCGTGGTCAGGATCTGCCGCGCCTTGACCCCCGCCATCGCGTTGTCCTCGACCAGCGACGGGATGCGGAAGCGGTGGTCGCAGTGGTCGTAGTAGGCCTTGGCCGCCGCGACCGCGTTGGTGAGCGTGCGGAACGTCGCGATCTCCGGCGAGGGCTGCAGGATCAGCCGGTAGCCGGTCTCGGTGCCGCCGGAGGAGCACCAGACGACGCCGATCGGGGTGGTGCTCTCCCGCGCGGCCTCGACCAGCGCGGCGGCCGTCCACTCGCCGGAGGAGCCGGTCTCGGTGACCGCGTACAGGAGCATCCCGGCGCCGGGGCGCGCCGCGAGGTCGGTGACGTCCGGGACGTGGCCCGCGTCCTCGACCTCCAGGCCGGCGCGCCGGGCGAGGTCGGCCAGCAGCGTGGCGGCGCCGCCGGAGTCGGCGGCGACCCGGACCGGCCCGGGACGCTGCGCCGGGCGCGGGAAGCGCGCGAGGGTGGCGGCGCAGTCCAACAGTTGGTCGAAGCCGTCCACCCGGACCACGCCGGCCTGCCGCAGCACCGCGTCGATCACCCGGTCGGCGCCGGTGGCCAGCACGACCAGCGGACGCCCGGCGCCGGAGGCGGCCTCGGCGGCGCGCATCAGGGCCCGGCCGTCCAGGTCGGTGCCGATCGCGTCGACGCACGCCGCGATCGCGCCGACGCCGTCTGCCTGAGCGAACGCCTCCACCGTGTCAGCGAACGTCGGACCGTCCTCGCCGGGGCCGCAGTAGGTCCAGCCGGCCACCGGGACGCCCAGCTCGTCGGCCGTCACCAGCGGGCAGCCGGTGTGCGCGCCGGTGGTGATGAGCGCGATCGCCGGCGCGCCGCGCGCGGGTTCGGGAGCCGGGGACCGGGTCGGAACGTGGTGGCGTCGGTCCTCCGAGGCAGGCCGATGCCGGGTCACCTTGGTCTGTTCCGTGGTCATGACGCTGGTGGCAGGCATCGCACCGCCCTCTCAGGAGCAAACTGACAAGTAACCTGACGCTGCGTCAGTTTAGGGCGGCGATGCGAATTAGCACAGAGGTAACAACCAAGAGATCTTGCGTTCACACGGATTTGTTCGTCAGGAGCCGACCCGCTTTCGCAATGCCGAACGATCCACCTTCTGCCCGGCGGTCAGCGGCAGGCTCGGGACGACGCGGACCTCCTCCGGGAGCTTGTGCTTGGCCAGCCGGGACCTGGCGAACAGCCGCAGTTCCTCCACCGTCGGCGGCGCGGCCGGATCGCGCGGCACCACGAAGGCCACGCCGGCCTGGCCCATCACCGCGTCGGGCCTGGGGACCACCGCGACTTCGCGGACCGCCGCGTGCTCCTGCAGGACGGCTTCCACTTCTTGGGGAAGCACGTTGTAGCCGCCGCGGATGAACATGTCGTCGCGGCGCCCGGCCAGGCGCAGGCAGCCGGCGTCGTCGAGCAGGCCCAGATCCCCGGTGCGCAGCCAGCCGTCCTGGGTGAGCGCGGCGCGGGTGGCGGCCGGGTCGTGCCAGTACTCCGACATCACCGAGGCGGAGCGGATCCAGACCTCGCCGGTCTCGCCGGCCGGGAGCTCCTTCCCGTCGTCGTCGCGCAGTGAGATCTCGGTGCCGGCGCGCGGCCTGCCGACGGTGTGGAAGAGTTCCTCGTCGGGCGCGTCCAAGGCGGTCAGGGTACCCAGACCGCCGGATTCCGTGGAGGAGTAACGGATCGAGTAGGCCGCGCCGAACGCGTCGCGTGCCTTGCGGACCAGCCCGGCCGGCGACGGTCCGCCACCGATGATCAGGGCTTTGACGGCGTCGGTCCGGCAGCCGGCGAGCTCGGGGACCCGCAGCAGCAGCGCCACCTGGGCGGCGACACCGCCGATCACCGGTATGCCCTCGTCGCAGATCAGGCCCAGCGCCTCGCGGGCCCGCCAGCGCGCCAGGATGTGCAGCCGGTTGCCGGCCAGCAGGTGCCCGGCGAGCTTGGTCATGAAGCCGACGTGGTTCAGGCCGGTGGCGACCAGCAGCGGCATCGGCGCGGTCTGCGCGCGGTTGTCCGCCTCGGATATCGCGGCGATCTGCCTCGCGCCGAACAGCGCGCCCTTCGGCGCCCCCGAGGTCCCGGAGGTGAAGACGATGGTCTCCGGATTGTCGTGCGAACGCGCGCTGGGCGCGGTCCGCACCCGCTCGCGGCCCAGCATCGGCAGCCCGGCCGCGAACTCCCGCCGGTCCTCGGCCTGCCGGACCGGGATGATCTGCGCGTCGGGGAGCCGGCCGGTCAGCAGTTCCTCGGTGCCGATGACGACATCGGGCCGGACCCGCTCCAGCATCGCCTGCCGCTCGGACGGGGAGTGGTGCGCGCCCACGCCGGCGGTCACGGCGCCGACCTTGGCCAGCGCGCAGTAGGCGACGATGTAGTCCAGGGACGCGGGCAACAGCAGCGCGGCCACCTGGCCCTGGCCGATGCCGCGCACGGCCAGGCGCGCCGCCATGGCCTCTGAGGCCGCGTTGAGCTGCTGGAAGGACAAGGAAAGCGGGCCGCGGCCGGCCACCAGAGCGGTGGCGGATCCGTGGTCCCGGGCGGCTTTGCGGACGGCGAGGGCGAGGAAGGTCATCGGAGCTCCCTGAGGGATGGGTGCCGATCTGACTCGGGGTCAGAGTTTCCCCTTCCTCAGGGAGCTAATCCCTCGGGAACGCCGGGCGAGGCCGGATCGCCGCTATACCGCGACGGGCTTCTTCTGCGTGATCCCCATGAAGACCAAGCCGATCATCGCCGCGCGCAGCTCGGCCAGCTTGATGCTCCAGGCCTCGAACACCCGCTGGTGCGCCGAGATCGAGGCCAGCATGGCCACCAGGGCGCCGGCGGTCGCGGTCGGCGGCATCACGGCGTCGGCCTTGCCCGCGGACTGCAGCTCGCTGATGGCGTCGGCCAGCGAGATGGTGACGTTGTTCAGGATCTTCATCCGGATCTTGTGGAAGCGCTTGTCGCCCTCGGCGGTGGCCAGGTCCACCACGCGCAGGATCGCCTCGTGCTCGTTCCAGAACTCCAGGAACCCGTCGACCAGTGCCTCGGCGGCCTGCATGCCGGCCTTGCCGGACCAGGTGCGGCCGTCGGCGAGCTCCTTCAGGTGCGCGCCGTCCTTGGCCATGTCGTTGGCGATCTCGATGATCGCCGACTCGATGTCCGGGAAGTACTGGTAGAACGTGGCCGGGGAGGTGCCGGCCAGCCGCGCGACGTCGATCACCGTGATGGAGCGGTACGGCTGGGAAACGAGCATCTCGCCGAGGCACTCCAGGAGCCGGGCCCGGGTGGCCTGGCCGCGCTTGCCCGCGATCCGCCCGTCGACGGTGCGCACTTGCTGAGCTGTCATGGTGTCAGTTTAGGCGGTCCGGACCCCTTACCTGGCCATACCTGGGTGATCGTCCAAGATCGGCGTTCGTTATCATGCTGGTCACTTCCGCACCGGTGCCGGCGGGGGCCCGGACGCACCGGACTCGCGGTTGAAGCGCGGCGCCTCGCCGGCGCCGTGCACGAGCAGTTCCGCGCCGGAAACCTGCGCGGCCTCCTCGGAGGCCAGATACAGGCAGGCCCCGGCGATGTCCCCGGGCTCGGCCATCCGCCCCATCGGCAGCCCCTGCCCGACCAGCGCCGCCGCTTCCGGACCGCCGTAGTACGCGGTGAGCGACTCGGTCAGCACCGGCCCCGGGACGACGCAGTTCACCCGGACCCGCGGCGCCCACTCCAGCGCCAGGCTCTTGGTGAGCGAGGCCAGGGCGGCCTTGGCGGCGCCGTAGACGGCCGTACCGGGGCTGGGCCGGGTCCCGGCCACCGAGCCGATGTTCACGATGGAGGCGCCGCCGTGCTCGGGCGTCAGGGGGTACATGCACTGCGCGGCGTACAGGACACCCAGCACGTTGAGATCGAACGCCGCCCGCGCCGCGGCCTCGGGGTAGTCCAGCGCCCGGCCCGGCCGCGCGCCGCCGGCGTTGTTGACGAGCACGTCGACGCGCCCGAACTCGGCGGCGATGGTTTTGAAGGCCGCCGCGATGGCGGCCGAGGAGGCCAGATCGGCGGCGATGAAGCGGCCGACGGCCTGCGCCGGCTCGGTGCGCGCCAGGGTCACCACGGTGGCCCCGGCCGCCTCGAAGCGCGCCGCGACGGCCCGCCCGATGCCCTTGGTCCCGCCGGTGACGACGGCGACCCGTCCGGTGAACGACGTCACACAACCGTGTGTATCAGAGGCGGGTTTAAGGGGGAAGCGCCTCGATTTCGCCCACCCGTCGCCCACCACCGCCCGTTATGGAGACGCTACGCGTCGCTGTATCACCTGTTTGGTCGATTGACCGTAACAAAACGAACCTGTCGACTCTTGCACAGTCCGGAGGAGATGACGACGATGGGCGAATCCGCCGCAGTACCCCAGCTCGACCCCGCCGAAAACGGGGACGACGAACCCTTCTTAGGCCTGGCGTGGGCCGAGGCCATCGAGGCCACGGAACTGTTGCGCTCGGCCCTGGCCGCCCTCGGGCTGGCCGGGGAGATCCCGCGCCTGCGGGGCGACGTGAACGTCTACGGCCGGCCGATGGTGACGATGGGCCGCATCAGCCCGACGGCGGCCCGGCGGCTGGCCGCCGCGCTGAGCCGCGCCGCGCAGCACCAGCCGCGGATCTACGGCCAGGCGCCGCCGCCCGCGGACGAGAGCGCCGGCTGCGCACTGGTTCCGGGCGGCTCCGCCGACCCGAGCCGCAGCCTGCGTCCGCCGCGGACCGCGACGCCGCTGAACCTGCCGGTGGCGGTTCCGATGGCGACTGTGCTGCCGGCCGCGGTGCCGATGCCGGTAGCTGTTCCGATGCCGATGCCGATGCCGGTACAGGTGCCGGTACAGGTGTCAGTACCGGGTTCGGTGCCGGTGCCGGTGCAGACCACGGCCCACACGGCCCACACGGCGCATGCAGCGCCCGCGGCCTCCGCGCCGCCGGGCATCTCGCCGGCGGACTCGATGCCGCTGCCGGCCTGAACGACGCACCACCCGCGCACAACCACGCACCACCCGTGCACCACCCAAGCACCACCCCACGGCGAAGGCGGCCGGGTCGGCGGGATGACCCGGCCGCCGTCACCGTTCAGGGGCGGTCCCGGTCTGCCGGGCGTGCGTAGAAGGTAGCGCCTTGAGGGCGCCCTTGACCATGCCTTGACTCAGGACACGTGGAAGCGGCTGGAGCCCGACACGGCTCCAGCCGCGATCCCGGCTGACCCGGGGGGATCGTCGGCCGGGATGTGGGTGCCGATCCCGCGGCCACCCACGACCTTGACTGCGGGTAGCAGATTACGAGTCAGGGCTCGAATCCAGCCAGCGTTTCGCCTGAGCGGCGAAAGGCTGGCGGCGCCGGCGGGCCCGCACCGCTGCGGAGCGCGGGGGATACGGAACGTATCCGGCGGCGAGACAGCAACCACGAAACGGCCCGGCAGCCCGGCGACCTAGCGGCCTATCGACCCGGGAGCCCAGTAGCCCGGCAGCCCGGCGACCCGGCGGCCCAGCGGCCTGGCCGTCGGCGACCACCACACCCCGGCCGACAAGCCGCGCACCTCACCGGGCCCGCCATCCGCCGCCCTTGGCCCGGGCCGCGAACAGCTCCGCCTGCCGTCCCGCGTCGAGGTTGCCCAGCTGCACCAGGTGCGGGGCCAGGCCGAGCGCCTGGCTCTTGGCCATCTCGCGGGCGGCCCACACCGCGCGCACCGTGCCCTCGATCGCGGACGGCTCGCACTCGGCGATGGTCCGCGCCGCCTGCTCGGCCGCCGCCAGCAGGGCCGCGTTGTCCGGCACCACCTCGCTGACGAAGCCGATCTCGTACGCGCGCAGCGCCGTCATCCGTTCGGCCGTGCCCAGCAGCGCCAGGCGCGCCAGTTCGCCGTGCGGCATGCGCTGTGCGAGGTGGACCGCCTCGTAGGCCATCACCATTCCGTAGGTGACGTGCGGGTCGAAGAACGTCGCGTGTTCGGCGGCGATCAGGAACTCGCACTCGCCGAGCAGGTAGAAGGCGCCGCCGCAGGCCATGCCGTTGACCGCGGCGATGACCGGCTTCCACAGGTCGGCGCTCTTGGGCCCGAGCGCGACGCCCGGGTCGTCGACCATGTACGGCGACGACGGCTGCGGGACCACCGTGTCCCGGTCGATGCCGGTGCAGAAGGCCTTGTCGCCGCTGCCGGTCAGCACCACACTGCGCACCGAGTCGCGGTGCCGCAACGTTTTCCACAGCCTGTGGAATTCGTCGGCCATCGCCAGATCGAAGGCGTTGTGCCGCTCCGGGCGGTTCAGCGTCACCCAGGCGACGCCGTCGCGCTCCTCGTACAGGAGGGTACTGAAGTCCAGATCACTCATCCGGCGTCCAGGCCGCCACGAAGAGTCCTTCGATCTGCCGGAACACCGCGCGCACCGGCTGCCCGATCTCGATCGTCGCCGGGTCGACCGAATCGATGTCCGAGTCCTGGTCGGCGACCAGGTTCCCGACCAGCCGCAGCCGCCGGTCCTCCTCCAGCTCCACGACCACCACCGGATACGGCGCGAACGCCGCGTAGTCCGGCAGCAGGGGCGGACGCGGCACCGCGAAGGACCACACGTGCCCGCGGCCGGACATCAGCTTCCATTCGAACTCAGCGCCCTGGCATCGCGGGCACATCGGCCGCGGCGGGAACAGCACCTCGCCGCAGTTCGCGCACGTCTGCATCCGCAGTTCGCCCTTGGCCGCGTACTCGAAGTACGGCGCGCCGTCGTCGTCGACAAGCGGTTTGAGCATTTCGGGTGATCCCCTCCGGCCTTCGGTGTGGTTCAGTCCCGGCGCAGCAGGACGGCCGACGTCGGTACAGCTTCGCCCGCGGTGACCAGGCATGTCGAGGCCCCGGCGACCTGGTTCGTGGAAGTGCCGCGCAGCTGCCGCACGCCCTCGTTGATCAGGTTGAAGCCGTGGACGTACGCCTCGGACAGACCGCCGCCGGAGGTGTTGATCGGCAGCCGGCCGCCCAGTTCCAGGCCGCCGTCGTCGGCGAAGGCCCCGCCCTCGCCCTTGGCGCAGAAGCCGTATCCCTCCAGGGACAACGGGATCAGCGGGGTGAAGGCGTCGTAGATCTGCGCCACGTCCACGTCGGCGGGGCCGAGGTCGGAGTGCTTCCACAGCTGTTTCGCGGCGGTCCACGACGGACCGGAGAGCGGGTCGTCGTTCCAGTAGTTGACCATGCCGTGGTGCTGGGCCGGCAGTCCCTGCCCGAAGGCGTGGACGTAGGCCGGCGTCTGCCGGCAGTCCCGGGCGCGCTCGGCCGAGACCATGACGACGGCCAGCGCCCCGTCGGTCTCCAGGCAGTTGTCGAACAGGCACAGCGGATCGGAGATCATGCGGGCATTGAGATAGTCGTCCATCGTCAGCGGGCGCTCGTACATGATCGCCGCCGGGTTGGCGTTGGCCCGGTTGCGGCAGGCGACGGCCACCGCGCCGAGCTGCTCGCGGGTGAGGCCGTACTCGTGCATGTAGCGGCGCGCCAGGACCGCGATCTCGTCGACCGGCCGCAGCAGCCCGAAGGGCCTGGTCCACTGCGCCGGCGTGGCCAGCTGGTTCACGGTGTCGGTCCACGGCCGCGGCCCGCTGCCGCGCTTGCGGGACCGCCACGCGACGCCCACGCTCGCCTGGCCGGTCGCGATCGCCATCGCGAGGTGGCCGATGGTCGCGCAGGAACCGCCGCCGCCGAAGCCCACCCGGGAGAAGAAGGTGACGTCCCCGGCGCCGACCGCCTTGGCGATCTCGACCTCGTCGGTCGCCTCCATCGTGTAGGCGGCGAACGCGTCCACCTCGTGGGCGGCGATCCCGGCGTCGTCCAGCGCCATCGCGATGGCCCGGCACGCGAGCGCCTTCTCCGAGGGCTCGAGGTGTTTGGCGAACTCGGTCTGGCCGATGCCGACGATCGCGGCCCGGTCCTTCAAAGGTGTCGGAGTCATGCAACCCCTTGTTTTGAAAATTAGACACTGTCAATCTGACGCTACGTCAGATATCTGCCTATCATGGGCCCCGGCACGGTGCCAGAGCCATCTCTTCCCGGTGAGGACACGACGGTGGAGCACGGCGAGACGACGATCCCGGACCTGGTGGCACGCGCCGCCGAAGAACACGGCGAACGCGAGGCGGTGGTCGACGGCGAACAACGGCTGACCTTCGCCGACCTCGCCTCGCGGGTGAGACAGACGGGCCGGGCGATGATCGCCTGGGGCGTGCGGCCCGGCGACCGCGTGGCGGTGTGGGCCCCGAACTCGGCGGAGTGGATCGTGACGGCGCTCGGCGCGGTCTCGGTCGGCGGGGTCCTGGTCCCGCTCAACACCCGGCTGAAGGCGGCCGAGGCCGCTCACATCCTGCGCACGTCGCGGACCAAGCTGGTCGCGGCGGCCGGCGAGTTCCTGGGCGTGGACTACGTCGGGGAGCTGAAGGCGATCCGCGACGAACTGCCGGACCTGGAGGTGATGACCGCCTTCACCGACGGCGGCCTGCCCCCGGTGGTGTCCCGCAGGCAGTTCCGGGCGCCGGGCATGAAGGTGCCGGCCTCGGTGTTCGACGAGGCGGCGGCGTCGCTGAGCCCTGATTCGCCCGGCGACCTCTTCTTCACGTCGGGCACGACCGGCGCCCCGAAGGGCGTGGAGACCACGCACGGCCAGACCACACGTGCCTTCCACCAGTGGTCGGAGATCGTCGGCCTGCGCGCCGGGGACCGCTACCTGATCGCGAACCCGTTCTCCCACACGTTCGGCTACAAGGCCGGGATCCTGACCTGCCTGATGCGCGGCGCGACGATGGTCCCGCTGCCGTCCTTCGACGCCGAGGCATTGTTCGAGACGATCGAGCGGGAGCGGATCACGGTGTTCCCGGCGGCGCCGGCGGTGTACCAGATGATGCTGGCGCATCCGGACCTGGCCAAGCACGATCTCAGCTCGCTGCGGGCGGCGGCCACCGGCGCGGCGGTGATCCCGGTGGAGCTGATCGAGCGGATGCGGGACACGCTGGGCCTGTCGACGGTGATCACCGCCTACGGCCTGACCGAGGCCACCGGAGTGGTGACGATGTGCCGCGACGGGGACGCCCCGGAGGTCGTCGCGCGCACCTCGGGCCGGGCGATCGACGGCGTCGAGGTGCGGATCGCGGAGGGCACCGGGGAGATCCTGGTGCGCGGCTACAACGTGATGCGCGGCTACTTCGAGGACGAGGCGGCCACCGCCGAGGCGGTCGACGCCGACGGCTGGCTGCGCACCGGGGACGTCGGCGACCTGGACGAGGCGGGGAACCTGCGGATCACCGACCGCATCAAGGACATGTTCATCTGCGGGGGCTTCAACGCCTATCCGGCCGAGATCGAGCAGGTGCTGCTGGCGTTCCCCGGGGTCCAGGAGGCGGCGGTCGTGGGGGTGCCGGACCAGCGGCTCGGAGAGGTGGGGAAGGCGTTCGTCATCGCGGTGCCGGGGCAGCGGGTCGAGCCGGAGGCGCTGCTCGCGTACGCGCGGGAACGCCTCGCCAACTACAAGGTGCCGCGGCACGTGGAGTTGGTCGAGGCGTTCCCGCGCAGCTCGCTGGGGAAGGTGCTCAAGCGCGAGCTGCGGTGAGGGGCGGGGTCACTGGTCGGTCGGGGCGTTGTACTCGGGCACGCAGGTCGTCTGCCGGCCGACCTTCATCCCGAACTGCGTCCCGGCCTCCCGGCCGTGCGACTGGAACTGCATGACCGTCATGTAGTCCCCGGCCGGAATGCCGGCCTTGTCGATCGTGAAGTCCCAGCCGTGGGTGAAGTCGATCTTGACGGCCCCGCCGAGCGTACCGGCGTCGACCACGCCGGGGTCCGGCTTGCACTCGATGCCCTTGGTCAGGTCCCAGCCCTGCGGGACCTGCTCGACCATGATGACCGCGGGGACACCGGCCTTCTCCAGCACGGACTGGACGATGGTCGGGTCGACGATCTGCGTGATGGACAGGTGGACCGTGCCGTCTGCTTTCTCCTCCAGGGAGAATCCGGTCTCCTGGATGTTCAGGGTCTGGACGGCGCCGGGGGTGGGGGGCGTGGGGGTGGTTTTCTCGGTGCCGGGGGTGGTGGCGGGCGTGGTGGCGGCCTTCTCGGTACCGGGGGTGACAGCCTTCTGCGGCGCCGCGTTCTGCACGGGGCCAGTGCCGGTGCTTGCCGACGGCGCCAGCACACCGATCGCCGCGACGATCGCCGCCGCGCTCGTTCCGATCCCGGCCGCCACGGCGCGGCGCCGGTTGCGGCTGCGGCGGCCGAGCGCCACCACGTCGGCGGTGCCGACGGCCAGCGTCACACCGGCCACGGACCGGTGCAGGCCGGCAAGCAGTTCCTCGTCGCCGGGGCCGATGGTGTCGCCGGGGCCGATGGTGTCGAAGTCGTCTGTGGTCATCGCGTGATGTCCTCCCGCTCGGTGGTGTCTTCGAGCTCCGCCCGCAGCGCCTTCAGCGCACGGTGGAGGTGGGCCTGGACGGTGCCGGGGGCGATGCCGAGCGCTGCGGCCGTGCCCCGGGTGTCCAGATCGAGGAAGACCCGCAGCACGACCACTTCGCGCTGCCGCGCGGGCAGCTTGCGCAAGGCGTTCCGGATACCCAGGTCGACGGCGGTCGCATCGCCGTCGGCCAGTGCGCTCCGGTCCTCGCCCGCGGCGTCCCACGCCACCTCGCGGCGGCGCCGACGCCACCAGGAGACGTGCGTGTTCAGCGCGGTACGCACCACCCAGGCCGCCGGCGCCGGGTGCTTGGCGACCTTGCGCCAGTGCCCCCACGCCCGGGCGAAGGCCTCGGCCGTCAGCTCCTCGGCCAGGTGCCGGTCTGCAACGGAGGCCAGCACGGCCCGGAAGCAGGGGTCGCGGTGGCGTTCGTAGAAAGCTGTGAAGTCCTCGGTTCCTCGGTCCACGACCCTTTCACGCTTTCGAGTGACGATCCGTTTACCAGCACCGGAGGAGCATGAATACTCTCAATCTATGTCACACCGCCATAGAACGATCCTGATCTGATGAGCACTCCGCGCCGCGCAGCCGCCCTCGCAGTCACCCTCGCCCCCGCCCTCGCCGCCGCCCTGTTCCTCGCCGTCTGCGGCGCTCCCCTGGCCGCCGCCGACGAGATCGTGGACGACCCGCCGGTACTGGTCACCGCCGCAGTCCTGGACGGCAACCCGGTGGACGGCATCCCCGCCGGAGCGATGGTCAGCGGCGGCTTCCACGTGCACTCGCACCTGACGCTGTACATCGACGGCATGGAGCAGTGGGTGCCAGCCGGTGTCGGGGTCCTGCGGCCGGTGGTCCTGGACCCGACGGAGTCCGACCCGAACATCACCGCGGCGAAGGGCTTCTACTGGCTGCACACCCACGACGAGTCCGGTGTGATCCACGAGGAGGCGCCGAAGCCGCAGGATTTCAATCTCGGCGAGTTCTTCGACCTGTGGGGACAGCCCCTGGACCGGCACGAGGTCGGACCGGCGCAGGGAGACGTGACGGTGTGGGTGGACGGGAAGCGGTACGACGGCGACCCGCGGAAGGTGGCGTTGAAGGACCACACGCAGGTGCAGCTGAATGTGGGGCGGGATGTGCCGTTCGTGGCGTATGAGTTCCCGGCGAAGTTCGGGTAGGCGGGTGGTCGGATTTGTGGCGGTCTCGGGCCATGGCGCAGCTTTTTTGTGATTTTGAAGCTATTTTTACGGCTTCGCGCATGGTTTACGGGATCCGCTGGTGGCGCAGTTCGGCTGAGGCACTCGTTTCGCGTTGGCGGCCGGCGGTTCCTGTGGACACGACCGCGCACCGGTCCGATGTCACTGTCGCAGGTTGCATTGGCGGGCGGCGGCCGTGGCTGGGCAAGAGCGCGCGCCGGTCCGAGTCACTGCGCACGCGTTTGGTCTGGCGACTGCCTGCCGCGTTTGGTGGGTGCCTAAGATCAAAGGCAGGTGCCTCCGGCGGGTGCTCTACAGCGGGGGGCGCCCCCTGCGGACCTCCTGTAGGCGGCGGCCCGCGACTGTTCGGCTTTGTTTTCGTGCGTGGGCGCGTTGTGTTGTTCGGTGGCGGTGCTGCTTGTGGTCGCCAGTGTTCCGGGTCCCCCGCCGCATCGCCGCCTGACGGAAGCAGGCCGGTCCGGTGGTGTAAAGCCGGATCGCTGCTGCTGGGGTTGCGAAACGTGCGGCTTGACACCACCGGACCGGCCAGCTTGGCTTCGCCCGTCGACGCGGCGGGGGACCCGGAACAAACCCCCCTCTATGGGATGCGGGATCCACGTGTCACACAGTGCTCGGCTGCTGCTGCACCGAGCCGCCTCCGCCGGGCCCGCACCGGCCCCCTACGCCAGCGGCAGCATCGTCCGCAGCAGCCCTTGCGAGTCGGCCTCGCGTGCGGCCTGGATTCGCTCGGGTGGGACCTCGCCGTACAGTGTCGAGCGCTGGCGGGTGGGGCGGTTCAGCGGGGCGCAGATCTCCTCCAGTTCGGCGATGCCCTTCGCGGAGCCGTATTCGCTGCCTGCCATGCGCGAGATTGTCTCCTCCATGAGGGTGCCGCCCATGTCGTTGACGCCGCCGGCGAGCATCAGGCGGCTGTTGTCCGTGCCGAGTTTCACCCATGAGGTCTGGATGTTCTTGATTCGGCCGTGGAGCATGATGCGGGCCATCGCGTGGACGGCGCGGTTGTCGCGGAGGGTGGGGCCGGGGCGGGCGATGCCGGCGAGGTAGACCGGGGCGTTGGAGTGGACGAAGGGCAGGGGTACGAACTCGGTGAAGCCGCCGGTTTCGTCCTGGATGCGGGCCAGGACGCGGAGGTGCGCGACCCAGTGTGCCGGGTTGTCGACGTGGCCGTACATCATGGTCGAGGTGGTCGGGATGCCGACCTGGTGGGCGGTGGTGATCACCTCGATCCACTGGGCGGCCGGCAGTTTGCCCTTGGTGAGGACCCAGCGGACGTCGTCGTCGAGGATCTCGGCGGCGGTGCCGGGGAGGGAGTCGACGCCGGCTTCCTTGGCCGCCGTGAGGAATTCCCGGATGGACAGGCCTGTGCGGGCGACGCCGTTGATGATCTCCATCGGCGAGTACGAGTGCAGGTGCAGTTCGGGGACCCGGCGCTTGATCTCGGCGGCCAGGTCGAAGTACGCGGTGCCCGGGAGGTCGGGGTGGATGCCGCCCTGCATGCAGATCTCGGTGGCGCCGACCTGCCAGGCGGCTTCGGCCCGGTCGCCGACTTCGGACACGGACAGCGTGTACGCGTCGGCATCAGTGCGCCGCTGGGCGAAAGCACAGAAGCGGCAGCCGGTGTAACAGACGTTGGTGAAGTTGATGTTCCGGTTGACGATGTACGTCACCTCGTCGCCGACCGCGTCCCGCCGCAGGCCGTCGGCCAGGGCGGCGAGGGCGTCCAGGGCCGGGCCGTCGGCGTGGATCAGGGCCAGGGCGTCGGTGTCCGACAGGTTCCCGGGATCGCGTTCGGCCGCCGCGAGCGCCGTCTTCACTGCCGCGTCGATGCGCTCCGGGGCACCGGCACTGTGGTCGACAGACGTGCGCGAGGCGTGCTCCCGGAGTTCGTCCCAGTCCCCGTAGACGTCTGAGAAGTCCGAGCGGCGGTCGCCGGTGCGTCCTTCGGTGTCGATGGCGGCGTGCAGGTCCGTGCGTCCGCTGGAGGCGTCCCAGCCGCCGTCGGGCTCCTGCCAGCGGATGCCGGTCGGGATGCGGCCCTCGATCGCCATGCCGGTCTCGGGGTCGGCGAGGGCCTGGACGTGCGGCATGATCCGCGGGTCCAGCCAGGGCTCGCCCCGCAGCACGTACTCGGGGTAGATCGTCAGCCGCTCCTTCAGGGTGAAGCCGGCGGTGGCGGACTGGGCGGCGAGTTCGTCGATGGCGGGCCAGGGGCGCTCGGGGTTGACGTGGTCGGCGGTCAGCGGGGACACGCCGCCCCAGTCGTCGATGCCGGCGCGGAGCATCAGCGCGTACTCGGCGTCCACGAGGTTCGGCGGTGCCTGGATGCGGACCGCGGGGCCCAGGACGACGCGCGCCGTGGCGATCGTCGCCGCGAGCTCTTCGAGGTCGGCGTCCGGTGTGTTCATCATCGCCGTGGCCGGCTTGGCCCGGAAGTTCTGGATGATGATCTCCTGGACGCCGCGGTAGGTCCGGGCGACCTTGCGCATCGCGAAGATCGAGTCGGCGCGCTCCTCCAGGGTCTCGCCGATCCCGATGAGAATTCCGGTGGTGAAGGGAACCGAAGAGCGGCCCGCGTCCTCCAATACACGGAGCCGCACCGCGGGTTCCTTGTCCGGGGACCCGTAGTGCGGTCCACCAGGCTCGGACCACAGGCGCGTGGCGGTGGTCTCCAGCATCATGCCCATCGACGGGGCCACCGGCTTGAGCCGCTGGAAGTCCGACCAGGACAGGACGCCCGGGTTGAGGTGCGGCAGCAGGCCGGTCTCCTCCAGCACCCGGATCGACATGGCCCGCACATAGTCCAGCGTGGAGTCGTACCCGTGCGCGTCCAGCCACTCCTTGGCCTGCGGCCACCGGTCCTCGGGCCGGTCGCCCAGCGTGAACAGGGCTTCCTTGCAGCCCAGGGCCGCGCCCTTGGCGGCGATGTCCAGCACCTCGTCAGGGGACAGGTACAGCGAGTCCAGGCGGCCGGGGACCGTGACGAAGGTGCAGTAGTGGCACCGGTCGCGGCACAGCCGGGTCAGGGGGATGAACACCTTGCGCGAGTAGGTGACCACCCCGGGGCGTCCGGCCGCCTCCAGGCCCTGGTCGCGCAGGCGAGAGGCGACGGCGCACAGCGCGTCCAGGTCGGCGCCGCGCGCGGCGAGCAGGACCGTCGCCTCCTCGACGCTGAGCGCGACTCCCTCACCCGCCCGGTGCAGGGCACGGCGCATCGCATTGGCGGTGGGCTGCATCGTCATTCCAGTTCCTACGCGGCGGTGAACCGGATCTATTCCCGGTCGATGTAGCGAGCGTAGTCGTCGAGCACGGGCAAGATCCGGTCTGCGGGCGCCGATGGGACGTTGAACACAATCTCCTCGATGCCCAGGGCCTGGTAGTGCTCCAGCTTCCCCGGGTTCGGCTCGGTCCCGAACGGCACGACGCGCAGCGTGTCCGGGTCCCGCCCGGCCTCCTCCGCGGCGGCGCGCAGCACCGGCAGCGCCTGCGTCAGCCCGCGTCCGCCGATCGGCATCCAGCCGTCGGCGTAGTCCACCACCGCCTTGAACAGCTTCGGCCCGGCCGCGCCGCCGATCAGCACCGGGACCGAGCCGGCCGCGGGCTTGGGCCAGGACCACGAGGGATCGAAGGAGACGTGCTCACCGTGGTAGGAGGCGACTTCGTTGCCCCACAGCTCCTTCATCGCCAGCACGGTCTCCCGCACCTTCTCCCGGCGGGTCCCGAAGTCGACGCCGTGGTCGGCCATCTCCTCCTTGTTCCACCCGAAGCCCACGCCGAGGTCGAGGTTTCCGCCGGTGACCAGGTCCAGCGTCGCGACGGTCTTGGCCAGCAGGATCGGGTCGTGCTGGGCGGCCAGGCAGATGCCGGTGCCCACGCGGATGCCCGGGGCGGCGGCCGCGACCGTGGTGAGCGCGATGAAGGGATCCAGCGTCCGTGAGTAGTAGTCCGGCAGCGGCTCGCCGAGCGGCGCCGGGGTCGCGCGGCTGATCGGGATGTGGGTGTGTTCGGGGGCGTAGTACGACTGGAAACCGCGCTCGGCGAGCGCGCGCCCGAGCTCGGCCGGACCGATGGTCTGGTCGGTCAGGAAGACCGTGACGCCGATGCGCAAGACGACTCCTTCTGGTGGGGCTTGTGGGTTCTCACTTACCCAATGCCGCGGCCGCGCTGCGGAAGCGCGTGGTCCGGTGCACCGGGTCCTTGTCTACCTTGGGGATCACGTGCCGGCCGATCAGGTCGATCGTCTCCAGCGTGTCGGCGAGCGACAGCCCGATCGGCAGCCCGAAGGTCAGCTGGTCGATCCCGGTGGCCTCATAGCGCTTGACCTGGGCCAGCACCTCGTCGGGGTCGCCACAGATCAGGAAGCCGTTGCGCAGGCGCCAGTCGACCTCCTCGACGGTCGGCTCGGGCAGCACCGCCGGCCATTCCGGCACCCAGTCCGGGCGCGGGAAAGTGTCGTGATACCGGAACACCAGGGACTGTAGGCGCCCTATGCCCATCGTGGCGGCCGCTTGCCGGGCCCGCTGTCCGTCGGCCAGGCACACCGCCGAGGACGTCACCATCACGTTGTCGTTGACGTAGGCGCCGACCGGCTCGGCCGCCGGGACCGCCTTCTTGTACGACGCCACCGCGGCCTCGGCGTCGGCCGGCGAGCCCACCGAGAAGCCCAGCACGCCCAGGCCCATGCGGGCGGCCATCTCGTAGGACGGCGGGTTCCCCGCGGCGTACCACATCGCCGGGTGCGGCTTCTTCCACGGCTTCGGCAGCACATTGCGCTCCGGCATGGAGAACCACTTGCCCTGGTGCGAATACGAGTCCTGCATCCACATCTTGGGGATCTCGCGCACCACCTCGGCCCAGATCTCCTTGGTGACGGTGGTGTCCGGCAGGCCCAGCCCCAGGACCTCCCGCGAGCCGGCGCCGCGCCCCGTGCCGAACTCGAACCGGCCGCCGGACAGGTGGTCCAGGGTCGCGACCTTCTCGGCCACCTTCACCGGGTGGTTGGCCTGCGGCAGCGGGTTGAAGATGCCGGAGCCCAGGTGGATCCGCTCGGTCGCGGCGGCCAGGTAGCCCAGGAAGACGTCGTTGCTGGCCAGGTGCGAGTACTCGTCGAGGAAGTGGTGCTCGGAGGCCCAGACGTACTTGAAACCCGCCTTGTCGGCGGCCTTGGCGATCGCGACGTCGTTCATCAGCGAGGTGTGCTCGAAGTCCGGGTCGGCGGCCAGCCGCTCGGCCGGTACGTAGCCCTGGACGAAGATGCCGAACTCCATGCGGTCTCCTCCGGTCTCCTGGTTCTGAGAAGCGGCTAGTCGAAGCGGATGCCGGCCAGCGCCCCGCCGTCGAGGACGAAGTCGGCGCCGGTGCAGTAGGACGAGTCGTCGGAGGTGAGGAACAGGGCGGCCTTGGCGATCTCGTGCGCGGTGCCCACGCGCTTGAGCGGGATCCCGGAGTAGCCGGCATCGGGGTCGAGGTCCTCGGGCATCAGCTCGGTCACCATCGGCGTGTGGACGCCGCCGGGGCAGATGCAGTTCACCCGGACGGTCGGGGCGGCCTCCAGCGCCGCCACCCGCGTCAGGCCTCTGACGGCGAACTTGGAGGACACGTACGAGCCCAGGTACGCCATGCCCGCGAGCCCGTCGATGCTCGCGGTGTTCACCACGGTCCCGCCGCCGGCCGCCCTGATCCGGGGCAGGCACACCCGCAGCCCCAGGAAGACGCCGACCTGGTTCACCGTCACGACCTTCATGTACTCCTCGAGGCTGGTCTTCTCGATCTTGTTGAAGCGCAGGATGCCGGCGTTGTTGATCAGACCGTCGAGCTTGCCGAACTCGGCCTCGGCGAAGTCCGCGGCGGCGGTCCACTGCGCCTCGTCGGTGACGTCCAGCCGGACGAAGCGCGCCGCGTCCCCGATCTCCTTGGCCACCTCCGTCCCGAGGTCCTCCAGCACGTCGGCGACCACCACCCGCGCGCCCTCGCTCGCGAACAGCCGCGCCTCCTCGGCGCCCTGACCGCGCGCCGCGCCGGTGACCAGCACCACGCGCCCATCCAGCTTCCCCATCGGCCGTCCCCTGTCCTCGCATCGCGCTTGACATCTGACTAGGTGTCAGATTGATTCCTGGAAGGCGAAAAGTGAAGGGGAGTCGGCCCATGAAGTTCTGGCTTTCACCGGCGTTCTGCGACACGGCGCACTTCACCGGGCTCGCGCGGGCCGCGGAGGAGTACGGGTTCGAAGGGATCGCCATCCCGGACCACCTGTTCCATCCGGTCGAACTGTCCTCCCCCTACCCGTATACGCCGGACGGATCCCGGTACTGGTCCAAGGAGACGCACTGGCCCGAGCCGTGGGTGGCGATCGCGGCGATGGCCACGGTCACGACCCGGCTGCGCTTCACCACCAACATCTACGTGGCCCCGGCGCGGGACCTGCTGACCGTCGCCAACCAGGTGGCGACGGCCGCCTACCTCTCGCAGGGCTCCGCCGGCGGACACCACCGGGTCGCCCTCGGCGTCGGGCCGGGCTGGAGCAAGGACGAGTTCATCGCGACCGGCCAGGCCTTCGCCAAGCGCGGGGCCCGGCTCGACGAGATGCTGGCGGCGCTGCGCGAGCTGTGGACCGGCGAGGTGGTCGAGGTCTCCGGACCGAACTACACGCTGCCGGCCTGCTCGATCACGCCGACGCCGAACGACCCGATCCCGGTCTACGTCGGCGGCGTCTCGGACATCGCGATCCGCCGCGCCGCGAACAACGACGGCTGGATCGGGATCTACCACACGGTCGAGGAGACGCACTCGATCATGGACCGGATCCGCGCGGCCCGCGAGAAGGCCGGCACCCTGGACCGGCCGTTCCGCGCGATGCTCGCGGTGCTGGCCGAACCCACGCCGGAGCTGTGCGAGCAGCTGGAGGAGTGGGGCGTCACGGACCTGCTGGGCGCCCCGTGGATGACGAACATCAAGGCCATGACCGCGCCGGGTCCCTCGCTGGCGGAGATGGTCGAGGCCGTGGAGGGGTTCGCGGAGCGCTACATCACGTGAACCCGTCACAAGGCCGCGGGCGCCGGAGAACCGAAGTCTCCGGCGCCCGCGGCGGCCTTGTGCGCGCTGGCGATCAGTGTCTCAGTACACGCAGGGGATCCCGTTCTGCGACGTGACCGCGCCGCCGGAGCTCAGCCCGGAGGAGTCGGAGGAGTTGTCGCTGGCCACGCTGGTCGGGCCGTTCGACGGCTGGTTCGAGGACTGCGTGGTCGTCGTCGCCGGCGGCGCCTTGTAGTCGTAGCCGATGGTGATGGTGATGGTGCCCTTCGCGATGGAGCTGCTGGCGATCGGCGCCTCCTTGGTGCCCAGCGTGGTCTGGATCTTCTTGGCCAGGGCCTCCTCGCCGGCACCGTAGCGGATGACCGTGTGCTGGACGTTGTCGCCGCCGTTGCCGGTCTTGCTGGTCGGGATGCTGGCGTCGAACAGCTGGCCGGAGACCTTCAGCGCCAGGCCGGTGGTCTGGGTGCCGTTCAGGACCGTGATGGTCGCCGGGGGCGTCGCGGTCGTGGTCGGCGCCGCCGGGGGCGGGGTCGAGCTGGAGGACGTGGTCGGCGGCGGGGCCACCGCGGCGTCGTTGTCGAACGTCGCGCCGATCGTCTTCTGGATCGCGGCCGGGTTCACCGTCAGCGCGCTCTCGCCGGCGATCGTGACGGTGCCGGTGGTCGGCAGGGTGATGAACTCGGTGTTCCCGCCGGTCAGGTTCGAGGCCTGCGAGGCGAAGTCCAGCACGCTCCAGCCGTTGTCGATGACGATGTCGTTCTTCACGACGTTGAACAGCTTCTGCATCGACCCGATGTCGTTCAGGACGCCGTTCTGCTTGAGCTTCTGCGTCACCGAGGACAGGAACGCCTGCTGGCGGTGCGTGCGGTCCAGGTCGCCGTTGGGCAGGTGGAAGCGCTGGCGCACGAACTGCAGCGCGGTGGCCGCGTTGATGGTGGACACGCCGGCCGGCAGGTTGATGCCGGTGCCCGCGCCGTCCTCGATCGGGTCGTAGGCCGGGGCCCTCAGGCAGACCTGGATGCTGCCGATCGCGTTCACGATGTCGTAGAACCCGACCAGGTTGACCTCGGCGAGGTGGTCGACGTGCTGGCCGGTGAGCTTCTGCACGGCCCGGATCGTGGCCTCGCGGCCCACCTCGCGGCTCTCGGCCTCCTCGGTGGCCTTGTCCACCTTCTTGCCGGAGGCGGCGATCTTGTTGTCGGCGAAGGCCTTGGCGTCGCCGTAGGCCTCCTTGATCTTGCCCATGCCCATGTCCGGCACTTCGACGCTGCCCACGCCCGGGATGGTCGCCTGGCCGCCGGGGCGCTCGACGTCGCTGTCACGCGGGATCGAGTACGCGGTGACCTTGCCGCCGTTGGCCGGGATGTGCATGAGGATCAGCACGTTGGTGTTGTAGCCGCCTATGTCGGAGGACCCGGCGTGCAGCTCGTCCTCGACCAGGGACGTCGGCAGGTTGTTGCCGTTCATGTCCTTGCGCGAGTCCAGGCCTATCAGCAGCAGGTTGACGTCGGCGCCGAGGTGCGGCGCGACGTAGCCGTCCTCGCCGGGCTTGATCTGGTTGATCGAGTCCGAGGTGTGCAGGCCGTCGGTGAGCTGCTTGTTCTCGAACCAGACGAAGCCGGTCGCCAGCACGACGACCGCGCTCATCACCGCGGCGGTGACCCGGCCGGCGATCAGCCCCGGATTACGCGCCTTTCCACCCGGACCGGGAGCGGGGGTGCCGCGGCCGCCTCCGCGTCGGCCGCCGCCCGCGCCGCCCCGACGGCCGGACTCGAGGTATTCGTCGTCGTATTCGCTGTCGTACCGGCCGCCGTCGCCGTAGCTGTCGTCGTACCGGTCGCCGTTGCCCTGCTGGGCCATGACGTTGGTCTGCTCGGCCTCGTACCAGTCGCCGCCGTGGTGCGTCGGGTCGTCCGGGCGCGGGGGCGGCTGCCGACGCTGCTGCGGCGGGGGCCCGGGACGGCGCTGCGATGCCTGCCAGGGCTGCTCGGGCGGCCCAGGCTGCTCGGGTGCCGCTCCGCGACGGCCGCCGCCGCGCTGGTCCCGCGGGTCCCTCAGGTCCCGCCGGTCCCCGTCTTCCGGATACCACTCAGACACGGCGCGCGCCTCCCCCGCTCTGTCGGCCGCGCACCACGGCGGCCACGATCACCAGGCCCATGACAGCGAGCGCGGCCAGGATCACCGGGAAGACGTTCGTGGTCGCGTGGACCATGCCGACCAGCTTCGCCTTGTTGTCCGGGTAGGCCGGGTTGTGCCAGGCCAGTTCGGCGACCGCGGCGACCAGCCAGGCCACCGGCGGCAGCGAGGTGACCACCCACCAGCGGCCGTTCGAGGTCGCCGCCGCGGCGGCCAGGGCGGCCGCCGCGATGGTCAGCACCACGAACGCCGGGCCGTGGTAGCCGCCGGCGAACTTGCCCACGATCGCGGCCAGCATCGGGCCGCCGAGCACCGCCGCGGCGGGCAGCCAGGACGGCGCCCCGGCCAGCAGCCGGTCGCCGTTGCCGTTGCCGTTGCCGTTGCCGTTGCCGCTGCCGGCGCCGGACGCCTGCCGCGCGGCGGTACGGCGACCGGCGGAGGCGGGAGCGGGAGCGGCGGGACCGCCGCGTCCGGACGGCCCCGAAGCGCGGCCGCGTGCCGGGGCCGGCGGCGGCGCGGGCCGCCCCGACCGGGGCGGCACATGGCCGCGCTCCGGACGGCCGTAACCGTCCGGAGCCGGCTGCCGACCCGGCGAGGTGCGTGCTGATGAGGACATGTCGGCGATCCTCTGTCAGCCGTTCAACCGCGCCATCCCGCTTTCGTCACAGGCTCGCTACAAGGGTCCTCAGCCATGTCCTCAGCCATGTCCCCGGCCGTGTCGCCGGCCGTGTCCCGGTCAGCGCATGAAGTCGCCGGCGTTGACGGCCAGGGACTGGCCGGTGATCCCCCCGGCATAAGGCGACACCATGTAAACGGCCGCATTCGCAACGTCGCCGTCGCTGGCGATCTCCGGCAACGCCGTGCGCGCGGTGAGCGAGGAGAGTACCTGCTCTTCGGGGATGCTCTGGGACGAGGCGGTCCACGCGACGTATCCCTGCACCATCGGCCCCCACATCCAGGACGGCACGACGGCGTTGACCCGGATGCGGCGCGGCCCGAGCTCCTTGGCCATGCCGTAGGTCGCGGACAGCAGCGCCCCCTTCGAGGCGGCGTACGCGGCCTGCATGACCTCCGTCGCCGGCACCCACATCGACTGCGACAGGATGTGCACGATCCCGGTGGCGGTGCCGGACTCGCGCGCCAGATGCGGGATCGCGGCCTTGCTCAATTGCAGGGTGCCGACGACGTTGACCTCGTAGACGGCCCGCCAGTCCGCGAAGTCGGCGTCGGCGAACCCGCCGAAGACCTGGTCCATCGCCGCGACGTTGACCAGTCCGTCCAGCGCCCCGAAGCGTTCGACCGCCAGGGCGACCAGAGCGCGGCAGTCGTCGTCGGAGGTGATGTCGGCGGCGGCGTAGGCGACCCGGGCCTGGTCGAAGCCGTCCGCGGCCTTGGCCAGCCGGGCCTCGGTCCGCGCGCCGAGCACCACGTTCGCGCCCTGGTCGTAGGCGGCCTGCGCGACCTCCAGGCCGAGGCCTTCGCCGACCCCTGACACGATCACCGTCTTGTCCTGGAGCAACATGGGGACCCTTTCGTGGGAACGCGGCGTGCGGATTCTGTATCTGATGATGCGTCAGATTAGGCCGGGCGAGGCGAGAAGGCCAGAGTCGCGCCGACCCTTGACGAGCCCATTGTTCTAGTTGTTCTATAGCAACAGAATGAAGGAGGCAGACCCTTGCTCCTCACCGTGGAGCCCGACGGCGACGTCCCGATCTACCAGCAGCTGCGCGACCAGATCGTGGTGGCGGTGGCGGCCGGAGAGCTGGCACCGGGGGATTCCCTGCCGACGACGCGGCAACTGGCCGCCGACCTCGGGATCAACATGCACACCGTGAACAAGGCCTACGACCAGTTGCGGCGCGAGGGCCTGATCCGGCTCGGCCGACGGACCGGCGCGGTGGTGGCGCGCGGGCCGGGGGACGGCCCGTCCACGGCCGAGGAGGTCGGCGACTGGGAACGGCGGGCGCGCACGCTGCTCGCCGAGGGTTTCGCCAAGGGCATGGCGCCGCCGGAGGTCCTGGAGCGCTGCCAGGCCTTGTTGGACGAGTTCACGAAGCGCTGACGGAAGACGGGGAAGATCACATGCACGCCAATGCTGTCCCAGCGGTGCTCCCGGCCCTGCTGATCGGGTTCCTCTCGCTACTCACGCCGCTACTGACGCCACGGACCGTGCAGTTCGGGGTGCGGCTGCCGGCCGAGCGCGCCGGCGATCCGGTGGTGGCGCACGCACGTCGGACGTACTGGACCGGCATCGGCGCGGTGACCGCCGTCGCGGTGTCGGCCGGGCTGTTCGTGAGGTCGGCGGGGGCCGCCGCGATCGTCGCGGATCTGGTCGAGCTCGTCGGATCGGTGGCGGCGTATCTCCTGGCGCGCTCGCACGTCGCCGACGCCAAGCGCGACGGGCACTGGTTCGAGGGCCGCAGGCAGGTCACCGTCACCGACACCACGCTGCGCACCCGGCCCGAGCCGTTCCCCTGGCTGTGGACGCTGCCCGCGGTGGCGATCACCGTGGGCACCGCCGTCGTCGGCGCGGTCCGGTACCCGCAGCTGCCGCCCCGCCTCGTCTCGCACTACGACGCCGGCGGGCATCCGACCTCGTACACCGACAAGACCTTCGTCTCGGCGTTCGGGCTGGTCATGGTGCAGATCGCGGTCACCGCGCTGATCGTGGTGCTGTCCCGGGTCACCGCTCGCGGCAAGGCGGAGCTGGACGCGCAGGACCCGCACGCCGCCGAGCGGCACCGGCGCTTCGTCACGGCCATGGCGCGCTGCCTGCTGGTGCTGGCCGCCGCCGCGGACCTGACGATGTTCTTCGCGGCGCTGGCCACGTGGAACCTGGTGGGCAGCACCGGATTCTTCCCGGTGCTGCTCATCGCGCCGATCGTGCTGGCGACCGCGGGACTGGTCGTGGTGACGGTCCGGGTGGGGCAGGGCGGGTCGCGGCTGCGGGTCGAGGGCGCCGAGGCCGCCGGTTCGGGCATCGGCTTGGGAACCGGCTCGGGCAACGGCTCGGGCGCCGGCAATCGCACCGGCAACGGCGCCGTCAACCGCGACGACGACAGCTTCTGGAAGCTGGGGATGGTCTACGTCAATCGCGAGGACCCCGCGGTGTTCGTCCAGAAGCGTTTCGGCGTGGGCTGGACGGTCAACTTCGGCCGCCCGGCCGTCGTCGGCCTGCTGGTCGGGATCCTCGCGATCGCGGTGCTGGTGCCGGTACTGGCCGGCTCGCACTGAGGACTCAGCCCAGCCCCTGAGCCTTCTTCAACCGCCCGACCTGGATGTCGGACAGGTGGCCCAGCGTGGCCCCCATCTGCTGCAGCGCCGCCGAGTCGCTGGTCACCGGACCGATCAGCGCCACCACCGAGACCGCCGAACCGACCTGCGTCAGATCGGCGGCCATCAGCACGGTCTTGCCCCCGACGGTCATGTAGTCGAGGTAGCCGGCCTGCCCCTTCTTCGTCAGCTGCGGGATGGCGGACAACGTCATGGAACCGGGACTGCCCGAGATCGTCGCGGACAGACTCTTGCAGCCCTGAAGACTCGTACTCACATCAGAGGTCATCGCCACCGCCTTGGCGGACGACGGCATCGCCAGCACCGAGGCCTCGATCGCGTGGCCCGCGGAGGCCTTGGTCAACACCCGGTTGACCTCGGCGGTGGTGCCGTACTTCGTGGACAACCCGTTCTCCGCGTCCACGAACAGCTGACAGGCACTGCCCCCGGCAGTGATGGCGTCCTGGGTGTCGGTGACGGTCGCGTCGTCCTTCGAGGCGTCGTAGGTATAGCCGGGATCGTCCTTGTCGGTGAGCAGGATCCCGCGAATCTGGTCCGTGCTGAGCGTGCCCTTAGTACCGCCGCCGGTCGGCGCGGACGAAGTCGCCGAGCTGCGAGGCGCGATGGCCGTGTTCGGTGGCGTATCAGCGGTCTTCCCCGTCGAACCGGCCGACGTAGCCGGCGCGCTCGTACTCCCCGCCGAAGCGCCGATCTGGCCGGAACTGCTACAGGCCGCCGTCGCCAGGACGGCAGCGGTGAGAACGGCTATGGAGCCGCCCTTGATCCCGAAGCGCATGTTGGTCCCCCATGTCTGCCGGGAGCCCCGCGTTCGCGGAGCTCCGGTTCGCGTTCATTATCAGACGTCGGAGGGCACGGGGGACGTGTCTTGTGAATGCGAGCAGATGCGCCGATTTCCTGGGGAGGACCGCTTGCCGTCCCGATCGCCGCCGCGACCACTTGCTCCGCGCCGCTGCCGACGATCACCACGGCCTACGGCGACAAGAGTGTCACGGCATGCGCCCGCCAGAGCCTACGCCCAGATCTGGTAGGGGTTGGTGAGTGGCGGGCTGTTGGGGATGGATGCATACACGGCGCCGGACCCGTCGCCATCGATGACGCGCTGTGTCGTCCTGTTGTATATCCCGGACGCCTGGTCGATGTCGGAAGGATAATGCGTCCACGCCTGATAGGGATTGGTGGAGCTGCACGGGGAGGTGTAGATCTGCCCGGCACCATTGCCGTCGAGGCAGCGACCGGTACCGACGCTGACCCACTGCCAGTCGTAGCCGTTGCCGGCCAGACGGGTGGTCCAATGCTGATACGGGTCGTTCTGGTTACACGGCGAGGTGTAGACGTCGCCGGCCCCGTCACCGTCCAGGCAGCGCTGGGTCCCCATGCTTCTGTACATGTCGATGTCGCCCGCGTGCGCGCTGCCCTGATTCACCACCGCGAGACTGGCGGCCAAGGCGAAGGCATCCAAGGGCTTATAGAAGCCGCGGATCAGAAAGTTCAGCGGTGGGGCGGCCGACGCGTACGACGCCAGCCGCCCCGCTGCACTTCCGGTAACTTCGGCTACGGCATCACAGTCGGATTCGTGGCGGCGTCGTACCCGGCCGGGCCGGCTATCGCCGCACCGAGCTGTGCCTCGGCCATACCGGTGACAACCTTGGTGCCGCCGAAGATCAGGGCGTGGTCCAGGCCCCCGGAGTTGGCCGAGACCCACTGGTGTTCCTGGGGTGTGAGTCCCTTCTGCGGGTCGACCAACAGAAGCGGACCGTGGTCGTGCGCCATGACCGCGCCGCCGGACAACGAGTCCGGCCAGTTCAGTGCCGTCGCCACACCGACCTGCGTGGTCTGGTCGCCGAAGAATTGGCGCGCCACCATGAACGATGTCTCGTAGCGATCGGTGCCCACGAGCGAGGTGACGACGGGGCCCGCGCCCGTATGCCACAGTGTGTCGGTGGCGGCCTTGGCCTGGCCGCCGATCGCGTACATGGTCGGCCACCCGGACGGCGACGCTGTCAGGGTCTTCAAGTAGTCCGCGGTCGCTTGCGGCATGGCCTTGTCGTTGGTGAGCACGACAACTGACGGCACCCCCGACGAGCCGGCCGCGGCCCCGGCCGACAACGCATCGGCGTAGCCGTTGCCGGTTGCGATCAGGACCTGCCAAGGGTGCGCCGAGATGGCGTTGGCGATCGCCACCGACGTCGAGTACCGGTCCGGGCCCTGCAGCCGGTCCACGTGGTATCCGAGGTCGGTGACCGCCTTCTCGACGGCGGGCGACAACGCCCGCGTCCCGCCGAGGACGTAAACGGTCTGTGGCGCGGCGGCATTCGCAGGCCCGAGCACCCGGACGATCTCATCCCGCACCGCGGGATCGAGCCCGGCGGTGTGGGTCAGCAGCAACGGGCCCTTGTTCGCGGCCAGCGCGCTGCCGCCGAGGGCGTCGGCGAACTGGTCGTCGCGGCTGAGCACCACGGCCGAGGCATGCTCTCGGGTATCACCGCTGTTCGCCGCACTGGCCCACACCGCCTGCGAGGCCGTGATCGCGGTCGCGCCCCGGTCGGCGCCCGCCAGGCGGACGACGTGGGTCTTGGCCGTGGGCCGGTAGGACAGCACACCGGGCTTCGCCCACTCGACGGTCGGAGCGCCGCCGGCCGCCGGTATCGACTCGACGTCCTTGGCGGTGTCGGGCGCGCCGGCCGAACCGGGAGTGAAGGCCTCGTAAGCGATTCTCGACCCGTCCGGGGAGAATGTCGGGTGCTGCTTGTGCACGGTATCGGTGGTCAGCACCGTCGGCGTGCGAAGGCCGTTCGACCCGGCGGCCTGGCGCAGATCGACGACCGCGATCTGACCCGACGGGTTCACGAAGGCCACGAGGTTCCCGTCCGGGGAGACCGTCGGCTGAGTGCCGTCGGCGATCTTGAAGCCCATGGGCTGCGAGCTGGGATCGGAAAGGAATATCTGGGGAGCGCCTCCGCCGGTGGCGACGTGCTGGTAGACGATGTGCTCCTGGGCTGTCCAGGTGTGGTTTCCGCTCGGCGTGAAGAACGCGTCCGGGGACGAGTTGGCGCCATCCGTGGTCGCCGGGAGGACCTGGCCGGCCGTAGATCCGTCGAAGAGGCCGCTCACGGCCTTCCCGTAGCCGTCGGCCTCGGCGGTGTTGATCGCCCCGAAGACACCGTTCACGGACTCGGCATAGGCGACGAACCCGCCGTCGCTCAACCACGTCGGGTGAGAAATCACCACGCCGCGGTCGGCGGAGGCCAGCAACCGGACGTCGCTCCCATCGGCACGGGATGAAACGAGGTTCCCGAAGCCGTCCACATAAGCCAGTCGGCTGCCGTTGGGCGACCACGTGGCATCGCTCACCGTAGTGGGAAAGGTCGTCACCTTCCCACCCACCTCTAGCGTCGAACTCCCGTCGCTGACGGTGAGCGCGCTGTTGGCCGGTCCCACGTTAACCGCGTGCGCGTCGGTCGCAGTCAGCCCGAAGGCGGATGTGAGCGAAGCGGTGACGATCGCCGACAGAGCGAGCGGCCGTCGACGGCCCGGTACTGACATGGTCTCTCCCCTAGATCATTTTCGCGTCCGTATGCGACGAACACTTTGCAGGAAGACGTGAAGCCCAGTACAGAGGTTGCGTCTTGGCGTGGCTATGGCTTCTCCCACAGAATCTGACGTATCGTCAGATCACCCGAGGACCACCACCAGGAGGCGCCGTGCCCGAGGAGCAATATCACCCGAAGCGTGAGCCCAGCCCCTACAAGAAACTCGCCTCGGAGGGACCCTACGGACCCGGCATCGGGTCCGCCCTGATCACCATGGTGGAGCCGCATCCGGGACAGGAGCACGCTTACAACCGCTGGTACGAGGACGATCACTACATCTCCGGCGCGATGTCCATGCCCTGGATGTTCGCCGGGCGGCGGTGGGTCGCCACGCGTCCGTTGCAGTTGCTGCGCTATCCGGCCGAGTCGGCGGTCGCCGAGCCGGTGACCGCGGGGGCCTACATCACCGTGTACTGGATCAATGAGGGCCGGTATCACGACCATCTGGACTGGACCGTGGCGATCAACCGGCGGTTGCTGCCGGATGGTCGGGTGTTCCAGGAGCGGACGCATGTGTTCACGTCGTTCCAGGACTACCTCGGGGTGGTCTACCGGGACGGCGATGGCGGTCCGCGCGACATCCATGCCCTGAACTACCCCTACGCGGGTCTCGTCGTCGAGGTCATCGACGCCGCACCCGATCAGGATCCGGCCGCGTTGGCGTCCTGGCTGAAGGAGAAGCACCTGCCGGGCAAGCTGGAGGGTTCGCCGGTGGCGATGGCGACGGTGTTCGAGCCGATGCCGTTGCCGGGGAAGACGCCGACGTACGTCAAGCCGGTCGAGGGCGTCGGCAAGCGGATCACCGTGCTCTACTTCACCGAATCCGACCCCGCCGAGGACTGGGAGCGGTTCGCGGGGGACGGGGCCGCGGTCGAGGCGTCCGGGCTTGGTCGGCTGGAGTTCGCGGCGCCCTTCGTCCCGACGCTGCCGGGGACGGACACGTACGTCGACCAGCTGCGGTAGGGCTGAAAACCGATCGGGGAACGAGGTTGATCGGGAAAACAAGACGGCCACCGGGAACCGGTGGCCGTCTGGGTTGTCTGGGTCGTCTGGGTCGCGTGGGTCGTCAGTGTCCTGTCACAGGTCGCTGACCTTGATGGTCTGCTCGCCGAACTTGTCGGCGAAGGCGTTCCAGTCCTTGACCGCGTCGCTCTTGGCCGTGCCGGCCTTGTCGCCGGCGCTGCTGGCGCGGTTCAGGTTGTCGTTGGAGCCGGGCTTGCCGTGGCAGGCCAGGTTGTCGTTGGCCCAGTTCGCGTAGTCACGCTCGGACTCCGCGGACAGTTGCCAGGACGTGATCAGGTCCTGCTGCAGCTTCGCGCCGCCCGGCAGCTTGTCCACGGCCAGCGCCTTCATGCCGTCGGCCTGAGCCTGCCGGGAGTTGCCGACGTCGGTGAAGGTCTGCTTGTTCTGCGCGACGTTCTGGCACGCCTGGACGTTGCTGAACGCGCCGTTGGCCTTGGAGCGCAGGTCGTGGCTCTGGGCGATGATCGCGAAGATGGCGTCGGCCTGGGCCTTGGCCGCCGGGTCCACGCCGGGGGGTGCCGACACGCTGGTGGTCGGCGGCGGGGTGTCGGTGTCGGTGGACTTGCCGGCGGTGTCCGACTTGGACTTGCCGCCCCCGCCGGAGAAGGCCACCACGGCCACCACGATCAGGACCACGAACACGCCCACCGCGACCAGCAGGGTGCGGTTGGACTGCCGGCGGTCCGGGCCGGTGGCCAGCAGCAGGTCCGGCTCGCCGGAGTTGCGGCCGCCGCCGTACATCTGCGGCTGGACCCGCGGGATCGCCTGCGTGTGCTGATGCTCGGAGTCGTACTGTCCGCCCTGCGCCTGCGCCGCGTAGCCGCCCGAGTCGTAGGCGCGGCTGGGCAGCTGCTGGCCGTAGCCGACCTGGTCCTGGGTCGGGGCCTGGTACACCGGCTGCTGACGGCCCGTGGCCTCGGCCGGGGGCAGCGCCTGCGTCGGCTGCGGGCCGTAGCCCGGATCCGGGCCCGGGCGAGGAGCCGGGCCGGGAGCCGGAGCCTGCCGGGGACCGGGTGCCGGGGCACCGGTCGCAGGATTCTGTGGATACGAAGGCCCCGAATAGCCCGCGGCTCCCGGAACGGCGACCCCTATCGTGCCCTGGTTGGGCATCAGCGAGCGGCGGTCGTCGGCCGGCGCGTCGCGGAAGAGGTGGTCGAACTCGTTCGGGATCCCGCCCTGTGCGTGCTGCACGGGGGCCGGCTGGCCCGGCAGGCGCCAGGAGAAGCCGGAGGACTCCGGGATCGGGCCCCCCGGATATCCGTCGTCCTCGGGGGGTACGGGGGAGACCGCCTGGCCAGGCATCTCCACGGGGGCGAATTGCGCGGTATGCGGCATTCCCGCCTCGGCGGTCGCGGCACCCTCCGACGGCGCTCGCCCACCCTCGGCTGTCGGCTCGCTTTCTTGCAGCGTCTCGTCCATAGGCGGGACCGAGCCTACCCGATCGGACTTTCGATGAATGACCACACCGCCAGACCTGTCACCGCCGGCGCTCAGGCGTTGATGGGCTCGCCAGGCCTGCGGGCCGCGATCAGGCCGCGGAACTCGCGGGTCGCCGCGACGGTCGCGTACGGGTCCAGGCGCCGGTCGAAATCGTGCAGCGCCTCCACCGCGCGGGCCGAACGCGCCCGCGCGGACAGCTTCACCGCCTCCGTCGCCGCCGCGCAGCCGGCCTCCACCTCCCCGCCCTGCACCCGGGCCGAGGCCAGGGTGAACAGGTTCAGCACCCGGCGCCGGGTCTTGTCCATCCCGAAGCCGGCCAGCGCGGCCGCGGCCTGTTCGGCGGCCTGGCGCGGCTGGTCCAGATCACGGTGGCAGGCGGCCGCCGCGTCGGCTATGTAGTGGTGGTCGAAGTAGGAGGACCAGACCGGCGCGTCGCCCCCGCTGCGCTCCAACTCGTCCGTGGCCCGGCCCAGCGCCTGCTCGGCCGCGCGGCGGTCGCGCATCGCGGCGTGCCCGCGCGCCTCGGCGCAGAAGAACTCCGCGCGCACGTGCGCCGACGCCATGCCCCGGGCCCCCTCGTCGGCCGAGCGCGCCAGCTGCACGGTCTCCCGGGGCGCGCCGAGGGAGTTGGCCAGGTGGCTCATCGCCGACAGGATGTGCCCGCCGTGGGCCCGGTCGCCGGCCGCCTGGGACAGCCTCAGAGCCTGGATGTAGTACCGCTGCGCCAGGCCCAGGCGGCCGGTGTCGCAGGCGAGGTAGCCGGCCAGCTCGGTGAGCGCGGCGGCGGCGCCGAACAGCTGGCGCCCGACCCGCTCGGGGTAGGTCCCGCGCAGCAGCTCGGCGACGACCCCGTCCAGATAGCGCACGGCCAGCACCCGGACGTGCCCGCCGCCGAAACGGTGGTCCAGCGCCCGGAAGGCGTCGGTGGCGGCCCGCACGGCGGCCACGTCGGACAGGCCGACGCGCAGCGGCGCGTGCCCGTTCTTGGCCGCGGCCATCCCCCGCGCCACCACCGGGTCCTCCGGCATGATCAGCCAGTCCCGGCTGGGCCCGACCATCGCCGTGACCGCGAACGAGGCCGCGCGCAACTGCTCCCGTCCGGCGGCGTCGGCGCGCCACAGCCCGGCCGCGACCGCGATCGCCTCCTGGGTGTCGGCGCCCAGCCCCAGGGCGAGCGAGGAACTCCCGTCCCGCTCGTCCACCATGCCGATCTCCTCGACGGTGACCGGCCGGCCGAGCTTGCGGCCCAGCGCCTCGGCGATCAGCGCCGGCGTGGTGGCCCGCGGCTGCTGTCCGCGCAGCCAGCGCGCCACCGAGGTCTTGTCATAGCGCAGGTCCAGGCCCAGCTCGGCGCCCGCCATATTGACCCTCCGGGCCAACCCGGCGTTCGAGCAGCCGGCCTCGGCGATCAGCTCGGCGAGTCTCCGATTCGGCTCGCGCGGCCCTCGGTGCCCCTCCATACCCCCGGTGATACCCGCCGAGCAATCGGACGAACACTGATTGTTGAACATGAATACCGATCTAGACCGCGAACGGCTATCAAGGACAACGAAATATCAGACCTCTTGCACATTCGGGCAATCAGGTGACATGCGACCCGTAACCAGACTCCTGTCACTCGCGTTATGGGCACATGACTGTGCTGTCACTCCCCGAGAGCGACCTCGCCGAGCCCGGTCCCGCCCCGCTGGGGGCGGACCCGCTGGGGCTGAAGGCCGCCGCGCTGAACTACATCGAGGAACGGCACTGGGACATCCTCCCGGGCGCGTCGGTACTGCGCGTGGACGGTGCCTGGCACTGTTCCTGCGGCAACACCGCGTGCCCGGCCCTGGGCTCGCACCCCGCGCACCGCGACTGGGCCAAGCAGATCACCGCCCAGCCCTCGCGCGTGTACGGCTGGTGGGAGGAGCACCCCGACTCGGCGATCCTGCTGCCCACCGGCCGCACCTTCGACGTCATCGACGTCCCGGAGCAGGCCGGCTGTCTGGCCCTGGCGCGGCTGGAGCGCAGCGGAGCGGCCCTGGGGCCGGTCGCGGCGACGCCGACCAGGCGCCTGTACTTCTTCGTCCTGCCGGGGACGAAGAAGAAGATCCCTGAGATGCTCATGCGGGCCGGCTGGGGCCGCGCGCAGCTGGACCTGATCTGCCATGGCGAGAAGGATTTCGTGGTGGCGCCGCCCTCGCGCATGGGCATCGGCGGCCAGGTGCAGTGGGCGCGCCCGCCGGGGGAGTCGAACCGGTGGCTGCCGGAGGCCGCGGAACTCATTCCGACGCTGGCCTACGCGTGCGGACGCGAGCGGTACTAGCGGTTGCGACACCAGCGGCACAAAAGGCACCAGAGGTCGGAACGAAGGCGGATCACCAGTAGCCACAACGGATAGCCACAAACGAAACGGCGGCCACCGATCGGTGACCGCCGTTCTGCATGTCTGCCGAGTACAGCGCCCTACTCGTTCGGCGGCAGCCCCGCGGCCTTCCTGCGCAGGAACAGCACCAGGCCGGCACCGCCCACCACCAGCACCACCGCACCGATCGCGATCGGCATGAGCGACCCGCTCGCGCCGGTGTGCGCCAGCGCTCCGGTCGTGTCCGCGTTCGCGTCCAGCGCCGCCGGGGAGGTCGTGACCGCGCCGGCCTTGGACGTCGGCGCCGCCGCGGCGGTCGTGGTCGTCCCGGCGCCCGGCGCGGAGCTCGACGCCGGCGGCTGCCCGGTCGGGTTCGCGCCGCCGGCCGCCGCCGCGCTCGGCGTCGTGCACGACGCCGACGCCAGCACGATCGCGCCGCTCACCTTCGCCAGCCCCAGCGCGTTCACGGTGACCCGCGCCTCGACGGCGGAGGAGGCGCCGGCGCCGTTCACGGTGGTGGCCGGTGCCAGGTGCACGTCGATGTCCGCGACCCCGGGGAGGTTCAGCGCCACGTCGCCGGTCAGCGGGACCGGGATGTCCCGGCCCAGCAGGTTGATCGTGGTCGGCATCTTCGCCGAGGCCACCGGCTTCTGCCCCGGCACGCAGGTCGCCTGCGCGGACACCAGGTCCACCTTCAGGATCCCGTTGTCGGCGCTGGCGCCGGGCAGGGTCAGCAGCGGCAGGAACAGCCTGAGGTTCGCGACCGTGGCGTAGGCCTGCGCGTAGCCGCCGGGGCCGTTGATGACCCGCGCGGTCCCGGACACCGCGTCGGCCTTGATCAGGTCCGCCTCGGGTCCCGGGAGGTGCAGCGTGTCGATCAGGTCGTCGCGCAGCCGGATCACGGAGTTCGTGAAGTTCGCCGAGTCGCCGTTCGCGTTCGGCGCGTCGGCCTCGCCCAGCGACAGGTTCGCCAGCGGTACGTCCAGACCGTTGGGCCCGGTGAGGTGCAGCCCGCCGAGCAGGCCCTGGAGCAGTTGCACGTCCAGGTCGACCTGGCCGGCCACGGCCTTGGCGGTCCCGGTCGAGGGGTTCGATCCGGCGCTGGAGGCAGCCGTGGCGGGCAGAGCGCCGAACGCGGTCACGGCCAGAGCCGCCGCGGAGGCGAAGAACAGGGAGGCGCGGCGCCGACGCCGGAAGGAGGAAGGCATCGAGCCGCCTAAGTCGGCATCCGGAGCGGATATCGAAGACATCGTGGCGAACCCCCAAGGATTTTGGACAGCCTCGCCATTCTTGCTCACCCTGGGCGGTCTGACTATCACAAAGCGTGGATTCACCCACACAGGGTATACGGCCCCGAATTTCCCCGTTAGTCGCGCCGAAGCCTCAGGCGGCGCGCACCGTGACGAACACGTGGCCGGCCAGATCCAGGTCCAGTTCGGCCGTCTCGCCGACCGAGCCCAGCAGCACACCGCCGGGCGAGACCGTCGCGCGGACCGTCTGGCCCGGCTGCACGCCGGCCCGGCGCAGGCGCAGCATCAGCTCGGGGTCGTTCTGCAGCGGCTCGCCGAGCCGGCGCACCACCAGGTTCTGCGCCGCGGCCGAGCGCGCGCCGCGCTCCACGACGTCGCGCAGGTTGGCCACGTCGGCGTCCAGGAACGCCTCGCCCTCGCCGACGGTGTCGTCGAGCTCGGCCAGGCCCGGGATGGGGTTGCCGTAGGGCGACTCGGTCGGGTGGTCCAGCAGCTCCAGCAGGCGCCGCTCCACCGCCTCGCTCATCACGTGCTCCCAGCGGCAGGCCTCGACGTGGACGTCCTCCCACGCCAGCCCGATCACGTCGGTCAGCAGCCGCTCGGCCAGCCGGTGCTTGCGCATCACGCGCGTGGCCTGCTCGCGGCCGGCGGAGGTGAGCTCCAGGTGGCGGTCGCCCTCGACGGTCAGGAGCCCGTCGCGCTCCATGCGGGCCACGGTCTGGCTGACGGTCGGGCCGCTCTGGCCCAGCCGCTCGGCGATCCGGGCGCGCAGCGGGACGATGCCCTCCTCCACGAGCTCGTAAATGGTCCGCAGGTACATCTCGGTGGTGTCGATGAGGTCGCTGCTCACGTTCTCAGTCCTTCCCGCGGGCCCCACGGCCGCCGTCACATGGTGCCTAGCCGCCGGTGTTCGTGGCCGGTACGCGCAGCGGTCCTCCATTGTTGCGTATTCCGCCGACAAGCATCGGCACCTCGCACGCTTTCAAGACACCCCGGGGCCGCACCTCACCCCAGGAGCGCCTCGGCGCGCTCGGTCCGCAGATGCAGCACCGCCCGGCCGTCGCGGCGCGTGGCCACCAGACCGGCCCCGCGCAGCACCCCGAGGTGCTGGGAGACCGCACCGGCGGTGACGCCGAGCCGCCCGGCCAGCTCCCCGGTGGTGCCCGGTTCGGCGAGCTGGACCAGCAGCTCGGCCCGGGTGCGGCCGAGCAGTGCGGCCAGCGCGTCCGGCGCCGGGCGGCGGGTCTCCCAGACCGTGGCCACGGCCCGCGCCGGATAGTGCAGCAGGCCGGAGGTCACCGGCTTGGTGTTCACACAGATGTCGGGCCAGCCCAGTACGCTCGGGGAGAGCACCAGCGAGCGGCCTTCGAGGACCACTTCTTTAGCAGCCAACGGCCACACGGCCTCGCTGATTCCCGGGCCGTGCATCCGCAGTTCCCCGTCCGACCAGCGGACGGCGGGGTGCAGGTCGTCGAAGACCGCGGCCACGCCGGCGTCGGCCAGCACCCGGGCCCGGTAGGCGATGTCGGCCTCCAGCACCCCGAGCATCCGCGGCCAGTGCGGGGCGACGAACACGTCGAACACCCGGCGCAGGACGTCGGCGAGCCGGGCCAGACCGGCCGGCGGGTCGTCGTAGAACTCCCTTTGGAAGCGGTCGCTCGGCGCGCCGTTGTTGTCGAAGAAACGCCGGACCCGCTCTGGATCGGCGGTCCGGATGTTCTCCAGCTCCTCTTCCAGCGGGGGCATGTGGACGTCCGGCGGCGGGACCAGGACGCCGGGCCGGACGGTCCGATCAGCGAACCCGGCAAGGATCTCCGTCCCGGGGACCTGGGCCAGCAACGGCCGCGCCCAGCGCACCCAGGGCAGGTGGACGGCGTGCTTGCCCGGCGCGTGGAGCACGTCCACGGCCTGAAGCGCCTCATAGACCGGCGAGATGGCGAAACGGACACGGGCCATCTCGTTCCCGGCGATCGGTATGCGGATCGGCCTCGCCACCGGCGCACCCCCTGGTGATTTAGCGAGGGGTAAATCGTAGCTCCGGCGCAGGCCCGTCTTCGAGTCTTTGACCATGACCCTCGTCTCTCTGCGTTCCGACTCCCCTCGCTCCGACTCCGCGGACTCCCCCGCGCCGGGCCGCCGCCGCGAGCCGCGCCCCGGCAAGCTCGGCCATGACTGGCATCTGCTGTTCACCGCCGGCGCCGTCTCCGTGCTCGGCGACGGCGTGTTCGTCGCCACCCTGCCGCTGCTCGCCGCCGGGTACACCAGGGATCCCCGGTTGATATCCGGGCTCACTGTCGCCGGGACCCTGCCCTGGCTGGTGTTCTCCTTGCAGGCCGGGGCGATCGCCGACCGGTCGGAGAGCCGGCGGTTGTCCATCCGCGCGCAGGGCTGGCAGTTGCTGTGCGTACTGGCCGTCGGGCTGCTGGCCATGGACCGCGGCGCCGGCTGGGGACTGGCGGCGCTCTACGTCCTCGCTTTCGGTCTGGGCATGGCCGCCGCCCTGGCCAAGAGCGCTTCGCAGCCCTTGATGACCTCTGTGGTCCCGCGCGAGCGCCTGATCTCGGCGAACGGACAGTTGTTCACCGCACAGTCGGTGGCCAAGGACTTCGTGGGGCCGGCGCTCGGCGCGGCGTTGTTCGCGCTGACCCCGACGCTGCCGTTCTGGGCCGACGCCGTGACGTTCGCGGTGTCCATGCTGCTGATCGCGCGGCTGCCCCGGTCCGGGGCGCCGGCCGCCGCGGTGGGCGGGCAGCGGCGGGCTCTGCGCGCCGACGTCAAGGAGGGCCTGACGTGGCTGGCGCATCACCGGCTGCTGCGCACCACGACGATGTTGTCGGCGGCGGCGAACTTCGGCACGACGATGGGAGCCGCGACGCTGGTCCTCTACGTCGGGACCCACCGGTACGGCGTGCTGCTGAGCATCGCGGCGATCGGCGGCATCGTCGGCGGGCTGTTCAGCCGGGCCGCGGTGGCCCGGCTCGGCGGACGCGTGGTGGCGCGCCTGTGCTCCTCGGTGACTCCCTTGGCGGGCATAGGGATCGGCGTGTTCGGACCGAACCTGTTCGTCGTCGGCGTGCTGCTCGGTGTCGGCAGCATGAGCGCCTCGCTGTGGAACGTGGCGGTGGTGACGCAGCGGCAGCGGCTGGTCCCGCCGCACCTGCTGGGCCGGGTGTCGAGCGCGGGGATCATGGTGGTGTGGGGGATGCAGCCGCTGGGCGCACTGGCCGGCGGGCTGATCGCGGGGTGGTTCGGGCTGGCGGTGCCCTGGGTGGTCGGCGGCGGACTGCGGATCGTCGCCTCGGTGCTGGCGATCCGGCCGCTGCGGGAGTGGCAGGACTGAACAGCGCTGAACAGGACTAAGAGAAGGGAGAGTCCGGGCGGACTCCCCCTTTTCTTAGCGGAGCATCGACCGGCCGATTTCCGCGACGTAGGGCGCGAGTTCGAGGTCGACGCCCAGCCACTCGTCCTCGGAGACCGTCACGGCAGCGGCGCGGGGCGGCCGCCCCTTGAGCAGCCGGATGCGCAGGTAGTCCGCGGGGTGCGAGGCGTCGATCTGCGTACCTCGGTACTCCGACAGCCGCGCCGCGCGGACGTACTCGTGCTCCGGAACGGTCTTGATGTAGTCCTGCAGCCCGACCCACATCTCCATCGCGTCCTCGGAGGTCGGGTTGTTGCGCGCGGTCCTGCGCCCGAACTTGGTGCGGGTCACGTAGGTCTCCACCGAGAGGCGCGCGCTCAGTTTGCGCATCAAGGCGAGCGCGGCCGTGGTGGACGCGGTCTGCGCGGCGATGTCGTCGGCGAGGAACTCGGCCCGCAGCGACACGTGGATCTGGAGCCAGCCGTAGAACATCTGCAGTCCGGTCATCAGCAGATAGAAGGGGAGGAGGATCACGGGGAGCAGAAGCTGTGCGAGCCCCGCCGCGCCGGAGCCGCGCGCCGGGCGCCTGGCGGTGGAGGGATAGAACAGCACCCGCCACTCGTGCAGGCTGCGGTGCGCGGTGGCGACCAGGACGCCCTGAGTGGTGTCGCCGTTGACCTGGTGGCCGAGTTCGTGGCCGAGCAGCGCCAACCGCTCGTCGCCGTCGAGCACCTGCCACAGCGGGACGCCGAGCATCAGCACCGGCTCATGGCGGATGCCGCGCCGCGCGGTGGCTGCGTTGTACCGGGCGTCGAGCTTGACGTACTTCGGCGTCGGGGCGCCGGTGGCCTCGCTGACCCGGTCCAGGATCGCGAACAGCCGCGGCGCTTTCTCGCGCCGCAGCCAGCCGCTGCCGGGGCGCTTGGCGAGGCGGGGCCGAAGCATCCACACCATGGCGAACCCGAGAAGCGCGAGGAGGTACAGCGGCCAGATGCCGCTGAGGAGCGCGGCCACCGCGCCGGCGAACACGGCCAGGGTGAGGGCGTGGACAGCCAGTCCGAACAAGACCGCGGCCAAGCGCGCCAGACCTCCGGGGCGGAGATCGTCCTGCTGCACCAGACGCTCTTCGAGCGCCTCCCCCCTTCGTCGCGCCTTCTCGCGCTTCCGCCGAACCCGCTTCTTCTGTGCCGCCGCCTTCTGCTGTTCATCCTTCGCGACGAGGTCATGGTCGTTCTGGATGCACCAGGGCGCGAATCTGCCGTCGAACTCCCCCGCCCACCCGCATTGCGGACAGGTGTACTGAACAGTTCGCGGCGTTTTTGTCAGTGCCACGGCGCAATAATGGACGCCTGTTAAACCGGGCAACACCCATCGGAAATCAAGGAACGATAACGATGTCGCTGCCGATTCCGCGCGGAGTCTCGATCGACGCGCTGCGCACCGCCGCCCTGGCCTGCCAGGGGTGCGAACTCCACCGGGCCATGCCCGGCTCGCTGAGCGGACCGACGCAGACGGTCTTCTCCAAGGGGAACCCCGCCGCGCGGGTCGTGTTCGTGGGCGAACAACCCGGGGACATGGAGGACCGCGCGGGCCTGCCGTTCGTCGGGCCCGCCGGGCAACTGTTCGACCGCGCGATCGCCGAGGCGGGCATCGACCCGAAGCAGGCCTATGTCACCAACAGTGTGAAGCACTTCCGCTTCATCCAGGACCGTCCAGGAGGCCGCCGCATCCACAAGACGCCGGAGACGCCGCACATCGAGGCGTGCAAGCCGTGGCTGCGGGCGGAGCTGGCCGTCGTGGACCCCGAGGTGATCGTGGCGCTGGGCGCCACCGCGGGGCGCGCGCTGATCGGCCCGCAGTTCCGGGTGACCCGCGAGCGCGGCAAGGTCCTGATGTGGCCGCCGTCCGGCGACTCCGGATTCGGCGCGGACCCCTCGCGGCGGCGCGCGGTGTCGTTCGTGGCGACGTCGCATCCGTCGGCGGTGCTGCGTGCGGACAATCAGGAGACCGCTTATAAGGAGATGGTGTCGGACCTGCTGTTGGTCGCGCGGCTGCTGGCTTGAGAGTGTGTATCCCATGCTGACAATCGCCCGACGCTTCAACGGTCCCCCGCACTCCGGCAACGGCGGCTACGTCTCCGGGATGCTGGCGCAGCTGGTGCTGGAGGAGTTCGGCCCCACACCCGGGGCGAAGGTGGAGGTGACGCTGCGCAAGCCGCCGCCGCTGGAGAAGCCCCTGACGGTGCGGCAGCCGGCGGAGAGCGAGAGCCTGCAGCTGGTGGACGGCACGACCGTGGTCGCGGCCGCCGAGCTGGTCGAGGCCGCCGGGGAGCTGATCGAGCCGGTCTCCTATGAGGAGGCCGCCGCCGCGGCCAAAGGCTATGCCGGGTTGAGCGGCCACCCGTTCCTGACCTGCTTCGTGTGCGGGCCGGACCACGAGACCGGGCTGCACGTCTTCCCGGGGCCGGTGCCGGGACGCAAGGACGTGGTCGCGGCTCCGTGGACGCCCGCGGACGACACGGTGGGACCGGAGTTCGTGTGGGCCGCGCTGGACTGCCCCGGCGGCTGGTCGGCCGGCGACCTGGCCGGGCGTCCGATGGTGCTGGGGCGGATGAGCGTGGAGATGATCGACCAGACCCCGCTCGTCCCGGGGGAGCCCTGCGTGGTGCTGGGGAGGCACCTGCGGACGGAGGGGCGCAAGACGTTCACCGTCTCGGCGCTCTACGGTCCCTCGGGGGAGCCGGTGGCGAGCGCCGAGGCGGTGTGGATCGCGGTCGATCCGTCGAAGGTGAAGCCGGCCGGCACAGACTGAGGCACCAAGACGGCGACCGAGACGGCGGCTGAACCAGCGGCCCAGGCCCGGCAAGCTCAACGCGCGGGTGCCACGGGATGAGCTGCCAGGGGCCGGATCGTCAGGGGCTCAGCCGCTCGATGCTCCAGCCCTCGGCGCCGTTCGCGTCGCGCTTGTACCGCAGCCGGTCGTGGAGCCGGTCGGGGCGGCCCTGCCAGAACTCGACCGTCTCCGGGCGGACCAGGAAGCCGCCCCAGAAGTCCGGCAGCGGCACCTCGCTGCCCTCCGGCCACTGCTCGGCCAGCTCGGCGGCCCGCTTGTCGAGCCAGTCGCGGCCCGGGATCACCGCGGACTGCTCGCTGGCCCAGGCGCCGATCTGCGAGCCGTGCGGGCGGCTGGCGAAGTACTCCGCGTCGGACTCGCGGTCCAGCTTGGTCGCCGCCCCGATCACGATCACCTGCCGGTGCAGTGTGTACCAGGGGAACAACAGCGAGCAACGAGGGTTCGCCGCGAGCTCCCCGCCCTTGCGGGAGCCGAGGTTGGTGTAGAAGATGAATCCGGTTTCGTCGAACCCCTTCAACAGCACTGACCTGCTGGAGGGCTGACCGTCGAGGTCAGTGGTAGAGACCACCATGGCATTCGGTTCGGGCAGGGAAGCCCGGACTGCGTCTTCCAGCCACCCGGCGAATTGGAGGTGGGGTGCAGCAGCCGCGTCCTGTTCACGCAGCGTTCCGATGCCGTATTCCCGGCGGAGCGCGGCGAGCGCTTCAGAGTCCACGGGCCCACGGTAACGCGTGTGACATTCCAGACACAGCACTGCCCCCGGTGCAGAGCACCCTGTGTGGCGAGTCACTATAGGAGAGACGCACTAATCACGACACCACCGTGTCGTCACGTTGGCGCCGGGTAAGGCGACACCGTGGCAAGCCAGATGGCCGCATCGAGCCACAGCACGTTGAGCGGCACACAAGGAAACAGAGGGAGTACACATGTCCGACTTCGTACCGGGCCTTGAGGGCGTCATCGCCTTCGAGTCCGAAATCGCCGAACCCGACAAGGAAGGCGGCGCTCTCCGGTACCGAGGAGTCGACATCGAAGACCTCGTCGGGCGCGTGACGTTCGGCAACGTGTGGGGCCTTCTGGTGGACGGCAAGTTCAACCCGGGTCTGCCGCCGGCGGAGCCGTACCCGGTGCCGGTGCATTCCGGCGATGTGCGCGTCGACGTGCAGTCCGCGCTCGCCATGCTGGCCCCGGTCTGGGGTCTGCAGCCGCTGCTGGACACCTCGGACGAGAAAGCCCGCGAGGACCTCGCGCGCGCCGCCGTCATGGCGCTGTCCTTCGTGGCCCAGTCCGCCCGCTCGATCGAGCACCCGGGCCAGGCCATGGTGCCGCAGAGCGAGGTCGACAAGGCCGAGACGATCGTCGAGCGCTTCATGATCCGCTGGCGCGGTGAGCCGGACCCCAAGCACGTCCAGGCCATCGACGCTTACTGGACCTCAGCGGCCGAGCACGGCATGAACGCCTCGACCTTCACTGCCCGCGTCATCGCCTCCACCGGCGCCGACGCCGCGGCGGCGCTGTCCGGCGCGGTCGGCGCGATGTCCGGCCCGCTGCACGGCGGCGCCCCGGCCCGCGTGCTGCACATGGTCGAGGCCGTCGAGGAGATCGGCGACGCCCGCAAGTACGTCAAGAGCGTCCTGGACAAGGGCGAGCGCCTGATGGGCTTCGGCCACCGCGTGTACCGCGCCGAGGACCCGCGCGCCCGCGTCCTGCGCCGCACCGCCAAGGAGCTGGACGCGCCGCGCTACGAGGTCGCCAAGGCCCTGGAGGACGCCGCCCTGGCCGAGCTGCACGAGCGCCGCCCGGACCGCGTCCTGGCCACCAACGTCGAGTTCTGGGCCGCCGTGGTCCTGGACTTCGCGCAGGTGCCGGCGAACATGTTCACCTCGATGTTCACCTGTGCCCGCACCGCCGGGTGGAGCGCGCACGTCCTGGAGCAGAAGAAGACCGGCCGCCTGATCCGCCCGTCGTCCCGCTACATCGGCCCCGGCCCGCGCAAGCCGGAGACCGTCGAGGGCTTCGAGACGATGGTGCCGCCGAGCGGCTTCCACACCTACAAGGGCTGAGCAAGCCCGACACGCAAGGGCTGATCCGGCCCGGGCCGGCTCTGATCCGACCCCGGCCGTCCGACGCCGGATAAGAAAGGGTTCCCCCGTTCGGGGGAGCCCTTTTCGGCTGTCCGGGCGAAGTCTGCAACCGATCCGGGCCGGCGTGACTCATGTGTCCCGACCGACGGTCGAGGAGGGGAAGGCATGGGCGACCAGGCCCGGATCGAGGAGTTCACCGAGTACGCGGCGGCGCGCCAGAACCATTTGTTGCGCACGGCGTACCTGCTGTGCGGCGACTGGCACGGTGCGCAGGACCTGACACAGACCGCGCTGCTGAACCTCTGCAAAGCGTGGAACCGCGCCAGGCGCGCGGACTCCGTCGACGCCTACGCGCAGAAGACCCTCATCAACGCCTTCGTCCGGGGCCGGCGCCGGCTGCGGCGGGAGCGCGAAGTACGCGCTGCCGCGCTGTCCGGCACCGAACGCCTGGCCCCGGGCACCCACCACGACCCCGACCGGCCGGAGACGCGGCTGGCCCTGCTGTCCGCCCTCGACCAGCTCCCGGCGCGCGCCCGGGCGGTGGTGGTCCTGCGGTACTGGGAGGACCTGAGCGTGGAGGCCACGGCCGCCGCGCTCGGCTGCTCGACCGGCAACGTCAAGAGCCAGTCCTCGCGAGCCCTGGCCAGGCTCCGGGTGCTGCTCGGCGATGAGTTCTCAGCCTACGGACCGCGCTCGGGCGCGGAAGGGAATGCTCTGAGATGACAACAGACGAACACTTCGACGGCGAGGTCCACGGCCTGCTCGCCGGCGCCTTCGACGACGGCGTGCCGGCGGTGAACCTGGTGCCGGGGGCCGTGGACGGCTACCGGCGGCACCGGCGGCGGGCCCGGGTGCTCGGCGCGGCCGGCGGGACGCTGGCTCTGGCGGGCGTCGTCGCGGCGGGGACGGCCCTGGCCGATACGGCGACCGGCGGTGCGAAGGGGCTCAGCGCGGCCGCCGGCACCGGCGACCGGACCAGCGACCGGACCGGCGCCGGGGTCCCGGCCGGCAGTACGAGCCCGGAATGCCAGGGCCCCTTCCACAGCTTCACGGCGCGGCCCGGCGACGGCGTCTACACCGCCGACGAAGCAGGGCTGAGGCGGGTGTGCGGAAGCGATCTGTACTTCCTCCGCGGCGCGATCCCCAACGCGCTCATCGCGCCGCAGCACGAGTCGTTCGCGCAGGCGCTGGAGCGCCATGACCTGCCGGCCGGCACGCCGCTCCCGCCCGGCGTCACGCAGGACACCCAGCTGATCGTGCCGGGATCCTACGTCATCAAGGCGGGCGGCCAGACGACCACCGTCACGCTGATGGTGGCCCACCGGCAGGGCTGGGGCTTCAACGGCTGCACGGCGTCGAGCTGCCCGCCCAACCTGACCCTGGCAGGCGGCACGCCGGCGACGGAGAACCCCGGTTCGGCCCAGGTCGGGCTCGGGGCGCTCTCGGCCCATCCGGACGCCGCTCATTGGGTCTGGTTCATGGCGACCGCGCAGGGCACGCCCAAGGCGACGCTGGGCTTCGACTTCGCGAAGGCGATCCGCTCCGAGGCCTTCGCCAAGGCCGTCGCCTACGACGTCCAGAACCTGGACGTGCTCGGCTGACGGCCCGCTGACGACCCACTGACGACACGCTGACGACCAGCCGAACCACCACGGAGCCCCCGCCGCGCCTGACACACCGGCAGGGGTTCCGTGTCTCGTTTCACGGAATGCTGCCCGGATCCCGGACACATCCCCGTTACGATACGAACAGGCCTTGGCCAACGACGCCCTGGGCCACCCGACTTCTCCCCTGTACCAACAACGCTCGGAGAACCGCGTGGCTGACATCACCATCCCTGAGAACCTGCTCCCCGCCGACGGCCGGTTCGGCTGCGGTCCGTCGAAGGTGCGGCCCGAGGCCGTCGCCAAGCTCGCCACCGAGGGTGCGGAGATCCTCGGCACCTCCCACCGCCAGGCCCCGGTGAAGAACCTGGTCGGCCGGGTGCGCGAGGGCGTGAGCGAGCTGTTCTCGCTGCCCGAGGGCTACCAGGTGGTGCTGGGCAACGGCGGTTCCACGGCGTTCTGGGACATCGCCGCGTTCGGGCTGGTGCGCGAGAAGTCGCAGCACCTGAGCTTCGGCGAGTTCTCCTCGAAGTTCGCCGGGTCGGTGAAGGCCGCGCCGTGGCTGGCCGAGCCCTCGATCGTGAAGTCCGAGCCGGGGACGCACCCGGTCGCCGTGGCCGAGGCCGGGGTCGACGTCTACGCGCTGACCCACAACGAGACCTCGACCGGCGTGGCCATGCCCATCGCGCGGCCGGCCGGGGCCGACGAGGGCTCGCTGGTGCTGGTGGACGCGACGTCGGGGGCCGGCGGGCTGCCGGTGGACGTCGCCGAGACCGACGTCTACTACTTCGCCCCGCAGAAGTGCTTCGCCTCCGACGGCGGCCTGTGGATCGGCATCTTCTCGCCTGCTGCTCTTGAGCGGGCTGCGGAGATCGCCGCGACGGACCGCTACATCCCGCCGTTCTTCAGCCTGCCGACCGCGATCGACAACTCCTCGAAGAACCAGACGTACAACACCCCGTCGGTGGCGACGCTGTTCCTGATGGCCGAGCAGCTGGACTGGCTGAACGGCAACGGCGGGCTGGCGTGGGCCACCGCGCGGACCGCCGACAGCTCCTCGCGGCTGTACGCGTGGGCCGAGCGCACGGCGTACACCACGCCGTTCGTGGCCGACCCGGCGCAGCGCTCGCAGGTGGTCGGCACCGTCGACCTGGCCGAGGGGATCAGCGCGGACAAGGTCTCGGCGGCGCTGCGGGAGAACGGGATCGTCGACACCGACGCCTACCGCAAGCTGGGCCGCAACCAGCTGCGGATCGCGATGTTCCCGGCGGTCGAGCCGGACGACGTCGACAAGCTGACGGCGAGCATCGACTACGTCGTGGAGCGCCTGGCCTGATCGGCGCGTCAGCGCAGCGCCGCGGCGATCACCACGACGGCGAGGATCGCCACCAGGACGAAGCTGACGACCCTGGAGCGGGTACGTGTGTTCACCGCTCCAGGGTAATGCGGATCGTTCAGCGTCCGGTCAGCGGCCAGTGCGCGACGCGTTCGTAGCGTTTGTAGGGGCCGGCGCCGTTGGTGCCGTTGGCACCGTTGGCACCGCTCCCGGCCGGGGCCCCGTGGGGCACCGCGGGATCCCCGCCGGACTCGGCGACCGTGAACAGCTCGACCTCGCCGGCCAGCCAGCCCGGCGAGCGGAAGGTCCGTAAGCGGTCCACGATCGGGGCCAGGTCCAACGGCCCGGTCTGGTCGTCGTGGGCGGTGCCGCGCGGCACGCCGTTGACCCGGGCCAGCGTCAGGTGCGGCCGGTAGGGACGGTCCTCGACCCGGATGTGGCACCGGCGCGCCGCGGCCCCGGCGGCCTCGGCCAGCCGGCCCAGCCGGTCGCACTGGCCCTGCACGCCGAACCACAGCGCCCGCGGCCCGAACCGCCCGGCGCCGGCCAGCGACAGCTCCATCGGCGTGGTGCGCGCCGCGACCCGGCCCAGCCGGTCGACCAGGTCGGCCGCCTTCTCCTCGGACACCTCGCCGTAGAAGGCGACCGTGATGTGCCAGGTCTCCGGCCGGGTCCAGCGCAGCAGGGCGTTGACTCCGGGGGTGTTGCCCCGCTTCAGCGCGTCGACCGCAGCCCGCACCTCCAGCAGGACCGCACGGGGTGGCGTGACCGCCACGAACAAGCGCATGCGTCTCCTTGAGGTTCCCCCAGCACGCCTGCACCGCACACGGACGCCCGCACTGCTCAGCGTGCTTCACACCTTGTGAGAGCACCCACAATACGGCGTGTGACCGGCGAGATGTCGATAAGCGACTCCGGCTTTTTCTGGCTTTTTCTCCGGGCGTCAGGCCGGGCACGCGGCGCGCTCGGCGGCCGCTCAGGCCGCCAGCCGCTCGGCCAGGCGCGGCGGGGTGTGCGCGACGACCCGCTCGCGCACCGACATGCCCTTCACCCGGGCCAGCGCGTAGGCCGCTATCACCGCGGCGACCAGCGATATCACCCCGCCGCCGCCGACCGCGTAGCGCGCCCCGAAGTGCTGCCCGACCCAGCCGACCAGCGGCGAGCCGACCGGTGTGCCGCCGAGGAAGACCACCATGTAGACGCTCATCACCCGGCCGCGCATCTCCGGCTCGACGCCGGTCTGCATGGTGGCGTTGGCCGCGGTGGTGACCATGATGGTCATGACCCCGACCGGCAGCAGCAGCGCGCCGTACAGCACCGGGTTCGGCATCAGCGAGACCACGGTCGCGGCCAGCCCGAAGCCGCAGGCCGACAGCAGCACCAGCGCCACCCCGACCCGGCGCTTGCGCGCGGTGACCAGCGCGCCGGACAGTGCGCCCAGCGCGAGCATGATGTTCAGCAGGCCGAACACGCCCTTGCCCAGGTGGAAGGTCTGGGTGGCCATCAGGGTGCTGGTGAGCTGGAAGTTCAGCCCGAAGGTGGCCAGGAAGAACATGCAGGCCAGCACGGCCACCAGGTCCGGGCGGGTGCGCAGGTAGGTGAAGGCCTCGCGGTACTGGCCCTTGGCGCGCACGATCGGCACCGGCGCGTGCAACTCCTCGCGGCGGATCAGCGCCAGCGCGGTGATGATCGCCAGCGTGGTGATCGCGTTGGTGATGAACACCCAGCCCACGTCCATGACCGCCAGCGCCAGGCTGGCCAGCGCCGGGCCGAGCATCCGCGCCAGGTTGAAGGTGGCGGCGTTCAGCGAGACCGCGTTCGGCAGGTCCTCGGGCCCGACCAGCTCGATCACGAAGGACTGGCGCGCGGGGTTGTCGAAGGCGGTGACCGTTCCGCCGATCAGCGCGATGACGTACACCTGCCACAGCTGCACCGCGTTGGAGACCACCAGCAGGCCCAGCACCAGCGCGCACAACCCGGTGAGCGCCGCGGTGAGCATCAGCAGCCGGTTCTTGCGGTACCGGTCGGCCAGCGCGCCGCCCCACAGGCTGAACACCAGGGCCGGGCCGAACTGCAGGGCGGTGACGATGCCCAGGTCGGTCCCGGAGCCGGTGAGCGAGACGACGAGCCAGTCCTGCGCGATGCGCTGCATCCAGATGCCGGTGTTCGACACCACCATGCCGCTGGCGAAAAGACGGTAGTTGCGGATCGACAGCGAGGAGAAGGTGGCTGACTTCACGGCTGGGCAGGCCCCCCAAAGGACTCTCGGTGCCCCGGGGCCCGACCGCCTCGGGTGCGAAAGTTAGCCTACCTTAGTATTAGTTTTTTGTAACCCCCATTACCCGGGGAGCGGGCATTACCCTTCTCCCGGCGTCAGGGCCGTGTCATCGGGTGGTGAACGTCCTGCTCTCCTGCGGGAAACCGTCCGCATCGAGATGGACACCGCCTGTGACCTCGGCGATCAGCGCGGCGGCGGCCCGGGCCGGATGCGCGGCCGGCGCGGAGGGCGGGCGCGGGGACGTCGGACGCGGCAGGCGGCCGGAGGTATCACATAACTCGTAGATACTGCGTGGCCACGCCTCGTCGGCGCGATCCCGAAGGGCGTGCGGCAGCCGCGTCCCGGGCCCCGCAGGGCTGACCCGGACCTCCAGCAGATCGCGGTGCCGGAGGATGTAACCGCCGCCGTCGGGGACCACCTCCCGGGTCAGGTCCGGGGCGATCGGCCGCAGGATCTCGCGCAGCACGATCCACGGCAGCATCTCGTGACCGAAGACGGCGTGGTCGGCGTCGCCGGGCAGCGGCGGGTCCTCGTACGGGGCGTGCACCGGCCCACCGGGCAGGCGCGCCACCCCGCGCAACCGCTTGGCCAGCCCGCGGACCAGGTGCCAGGCCTCGGCCTCGGCGCCGGCCGGCAGGCCCTGCGGGTAGCGCAGGCGGAGCAGGTCGGCGTGCCGGCTGTCGACGATCTTGGTGCGGGCCCGCCGGGCCTCGGCCACGTAGACCAGGTGCAGCGAGGCCGCCGTTCCGGTGGCCGGCAGGCCCGCATCGGCGCGGAGCATGCGGGTCACGCGCAGGGGGCCGTGCCAACGGATGCCTTCGGCGAGGTGCGCGGATGGGGTGGGCGTCTCGACGTCGGGGGCGGTGTCGGACTCCGCCACGTCCGCGGCGGTCCCGGCCGGCTGCCAGCCCGGGTTCCACGCCGAGATCAGCCCCGCGACCGTGCCGGGGGCCTGGAGCGCGGACAGCAGGAGCACCGGATTGTCCCGGACCAGCCGGTCCGGACGGGTGACGGCCTGCTCCGCGAGGCGGGCAAAAGGCCAACGAACTGACAAAGCGACCACATCGTCACTGTGTCAGCAGGCAGGCCCCGCTATTCGCGTCCGAGCGCAGATTCACCCGGTCGGCGGGCCGGTATCAGTCGGCGAACCGGTATCAGTCGGCGAAGTCCCCGCCGGCGGCCTCGTTCAGCTTGTCGGCCTTGACGATGTCCGTCCGGTGAAAGTTCAGGTAGCTCCGCGACGGCGTCGGCCCCCGCTGGTTCTGGTAGCGCGACTGGTTCACGGCCGACCCGTACGGATTCTCGGCGGCCGACGACAACTTGAAGAAGCACAACTGGCCGATCTTCATACCGGGCCACAGCTTGATCGGCAGCGTCGCGACATTGGAGAGCTCCAACGTCACGTGCCCGGAGAACCCGGGGTCGATGAACCCGGCGGTGGAATGCGTCAGCAACCCCAACCGCCCCAGACTCGACTTCCCCTCAAGCCGCGCGGCGAGATCCTGCGGCAGCGTCACGACCTCGTACGTCGAGGCCAACACGAACTCCCCGGGATGCAGGATGAACGGCTCATCCCCATCCGGCTCCACCAGCCGCGTCAGCTCAGGCTGCTCCTCCGCCGGATCGATGAACGGATACCGGTGGTTCTCGAACACCCGGAAGAAGCGGTCCAGCCGCACATCCACACTGGAGGGCTGCACCATCACGGGCTCGAACGGGTCCAGAACCACCCGCCGAGCATCGATTTCCGCCCGAATGTCCTTATCTGAGAGCAACACGCGCCCAACGCTACCGTGCCGCCGACACGCACAGCCGTGCGCCCTCCACCCAACCTCCGTGACGCCGTCCCGAGCGATCGGGTACAGTTGGCGCTCATACGGCGGCTCGCCGGGCGGATCCCCGCCGGCGGGTGCCTGCGCGGGCGTAGTTTAATGGTAGAACATGAGCTTCCCAAGCTCAGAGCGCGAGTTCGATTCTCGTCGCCCGCTCACTTTGCGTAGAGCCCAGGTAGACCGGCTGTCCGGTCCCTGGGCTCGATGCTTTGCCATTCCTTGATCCAGCGCCCCCTGTCGCAAGGCTCTGTTCGTCGTCAGAATCAGCCACGCAGCTGGTTGATACGCCGCTGTGCACTTCGTGGGGGCCGCCACCGTAGGCATCTGCGGGTGCTGGTTCTTACGAAGGAAGCTTAACGTGGCAAATCCCACAAATGCGACCTCTCGCCTCAAGGGACCGCGTAGGGGCCGGCGGTTCGCCGGTGCGGTGTCCGTGGCCGGGACGCTGGCTGCTGGTTCGATGTTCCTGGTGGGCGCGGGGGCTGCGCATGCTGCCAGTGCTGATGTGATTTCCGGGTCGAGGCCTGCTTGGGCTTCGGCGAGTGCTGATCGGGGGGCGGCGCCGGCTGCGGCTTCGTTGGCTGTTCGTGTCTACCTCGCGGGGCGGGATCCGGTGGGGCTGACTGCTTATGCGCGGTCGGTGGCCGATCCGAAGAGTGCTGCTTATCGGCACTTTCTGACGCCGGATCAGGTGCAGGCGCGGTTCGGGGCCAGTGCGGAGCAGGTGGCTGCGGTCGAGGCGTGGCTCGGGGGTGCCGGGCTGACGGTGACCGGGCAGACCGAGGACTACATAGCCGTGCAGGGCAGTACCGCTGCTGTGGCCGCCGCGCTGAACACCACCTTCCATGAGTACGCCACCTCCGACGGTTCGCTGCGGGCTCCGTCGCGCGATGTCAGCGTGCCGGCCGGGGTGCGGGCGGCGATCATCGGGATCACCGGGCTGGCGCAGGATCGGACCGCCAACAAGCCGAACAACTCCGACAGCGCCGGCAGCTCCAACAGCTCCGGCAACCCCGACGCGGCCGACAAGAAGACCGCGACCACCGGCTCCGGTGGCGTCCCCTACCTGGGCACCTATCCCTGCTCGGACTACAGCGGGCAGAAGGTCGCGACCGGGCTGCCCGCGTTGAACGGCAAGTCCGTGCCGTGGGCGGTCTGCGGCTACACGCCGACGCAGGTGCGCGGCGCCTATGGCGTCACCGGCAGCGGCCTGAGCGGCAAGGGTGTCACCGTCGCGGTGCTGGACGCGTATGGCCTGCCGAGCATGAAGGCCGACGCCGACGAGTACGCCACGCGGCACGGCGACAAGGCGTTCCGGCCGGGCCAGTACTCGGAGATCGTCACGCCGGGCCAGTGGACCGACCAGGACGCGTGCGGCGGGCCCGACGGGTGGGCCGGCGAGGAGGCGCTGGACGTCGAGTCGGTGCACGGCATGGCGCCGGACGCCAACGTGCTCTACATCGGCGCGAACTCCTGCTTCGACACCGCCGGGGGCGGCGTCGCGGCCAACGGCGGCCTGCTGGACTCGCTGCAGCTGGTCGTCGACCACCACCTGGCGGACATGGTGTCCAACTCCTGGGGCGAGGTGATGCACTACCTGGATCCGTCGGGCAACCCGGTGGACATGGACCCGTCGCTGATCCAGGTCTACGAGCAGACCTTCCAGAAGGGCGCCGCCGAGGGCATCGGCTTCTACTTCTCGGCCGGCGACTGCAGCGACGACAATCCGGCCAGCGGGTGCGGGGCCGACGCCGGCTCCTCGCGGTCGCAGGCCGAGTATCCGACCTCCTCGCCGTGGGTGACCTCGGTCGGCGGCACCAGCATCGCCATCGGCGCGGACAAGAAGATCCAGTTCCAGACCTCGTGGCAGACCTCGAGCTCGTCGCTGGCCACCGGCAACGCCGCGTGGACTCCCGCCTCGTACCTCTACGGCGGTGGCGGCGGCACCAGCGACGTGTTCGCCCAGCCCTGGTACCAGAGCTGGACCGTCCCGTCCTCGCTGTCCGGCACGCTGCTGAACGGCACGGCCACCTCGCCCAAGCGCGTGGTCCCGGACGTCGCGGCCTACGGCGACCCGAGCACCGGCTTCCTGCAGGGCTACACCCAGCAGCTGCCCGACGGCACCACCGGCTACGCCGAGTCCCGCATCGGCGGCACCAGCCTGGCGGCGCCGACCTTCGTCGGCATCCAGGCCGACGCGCAGCAGGCGCAGGGCGGCCCGATCGGCTTCGCGAACCCGGAGATCTACCTGCGGGCGACCTTCGGCCTGTTCACCGACGTGACCGACCACCCGCGCACCAACACGCCGCTGGCCGTGGTTCGCGGCGCGGCGACCGCCCCCTCGCTGCGCCTGTTCGGCGACGGCGTCGACCTGCACGCGACCCAGGGCTACGACAACGCCACCGGCGTGGGCAGCCCGAACGGCCGGTACCTCGCGTCGTTCTGACACCGATGGTGAGGAGCGATAGCTGCCGGGGTCCTTCGGGACCCCGGCAGTTCCCTTTGCGCCGTACAGTGATCAAGGATGAATACAACAACCGCGGGTATGGTCGTCGGGATCTCGCACAAGGGGCGGCGCACGGTCCAGACCGACGGTCCGCTCGACGCCGACGGCTCCTCGATCTTCCGCATCGCCTCACTGACCAAGCCGCTGACGGCCGCGGCGACGGTGCGCGCCTTCGCGCGGCACGGGATCCCGCTCACGACACCGGCGATCGAGCTGCTGCCGAACCTGGCCGCGGATTGGCAGGCCGACACCGCGATCACCGTGGAGCAGTTGCTCGCCCAGGTTTCCGGCCTGCGCGAATCGGTGGAAGGCGCCACCGTCGCCGCACTCGGCCAGGGCCCTGATGTCCTCACGGAAGCGGCGCGGCTGGTCGTCCGGGCCGGCAACGACCGGGCGCCCGGCGAGAGCTGGTCGTACTACAACGGCAACTACTTCCTGGTCGGCTGCCTTCTCGCGGCCGTCACCGAGAGCGGCTACGAGCAGGCTCTCGACACCGAGCTGCTCACCCCGTTGGGCCTGACCCGCACCGGATTCGAAACCCCGACGGCGGGCCTTCGGGGCGAATATGCACTGATCACCGGCTGGGACGACCAGACCCCGCTCCCGGTCGAGGACTACCCGCGCGGACGGCGCCCCAGCGGCGGCCTCTGGTCCTGCGTGGACGACTACCTCTCCTTCGCCGAGCACCTGCTCGGCGATCCGGCGCTCCTGGACGAGATCCGCCGGCCGCGAACCCGCGCCGAAGACCCGATGACCTATGGCCTGGCCTGGGTACTCGGGCCCTCCGGCCAGATGTATCTCAACGGCCGGCTGGACGGGTACCGGTCCGCCGTCCTGCTGGCCCCGGAGCACGGATACGCGAGCGTCGCGCTCGGCAACCAGACCCAGCTCCTGCCGCAGATCGGCGAGCGTCTCAGCGCCCTGCAACACGAACTCACCGGTGACGATCTGGCCGTGGAGCTCGACGCCTTCGCCGCGTAAGGCCTCAGTCCTCCGCCGCCAGCCGCCGGATCCCCTCGCTCAGTTCCGCGTGGTCCGCGGCGGCGGCGAAACCGAGCCGGACGTACGCCGCGGGCGCCTCGGCGGCGAAGTAGCCGCGGCCGGGACTCACCGCGACGCCCCGGCTGCGCGCGCCCCGCACCACGGCCAGGTCGTCCTCGCCGGGGGCGAGGCGGATCCACAGGTGCAGCCCGCCGGCCGGCACCCGCGTCACGGTCCAGTCCGGGCGCGCGATCGCCACGGCCGCGGCGGCCAGCGCGGAGCGCTCGCGCAGCGCGGCGCTCAGGGTTCTGAGGTGCCGGTCCCAGGACGGCGTGCCCAGGATCTCCAGCGCGGCCTCCTGCATCGGGCGCGCCACGAAGAAGTCGTCCAGGCGGCGCAGCGCGCGCAGCCGTTCCATCACCGGGCCGCGCGCCACGAGCGCGCCGACGCGTAGGCTCGGCGCGGCCGGCTTCGTCAGCGAGGTGAGGGACACGACCGTCCCGTCGCGGTCATCGCGGGCCAGCGGCGGCGGGACCGGCGCGCCGTGGCCGAGCAGCCGGGCGAAGTCGTCCTCGACCAGGAACGCGCCGCAGGCCCCGGCGATGTCCACGACCTGGCGGCGGCGCTCGGGGGCCAGGACTGTGCCGGTCGGGTTGTGGAACGTCGGCTGGCAGTACAACACCCGCGCGCCGGTCATGGCGAAGGCCTCGGCCAGCAGGTCCGGCCGGATCCCGTCGTCGTCCATCGGGACCGGGACGGGGCGCAGGCCGGCGGCGCGGGCGGCTTCGACGGCCACCGGGTAGGTCGGCGACTCCATCAGGATCGGACTGCCCGGCGCCGCGAGCGCACGGAACGCCAAGGACAGCGCGCTCTGTCCGCCGGAGGTGATCAGCACGTCCTGCGCCCCCACCCCGCCGCCGACTGAGCGCGCGAACATCGCCCGCAACGCCTCCAGCCCGGCGACCGGCGCGCGGTCCCAGGCATCGATGCGGCGGGCGGCGCGGGCCAGCGCCGAACCCAGCAGGCCGGTGGGCTGGAGCGAGCGGTGCAGGTAGCCGCCGTCAAGCAGGATCGTGCCCTCCGGAGCCGGATGACCGCGTGCTTCCGCATGCTGCTGTTCGGCGGCGGCGCGCTCGGCGGGCTGACCGCCGGGCTGCTGTCCGGCGCGATCGGCGACCGCAATGCCCTGATAGCGGCCGCCGTCTTCTCGGCGGCGGTCATCGTCGCGCTGGCACTCTCACCGGTGAGCCGGTTGCGTGAGCTGCCGGCTTAGCGGGTGTGCTGATCGGCGCTCACACGGTCACGACAGCGCCGCTGTCAGCCGACCGGTAGGCCGCGGTGATCAGGTCCAGCACCACCGATCCCTCGACCTCGGTGTGCGGCGGGCGTTCGCCGGTGGTGACGCAGTGCACGAAGTGCGCGATCTCCGCGGCGAAGGTGTCGACGGCGGGGAAGCGCTCGGAGCGCGAGCCGCCGTCCACCGTCTCCAGGTGCAGCCATTCGCCGCCGCCGCGCAGGGAGCCGTTCGCGCCGAAGACCGCGAACCGCTCGGTGTCCGCCGAGGGCTGGTAGGCCCAGCTGGTCGCGATGTTGCCGACGACGCCGTTGTCGAAGCGCACCAGGACCTGCGCGGAGTCCTCGGCGTCCAGGAAGCCCAGGCGGTGGTTCGCCAGCATCGCCATGACCTGCGCGGGCCGGCCGTCGGCGAGGTGCAGGAGCAGGTAGGAGGGGTGGTAGCCGGTGTCTATCAGCTCGCCGCCGCCGCTGGTCGCGGTGCTGCCGCGCCAGCCCGCGGACTCGGCGGTCAGGGTGGTGCGGAAGGCGTCGTTCGTGCGGACCTCGTAGACGTCGCCGAGTTCGCCGGCCGTGATGATCGCCTTGGCCGCGACGACCGCCGGCAGGAAGAGCTGATTGTGGGCGCACATGAGGGTGACGCCCGCTTCGCGCACGGCCTGGCGGACCCGCGCGGCTTCGTCAGGGGTCACACACAGTGGCTTCTCGCACAGGATGTGCTTTCCCGCCTGCGCCGCGGCGACGGCGGCATCGGCGTGCAGGTGGTGCGGCAGGCAGATGTCGACCGCGTCCACGGCGGACAGCATCGCGCGGTAGTCCTCGTGGGGGGTCGCGCCGAGTTTGCCGGCCAGAGCCTCGGCCGCCGCCTCGTTGACGTCACCCACGGCGGTGACGTCCACCGTCTCGGGCATCCGCGCGTAGGCCTCGGCGTGCACACCCGCGATGCCGCCGGCTCCGATGATCCCGACCCTCAACCGCTTCGCCATGATGTCCCTCCGGTTCTTCTCACTTGTGCGGGCGCGAGACGGAGCGGCCCGTCGCGGCGCTTTCGTTGGCCATGGTCACCAGCTCGGTGAGGGTGCGCGCGGCGGCCAGGTTGGCCTCGTCGAGGGTCCCCGCCGCGGCATGCTCCACCCACTGCTCGAACGGCGTCGGACCGTCCTGGTCGGCCGACTCCAGCACCCGGGACCGGCCCTCCTGCCACAGCAGGAACTCTTCGCCGGAGTAGCCGTAGAAGAGGGTCGCGCCGTTCCACTGGAGCTCGATCGTGAAGGGGCTGTGGCCCGCGGCGACGAATCCGGTCTCGGCGACCCCGATCGCGCCGTCGTCGTACTGGAAGGTGACGACCGAGTTGTCGTCGACGCCGCGGCCGCTCATCCGGCCGTACACCGCCGAGACCGCCACCGGGGGCCGGCCGAAGAAGTGGTCCAGGAGGTAGACGGGATGGCAGCCCAGATCGGTGAAGGCCCCGCCGATCGCCTCGGCCGGGTCGTAGAACCGGGCGGGCAGCCAGTCGTTGAGGGAACCGTCGTGGGCCAGGCGGACCCGGGCGTACGTCAGATCGCCGTACCCGCCGGTCTGGAGAAGACGGTCGATGGTCTGCGTATAGCGCTCGGTCAGGCGCGGCAGCGCGACCGTCAGCGCAACCCCGGCGCGGCGTGCTGCGGCGATGATGGCGTCTACCTCGCCGAGGTCCACGCCGAGCAGCTTCTCGGCGAAGATGTGCTTCCCGGCGTCCGCGGCGCGCACCATGACGTCCGCGTGCTCGACCGTCGCCGTCGTCACCACCACTCCGTCAATGCCGCCGTCGCCGGCGAGCACCGTGTCCAGGTCGCGCACGAACGGGACGCCCCACCGCTCGGCGGCCTCGGCACCGCGCACCGGATCGGGGTCCCAGACCGCTGCCAGTTCGGTGCCGGGATGGGCTCGGATCGCCTCGGCGTAGCCGGTCGCGTGGACGTGCCAGAAACCCAGGATCGCCACTTTGAGCATTGCGGATCTCACCTCTGGAGAGCTCGGAGAACGGGAAGGGATGGAGGAGTCGGGAGCGGCTATTTGAGCGCGCCCTGCGTCATGGCCTGGACGATCCGCCGGCCGGCCCACAGATAGAGCAGGATCATCGGCATCACCAGGATGACGATGCCGGCGAACAGCCCGCCCCAGTCCGACGTGTACTGCATCGTGTTGTACAGCTCCAGCAGGGTCGCGGGCAGCGTCCGCTGCTGCGGGTCGCCGACCACGATCAGCACGAACAGCGTCTCGTTCCACAGCGCCACGATGTTCAGCACCAGCGCGGTCACCAGCCCGTGCCGGGCCAGCGGCAGCATGATCGCCACGAAGGTCCGGGTGGGCCCGGCGCCGTCCACCGCGGCCGCCTCCTCGATCTCGGTGGGCAGCGAACGGAAGTACATGGTCAGCAGGTAGACCGTGAACGGCAGGGACAGGACGATGTAGATCAGCGCCAGCGAGATCCGGTCGTCCCACCAGCCGGTGACCCAGTCGGTCATGAAGGTGGACAGGTCGTCGGCCATCAGGAAGAACGGCACGACCAGCGCCTGCGCGGGGATCCCCATCCCGATGGCGAAATACGTGATGACGCGCGAGGCACTGCGCCGGTCCACCCGCGCCAGCACATACGACGCCGGGGTCGCCAGGACCATCGTGAGCAGCGCGGCGGCGGCGACCACGGTGACCGAGCTGAGCGCCGCCTGCCCGAACCCGGATACCGACCAGGCCACGCTGTAGTTCCGCCACTGCGGCGACTTCGGCAGGCCGAACGGGTCCTCGAAGACCTCCCCGTTGGTCTTGAGCGAGGACAGCACCACCCACACGGTCAGGACCACCATCATCGCGACCCACAGCCACAGCACGGCGCGCACCGCCGCGCACAGCAGCGTGTCCAGACGGTCGATCGCGCGGCGTCGGTTCACAGCCGTCACAGTTCCACCGCCTCGGACCGCAACAACCGTCGCAGGGTGATGACGAGCACCGCGGTCAGCAAGAACATCACGACGCCGATCGCCGCGGCCGAGCCGAGCTGCGGCGTCCCGGACACCCCGCCGGTCACCGACAGGTACTGCTCGACCGCCGCGCTGCGGGCCTGGATCGGCGGCGATCCGGCGGTGCCGGTGAAGGCGATCACGATCTCGAACGTCTTCACCGACCCGATCACCCACAGCACGGCGCCGGTGGACAGCGCGTCCCGGCTGAGCGGGAAGGTGATGTGGCGGAACTGCTCCAGCCGGTTCGCCCCGGCCAACTGCGCCGTCTCGTAGAGCTCGGCGGGGATCGCGTCGACGCGGGACATCAGGATCGCCACGTAGAAACCGGTGGAGATCCAGACCACCGCCGCGATGATGCATTTGAAGATGAGGTCGGGGCCGAGCCACCCGCGGGTCAGCGAGTGCAGCCCGGCGTCCGACAGCAGCCGGTTGAGCGCGCCGTCCGGATTGAGCAGGAAGCCGACCGCCGTGCCGATCGCGATCGGCGACAGGATGCTCGGCACGAACAGCATCGACCGGACGAACGCCCGGCCCCGCATCTCGCGCCCGACGACCATGGTGAGGAAGGTCAGCGCGAAGACGAACGCGCCGCCGACCACCACCAGGATCAGGGTGTTGCGGAACGAGGTCAGGAACACCGGGTTGGACAGCATCGCGCGGTAGTTGGCCAACCCGGTGAAGTGGGCCGGGGTCCCCAGGCCCTGCCACTTGGTGAAGCTGTACCAGACGGTCACGGCGGCCGGGGCGATGAACAGGACTGTGTAGATCAACAGGGCGGGGAGCAGGTAGGGGACGTAGACCCGGTCCCGTTCGCCCCGTACTCCGCCAAGGGTGCGCGCCATGGTCCTGCCTTCCCGCCCCGAGCCGTCCGGGGGATCGGGGATCGGAGGTCAGTGATAGGAGGCGGTCTGGGACTTGCCCATGCTGACGAACTGCTGGGCCGTGATCTTGCCCGAGAAGAGCTGGTCGTCCAGCGGCAGGAAGACGTCGTTCCACCAGCCGGTGTACAGGTTCGAGGCACCATCGTCAGTGGGCTGAACGCTGGTCGCGGCGATGATCGCCTTCTGCGCGGCGGCCAGCGTCGGCGGCGCCGGGACGTCGGAGCGCGAGCTCATGTTCAGCGCCTGGGTCGAGATCCGGCCCATGTACTGCTTCTGCATCAGGAAGGCCAGGAACGACTCGGCCGCGGCAACGTTCGGCGACTTGGGGTTGATGCTCCAGCCGATCGTGCCGACCTCCACCGAGTCCGAACCGCCGGGCACCGAGGGGAACTGGAACATCTGCGCCTGGAATCCGGAGACCTGGTCGGGCGAGGTCTCGCTGTTCAGCCAGGTGCCGTTGATGTTCATGGCCTCCTTGCGCTCGGCCCACTGGTTCTGGGCCGCCGGGTACTTCGTCGCCATGTAGTCCGGCTCGAACAGGTTCGCCTTCACCAGCCGCTCGACGTCCTGCGCGGCGGCGAGCACGGCGGGGTTGTCCCAGCCGGCCGGGCTCTTGCCCAGGGAGGCCAGGGTGCCGGGGCCGCCGTGCCGGTCCAGGAGCCAGTAGATCCAGTAGGCGTTGTACCCGTTGACGGTGCCGTCCTGCGCGAACGGCACTCCCCCCGCGGCCTTGATCTTCTCGGCCGCCGCGAGCAGGTCGTCGAACGTGGCCGGCGGATCGGTGGCCCACTCGGGGTGGGTGGCGGCGTCGAACCAGATGCCGCTGGAGGTGAGCGTGTACGGGATCATCGCCAGCCCGGCCGCGTCCGAGGACGCCTTCTGGACCGAGGCGGGCAGCACCGATCCGAGGGTGACGCCCTCGTTCGGGATCTTCATGCCCATCATGCCGGACAGGTCCTCGATGAGCCCGTGCGCGCGGAAGTCGGTGATGTGGTCGTCGGCGTCGTCGAAGACGTCGGGCGCCTTGCCCACGGCGCCGGCGTTCTTGACGCTGTCCCCGTAGTCCCGGCCCAGCCAGCGCACATCGACCGTGACCCCCGTGGCCTTCTCGTAGGCCGAGACGGCGTCGGCGAAGATCACCTGCTGCGGCTCGCCGACCCGCCACGAGGACCAGTAGGTGATCGTGGGATGCGCCGGGGCCTTGCTCTTGTTCTCCTTGGTCCCGCAGGCGCCGACGCCCAATGCGGCGACGAGCGCGACAGCCAGACCGGCCACGGGAATGCGTCTGCGGATGAGTCCGTGCATGGCTGAACACCTCGGTTCGATAGAACGTCCTCGGTTTCCTGGTGGTGGAAAGGCGGCAGTCACTGCTGCCAGGTGTCCTGGTGGAGCGAGTTGTCCGACTCCCGCCAGAACCAGTGGTGCACGTGCCCGGACGCGTCCAGGCCGAAGGCGTGCTGTTCGGCGTTCAGCACGTTGTACGACCACGGGTCGCCGGCCAGCGCCACCACGCCGCCCGGCGTGGCCGCGCTCAGGTCCTGCTGGCCCATGGGCAGTCCGGGCGAGCCCCAGACGTGGTCGAGGTGGCTGGAGGCCGCGTCCCGGAAGTACACGTGGTACTGGCCGCCGAAGATGAAGCCGGACGGGTTGCCGGCGATCGACAGCCCGGTCGCGGCGGTCCAGTCCTCGACGCGGGTCTGCCCGGCCGCCACGTCGAACCACCAGTGCTGGAGACGGCCCGCGGTGTCGCGGGCGAAGACGTGGAGCTGGCTCTCGGCGAAGTTCAGCGCCGTCGGCGAGGCGTCCGCGGCGAGCAGCGGACCGGCCCAGGTGTCCTGGTGGAGGTATGCGGCGTCTGACTCCTGCCACCACCAGCGGTGCAGCGTTCCGTCGGCGGCCCGGGCGAAGACGACCTGCGCGGCGCCGAACACCACGGCGGACGGGTCCCCGGTGATCGGGCCGCCCCAGTCGTTCGCGACGACCGTGTTGGTCCCGGCGTTGTAGTACCAGTGGTGCAGGTGGCCGTCGCTGCCGCGGCCGAAGACGTGCTGGTCGGGGCCGGACAGGAAGGCCGCGGGGTCGCCGGCGAGGTCCAGCGAGGCGCTTCCGGAGCCAGCGGCCTTGACGGTCCAGTCCTCCTGGTTCCAGCCGCCCGCCACCGTGCCGGTCCACCAGTGGTGGAGATGGCCGTCGGGACCGCGGCCGAAGACGTGCTGCTGGGTGGTGGAGGCCAGGGCCGTGGGCTGCCCGGCGGCCGAGCCCGCCGGCGCGACGGTCTCGGTCGTGTAGGGGCCGCCGTTGTAGTAGGAGTGCAGGATGCTGCCGTTCCCCTGGATGGTGAACGTGTTCTGCGAGGTCCCGAAGACGACCGCCTTCGAACCGGGCAGCGAGGTGACGCCGGGGTCCCCCGCGGCGGGAGTGTCGAAGAACCCCGGCGCCCGTCCGACGGCCGCGGCGGTCGACGCCATCTGGGCCCAGGTCGGGTAGAGCTTCGCCGAGCCCCAGGCGCGCTGCGCGAGGGCCCGTTGCAGGGACTGCAGATCGCGTTCGAGCAGGCCCACGTCCTCGGCGGCGGCGTCCCAGGACGACAGCTTGATCCCGGCCAGGTGCGGGTCGGTGGCGCCGCCGGGCAGGGTCTGGCCGCCCTCGAAGACCCCTGGGTCCAGGTCCTCCCAGATGATCTGGGCGGTGGTGTTCGGCCCCGGGGCGTGCTCGTCGAAGTAGAGCGTGGCCGCGCTCGCGTTGACCAGCTGGTGGCCGTCGGCGGCGAGCTGCGCCGGGGACAGGCCGCCGCCGAGCCAGTACTCGATGGTGATGTCGGCGTTCAGCGGCACGACGGAGTCGGCGAACAGGTCGTCGTTCCACATGCGCAGACTCTTGCCGTGCGCCTTGACCACCGTGTCGGTGTCGTTCATGAAGGCGCGGTAGACGTCCTCGATGGTCCCGTTCGGCCCGAACTGGCTGACGGCGTACTGCGCCAGCGTCGGCAGGGCCTGCGGGAAGTTCATCTTCTTGTTGTAGAGCGCGTATTCGTCGCCGCCGGTGTGCCAGATCGGCGCGGACAGCAGGTCCAGGTAGGGCAGCGCCTGTTCGCGGGCCCAGGCGACGGCCAGCGGGTTGGTGATGTCGAGCGCGCCGGGGATCGGGGTGCCGGTTCCGTCGGCGAGCTGGTGGCGCGTCGGTATGCCTTCGCGGGCCGAGTCCATGTGGCCCGGCATGTTGACCTGTCCCACGAGGTTGACGTGATAGCTCGCGGCGAAGGCGCTGAGCTCCCGGATCTGCTCGTCGTACAGGCCCAGCCCGGAGATGTAGACCATCAGCTCGTTGATCTTGAGATAGGAGAGCTCGCGGATCTCGTTGTGCCACAGGCCCAGCGGGAAGTACCGGCTGTTGTTGTCGAGGAGCACCGAGCGGACCGGGTACTGCGGCCAGTCCCGGGCCGTCCCGGGCGGGAGGGTCCGGCTCTGCCGGAGCATCTGCAGCAGGGTGCGGGTCGCCCAGAACACCCCGAGGGCCGCGGGTGCGCTCACCGCGAGGACCGGCGCGAGGGACAGGCTGTAGCCTTCGGTCCCAAGTTGGCCGTCGGTCGAACCCAGCGACAGGAAGATGTCGCCGGGGACGGCATCGGCGGAGGCGCCGTAGACGACTGCCGGTGCCGGTGCGTTCAGGACGAGGCCGAGGTCGGCGGCGAAGGTCTGGGCGTCCGCGGCCAGGGCCGGGGAGTCGGCCGCGGAGACCACGACCCGGCTCGCGGCCTGCCAGGCGTAGCCCGTTCCGGATCCGGAGGTCCAGGCCTGCAGGGCCGGCAGGGTGGCTGGGAGTGCTGGGAGTGTCGTCATCATGTCCTCCGAGCTTTAAATAACCAACTTTAAGTTAATATTCTGCTGACGGAGCGTCAAGAGACCGACGCGGCAGGTGACCACTTCATTCGCGAAGGAGGGGGCTGATGGGCACACAGGGCGGCGACAGGTCACTGCTGCGGCGCATCAACCTGCTGGCGACGCTGCGCAGCGCGCACGACGAACCCAGGACCATCGCCGCCCTGGCCGGCGCGACCGGCCTGTCCCGGACGGCGGCCGAATCGGTGGTGCTGGACCTGGTCGAGCTCGGCTGGCTGGCCGAGGACGGGCAGAGCGGGCATCCCGGCGCCGGACGCCCGGCCCGCCATTACCGGTTACGCGCCGAGGCCGGCACTCTGCTCGGCATCGACGTCGGACCGCACAACGTCGTGGTGACGGTCGCCGATCTGCGGGGCGAGCCCTTGGGATCGGCGTATCGGACGGTCCCGCCGACGCCGTCTCCGCGCTCGCCGCTGGACGCCGTCCACGGCGCGGTCTATCAGGCCCTTGAGGAAACCGGACGGACGTCGGCCGACGTATGGGTCGCGGCGGTCGGCGTGCCCGGCGTCGTGCACCGGGGCCGCATCGAGCAGGTGGGGAACTCCACGCACGGCCCCGAACCGGATCTGGCGGCCGGGCTCAGGACCCTGCTGGGCTGCCCGATCCTGCTGGAGAACGACTGCAACCTGGCCGCCGTCGCAGAGCACTGGCGCGGCGTCGCGCAGGACGTGGACGACATGGTGTTCGTGCACTCCGGCAACCGGACGAGCGCGGGCCTGCTGCTGGCCGGCCGCCTCTACCGCGGGCACGCCGGCGGCGCCGGCGAGATCGGCGCGCTGGCCCAGGTCGGCTGGGCGGACGCCCCGGCCCGGCTGGAGGCGCTGCGCGACGAGGGCCGCGTGGAGTCCCGGGAGGAGGTCTTCGCGCTCGCCGCCGGCGGGGACGAGCAGGCGCTGGCCGCGGTCGACGCGTTCAGCCAGGGCCTGGCCTTCGGCATCGCGGCGCTGGCGCTGGCGGTGGACCCGCGGATGGTGGTGATCGGCGGCGGCAACGTCCGCGCCGGGGAGACGCTGTTGAAGCCGCTGCGGCGCTACATCGACGAGTACACGTACTCGCGCATCCCGACGGTCAGCGTGTCCTCGCTGGGGAACCAGTCGGTCAGCCTCGGGGCGATCCGGCTGGCCCTGGACGCCATCGACGAGTTCCTGCAGAAGGCGGTGAGCACGGCCGCCGGCTTCCCGGCGCCGACGGCTTCGGCGTTCGCGGGCATCGACGCGCGCGAGGAGGGGTGAGGCGCGCGGGACGTCTCACAGGGTTCTGTCATCAGTCGCCGGCGGCCGAGGTCCTGTCTGTGAGATAAGTCTTGGCGTACTTGCGGACCGTCGACTCCGAGTAGCCGAGGTGGTCGGCGAGCTGGCGGACTGCGTCGTTGCGGGTCTGCGGGTGGTCGCTCAGCAGCGGGTGATCGCGGTCGGCACCCTGGCCGGTCAGCTGGTCGGCGACCTGGTAGTAGGCCTGTTTGGCTCCCGGCCGCCCGTTCGCCGCGGGAGGTTCGGGCACCTTGGCCGGCTCGGGCGCCTTGGCCGGCACGGGCACCTTGGCCGGCTCGGGCGCCTTGGCCGGCACGGGCACCTTGGCCGGCTCGGGCACCTTGGCCGGCTCGGGCGGTTCTTGCGTGGGCAGCTCCTCCGTCACCACCGCGCCGGGTGCCGGGCGCTGCGCCGGGATCGCCGCCGCCACGGGGCGGGAGCGCAGCTCGTCCAGGGTGCGCTCCAGCTCGGCTATTCGGCGCTTGGCGACCGCGTTCTCGTCGGCGCGCATCTGCTCGATGTGCGTGCGCTCGCGCCGCTCGATCTCGGCCTCGGCGACCAGATCGCGCCGGGACCGCTGCGTCGCCTCCAGTTCCAGGTCGGTCTCGACGGTCCGGGCCCGGACCGCCTCCAGCTCGGCGCGGAGCTTGGTCATCTCCTTGGCGAGTTCGGCGCGGTCCTTGTCCGCGGCCGAGGCCGCCGCCTTCTGGTCCGCCTTCAGTTCCTTGGTGAGCTCGTCGATCTTCGCCGCGGCCTCCTGCGCGGCGGCCGTCGCCGCGTCCCGCTCGGCCTGCAACTGCTCGGCGAGACGCTCGGCCTCGGCCGCCTGGTCCGTCGCGGCCTGCTTGGCGATGCTGAGCTCGGTCTGTGCCTCGTCGATACCGAGCCGGGACTGGGCGTCGGCCACCGCCTGGGCGCCGAGGGCGCTCATCAGGGCGCTGGGATCGGCGTGCAGGCGCGCGTGCCGCTGGAGCTTGGCCTTCGCCTTGGCCTCGCGGGCCGCGATCCGGTGGATCGCGGCGTCCTTGGCGTTGTGCTCCTTGAGGATCCTCAGCTTGTCGGAGATGCGGAGGTAGCGCTCGAAGTGCCGGTTGGCGTCCAGGTCGGACAGCGACGAGCCGTCCGCCGAGGCCAGCCCGAGCCGGATGCCGAGCTCGCGCGGGGTGAAGCGCCACCGGATCGTCTCCGGCTCCTTGCCCTCCAGCTCGGCCTTCTTCTTGCGGGCCTTGAGCCACAGGTCCAGCAGGTCCAGCGTCCACAGGACGGCGATGACCACCGCGACCAGGAGGCGGAACAGGCCCTCGCGGAACCCGGAGGAGTCGCTGGCCGACATGCCGCCGGAGGAGATGGCCAGGATCCAGAGCATCGCGGCGTAGATCAGCCAGTTGCCCGCCTCCTCGGCCTTCTCCAGCGCCTTGAGGCCGAACGCCAGGATCAGGATCTCCAGGAAGGGGAACATGACGATCTTGTACGCCAGCGACATGTGCATGACGTTGCCGAAGAAGTGCCACATGCCGGAGGCCTGGACCATGGTCGCCATCAGCGTCCCGACCGCCACCAGCCCGCGCACCCGGACCGAGCGGTCCTTGCCGCGCAGCTTCCAGGCCACCAGGCCCACCAGGGCGAGCACGACCAGGGCCGCCACCGCGCCCGCGACCAACGACGGCACCGGGTGATCGTCCGCCCAGGTCTGGACATGCTTCCAACTCATGCCGCCCCCCTGGTCCCGGAATCCGTTTTTCACGCGGCCAGCGTAGGGGGCCTCCCGCCTCCGCGGTACCCGGGTCCGGAATCAAGGGGCGAACAACAGGTCTCTCAATGTCCTTCGGGGTTCTTCGGCGCGCGGGCCGGGTCGTCGATCGTCGGCCAGGTGCCCTCGCGGCGGGCCTGCTTGGCGTCCTGGACGTACTCGCGGGTGAACATCGCCGCGAGCATCGCCACGCCGCCGCGCGCCACGCGCACCTCGCCGCTGTGGATCCGGCCGGTCAGCCGTATGCGGCGGACGCCCTCGGCCGGTACGGCGCCCTTGCGCTCGTTCTGCTGTCCGACGCCGTCCTTCACCCTGCCGCTGCCGCTCCAGACGATGTCGCCCTGGTCGACGACCGCATCGTCGGGCAGCAGCAGCTTCACCATGGCGCGGTCCAGGTCCAGGTCGACGACCAGCTCGCCGGCCGGCAGCCGCGGCGAGCGCAGGTCCAGCACGACCGAGCCGCGGCGGGCGCGGACCTCGAAGCGGTCGGCGCCGGTCCAGTTGCCCAGGCGCTTCACCGCGTTGTGGTCGGCGTGCAGGCGGACCGGCTCGGCGGCCGCGCCGGCGACGGTGCGGGTGGTGGCGGTGGTGGAGGTGGAGGTGTTCATTTCGAGTTCTCCTCGGGGTCTGCCCTCTGGTCCGTTCCGGACCTCGGTGAGGGACCGGGTTCGTGCTGACCTCTCGATAGTTGCACTGACACTAGTCACAAGTCAACTAGAGCTTTTGAAACTAGTCTCCCGGTAGCTAAGATGAGCCCATGGCAGCAGCCCAGCACTCAGCAGAAGCCCGGCACTCCGCGGCCGGCGCGACCCGCCGCTCCCCGCTGGCCCTCGCGGTCCTCGCCCTGCTCGGCTACAAGCCGCTGCACCCGTACGGCGTGCAGCGGCTGCTCAAGGAATGGGGCAAGGAGAACGTCGTCAACGTCGGGCAGCGCGCGAGCCTGTACAAGACGATGGAACGACTCACCGCCGCCGGCCTGATCGCGGTCCGCGAGACCGAGCGCGACCAGCAGTACCCGGAGCGGACCGTCTACGAGCTCACCGACGCCGGGCGCGAAGCGGCGCAGGCGTGGATCGACGACATCGTGCGCGTGCCGCGGCCGGAGTACCCGGAGTTCCCGGCGGCGCTGTCGTTCCTGATGATGCTCGGCCCGGACGCGGCGCTGGCCGCGCTGCGCGAGCGGCGGGAGGCGGTGGCGAAGTCGCTGGCGGCGGCGAGGGAGGGGATGGCGGAGGCTCAGCAGTACGGCCTGCCGAAGGTGACGCTGCTGGACGACGAGTATCTGGTCGCGATCTCCGAGGCCGAGCTGAAGTGGATCGAGGGCGCGGTGCGGGAGTTGGAGGACGGCGAGCTGACCTGGAGCCTGGCGGAGTTGCAGCCGTTCGACGAGACGGACACCGAGGCGAGCGCTGAGGCGGACACCGAAGCGAACACCGAGGCGGCCGGCGGCTGAGCCCGCGGACCGCCGTCCCTACTTGCGGACCGGCCGGTCCCCCGACCGCGCCGGCAGCACCCGGTCCAGTCTCTCGGCCAGCTTCGCGGCCTGGGTCGCGGTCATGACCTGCTTCATCTGGCCGAAGACCGAGGGGAACTGCTCCGGGAGCAGGATCGTGACCCCCTCCAGGAAGCGCGGGGTCGGCCGCAGGTCCTTGGCGTGCACCACCAGCACCGGCTCCACCTTCACCCCGCGCGGCAGGCTCGGGCGCAGGGCCGAGGTGAGGTTCTGCGCCTCCAGGTCCAGCCGCTTGAGGGTGGACTCGCGGTTGTCCATTCCCACGAAGAGCTTGTCGCCGATCATCTCGACCTTGGGGCCGGAGGCCCAGTTCTTGGAGTCCAGCAGGAACACCCCGGCCGGGCCGATCAGCAGGTGCTCGATGTCCACCGGCGGGATCCCGGGGACCGCGCCGGGGGCCAGGCGGCGGTCGTGCAGAGCGGTGAAGCCCTGGAACCTCAAAGGTTTGATCGCCTTCGCGGTGGCGGCCTCACCGGCGGCGCGGCGGCCGGCCAGGCTCACGTCGCCGGGCTTGGTGTAGGCCAGGTCTGCCAGGGCCAGCAGCACCAGTGCCGCGAAGCCCACACCGAAGTAGGCGTGGCGGGTCATCGCGGACGCGACGATGCCGCACACGACCGTGATCGGGAGGGCCCACCACAGGGAGTCCTTGATGCGTTTCCGGCGTTGAGCGGCCCAAGCCGACTGGACGCTGGTGTTGACCGCCCGAAGACTGCTCCCCGCCGAGGCCCTCGTCGGCTTCAATTCCCTGAACGCCACTGAAGACCACTCTCCTCGTCACCGACCGTACTCCGATGTGCATTCCCGGCGCAGGGGTATTCACTTACGGCGGCGCCTTGGCGAACCCACGCCGCCGCCGATGTGTACCTACAAGCCACATTGTCGTTAGCCTGGCCTGCATGACGCCGCCGCCGCCCGAAGTCGACCCCATGGCAATGACCCTGGAGATCGACGACACCATGGACCTGACCCTCGACGCAACGGTCGGGATCATCGGACCCGTGCCCGCCGGGCCGGTCTATGTCACGGGCGACGTGCACGGCTGCGCCGAGCAGTTGCAGGCCTCGTTGTTCCGCAGCGGCATCACCGACGCCGACGGCCAGTGGGCCGCCGGTTCCGCCTGGCTGTGGTTCCTGGGCGACCTGTTCGACCGGGGCCCGGACGGCATCGGCGTCATCGACACGGTGATGCGGCTGCAGAAGCAGGCCCCGGAGCACGGCGGCCGGGTCGACTGCCTGCTGGGCAACCACGAGGTCATGCTGCTGGCGTCCTACCGGCTGACCGGCCCAGGCGCGGACAAGTTCCAGGAGCGGTGGCTGGGCAACGGCGGCCAGCCCAAGGACCTGCGGGCGCTGACCGAGGAGCACGCGCAGTGGCTGGAGTCGCTGCCGGCGATGGCGCTGGTCGACGACCACCTGCTGATCCACTCCGACACGGTGACCTACCGCGAGCTCGGGGGCGACATCGCCACGGTGAACGCCACGGTGCAGGCGGTGCTGCGCGAGTACACCGACCTGGAGGCCTGGGACCGCCTGACCCACCTGGTGACGGCCCGCTTCGCCTTCGCCGACGACGGCACCAACGCCCTGGAGTTCCTGGCCGAGTTCGGCGGCTCGCAGATCGTGCACGGGCACTCGCCGATCCCGCTGGTGTTCGACATCCCGGCCGAGGACATCACCGGCCCGATGATCTACGCCGAGGGGCGCGCGGTCAACATGGACACCGGGACGTTCCTGGGCGGGCCGTGCCTGATCAGCCCGCTGCCCTCGATACCGCCGCGACCGCAGGGCTGAGCCACTCCCTCCCAGGCACTCCCGGCACGCTCGCCTCCCCACCGCGACGGTGACCTGAACCCCCGGCGGCGGCGAGTCTCCACGGCCCGGGCCGTGCGCGGCGCCAATATGGGCGGTATGCGCAGATTCCTGACATCCCGCGGGGTCCCGGCGTGCGCGGGCCTCAGCCTGACGGCTGTCGCCGCCGCCGCGTTGCTGGCCGGCTGCTCGTCCTCGTCCTCGAAGGCCGACCCCTTCAAGATCGGCGTGCTGCCCACCGCCGACGCCGTGACCAAGGGCCACACCGCCGGGCACTGGACCCGCGAGGGCAGCACGCTGGTACTGGTCGGCACGGTGACGCCGGACAGCGCGGCGCAGTTCGCCACCGCGCTGGGCTCCGGCGCGACCACCGTGCAGGCCACGGTGACCGGCGGCGATCTGGCCTCGGGCCTGGCGATCGGCCAGAGCATCCACGACCGCAAGCTCAACCTGCTGATCGACGGCGCGTGCGCGGGCCCGTGCGCGGACTACTGGTTCCCGGCCGCCGCCACCCGGCGGAGCACCGGGTCGGGCTCGTGGCTGGGCTACGTGCCGGACATGAGCGAGAACGGCACCGCCACCGCACAGCAGCGGACCGCCGAGACCAAGCTCTACACCGACTCCGGCGTGGACGTCGCGAAGTTCCACGCGGCCCTGGACGGCCAGCTCCGCGAGGTCCCCGGCGGCAGCGCGGCGCCCGGCGCCAGCATGTGGATGCCGGACCAGAGCGACCTGAAGTCCCTGGGCTACCCCCTCCAGGCGGTCAAGGACATCTGGCTGCCGCCGAACCTGGCCTCGGCCAACGCCCAGGCCCGGGCCTGGCAGCAGGTCGTGGCCTACCAGAACACGCTCGTCGGGCTGCCCTCGGCGCCGGACAAGCCCGCTCCGGCCGCGCCCGCGGCGCCGGCCGCCCCGGCTTCGCCGAAGCCGTCGAAGAAGTCCTAGCCGCCCCGGCTGTCTGATCGCCCTGATTGCCCGCCCGGCGGTGTCGATGACCCGCCGGGCTCTGAACTCTCCGACCAGATCTGAACTCTCCGACCGGATCAGCGCCCGCCGACCGGATCAGATCTTGCCGACCGCCGCCTGCGCCACCGCCTTGGCGTCGTCCGAGGCACTGGCGTAGCTGTCGGCGTGGATCACCGCGACGTTCAGGTCGAAGCCGTTCTTGTACACGTCGATCACGCCCGGCGTCTGGCTGCTGCGGTAGGCCTCGTCGCCCAGGCCCGGCACGCTGCTGACCGTGCCCGCCGGTATCGTCGCGCGGAAGGCGTCGAAGCCGGACTTGGTGACCCCGGTCAGCGAGATGGTCACCGTGTCCGGGTGCCCCGAGTTGTACGCGCAGCTGCGGCCGCCGCTGGTGGACGCTATGGCGCCGGACTTCGAGCCGTCCGGCAGGTGCGCGATCTGCACCACCTGGTCCGACGAGATCAGCCCGCAGGGGTCGGGCACGCCGGGGACCACGAAGCCCTGAGCGCTGCTCGCGTCGGCGGCCGCGCTCGAGGACCCCGACGAGACCGGCTCCAGCGGCGGCGGGGTGGAGTCCCCGCCGCACGCGGAGAGCGTGACGGACAAGGTCAGCGCGAACGCTGCGGCAGCATAGGTCGCGGGCCTGGGGCTTGGCATGGGGACCACAGTAGCGGCGGCTCCTCAGATGCTCCCCCGCCTCCCCCTCACTCCCCGGTCACCCCGTCGATCGCCTCACGCAGCAGGTCGGCGTGACCGAGATGGCGCGCGTACTCCTCGATCATGTGCAGGTAGACCCAGCGCAGCGTCAACGTGTGCCGGCGTCCCTCGAACATCTCGTCCAGACCCCGCCGGACGCACGCCTGCCGGGCCAGCTCGACCTCCTCGGCGAAGACCGCGAAGTCGGCCTCGGCGCCGTCTGCGGTGCCGTTGTCGAAGTCGCCGTCGGGATCCTGTTCGGTCGTGTAGATCTCCTCGAGCGACTTCTGGCCGAGGAACTGGATGCGGAACCACCAGCGCTCCACCAACGCCATGTGCCGGACCAGGCCCAGCAGCGACAGGCTGGTGCTGGGCAGCGGCCGCGAGGCGAGCTGCTCCCCGGTGAGCCCGCCGCACTTCCACAGCAGGGTCTCCCGGTGCCAGTCCAGGTAGCGCTCCAAGCTCTCGCGCTCGGTATCGGACGGGACGTTCTCCCGCCGCTCGAAGACCGGCGCGGTCCACTCGGCTGACGCGGTTGATGATGAAGACATGCGCACAGCGTCTCGACCTTCGGGCCGGTCTGGCAACGCCAATAGCAAACCCGTGTATGGTGGGTCACTGTCGGCACATCACAGGGCCCGCATATATCGCATCATCTCCGGTATATGCGGGCCCTGTTCGCCTACCGGCCGGTAGGCCCGCGCTCAGTCCACGACCGGCAGGTACACGTGCGCCCCGGAGGCCAGGAACTCCTCCGACTTGGCCTGCATGCCGGCGGCGATGTCGTCCTCGCCGGCCGCGGCCAGATCGTCCCCGTACTTCTCGGCGATGTCGTGGCTGATCTTCATCGAGCAGAAGTGCGGCCCGCACATCGAGCAGAAGTGCGCGGTCTTCGCCGGGGCGGCGGGCAGGGTCTCGTCGTGGTAGGCCCGGGCCGTGTCCGGGTCCAGGGCCAGGTTGAACTGGTCCTCCCAGCGGAACTCGAAGCGGGCGTCGGACAGCGCGTCGTCCCAGCGCTGCGCGCCCTCGTGGCCCTTGGCCAGGTCCGAGGCGTGCGCGGCGATCTTGTAGGCGATCAGGCCCTGCTTGACGTCGTCCCGGTCGGGCAGGCCCAGGTGCTCCTTGGGGGTGACGTAGCAGAGCATCGCGGTGCCGTACCAGCCGATCATCGCCGCGCCGATGGCGGAGGTGATGTGGTCGTAGCCGGGCGCGATGTCGGTGGTGAGCGGGCCGAGGGTGTAGAACGGCGCCTCGTCGCACAGCTCCATCTGGAGCTCCACGTTCTCCTTGATCTTGTGCATCGGGACGTGGCCCGGGCCCTCGATCATCACCTGCACCCCGAGTTCGCGCGCGATCTTCGACAGCTCGCCCAGCGTGGTCAGCTCGGCGAACTGCGCGGCGTCGTTGGCGTCGTAGATGGAGCCGGGGCGCAGGCCGTCGCCGAGGGAGTAGGTGACGTCGTACCGCGCCAGGATCTCGGTCAGCTCCCTGAAGTTGGTGTAGAGGAAGTTCTCCTCGTGGTGCGCCAGGCACCACGCGGCCATGATCGAGCCGCCCCGCGAGACGATGCCGGTCTTGCGGTTGGCGGTCAGCGGGACGTAGCGAAGCAGCACCCCGGCGTGGATCGTCATGTAGTCCACGCCCTGCTCGCACTGCTCGATCACGGTGTCCCGGAACACTTCCCAGGACAGGTCCTCGGCCTTGCCGTTGACCTTCTCCAGCGCCTGGTAGATCGGCACGGTGCCGATCGGGACCGGGCTGTTGCGCAAGATCCACTCCCGGGTGGTGTGGATGTTGCGCCCGGTGGACAGGTCCATGACGGTGTCGGCTCCCCACCTCGTGGCCCACACCATCTTGTCCACCTCCTCCTCGATCGAGGAGGCCACCGAGGAGTTGCCGATGTTGGCGTTCACCTTGGTCAGGAAGTGGCGGCCGATGATCATCGGCTCGGCCTCGGGGTGGTTCACGTTGGCCGGGATCACCGCGCGGCCGCGCGCGACCTCGTCCCGGACGAACTCGGCGCCGACGCCCTCGCGCACCGCGATGTACTCCATCTCGGCGGTGACCAGGCCCCGTCGGGCGTAGGCGAGCTGCGTCACGGCGCCGGTCCCCTCGACCCCGCGCACCGGCTTGCGGCCGCCGGAGAACACGGCGTCCAGATTGCGCAGGTCGGCGGACTTCAGCCCGTCGTCGGTCGGCTGCCAGGTCCGGCCCTGGTACTGCTCGGTGTCGCGGCGCTCGGCGATCCACGCGGCGCGCAGCGCCGGCAGGCCGAAGCGGACGTCGGTGCGCACCTCGGGGTCGGTGTAGGGGCCGGAGGTGTCGTAGAGGACGACGGTGTCGCCGTTGGTCAGCGCGATCTCGCGCATCGGCACGCGCAGGTCCGCACGCGCGGCGGAGGACAGGTACGTCTTGCTCGAAGCGGAGTTCGCGGAGTTCGCGGAGTTCTCAGAGTTCGCGGAGGAACCGGAGGATTCAGACGATGCGGACACGTCATTCACAGCCGTCATGGCGGCGCTCCCTACGTCGGCATTACCCGGACAGGTTCGGCGGTCGACGGCGCCAGCCGTCCTCTCAGCCCGGTTCGCCCGAGCTCCCGCGTGTATGTGGTTTCAGTGCGCAGCGTAGCGCGCGTACCGTGATCCGCGTCAATGCCATGGGACGGGAGCGGCGATGATCGGCAAGCAGGGCCGGGTGACGGGGCGCGTCGCGCCGGGACTGGTCGGCGAGGTGATGGTGGAGATCCGCGGCGGCAGCGAGGCGTTCCACGCGTACGCCGTGACGCCGGACACAGAGATTCCGAAGGGGGCGCTGGTGATCGTGGTGGAGTACCAGGCGCCGCGGACGGTGTACGTGGAGCCGTTGATGTAGGGCGGCGAATCAGACCCTTGCGGTTATCGAATATCGATGCCATCGTTTCTCGATACCATCGACTTTCGATACGGGGGAGACGGCCGTGGACGGTGTCGCGAAGAGAAAGACCAGCAAGCTCCGGGACCCGCTGGAACCCTTGATGACGGCCAACGGGATGGTGCTGAAGATTCTGGCTCTCGCGTTCCTGGCGGGGCTCGTGGCCATGCCGTTCGGCCACGGTGTCGTTCTGGGCTGGGGGCAGGTCCACATCTGTGTCGGCACCGATGGCGTGGGCAGTGCCGACACCACCAGGTTGCAGGGGTTCATCCGCCCCCACCCGGGTACCGACGTCGGGACGGCGGCCCTGAACCTGTGCGCCAAAACCCCGTCCGCCGGCCAGCGCTGGTGGTACAGCCTGGAGAACTTCCCGACCACCGCCACGGTCGTCGTGGTCGCTCTGGCCACCTACCTGATGCTCCGCAAAGCGCAGCAGAACGGCCTCTACGCCCCGGGCATCGCATCCCGGATCAGGTTCCTGGGATGGTTCCTGGTGGCCGACTCCGTGCTGCGGCCGCTCGTCCAGGTCTACGCCTCGCACAAGCTCTGGGCCACCATGGCGGACGGCCCCATGCCGACCATGTGGAGCCCTGTCTGGGCCTTCCTGTTCGCCGGGATAGCCTTGCTGTCGCTGGCCCGGATGATGGCCGTGGGCACCACGATGCGAGAAGACCTGGAGGGCGTCGTCTGATGCCGAAGGACTTCGGCGAGGTCCACTTCATCGGCGTGCATCTGGACCGCCTGCTGGAGCAGCGCGGCCTGACGCTCACCGAACTCGCCGACCGCGTAGGGGTCACCGTCGTGAACCTGTCGGTCCTGAAGAACGGACGGGCCAAGGCCATCCGTTTCAGCACCCTGACAGCGCTGTGCCGTGAGCTCGGATGCCAACCCGGTGACCTGCTCAGCTACCAGCCCGAGTGAGGGCGGATGCATGCGTGAGTCATGCATATTCCGGGTGTGAGCGTGCTGTGAGAAACGCAAGCGCGATGCAAACGCCGAAGCCGTTCTGACGGGCTCCCGCCGGGAGTAGAACTTCCTTGGCACTCCGCACGGTACGGAGGCCACACGGGAAGGATGTGAACGGTGTCCAGTGCCGTTCCGTACGTCATCATCGGGGGAGTCGTACTCCTCTTCGCAATGCTCGTATTCCTGTTCAAGGCCATGTGGCGGGTGGCCGAGCCGAACCAGGCGCTGATCGTCTCCGGACGGCGGCACCGCGGGGCGGGCGGGGACGGGCTGGGCTTTCGCATCGTCACCGGGGGCGGCAGCTTCGTGCTGCCGGGCGTGCAGGTGGTGCGGCGGCTGTCGCTGGATCTGAACGAGTCCGGGCTGGAGGTCGAGTGCGTCACTCGGCAGGGGATCCCGCTGCACGTCAAGGGAGTGGTGATCTTCAAGGTCGGTGACGACCACGCCTCGATCGCCAACGCCGCGCGCCGGTTCCTGGACCAGCAGGCGCAGATGGGGGTGCGGGTCCACAACATCTTCGCCGGCCACCTGCGCTCCATCGTCGGCAACCTGACCGTCGAGGAGATGATCCGCGAGCGGGAGCGGCTCACCGAGCAGACCCGCGCCACCAGCGGCACCGAGATGGAGAAGCTGGGCCTGATCATCGACTCGCTGCAGATCCAGGAGATCGACGACCCGACCGGGTACATCAAGGCCCTGTCGGCGCCGCACGCCGCGGCGGTCACCCGCGACGCCCGCATCGCGCAGGCCGCCGCCGACCAGAGCGCGACGGAGGCCGAGGCCGAGGCGAACGCCCGCAAGGCCGAGGCGATGCGCAAGGCCAGCATCCAGCAGGCCGGCTACCAGGCCGAGGTGGAGGAGGCACAGGCCCGGGCGCGGCAGGCCGGGCCGCTGGCCGACGCGCAGGCCCGCCAGGACGTCGTGGTGCAGGAGACCCGCGTCGCGGAGCTGGAGGCCCAGCGCAAGGAGCAGCAGCTGCAGGTCGAGGTCCGCAAGCCCGCCGACGCCCGGGCCTACGAGACCGTCACCGTGGCCCAGGCCGAGCGCGAGGCGAAGATCCACGAGGCCGAGGCGCACGCCAAGGAGACCGAGCTGCGGGCCGGGGCCGAGGCCACGCGGGTCAAGGCGGCGGCCGAGGCCGAGTCGCAGGCCAAGCGCGCACTGGGCCAGGCGTCCGCGGACGCCGCGCAGGCCCAGGCCCTGGCCGACGCCGAAGCCCGCCGCGCCCGCGGTCTGGCCGAAGCCGACGCCCGCAGGGCCGAGGGCCTGGCCGAGGCCGAGTCCCGCCAGGCGCGCGGCCTGGCCGACGCCGAATCCCGCCGGGCCGAGGGCATGGCCAACGCCGACGCCAAGCGCGCGGAGGGTCTGGCCGAGGCCGACGCGATCAAGGCCCGCGGCGAGGCCCTGGCCGAGCACCAGGAGGCGATCATCACCCAGCAGCTGGTCGCCCAGCTCCCGATGGTGGTCGCGGCCGGCGCGAAGTCCTTCGAGAACGTCGAGCACATGGTCCTGCTCAACGGCGCCGAGGGCGTCACCGACGTCTTCAGCAAGGCCCTGACGATGGGCGGCACCGGCCTGGGCCTGGCGCGCCAGATGCTGGCCTCGATGGGCGACCAGGCGCTGCGCCGGGAACTGCCGCAGCAGAACGGCAAGGCGGGCGGCTCGGAGACGAAGGAGTCGGTCGAGATCGCGGAGTAGCGCGGTGTAGCACGGTGCACGGTGCACTACCGAGGAACAGCGCGGGAAAACGGGGGTGGGCCCGGTGGATTCGCATCCGCCGGGTCCATTCATGTCCGCTCATGTCCGCGCCGGCACTACTGCGGCCGCTGGCCCCACACGTTGTCGATCCCCGCGGGCACCGGACCGGTCCGGTAGAGCACGTAGACGCCGTCACGGCTGAAGCGCGTCACGTACCCGTTGGCCAGATACCAGCGCCGCGCCTTCTCCACCTGGGAGCCGCTCGCCCACGGCCAGTCGATCGGCGAGGCCTTGCCCAGCACCACCCAGCGCGAGCCGTGCGGCTTGCCCGGCTCGGCCAGGATCAGGTTCCTGGTCCGCGCGCTCAGCGGCACGGCGATCGCGCTCTCGGCCTCGACCGTCGCGTCCTTCGGGATCATCGCCACCGCGGTCTTGGCCGCGGCCCGGAACGACTTCTGGGCCGGGGAGGCGGCCGCGCTCAGCGCGTCGTAGGCGTGGTACTGCAGGCCGATCACGGTCACCGCGGTGATCGCCGCCAGCCAGGTGCGCAGGAACAGCCGGGCGAGCTCGCCGGGCTGTCCCGGGCTCTGCTCCTCCATCCCGTCCAGCCACCGCATGACCTTCGCGACACCCTCGACGCCGGCGATCAGCAGGATCCCCATCAGCGGCGCGTTGTAGTGGAACTTCGGCTCCGAGTACGTCGCGGTGTCCGACAGCATGCGCAACAGCAGCGGCGGCACCGCCAGCAGCGCGATCGGCGAGAGCAGGCAGGCCCCGGCCGAGACCACGAGAAGCCACAACAGCAGGTCCTGCTTGGCGCTGGTGGACACCAGCAGGTGCACCGTCGACAGCGGGTGCTCCACCACGTGCAGCGCGGCCTGCTTCGGGTTGGCGCCGAGCGAGTCGTAGCTCCAGTACTGGTTGTGCATCCCGCCGATCCTCGGCACCAGCACCGTGATCGCGATCGCCGACCAGACCACGCCGGCGACCGCCGCGATCACTGCCAGCCTGCGCTCCCCGCGCAGCCACAACAGCAGCCCGAAGACCGCGACGATCAGGCCCATCTCCTCCTTGACGAGGAACAGGCTGCACGCCACGGCCAGGGCCTGCCCGGGCCGGCCCCGCTGGAGCCGGCGCAGCGCGAGCGGGACGACCAGGACGGCCCAGTCCAGTTCGTGGTAGCCGACCAGCGTGGCCTCCTGGATGCCCCAGGACAGCCCGAAGGCGACGCCCACGAAGTGCGCCGGGACCCGGCCCAGCGCGTCCTTCGCGTACGACCAGACGACGCCGGAGGCCGCCGCGTACAGCGCGGCCTGCAGGAGCAGCAGCATCCTGACGTCCGGCCAGATCCAGTACAGCGGCGCGGCCAGCGCGTTGACCGGCGAGAAGTGGTCGCCGAGCTGGAGGAAGTCCACGCCGGTGCCGGCGTAGGCGCCCTTCACCGGGACGTACGGCAGGTGGAACTGCGCGTAGTTGCGGACCGCCTGGTCGAAGATCGTGAGGTCGAAGGCGCCATAGCCGAGCCGGCCCCACGTTCTCGGGGTGGCGGCCGCGCTCCCGTCGTGCGCCGCGCGCAGCGGCACCCGCACCCGGCGCGTGCTCGGGTCCGGCCGCGCGCCGTCGATCCTGCAGATCGTCGCGCACCAGGACGACGACGTGCTGTTCATGAACCCGGACCTCTCCGAGGCGCTGGCCGCCGGGATCCCGACGACCACCGTCTACCTGACCGCGGGCGAGGCGATGGGCTCGCTGCACCACAGCCGGAACCGGGTGCAGTTCGCCGCCGACAAGCAGGACGCGACGCGCTCGGCCTACGCGCAGATGCTGGGGGTGTCCGGGGCCTGGGACCGGCAGACGGTCACCCTGCCCGGCGGTCAGAGCGCGGAGTCCTCCACGCCGCCGGGGATCGACCACGTGCGGTTGGTGTACCTGAACCTGCCCGAGGCCTACGACGTGGCCGCGGTACCGGACATCGCCGGGGTCCCGCGCGGCATGGCGCTGACCGGGCTGCTGTTGGGCCAGCGCACGGACGTCCCGACGATCGTCCCGGACAGCGGGCCGATCACCGAGTCGTACCGCCACACCAAGGAGTCCTTGCTCGCGGCGCTGACCGCATTCCTGCACGAGTGCCGGCCGACCGTCGTGCGCACCCTGGACCCGATGTTCGCCGAGCAGCACTGGCGCGGCAGTGCCGACATCGGTGGCGACCACCCCGATCACATCGCCACGGCACGCTGGGTCGATGTGGCGCTTCAGCAGTACCTGGCCGAAGAACCGGCATCCCGGGTGTTCATGACGAACTACGTCGGCTACGGGATGACCGCGCTGGCCGCGAACCTGTCGTCGGCGCAGAGCACGGCCAAGAGCGCCACGTTCAAGGCGTACAGCACACACGACGCCGACGCCCGGCGCTACGCGAACTCCTACCCGCCCTACCAGCACCGGCGCCACCACCGCTGGACCCCGGGAAGCCTGCGGGCGGTGCCGGCCGGCACCGGAGTCGCCGTCTTCGGCGTCGTGGACCAGCAGGCCGTGCAGTGGACGTGCGCCGATGTGACGGGGGTCTGGTCCGGGCCGTTCGCACTCGGCGGCACCGGGGTGCGGGCGCTGGAGGCGGTCACGCAGGCCGACGGCCGGATCCGGCTGTTCGCGCTCCAGGTCGACGCGATGGCCGGGGTCAGCGGGAATCTCCGGACCCTGACGGACGGCGCGGACCACTGGCTGCCGTGGACGCGGCTCGGCGGACGGTACGTGCTCGACGGCGTGTGCCCGCTGGTCGACGCCGACGGTGTGCTCCAGGCCTACGCCACGGCGATGGTCGAGCCGGCGGCCGCCGCGCAGCCCGCCGTGGCCCGGCTGGTCCGGTGGGCGCAGCCGAACGGCAAAGGCCCCCTGGCCCCGGACACCTTGTTCCCGGCGGTCCAGACCGCCGGGACCCCGGTCGCGGTCCTGGACCAGGAGGGCACGCCGCGCGTGCTGTATCAGCTCCCGGACATGGCCGGCACCGGGATGCTCACCCCGAACGCGAACGGCACCTGGGGGCCGGCCACCGAGCTGGCCGCCACCGGCGGCTCCGGTCCGATCGCCGCGGTCGCCGCGCCGGCTCCGGCAGGCCGGCGGCTGCACGTGGCGGTCGGCACCCCGGGCGGCGGGATCGGGATCTTCCAGCAGGGGACCGACGCGTCGTTCCCGGCGGCCTGGCAGGACCTCGGCGGCTGGTGGCCGGGGCCGCCGGCGCTGGCGGCGGATCCGTCCGGCCGGGTGGTGGCCGTGGCGCCGGGTCCGGACGGCCGGCTGGCGGTGGCGTGCCAGCCGCAGCCGGGTACCGGGGTCGCGTACTCGGGGTTCCGGACGGTCGGGAACTGACGCCCGGGTCGGCGATCGGCGCCGGTTGCCGGTGGTGATCGCCGGAGATCGACAACGATCACCGGTGATCGCCGGTGATCGCAGGGTCTTGTTCACCCCGCCGGAACCTCTGCGGGAGTAAAAGCCCTGCCAGGGGGAAGGAACAACAATGAGACCCGCGTCAGCGGGTCTCACCAGTTTCCCCGAGCGCGCATCGGCCTCAAGGATCGCCTTGTGTCCCGTGCGTCACACTGGGCGCACGGGACACAAGGAACGCACCTGTCCCCCGATTCGCCGCCGGCCGGTCGGCCGGCGGGCCTCCTAGTACAGGCCCTTGCGCTGCTTGTCGCGCAGCTTCTTCCGGCGGTAGGCCGGAATCTCCATCATGACCTTGTTGTAACCCCAGTACAGTGCGCCGGCCGCGACGACCACCAGGGCGAGCGTGAGCAGCGAGCCCAGGATGGCGTGGATGATCGCGGTGATCACCCAGAACGCCACGACGGCACCCGCTATGGGCAGTGCCACCCACTTGAGCCAGAAGGGCATTGCGACCCCACCTTGTCCTTGTCGTTTCTTTCAGAACCTCAGGTCCTGTACCACTCAACGTCGTGGCCTACGCTTCTAGTTCCCAGGTAACCACGCGATATGTCGCGTTGGCAAGCAGCGGGCGGTGCGGGTTCCGGGCGGCCGGCGGACCGGTGGGGCGGATGGTGCCGGTGGTGCTGAAGTGACGTGCGATGCTTTTGAGGATGTTGAGATACCCGGGGCCGGTGTGGCTCAATGTGCTGATGTGCGAACAGTGCACTGATGTGCATGGGCGGGTGGCGGCCGCCGTTCGGTGCCCACCACGCGCGCGGCGCTGCGCGGGCACGAAAAAAGACCCCTGCAAACCTTCGGGCCCGGCGCCTTCGCGCCGGGCCCTCGTAGCAGGGATCTTGCCGATTGTCGCCGTGCGTGAGCCGGGTGGCTCAGCGCGCGGTCTTCTTGGCCGTCTTCTTGGCGGTCTTCTTCGCGGCCGCCTTCTTCACGGTCTTCTTGGCCGCCGCCTTCTTGGCCGGGGCGGCCTTGGCCGCCGCGGTCTTCTTGGCCGGGGCCTTCTTCGCGGTCTTCTTCGCCGTGGTCCGCACCGCCCGCTTCACCGGCTTCGGAGCGGCCTCCTCCTTGGTGAAGGGGGCGCGCGCCTGGTCCAGCAGCTTGGCGAACGTGGCCTGGTCCTTGACCGCCATGGTGCCGGCCAGTGTCTTCTCGACGGCCAGCACCTCCTTGTCGGCCTTGGCCAGGATCCGCTTGCCGGCCGTGGTGATCGTGGTCTCCATGGCGCGACCCTGGCCGGGCACCGAGCGGCGCTCGATGTAACCCTTGAGCGTCAGGTTGCCCAGGACCGTGGTCATCGTCTGAGGGGTGACCAGACAACGCCGCGCCAGCTCCGCTCCGCTGATGCCGGGCTCGTCATTGATGACGAGCAGGGCCGTGTACTGGGGGACCGTCACGCCCATCGGCCGAAGCACGGCGTCCTTGGCCCCGCTGAGTTCCTGTTCGAGGCTCTTGACCTTGTGGCCGAGCCGCTGTTCCACCGCAGTCATGGTGTGAGCATATCCGGCAAAACCCTTCATGAACCAATTCAGGGCCGTTCGTGGGATACCGACCCTGATAGCCAGGCGTGAAACCAGCCTTCTGCATCCGCCGATCAGGCGACATCAGTGGACGATGACGGATTCCAGTCACCGTCTGCTTGCCAGAGTACGGGTACACGGGAAATTGCGCGGCACCGGTGCTCGATTTCTTAGAAAGCTGTGACCTCGGCAAGCCCGGCGAGTCCCCTCGAAGTCCTCTTACGCCACAGTCAGCACATCAAAGAACGCGGAGGGTGTCCGGCCGGGCCGGACGAAGTGGCTTTCATGTTCCGTTGTTGATGAAGAACGGCTCCGTGTCAAGCCCTCGACTCCCGATATGGGCCCGTGCGAGCATGCCGCGGTGAAGAAACTGCTGCTGAAGATCGGTATCAACGGTGTCGCGCTGTGGGTCACCACCCTGGTGGTGTCCGGCGTGAAGATCGTGGTCGACCCGAACGCCCCGGACGCCACCAAGCAGAAGGTGCTCACCATCCTGATCGTCGCGGTCGTCTTCGCCGCGGTGAACACTCTGGTGAAGCCCTTGGTGCAGATCGCCACGTTCGGGTTGTTCATCCTGACCCTGGGGCTGATCACGTTCGTGATCAACGCGCTCATGCTGTTGCTCACCTCGAAGATCTGCGACCACTACCACGTGCGCTTCCACGTGGACGGCGTCGCGGCCGCCCTGATCGGGGCGTTCGTGATCAGCGTGGTCTCCATAGCCCTGCACGCGATGCTCCCGGACGACGTCAAGCGCTAGAACCGGCGGCGCCGTCCGGGCAGGCATGACGGTGAGCCGTTTCGCCATAATCGCTGAAAACTCCTGGACACAAACCGGGGCGGTTCGGACTTACTCGTCCGGCAAAGCCGTCACCTGCGGCTACGATCGCCATATGGCGAGTACTGTCGCGGACCGCGTGGCCGCCCTGCTGAACAGGGCCGTGCTCGGCGTGGCCGCCATCGGAGGCGGCTCCTTCGGGAAGACGTACCGCATACAGTTCTTCAGCGGCGGGGCGGCGTTCGTCAAGACGTTGGAGCACGCGGAGAAGGTCGCAGGTCCCGGGTACTTCGACGCCGAGGCGGCGGGCCTGCGCTGGCTGCGCGAAGCGGTCGGCGCCGACGGCGCCTCCGGCGGTGTTCGGGTCCCCGAAGTGCTGGGCGTGGCCGAGGACATCCTGGTGACCTCGTGGGTCGCGCCGGGCCGCCCGACCCCCGACGGCGCCGAGGAGTTCGGCCGGCGCCTGGCCTCCCTGCACGCCCGCGGCGCGCACGGTTTCGGCGCCGACTGGCCGGGCTACATCGCGGTCCTGCCGCTGGACAACCGCGGGGACGAGGACTGGGCCACCTTCTACGCCGCGCGCCGGGTCCTGCCCTACGTGCGGCTGGCCCGCGACCGCGGCCACCTGGACGCCGAGGGCGCACAGGTGATCGAGGAGGTCTGCACCCGCATCGACTTCCTGGCCGGCGAGGAGGAGCGGCCCTCGCGGATCCACGGGGACGCCTGGAGCGGCAACATCCTGTGGGACGGCCGGGGCGAGGGCTGGTTCATCGACCCGGCGGCGCACGGCGGCCACCGCGAGACCGACCTGGCGATGCTGGCGCTGTTCCCGCCCCCGTATCTGGACCGGATCATCGCGGCCTACGACGAGGTGCACCCGCTGGCCGACGGCTGGCAGGAGCGGGTCCCGCTGCACCAGCTGCATCCGTTGCTGGTGCACGCGGCGCTGTACGGATCCGACTACGGGGTGCGGGCCGCGTCGGTGGCCCGGGAGCTGGCCGAGCGGCTGCGCTAGCGCGCCACAGCCGCTCCGGCGGTTATGAGGGCCCGTTCTCAGCAGTCTCAGGCGTCTCAGCCGTCGCGTTTTCGTGCCCTGGGCCGGCCGGCACGGTCCCCGGCGCCTCCGGTTCCCCGGCCGAGAACAGTTCTGAGAAGGGCCCCGGGAAGGGCTCTGGGACGCCCGCACCGCTCCTGCGGCCCTCCGCGGCGCCCAGACGTACCGGAAGACCCCTGACCGCCTTGTAGCGCCTTCTGGACGCCCTGGACGCCCTGGACACCTTGGACCCACTAGACGCCCCGGACGCCCCGGCCCCCCTGGGCCTTCCGGGCCTTCTGCGGGCCGCGAACAGGCATCCGACGCCGAAGAGCAGCGCGGCGGGCGCCACGAGCTCGCCCCAGGGCCGTACGGCCGCTGACAGGGTGCGGACGGTGATCGGCCGGCCGGTCGCGCCGTTCTCTCCGATCGCGACTCCGATCTCGTAGTCGCGGAACCAGCCGCCGGGCAGCGAAAGCTCGCAGGTCAGGGTCCGGCGCCCGCCCACCGCCAGCGGGCCGCCGGTCCAGGCCACCGGGTAGCGGCCGACCTGCTTCGAGCCGCGCGACACGGTCAGCACCACGCCGGGATCCGGGGCCGGGCCGCCCCCGAGGTTGGCGAACGTCAGCGTGACCTGCGCCGAGCCGTCCGCGCCGAGCTGGGCCAGGAACGGCGGGTCGGCGACGGCGGCGGCCGTCATCAGCTTCGCGGTGCCGGCCGCCGGCGGCGGCGCGTCCTGCGGCAGATAGCGCAGGCCGGGGATGGTGATCGGGGTGTCCACGGGGTCGGCGGCGGTGCCCGCGAACGGCGTCACGTGGACGGTGCAAGGGCACGGTGTCGGTGGTTCGACCACCGGCAGACTCTGGTGGAAGCCGCCGCGCGCGTCCGTGGTCGCGGGCACCGCCGCGGCGACGGCACAAGAGTTCGACGATCCCCCGATCCCACAGATCTCCACCTGCAGCTGAGCTCCTATGGGGAACCCGCTGCCGGTCACGCTTATGGACTCCCCCAGCTTCGCCGTGGTCTTGGACAGCACCAGCGTGGGACCGTCGACGGCCGCCCGCGTGGCAGGAGCCGTGAGACCCGCGACGAGCAGCGCCGTCGCGCCGGCGCCGGCCAGTCGGCGCATCACGGCGCGGCGACCTTCGAGGGCTCACGCCGGGGCCGGGCCGGGAGCGGGCCGTTGCGGCGCCGCCAGAACACGAGCACCGCCAGTACCGCGAGCACCACCACGGCGACGAGCAGCAGGCTGAGCCAGGGAATCAGGGTCACCGACACCGCCGCCGTCGACGTCACCGGCGGTGCGGCGGTGCCGTCGGTGACGTCCAGATGCAGAGTTCCGATCTCAAAGGGCGGCATGTTCTTCCAGACCTGTGAGAAATCGATGCTCTGTCCGGGCAGGATCTGCGGAAGCTGAACGGTCCGGTCTATCAGCGTGCCGAAGATTCCCGTCGCATGGAGATGCGCTTTAGGGGACTCCAGCAAGTTGCCGCTATTAGTAACCGTTGCAGTAACCGTCCCGTCACTGTCACTCACATAGGCCGGGAATGGTGCGGATCCCGCGACTTTCAGGTCCGTGACGGTTAGCCCGCCCACTGCCGGCCCGTCGACATGGACATAGAGCCGCGCCGCGACGACCCGCTTGATGCCGACCTGGACGTTGCCCTGCTGCTGCACGCTCTCCACCGCGGTGTCCATGCCGGAGACGCCTCCGACGTGATCGCCGGGGGAGGCATCCGGGGGAATCGCTATGGAGATCGGCACCACGGTGGAGGTATGCGCCGGGACGGTGATCGTGGGGAACGCAGTACGCACCCACGCACCGACTCCGGTCATCGGGTACCCGTGGTCCCGCAGCGCGAACTGACCGTCCCGAGGGGCGTTGTAGCCGTCAGCGCCGTAGACGTAGTAGGTGATCGGGTGGTCGGTGTAGTTGGACACCGCCAGGCCGTCCCGCAGGGTGGTGCCAGGGCGGCCCTCCAGGATGAAGTACTGACGGGCGCCGGCCGCCGCGCCGGGCTTGGGGGCCGGCTGGACCCACCAGGAGCCGTTCGTCGACGGCGGCGGCTTGGGACTCGGTGTCGGGTCCGCCATAGCGGTTCCACTACCGAAACCGACGGAGACGCCGAAAAGGAGCGCCGCGGTCATGAATACGGCCGCCGCGCGGGCGCGGGCACTGCGACGGACCACGTTGTTCTCCCCCACGACGATCTCCTCGGCAAGTCGCCCGGTGTGGTACTCATGGCTGTGGCTGCCGGTGGGGCGAATGGACCTCGCCCCACCGGCAGCCCCTTGCTTCCCTGCCGCTTCCGGCGGACTCAGCTCAGCCTCAGCTCAGCGCAGCGCCCGTCACTGCAGGGAGATGGTGACGGTGCCGGTGTAGGTGCCTTGCAGCACGTACGCCGGGACCTTCAGATTCAGCCCGGCGCCGACCAGGAAGTCGCCACCGGTGACGGTCGGCGGATTGGTCCCGCCGGCTGCCTGCGAGCACAGGGTGATCGCGGTGGTGGTACTCAGCGCGCCGCCGGAGCCGGCCGTCGGGGTCGACGGGTACGGCGTGCTCCCGGCCGGGTTGCCGGTGCAGCTCAGACCGCTCGCCGAGACGTTGCCGGCCGGGATCGGCGCGGCACCGCTGTTGGCGTACGGTCCGCCGGTGAGCGCCAGGTCGGACATGGTCGCGTTCAGGACCCAGCCGTTGGTGGTGCCGCGGAAGTCCTGGACGTCGACCTGCTGGAGCGCTCCGGCCTGGTTGTGCACGGTCCCGTTCAGGGTCACGCCCGGGAAAGACACCGCGCCGGTGTTCTCGTTCATCTGCAACGGCCCGCCGGTGACGGCCACGTTCGCGCTCTGCCCCACCGAACACGTCCCGGTCGCCGAGACGGCCGCGCCGGCCGCGTCCGCGGTGCAGGCGTTGCCAGCGAAGGTGAACGCCGCCGCCGCGCGCAGGGTCGCGCTCGGCGCGCCGCCGACCAGTTCCGCGGCGCCGATGGCGGCGATCGCGGAGCTCGGCACCGTGTAGCTGCCGGACAGGTGCCCGGAGGCGTCCGCGGTCAGCGTCGAGGGAGAGCCGACCGGGTTGTTGGACGCGTCCACGCCGCTGACCGCCACGGTCGCGCCGGGATCCCAGTTGCCGCCGGACAGGCCGACGACAGTGCCGGGGCCGCCGGAGGACGGCGACGCGCTCAGGGTCGGCGCGCCCAGCACGGTGACCGCGGTCGGGACCGCGCCGCTGGTGCTGCCGGTCAGGACCAGCGAACCGCCCCCGGTGGCCGCGGCGGCGGGAACTCCGATGGACCCGGAGATCGCGCCGCCTGCCGGGACGGTGATCGCCGTGCCGGCGGTCGCGGTGCCCGCGCTGTCGGTGAACGACGGGGTGACGCTCTCCCCGGCGATCCAGCCGGCCCCGGTGAAGCTCACCGTTCCGCCGGGCCGCACATAAGCGCTGCCCACCGACGCCGAGGCGTTGGTCGCGGTGATGGTGGCCGCCGGACTGGCCCCGCTGGCGGTGCACTGGATCACGATCCCGAAGGCCGCCACGTCCTGCTCGTTGTTCCCGGGCGTGAACGTGTACGTGCCGGCGGTGGTCGGGGTGAAGGTGGCGGTGAAGTCCGGGATCTGGAACGTCCCGCCGGTGGCGACCGGCGCCGGCGGGAACGACGCCGAGGGCCCGGCCGTGAGGGTGCTGCTCGCCGCTCCGCCCACCACGATCTGTGCCTTCGCGGTGGCCGCGTTGGCGATCGGGATGCCCGGCGCGGGCGCGGTGGACAGCGAGTAGTGCCAGGTGATGGTCACCGGCGACCCGACCGCGACGGTGCCCGCCGAGGGGGTCAGGGTGACCTGGCTGCTGTAGTCGGGCGGCGGTGCCGCGAGTCCGGGGTTGCTGCTGGTGCAGCTCCCGAAGTTCACGGTCGTCGTCCCGGCCGCGGCCACCGGGGCCAGGGCCGTCGCGGTGGCCAGGGCCACGGCGAGGGTGCCGGCCAGGGCGGCTGCCCTGCCCGTTCTGGTTCTGTGTCTGCCTTTGATGCTGTGTCTGGATCCGAACCCTTGTCTCACTAGTGGTGCCCTCTCTTCTGATGAGGGGATGACAAACCCACGGGCCGGCGGCCCGCAGGGGTGGGTTGTCGCACACCGGTTCTGATGGAGCGTCAGATATTGACGGGCAGCGCGGATGCGAAGTCAATACGCACGTTCGAACCCCGGCCGCCGGACGTCCCGGAAAGCGGGTGAATCAGTGCTTTTCGTTCTAGTCGTGGCTCCCGCGCCGGCGCCGGGTGGCGTACAGGCCCGTCCCGCCGAGCACCGCGGCCAGGACCGCCCCGCCGGCCAGCCAGCGGCCGTCGAAGCCGGTGTGCGGCAGGACGCCCGTGGTCGAGCTGCTGGACCCGGTGCCCGAGCCGGTCCCGGTGTCGGTGCCGGTGGACCCGGTGGAGCCCCCGGCGCCGGTGCTCGACGTCGAGGACCCGCCTGAAGCGCTCGAGCTGCCGGACGAGGACGGCTTGGAGCTCGAGGACGACGTGCCGCCGCCCCCGCCGGACGCCGGCGCCACCGTGATCGTCGCGGCCGGGCCGGACGCCGCGCCCTTGCACGCCACCACCAGACTGAACTGCGTGATGTCCTGCTCGTTGTCGCCGGGGGTCAGCTTGTACGTCCCGGCGGCGGTGGGCGTGAAGGTCGCCGTCATGTCAGGGATCTGAAACGTCCCGCCGGCCGCGACCGGCGCGGGCGGGAAGTTCGCCGACGACCCGGTGGTGACCGTCGAGCTCGCCGCACCGCTGATGAGGATCTTCGCCTTGGCGGTGGCCACGTTCGCCACCGGGATCCCGACCGGGCCCGGAGCGGTGGAGATGGAGTAGTGCCAGGTGATCGAGATCGCCTTGCCCACCTGGAACGAAGAACCCTGAGGTGTCAGGGTGACCTGTGAGGTGTAGTTCGGCGGCGGCGCCGAGAGCTGGGGATTGCTGCTGGTACAGGCCGTGTAGCTGACGCTCGTGGTGCCGGCGTCCGCGGCCGGTGCGAAGACCGCGAGCGCCGCGGCGGCCACCGTGACCGCCCCGCCGATCCCGGCCACGCGCCGGGTAACACGCCGGGTAACACGCTTTGTGTGCTGCTGTTGACCATCCATGAATGCCTCCTGACATCGAACGGCAGATCGAAACCGCCTAGTCATTGAGGAAGTAATCTGACGGAGTGTCAATAGCCATCTGATGGGCCGTCAGGACCTCACGGGTGCGCACCGGTGGCGATCAGATGGCCGGTCACGATCATCCGCTGGGTGGAGGACCACCAGGGATTGCAGGTCGTCAGGGTGATGAGACTCTGCGTCGGCCGGACCCCGGGCTCCCCGGGCACCGGGTCCACCACCCCCAGATCGGTGGGCTGCACGATCACCGGGTCGGCGTCGATCCGGTAGGTGTACCAGGCCTGCGCGGTCTCCACGTAGACCAGGTCGCCGGCCCGCATCTCGTCGAGGTGGCGGAACGGCTCGCCGTGCGTCTTGCGGTGGCCGGCGACCGAGAAGTTGCCGATCTGCCCCGGCAGCGCGGTGCCCGGATAGTGGCCGGTGGCCTTGTTCAGGATGTCCAGCCCGACGCCTTCCAGCACCGGGATCCCGGCGGCGCCGATCCCGGAGCCCAGGCGCGGGATGTGCAGGATCGCGACGTCGTCGCCGTTGTGCAGCACCGCGGGCGGGGGCGGCGCCACCACCGGGGCGGACTCGCCGTGCGGCGCCGCGGGCGCCGGACGCGCGGGCGGGGCGTCCGTCCACTGCCGGTGCATGGAGGCCACCTCGTGGTCCATCGCCTGCCGGCCGACCACGTTCGTGTAATAGAGCTGATACACGATGAACAGCGCCAGCAGCACCGAGAAGGTGACCAGCAGCTCGCCGACCGTCCTGACCGTGACACGCAGAATCGCCCCTGCCCTCGCCATAGTGGCGGAGAGTAGGGGCGACTCCGTGAAAAGCGAAGAGCCTTCTTGAACCCGATCAGGCTTCTTAGAAAGCCTCCTCCGGCACGTCCATCAGCGAGTTGTCGGTGGCCTCGACGATCGCGCGCTGCGCGGCCAGCAGCGGCAGGGTGTTCCGGGCGAAGAACTTCGCCGCGGCCACCTTGCCGGTGTAGAACGGCACGTCGCGGCCCGCCGCGCCGCCGTCCAGCGCCTCCAGCGCGACCGTGGCGCCGCGCAGCAGCAGCCAGGAGACGATGACGTCGCCGAGCGCGAACAGGAAGCGCACGGTGTTCTGCGCGACCACGTACAGCTGCTTGGAGTCGGACAGCGACTCGCCGGCCTTGTCCAGCATCGCCTTCAGCATCCCGCCGACCTCGGCCTGCGCGGTCGCCAGCAGCTGGCGCTCGCGGGCCAGCTCCTCACCGCCGGGGTTGATGGCCAGGAACTTCGAGATCTCCTCGTTCAGGCCGTTCAGCGCGACGCCGCCGTCCTTCACGATCTTGCGGAAGAACAGGTCCAGGGACTGGATCGCGGTCGTGCCCTCGTACAGCGAGTCGATCTTGGCGTCGCGGATGTACTGCTCCAGCGGGTACTCCTGCAGGAAGCCGGAGCCGCCGAAGATCTGCAGCGCCTGCGCCAGCTGCTCGTAGGACTTCTCCGAGCCGTAGCCCTTCACGATCGGCAGCAGCAGGTCGTTCATGCGCTCGGCGTTCTTGTCCTCGGTGCCGGCGGCGCGGGCCTGCTCGATCGCGTCCTGGAAGGACGCGGTGTACAGCACCAGGGAGCGCATGCCCTCGACGTAGGCCTTCTGCGTCATCAGCGAGCGGCGCACGTCCGGGTGGTGCGTGATGGTGACGCGCGGCGCGTCCTTGCCCGGGGTGGTCAGGTCCGCGCCCTGCACGCGCTCCTTGGCGTACTCCAGCGCGTTCAGGTAGCCGGTGGACAGGGTGGAGATGGCCTTGGTGCCGACCATCATGCGCGCGAACTCGATGATGTTGAACATCTGGGCGATGCCGTCGTGCACCTCGCCGAGCAGCCAGCCCTTGGCCGGCACGCCGGCCTGGCCGAAGGTGACCTCGCAGGTGGTGGAGGCCTTCAGGCCCATCTTGTGCTCGACGTTGGTGACGTAGGCGCCGTTGCGCTCGCCGAGCGCGCCGGTCTCCCAGTCGAAGTCGAACTTCGGCACGATGAACAGCGACAGGCCCTTGGTGCCGGGGCCGGCGCCCTCGGGGCGGGCCAGCACCAGGTGGATGATGTTCTCGCTCAGGTCGTGCTCGCCGGAGGTGATGAACCGCTTCACACCCTCGATGTGCCAGGAGCCGTCGGCCTGCTGGATCGCCTTGGTCCGGCCGGCGCCCACGTCGGAGCCGGCGTCCGGCTCGGTGAGCACCATGGTCGAGCCCCACTGGCCCTCGACCATGTGCCGGGCGACGTTGCGCTGCTCCTCGGTACCCAGGTTCCACACCACGGTCGCGAAGTCGGCGCCGGAGGAGTACATCCAGATCGCCGGGTTCGCGCCCAGCACCAGCTCGGCCACCGACCAGCGCAGCGTGCGCGGGGTCGGGGTGCCGCCGAGCTCGACCGGCAGGCCCAGGCGCCACCACTCGGCGTCCATGAACTGCTTGTAGGAGCGCTTGAAGCTCTCCGGCAGCGTGGCGGAGTAGGTCTCGGGGTGGAAGATCGGAGGGTTGCGGTCGGAGTCGAGCAGGCTCGGCGCCAGCTCGTCCACGGCCAGCCGCTCGACCTCGGCCAGGATCGACTTGGCGGTGTCGACGTCCATGTCGGCGTACTCGCCGGTCCCGTAGACCTCGCCGCGCCCGAACACCTCGAAGAGGTTGAACTCGATGTCGCGCAGGTTCGACTTGTAGTGGCTCATCGCCGTAGGCTCCCGCTGTCCCGGACCGGCTCAGGGTTTACGCTGTGTTCCTGTGTCAGCAGAGCTGAACCTGGTCGTACTGATGAGTAATAAGCTCTCCCCAGCATGCTACCCGCTGGTAACTAGCCGCAAGCCCGGAGCTTGCCCTATTCGCCACGGGCGACGGTGAGGTCGATCACGCCGGCGCCGTGCGCCGCACCTCGAGCGGCGGGTAGGCTCTCGTGACGTGTACGGCTATCCCCAGGAGCCCCCGCCGTCCCAGGTGGCCAACCCCGCCCTGAGCGACGCGATCCGCGCGTTCACCGGCGGCGTGATGGGCCCCGAGGACTTCTACACGGTGTTCAACAGCGCGAAGATCTACTGCCCGCGCGGCGAACAGCCGGGATTCCTGGCCCTGCACGACACCCCCGAGCCGGTGATCCCCATGTTCAGCTCACTCACGGAGCTGCGCGCCTACTCCGGCGAGGAGTCGCGGTACTTCACCGTGACCGGCGGCGAGGTCCTGGACCTGCTGCCGACCGGGTACGGCATCGTGCTGGACATCGAGGGGGAGCACCGCATCGTGTTCGACGCCAAGGCGATCGAGCAGATGACGGCTTACGCGATGCAGCGGTTGTACGGGGCTTAGGGGTTCGACGTGGGCCACGCCGTCCATTCGGTGGTATCGATGGTCACGCCGAACGGCTCCGGCAGGATGATCGGCTGTCCAAAACCCCAGGCGGCCGCAGACTCGTAGCGGCCCGTTCCCGGATTCGGATCGCAGTGGAGCGTCGCGCGCACGACGCGCGGGTCCCGGTCGACCAGCAGGTAGTACTCGACCCCGGCGGACGCGTAGTCGGTTCACTTGGTCATGATCCGGTTCCCGTTCCTCCGCCGATGCTGAGGGCCGGGCTCGCGGTCGTGGTCGGCGTTCGACGGCGAGGTGATCTCGATGGCCATGGCCATGTCCAACGGGGTGATCACGGCCTCATCCGCGGCGAGTGCCTCCGAGGCGCGCACCCGATCCATGATGGCCACATCGGGAATCCATCCCCTGGCCTCGGGTTCGCCGGCGCCCGTGCCGGCGATCGCCACCCAGCGAAAGGTGGGATCAGCATCTGCTGCCCGCGCCATCGCGGCGATGATGCTCGTGGCGAACCAGTTGTGGGCGAAGCGGGGAGCAGGCGACACGACGATGTCCCCCTCGATGATCTCGGCGCGGAAGCCCTCCGGCAGGCCGAGATAGCGCTCGAGCTCGCCGCGGATCCACATCTCGTACGGCGAGTCCGGGAGTGGAACTTCCACAAAGCCGACGCTCATGGGAGACCAACCTTCTGGTGGAACTCGATCTGACTCCATGAGTTCAGCGTATCCAGACGGTTACCGCAGGCGAATGCTCTTCAATCACCTGTTCGGATTAATGGCCTTGTCAGCGCCCGTACTTCAAGAAGTCCAGAAGATCCGCCGCCGTCATCTTGCGCGCCCGCGCGAACTCCCCATCGGCCGAGTCGAAGCGGATCTTGCCCTCGGGGTTGAGGACCGACACGGACGGGATGCCGCCGGCGATCGGGTTGTTGAAGTCGGTGTCGATGTCGGCGTTCTGGTCGCGCTGGCCGCGCTCCGTGCCGACGCTGACGGTCACCAGGTGGTACCCGCGGGCCAGGAGGGCGGCGACTTCGGGGTCGCGGGTCCAGTCTTCGAAGGCGGTGCAGTCCGGGCACCAGCGGGCGCCCAGGGCCAGGAGGATGTCCTTGCCGTCCTTGGCGGCGGCTTGGCGGGCCGCGGCCAGGTCGGCTCGGGGGTCGCGCGAGGGGTCGAACAGCTCGGGGCCGGACGGCTCCGGGCTCGGCGGCTCAAGGTCGGACAGCTCAGGGTCGGGCAGCTCCGCGGGCGCTTCCATGGTCACAAAATAGCCGGGTCGAAGTCGGCGGGGGAACCCGTGGCGGCGAGTTCTCCGCGTCGCAGGACGTGGACGCGGTGGGCCAGGGCGAGTGCTTCGCGGGGCTCCGGTTCGGCCAGGACCACGGCGCGGTCGCGGTGCTCGGCGGCGAGGGCGGCCAGGACCTCGTACAGGCGGGCGGTCAGGACCGGGGCCAGGCCGTGGGAGAGTTCGTCGACCAGCAGCAGGCGCCAGGGGGCCAGCAGGGCGCGGGACAGGGCCAGCATCTGCTGCTCGCCGCCGGACAGCAGGGCAGCGCGGCGGCGTGCCAGGGTGCTGAGGTCCGGGAAGGCATCCAGGGCCGGGGCGAGGTCGCGGCCGGCGGCGAACAGGTCCAGGTTCTCGCGGACGGTCAACGTGCGGAACACGCCGCCCTCGTCGGGGATCAGCATCACGCCCGCGGCCGCGCGGCGGCGTATCGGAGCCCGCGTGATGTCAATATCCTGCCAGCGAATGCGGCCGGAGGACGTACGCAGGTAGCCGGCGACCGCGCGCAGCAGGGTGGACTTGCCCGCGCCGTTGCGGCCCAACACCGCCGTCACCTCGCCCTGCACGATGGTCAGACTCACCCCGTGCAGCGCCTCCAGCGGGCCGTAGCGCACGCGCAGCGCGTCGAGCGTGAGCATCAGGAATCACCCACGTAGATCTCCCGGGCCGGCTCCGAGGCGAACACCTCGTCGGGACTGCCGGACAGCAGCACACGCCCGGCCGCCATGAGGTACGCGCGGTCGGCGACGGCCGTGACGAACCGGATGTCGTGCTCCACCAGCAGGATCGCGAGACCGTCGGCGGCCAGCGCCCGCAGCACCCCCGCCAGCCGCGCGATCTGGTGGTCGTCGAGCCCCGACGCGGGCTCGTCGAGCAGCAGCGCGGCGGGCTCGGCGGCCAGCGCGCGCCCGAGTTCGACCAGCCGCATGGTGCCGGTGGGCAACGAACCGGCGGAGACGTCGGCGAGTTCCGTGAGCCCCAGACGGTCCAGGACGGCGGCAGTGGTGGCGCGCACCGCGGCACGGCGCGGATCGGGCAGGCCCAGCAGACCGGCCAGCAACGGACGGCCGCGCCGGTTCTCGGCACCGACGCTGATGTTCTCCGCGACCGTGAGACCGGCGAAGAGTTCGATGCGCTGGAAGGTCCAGGCGACACCGGCCCGGGCCCGGGCGTGCGATGCCAGACCGCTGAGAAGCAGCGGTGACGACGCGGACTCACCGACCAGGCGCACGGTCCCCGCATCCGCCGCGTCCAGCCCGGTGACGCAGTGGAACAGCGTCGTCTTCCCGGCCCCGTTCGGCCCGATCAGCGCGGTGACCGCACCGGCCGGCACGTCCAGGTCCACGTCGTCGACCGCCGTCACGCCGCCGAAGCTGCGCCGCAGACCTCTGATCTCGAGTCCGCCGCTCATGAAGCCCGCCGCTCCCGCGCCCGCGCCGCCACAGCACGTCCGGCCGGGCTGAGCCGCCTGGCCACCGGACGCTCCGCCAGAAGCTCCGCCGGCCGCGCCAGCCAGTCCCCGCCCCGCCGCGCCGCCGCGCCGATCCCGCCCGGGAACCGCCCCAGCAGCACCGCCCCGACGCCGATCAGCAGCCCCGAGACCCCTGCCACCGTCCCGACGTCCACCGCCACCAGCGCCGCGGCTCCCACCACGGCGCCCAGCGCCGAGTCCACGCCCCACACCGCGACCGCCGCGAACCACACCAGGCCCTGCACCGGGTCGAAATCCGTGGGGTTGAACGCCTGCGCGGCGGACGTCGTCAGTGCGCCGCCGAGGCCGGCCAGCCCTGCCGCGCACGCGAACACGAACACCTTCATGCGCCGCACATCGATCCCCGCCGAGACCGCCGCCGCCTCCGAATCGCGCAGCGCCACCAGCGCGCGTCCCATCGGGCCGGTGTGCAGCGAGCGGACCAGGAACAGCGCGAGCAGCAGGCAGGCCAGTTCCAGGACGTAGAACCAGTGGTCGTCCGTGAAGCCCGGCGGCCGGGCGATCACCAGTCCGCCGACGAACACCGGCTGCGCGAAGACGAACCGCGCCACCACAGCGGCCGTGGCAAAGGTCGTCAGCGCCAAGTACAGGCCGCGCCGATGGATGGCGATGCCTTTATTGACGAACACCGCGCCGGTGAGCCAGCCCAGGGGCACCACCAGCAGCGGGCCGAGGAACAGAGCCACCAGCCACGGCACCCCAGCCCCGGCCAGCTTCGCCATGAACAGCGCCCCGAGCCCGGCGTAGCCCGCCTGTCCCAGCGAGATCTGGCCGGCGTAGCCCGTCGCGACCACCAGCGAGACGAACACCACGGCCAGCGCCGGCACCGCCAGCGAGGCCCGCAGATCGGCCGGGTCGAAGAACAACGGCAGCGCCAGCACCAACGACAGCGCGCCCAGCGGCAGCCGGCTGACCAGACCAGGGTTCGATGTCCGCCGTGCCCCCACGCGGTGCAGTCCGCCGCCGATCGACCCCGAGTCCCGGATCCCCAGGCGGGGCACCACCATCAGCGCGGCGAACAACACCAGCACGAACAGGTTCGTGTGGAAGGCATCGACCAGCCCTTGCCACCGCGCGGCCGGATGCACCGCGGTCAGCTCGGTCTGGGCGATCCCGATCGCCAGCGCCGCGAGCACCGCCGCCGGCAGCGACGTCAGCCGCGCCAGCACCGCGACGCCCATGGTCTCCAGCACGGTCAGCGTCAGGCTGTACGGGTCCAGGTGGTAGATCGGCGCCCACAGCACGCCCGCGACGCCCGCCAGGAACGACCCGAAGGCCCAGCCGCCGGCGGCGAGCCGGTCGGCGGGCACCAGGGCGGAGGCCAGATCCCGGTCGTCGACCACGGCCCGCACCATCAGCCCGACCCGAGTGGCGCGCAGCAGGACCGTCAGCAGTACGGCGACGAGCGCGACGACGCAGAGCTCGACGATGGTCGCGTAGGACAGCGACAGCGAACCGGTCAGCCGTACCGATCCGGCGGGCAGCAACGAGGGCGCGTCGACGTAGGAACGCCCGCCCCACACCAGGAAGACCACCCCGAGCTGGAGCACCAGCACGCCGAGCGTCGCCACCAGCAACCCGGACGCGCCGCTGCGCCGCAACGGCCGGTACACCAAGCGCTCCAACAACAGCCCGCCGCCCGGAGCCACGATCCCCAGCACCAGCAAGGCGGCCACGCCGACCGGCATCCGCCACACCCGCACGCACTGCCACATGACGTAGGCGCAGAACACCGCGGTGGACCCGAAGGCGATGTCGAAGACTCCGGTCACCCGGTACGTGGCCAGGAGCCCCACCGCGGCCAGCGCCGCCACGCACCCGATCGCCAGTCCGTTCAGCGCGAGACCGGCGTAGAACATCGCGCGGCTACTCCTCGGCCCCGGAAGCGTCCGCGACGGCGGCGCCGCCGTCCGTATCGACCACGGCCTCGGTGAGCAACGCGTGCAACTCGGCGATCCGGCGCGCCGTGTCAGGGTCCGTGTTCCCGGATATCGCGAAGAGGAATCCGCACACCACCAGCACCGCGCCGGGTATCGAAGCAGAGGCCAGATACGGCAGCTGCTTGGCCGCGATCGCCTCGCCCGAGATCAGATACCAGCCGACGACCAGCAGCAGCACCCCGATGAGACCGACGGCCCCGCCGAGCGCCACACGACTGTTCCGGTCCAGTTCATCGAGGCGGGACATAGGCTCCGAATACCTTCCGGCGACATCCGTGAGGCGGGTGTGTCTGTGGACCCTTACTGGAGATGATGGTATGTCAGGTGGAAGAGGCCGGGAATACTCTTCAGGAGCGTGATCCTCCGTGACATCTCGACGTACATCGCTCGTCCGAACCGGCGCCACCCTCGCCGTCGCCGCACTCCTCGCCGCGGGCTGTTCCTCCAGCAAGTCCTCGCCCTCGGCGAGCGGTAGCACCACCGCCGGCGGATCGAGCAGTTCGAGCTCGGCGGCGGGCGGCTCCAGCAGTTCCAGCTCCGCTTCCAGCGGTTCCAGCTCCAGCGCGCCGGCCGGCGGCCAGCCCACCGACGTGGCGGGCGCGACCCAGCAGGTGAAGGACGCGTACAACAAGTTCTTCGACAACAGCATCAGCACCGCCACCAAGGCCGCGATGGTGCAGAACGCCGGCCAGGTGCAGGCCCTGCTCACCGCGCTGGCCGCGGCGGCCGGCGGGGAGAAGTCCTCGATCCAGGTCAACACCGTGACCTTCGACAGCCCCACGCACGCGAACGTCGACTTCGCGATCCTGCTGAACGGCCAGCCGGCGCTGCCGCACGCCAGCGGGGACGCGGTCTACGACTCGGCCTCGGGCAACTGGCAGGTCTCCGACGCCACGTTGTGCAAACTCGCCGGGATCACTCCGGGCGTCAACCCGACCGTCCTGAAGAGCGCCGGCTGTAGCTGAGGTGCCACCGGACGGTGGCGGCGGCTAGTCGGCCTCGGCCGGCTCGGCCGCCGCCACCGTCCGGTGCGCGCTCAGATAGCGCCACAACAGTTCCAGCGCGACACAGGCCACCGCGGCGACCACCAGGCCGGTGGTCCACTGGTACCACGGACCGAAGTGCAGGTCGAAGAAGTGCCGCCCGGCCGGCAGGGCGACGCAGAGCACGAACAGGCCGGCCATCGACGCGATGAGCACAACCTTCCACCACACGATCGGCCTCGCCACCAACTGCACGATGTACAGGCTGCACGCGAACAGCGACACCATCGCGGTGGTCTGCGCTTCCCCCAGCGAGTCCTGCTCGCCGCGCGCGATCCAGTAGGCGACGAACACCTCGATCCCGGCGACCAGCCCGGCCGGGATGGCGAAGCGCAGCACCCGCCGCACGAAGCCGGGCCTGGCGCGCTCGTAGTTCGGGGCCAGCGCCAGGAAGAAGGCCGGGATCCCGATGGTCAGCGCGGCGATCAGGGTCGTGTGCCGCGGCAGGAACGGGTACTCGAGCTGGAAGATCCCGACCAGGACCACCAGCACGAAGGAGTAGACCGACTTCACCAGGAACAGGTTCGCCACCCGTTCGATGTTGCCGATCACCCGGCGCCCCTCGGCGACCACCTCGGGCAGGGTGGCGAAACGGTCGTCCAGCAGCACGATCTGCGCGACCGCCTTCGTGGCGCCGGCGCCGGAGCCCATCGCCACGCCGATGTCGGCGTCCTTCAGGGCCAGCACGTCGTTGACGCCGTCGCCGGTCATCGCCACGGTGTGGCCGCGGGACTGCAGCGCGGCGACCATCTCGCGCTTCTGCTGCGGGGTGACCCGGCCGAAGACCGAGTGGTCGGCGACGTCCTCGGCGAAGGCCTCCGCGTCGCCCTCGGGCAGGGTGCGCGCGTCCTTCGGATCGGCGGCGCCGGGCAGCTTCAGCGAGGCCGCGACCGCGCCGACCGACACCGCGTTGTCGCCGGAGATCACCTTCAGCGCGACGTGCTGCTTCTCGAAGTAGTCCAGCGTGTCGCGGGCGTCGGAGCGGATGCGCTGGCGCAGCGTGATGAGCGCGACCGGGGTGCTCTCACCGGCCGTGACGGTGTCCACCGGGCCCTCGGCGCGGGCCAGCATCAGGACCCGCAGCCCCGAGGAGCCCAGCTCCTCCGCCTGGTCGGCGGCCGGGGTGCCGCGGCCCAGGACGTCCGGCGCGCCGAGCAGCCAGGTGCCCTTGCCGTCGGCGAAGGTGACGCCGGACCACTTGCGGGCCGAGGAGAACGGCGCGACCTGGGCCGGGATCCAACCGTCCGCGTTCGGCGGGAACTTCTCCATCACCGCCTGCATCGTGGCGTTGGGCCGTTCCTCGGCCGCGCCGAGCGCCGCGAGCACCGTCGGGACATCCGTGCCCGACCCGCCGGACCCGCCGGACCCGCCGGAGCCGCCGGCCGCGCCGGGCAGTTCCTGGATCCCGTCGAAGGCCATCCCGCCCTCGGTCAGCGTCCCGGTCTTGTCCAGGCACACCGTGTCCACGCGTGCCAGGCCCTCGATCGCGGGCAGTTCCTGCACCAGGCAGTTCTTCTGGCCCAGCCGGATCACCCCGACCGCGAACGCCACCGAGGTCAGCAGCACCAGGCCCTCCGGGACCATCGGCACCAGCCCGGCGATGGTGCGGCTGATCCCCTCGCGGACGCCGCCGGAGCGGTTCAGCTGCGTCACCACCTGAAGGATCCCGGCCGGGACCATCAACATGGTCATCCACTTCAGGATGTTGTTGATGCCGGTGCGCAGCTCGGAGTTGACCAGGGTGAACTTCTGGGCCTCCTCGGCCAGCTTCGCCGCGTAGGCCTGGTGCCCGACCTTGGTGGCCCGGAACGCCCCGGAGCCGGCCACCACGAACGAGCCGGACATCACCGCGTCGCCGGTGTGCTTGAGCACCGAGTCGGACTCGCCGGTCAGCAGCGACTCGTCGACCTCCAGGGCGTCGGCGCGCACCACCTCGCCGTCCACCACGACGCGATCGCCCGGACCGAGCACGATGACGTCGCCCAGCACGATCCGCGAGGCCGCGATCTCCTGCTCGGTGCCGTCGCGCAGGACCCGGGGCCGGGACTCCCCGACCACGGCGAGGGAGTCCAGGGTCTGCTTGGCCCGCCACTCCTGGAAGATCCCGATCGCGGAGTTGGCGACGATGACGAAGCCGAACAGCGCGTCCTGGATGGGGCCGACGGCCAGCTCGATGACGAACAGCGTGCCGATGATCGCGTTGAACGGCGTGAACACGTTCGATCGCACGATCTCGGACAGCGAGCGCGAGGTCTTCGAGGGGATGTCGTTGACCTCGCCGGCCGCCTCATGCTGCGCGACCTGGGCCTGGCTGAGCCCGGAGAGCGACTCCGCCACGGCTGTCCCAGGATGCGTCATGCGTCCCATCACAACCCGAACCCCTGGTTGGCCGCAAATCGGAACATCTGTCCGGGGCGTAAAGATGAAATCGCCTACGCACCGCGTCCGGATCAGGGACCGCATTCGCTCACTTGGCCTAACCTCGTCGCTGCGGCATGCCCGCGCGTTTCGGGGAGCGCCCATATCGGGTGCGGCGCCGCGCTGACGACAGGCCAAGGAGCCACTTCATGTCTGACTCTGTTCTGCGCCGGCCGCTGGCGCTGACGGCGACGCTGGCCACCTCGGTGGCCGCCGCGGCCGGGCTCATCGCCCCGGTGGCGAACGCCACCACGGCCAGCCCGAACGGCACCGCGAACCTGACGGTCTCCGGGGGCAGCACCACGGCGCCCTCCGCGACCAGCACCGTCGCCGGCACCAAGTACGCGCTCGGGTTCGCCCCGAAGGCGCAGAACCTCGCGTGGGCGCCGACCGGCGCCCGGGCCGCGTGGATCGACCCGGCGACCAACGCGGTCGTGGCCGGGGTCCCTGGCGGCGCGTCCGAGGTGATCGCCCCCGCGCCGGGCGCCGGCATCGTCCGCTCGCACCCGGCGTGGATCGACGGCGGATCCAAGGTGGTCTGGTCGGAGACGGTCCCCGGCAAGAACTCCGTCCTGAACTGGGCCTATGGCAGCGGGATCCAGGGCGCCTACGGCAGCGGCGTGGCGGGCGGCGGCGGAGCGCCGACCGTCCAGACCCTGCAGAATGTGACGGGCAGCGACCTTTACCACCCCGACTCGGTGGGCTCGCTGCTGGTGTACCAGGTGAACACGCCGGGCAAGTCCCCGCAGATCTACCTGTGGAACCGGGCGACCGGCGCGGCGCCGGTGGCGATCGCGACCGGCTGGGACCCCTCGATCTCGGCCGACGGCACGCACGTCGCCTTCGTCGCCAACACGGCGAGCCCGGCCGGCACCAACGTCTACACGGTCGCGCTGAGCAACCCGGCCGGCACCCTGACCCAGGTCACGGCCGGCGGCGGCGGGTTCGAGAACCCGGCCTGGACGCCGAGCGGCAACGGCCTGGTCTTCGAGCAGCTCGACGGCACCGGCAAGGACGTCGACACCCTGTCGGTGGCGGCCACGGCCGTGAAGAGCGCGGCGTACACCGAGATCGTCCCGGGCACCAAGATCGTCGGCCAGCCGGCGTTCCGGCCGACCGTCCAGGACAGCGTGACCCGCATCGCCGGCACCGACCGTCTGGGCACCGCCATCAAGGTCTCCCAGTCGCACTGGTCCTCCGCGGGCGTCCCGAACTCCCCGGGCGCGGCCGCCAAGGCGGTCGTGCTCACCCGCTCCGACCAGTTCGCCGACGCCCTCGGCGGCTCGGCGCTGGCCGCGAAGGTCGGCGGCCCGCTGCTGCTGACCCAGACCGCGGGCCTGGACCCGGCGGTGAAGGCGGAGATCCAGCGCGTGCTGGGCCCCGGCGACGGCGCGAAGACCGTCTACGTGCTCGGCGGCATCCAGGCGCTGTCCCCGAACGTGGCGAACGCCCTGACCGCACTGCACTACAAGGTGCAGCGGGTCTCCGGCGGGGACCGGTTCGAGACCGCGGTGGCGATCGCGAACACCATCACCGGCCCCGGCGCCGTCCCGGACTACATCCTGGTGGCCACCGGCGAGAACTTCCCCGACGCGCTGTCCGCCGGCGCCGCGGCCGGCGCGATCGACGCGCACCAGGGCAAGAACGCGGTCGTGCTGCTGACCGACAACACGGTGATGCCGAAGCCGACGGTCCAGTACCTGGCCCCGCTGCTCGGCCGGACCAACCTGAACTCGGACCCCGGGCACACCAAGCCGGCGAACTTCATCGAGTTGGACAGCATCGGCGGACAGGCCTCGGCGGCGCTCGGATCGCACTGGATCCCCGCGGGCTCGCAGGGCGGCTCGTTCCTGGGCCTGTGGGGCAACGACCGGTACCAGACCTCGGCCTTCGTCGCGCGCTACTTCTTCGGCTCGGCGAACTCCGCGGGCCTGGCCACCGGGATGAACTGGGCCGACGCCCTGTCCGGCGGCGCCGAGATGGGCACCGAGGACGGCCCGCTGCTGCTGGTGGACCCGAAGGCCGGCGTGCCGGCCGTCGCGGCCCAGTGGCTGAACCAGGACGCCGGCCAGTTCACCCGCGCCGAGATCTTCGGTGGAAACGCCGCGGTCCCCGGAAGCGTCGACAAGGTTGTGGGCGGCCTGATCGCCGGGACCGGCGGGGTCGCCTACGCGTCGAACCCGGTGGGCTGAGGCCCGGCGGACTCAGGATTCGGACAGACGGCGCGGGCTCAAGGGGGGCCCGCGCCGCTTGTTTCACAGGAACAAAGGGTGGGGTGTGGGTTAGGTGTCGGCGTTGTTCCATAGGTGGCCCAAGCGGGTCACGGCAGCGGTCTGTGCGGCCGCCCTGGCCATGGCGGGGCTGGCCACCTGGCTGCTCACCGCGACCGCGAGTCCGCCGGTCCCGCAGGCGGTCCCCAGCACGGTGTACTCCGGCGCCGGCTTCGATCCCTGCTGGGCCCCGGACAACGCCTCGATGGACGCCTGGCTGCAATCGCCGTACCGCGCCGTCGGCATCTACATCGGAGGCCCGCGCTACGCACCGGGCTGCAAGGCGCAGAACACCGCGAACCTCACCAAGGAATGGGTGGGCCGCCAGGCCGCGATGGGCTGGCGCTTCCTACCGCTCTACGTGGGCAGCCAGGCGCAGTACAAGGACGGCAACGGCAACTACCAGAGCGACTTCACGACGCTCACCACCGCCACCGCCTTCCAGCTGGGCTCCTCCGAGGCCGACGACGCCGCGAACCAGGCCCACGCCCTGAACTTCCCGCCGGCCTCGGTCATCTACGACGACATGGAGAACTACAACTCCAGCTACACGCAGCTGGTCATCGCCTATTCGCAGGGCTGGACCCAGGAGCTGCACCGCAACGGCTTCCGCGCGGGCTGGTACTCCAGCTCCAGCAGCGGGATCAAGGACCAGTCCGCCGCGTACGGCGCCAGCTCCCCCGACGTCATCGACATCGCGGCCTGGGACAACCAGAACACCACCGACGACCCCAACGTGAAGCCGTCGCAGTGGGCGAACCACCAGCGCGTGCACCAGACGCAGGGCGGCCACGACGAGACCTACGGCGGCGTCACCATCAACATCGACACCGACTGGTTCGACGTCGGCCAGGCCAGCCGGGGTACGGTCGAGCGGCTGGCCGGATTCGACCGCGACATCACCGCCGTCCTGGCCAGCATCCGCACCTTCGACTGCCACGGCTGCGCCAACGCCGGACGCGACCAGGCCAAGGCCGCGGTGCTCAGCCGCGACGACACCTTCGCCGACGCCCTCGGCGGCTCGGCGCTGGCCGCGCAGGCCGACGGACCCCTGCTGCTGACCGGCTCCAAGGCGATGAACCCGAGCACGATGAAGGAGCTCCACAGGATCCTGACACCGGGCTCGACGGTGTACCTGCTCGGCGGCACGCAGGCCTTGTCCCCGGCTGTGCAGAACGCCATCGCCGCCAACGGATTCGTCCCACGCCGCGTCGCCGGCCCGGACCGCTTCGCCACCGCGGTGAGCATCGCGCAGACCATCTCGCCGAACACGCCGCCCTCCAGCGTCCTGGTCGCCACCGGCACCGACTTCCCCGACGCCCTGGCCGCCGGCGCAGCCGCCGGAGCACTCGGCATCTCCGCGCAGAACGCCACACCGCCCAGCGCCGGCGCGGTGGTCGTGCTCAGCAACGCCGGAGTCCTGCCGCCGGCGACCAAGGCCTACCTGTCCGGCCTGGACCCGAACACCACGAGGATGTACGGAATCGGCGGCAAGGCCGTCGCCGCGGTGCACACCTCGTTCCCGTCCTGGCACGACTGGTCGAGCTTCATCCCGCTGTTCGGCGCGGACCGCTACGGCACCGCGGCAGCCGTCGCGGCCCGGTTCTCCTACCTGCCGACCTCGGTGGTCGTGGCCTCCGGCATGAACTGGCCGGACGCCCTGTCCGGCGGCGCGATGGCCGCGCACCGCGCCGTCCCGCTGCTGCTGACCGACCCGAAGGTCCTCCCCGGCCCGACCGGCTACTACCTCGGCGGGAAGAGCAACCCGATCACCACCGCCACCCTGGTGGGCGGCACGGCGGCGATCTCGCCGGCCGCCGCGACCGCACTGGGCAACAGCTTCAGCTACCCGGGGCAGTGGGACCTGGTGACGATCAACTAGCGCGTTCCCAGAACGCGCTTGAAGAACGTTGAAGAACGTTGAAGAACATTGAAGAACATTGAGCGGGCCGTGTCGAAAACGACACGGCCCGCTCAATGTGTGGGTGTCCTCAAGACCAGGTGGTCAAGCGCTGACCTCGGAAGCCGGTGCCTCGGAAGCCGGGGCATCAGCCGCGGGCCGGGACTCGGACTCGGCCTGCCCCACCGCCTCCGGCTTGAACACCCAGTGCTTGTACAGCCAGAAGTTGTAGAGCGTGATGACCACGGTCGACAGCGGCTTGGCGATCAGGTAGTTCACCCCGGCGCCGGTCAGCGAGTACATCAGCACCTGCGTGACGCCCAGGTTCACCGAGACCAGCAGGGCGAAGCGCACGGTCTGCTTGTGCACCGCGCCCTCGCGCGCGCCGTGGTCGGCGAAGGTCAGCATCCGGTTGATGGAGAAGTTGACGCCGAACGCGATGAGGTACGCCAGACCCGTGGCCAGCCACAGCGGGAACTTCATCAGGCCGTGCGTCAGGAACAGCACGACCTCCTCGGTCACCAGCGCCGAACCGCCGCTGAAGGCGTAGCGGACGAAGGTGTTCTTCGCCAGCGTCCTGATGAGGCCGGTCATGACAGCGCTTCCTCCGTGACCTGCTCCTCGCCGCTGCCGGCGCCCACACCGGCCGCCGGGGCTCCGGCGCCCTGGCCGGCCGCGCGGCGCCGCTGGAACCACCAGACGCCGCCCAGGGCCAGCAGGCCGACGGTGCTGCCGCCGATGCCCGCGTACAGGCCCGGCGGCGTGAACGACATCGAGATGCGGTGCGTGCCGGCCGGGACCGGGACGCCGGTGAAGGAGCCGAGCAGTTCGGTGGTCTTCACCGACTTGCCGTCGACGGTGACCGACCAGCCGGGGATGGTCGGGACCGACAGGAAGACGGTCGCGGCGCTGTCGCCGGTGGTGGTGGCCGACAGGCCGGTGTCGTTCCAGTGGACGTCGGTCACGCCGCCGGTGCGCAGCTGGGACAGCTTGGCGTCGACAGCGGTCGGGTCCAGGCCGCGGACCGGGTTCGCCGGGACCGTGTAGGTGTTCTTCAGCGTCAGATGGTCGCTGGACATCGTCACCGTGAACGAGCCGGACTGGACGCTGCCGAGGTCCTGGACACCGTTGGCGAAGCCCGCCGGGTAAGGGATGTTCGCCTTGTCCGCCGACACGGCGCCGGCCTTCGGCACGGGCCGGTTCTGGCCGTCCACCCGGACATATGACAGGCCGGTGGGCATCGCGGTCGGCGCGTACAGGTACACCTGGCGCGGCCCCGAAGACTGGCACTGCCACACGATCTTGTCGCTGTAGTACGCGGCGTCGGCGGGCGCCTTGGCCGGGACCTTGATGGACGAGGTGCCGTCGCTGTTCTGCGTGACCGTCACCCCGTCGCTGGCGGTGACCGTCGGCGCGCCGCACATCGACTGGAACGCGCCCGGCAGACCGAACGCCTGCTCCTGCGCGGCGTACGGGTCGTTCAGCGGCACCGGCGCGGTGAAGCCGGCGAGGTCGGAGCCGGTGAGCCGGAAGCCGACCGGGAGCGTGTCGTCGATCTTGTAGACCGTCGTGACGTTCGTCGCGCCGTTTTCGTACGTCTTCTGCAGCGTCGTACCGAGCCGGTCGATCGTGCCGTCGGCCGTCTCGCGCGTGGTGCCGACCAGGTACTGGTAGCCGAGCAGCGCGTCGGTGAGCAGCGTGGCGCCGGTGTGCGCGGACCAGACGTCGGCATCGTGGTGCGCGAAGCCGAGGTTCTGCATCGTGGTGTGCAGCTTGCCGGAGGAGAGCGAGGAGAAGTGCGTGAAGCCGAAGTTGCCGTAACGCAGGCTGTCGTTGGTGGTGCGCAGGTTCTGGTCATAGCCCTCGGCCCGGTAGAACTCGTCGTTGTCCGGCTGCAGGGAGGACAGCGCCGTGCCGTAGGACGTGGTCGGCCCGCTCTTCCAGTTGGACGTCTTCACCGAGCCGTCGCCGTGGGGCAGGTTGCCGATCGAATTCTGGCCGACCAGTCCGGCCGAGCCCGAGACGTCCACGGCCAGCACCGCGACGGCGAGCACCGCGCCGACCTTCGGGGTGGCCAACGGCTTCGGCATCCAGGCCAGCGGCTTGGGCAGCGGCTCGCCGGCCGGCCGCACCTGGCAGCGCAGATAGAGCGCGAAGGCCAGGAGCGCGGTGCCGGCGACCAGGATCACGGCGTCGAACTTCACCACCTGCGGGGTGACGATCCGGGGGTAGCTCTGGCGCCCCCAGTACAGGATCACGAACCAGACCGCGGCGCTGACTCCGAGCCACTTGATCTGCTTCACCGAGTCGATGCCGACCCAGGCCCGGAACGCCAGGAAGGTCAACAGCGCGATGATGAGGAACGCGAAGCGGTACGGGAAGGCGTTCGGCATCTGGCCGCCGTGCATCACCAGGTACAACGGCTTGATCTTCAGGGCCAGCAGCAGGAACGCCAGGACCGCGCCGAAAGCGATCCGCTCGGCGCGCCTGATGCTCTTCACCGCGAAGAACAGCGGCACTAGCACCAGGATCAACGTCGCGGCCCCGATGTCCGGGGTGTGCTGCCCGGCATCGCTGGTACCGCCGAAGAAGCGCACGAGCAGCGACAGCACCGGCTGCTTCTGCGGGTCGACGGAGGCGTCGGCGTGGAGCTTGGTCTTCTGGGTCAGCCCGCCGAGGTAGGTGGGCAGGATGAACGCGGCGGAGATCAGGCCGCCGATCGCACCGGCGGCCGCGAACTTGCCGGCCGTGCGCAGGAAGTCGGCGCGCTCGAAGCGTTCCCGCACGCCCGCGTACCGCGCAAGCGCGTACAGGCACACGAAGACGCAGATCATCGCGCCGGTGTAGAAGTCGATGACGAGGTTCAGCCCGATGGCCAGCGCCAGGGAAGCGATGCGGCCCTTGGCCAGCAGCCGCTCCACGCCGAGCAGCGCCCACGGCAGCAGGTACAGCGCGTCCAGCCACATGATGTTGAAGGCATAGAGCAGCGACCACGCGCCGAGGGCGTAGGCCGTGGACAGCACCACGATCACAGCCTTGTCGACGGCGCCGTCCGCACCGCCCCGGAACTTGCGCAGGAACAACGCCATCCCGAGCCCGGCCGCGCCGAGCTTCAACACCGTGGCGAAGGCGATGAGCACCGGCAGCTGGTGGTCCGAGCCGAACAGCGTCAGCAGGCCGAACGGGCTGGTGAGGTAGTAGGCGACGATCGGCCAGAAGTTCATGCCGCCGTCGGCGCGCCAGGTGAACAGCAGCGACCCGTGGCCGGTGAGCGCCTGGTCGAAGTACGAGTAGAACTGGGCGTACTGGTTGTTCAGGTCGATCATGAACACCGTGTACGAGCCGTGCGGGTCGAACGGGTAGATCTGCCGGTCGGCCAATATCGCCGCGTAGATCACCGTCGGGACGACGAAGGCGAGGACCAGGTAGAGATTGCGGCGCAGGGTCCCCGAGACGGTTCTGCTCACTGGATTCCGTTCAGCTCTCGCGCCCCGGGGACGCCGTTGACCGGCTCGTTCGGCCCGCTCAGGTCGACCGTCGTGCGGTGGTCGCCGGAGATGGCCTGGAAGTCGCTCTGGTGCCGCAGCGGGCCGGCCTCGGTCTCCTTGACCAGATAGTGCGGCCGCTGCTTGACCTCGTAATAGATGCGGCCGACATACTCGCCGATCACGCCGACCATGAACATCTGCAGGCCGCCGATGCCGACGATGGCCGCGATCGTGGTGACGTAGCCGGGCGTGGTGTCGCCGCTGATCATCGTGCGCACGATGAGCCACGCCATGTAGACGAAGGAGATGCTGAAGAACAGGAAGCCGAGGTAGACCGCCATCCGCAGCGGCTTGTTGTTGAACGACAACAGCGAGTCGACGGCGTAGTTCAGCAGCCGCCGGAAGGACCACTTGGTCTCCCCGGCCTCGCGCACCGCGTTGCGGTAGTTGAAGGTGACGGAGTCGAAGCCGACCCAGGCGAACAGGCCCTTGGAGAAGCGGTTGTACTCCGGCATCTCCAGCAGCGCGTCGACCGCGCGCCGGGACAGCAGCCGGAAGTCGCCGACCCCGTTCACCAGCTCGACGTCGACCATCTTGTTGATCAGCTTGTAGTAGGTCTGCGCGACCAGGCTCCGCACCCGCTTGTCGCCCTCGCGGTCGCGCTGCGCGATGACCTGGTCGAAGCCCTGCCTGTGCAGGTCGACCATGCGGCGCAACAGCTCCGGCGGATGCTGCAGGTCGGCGTCGATGATGATCACCGCGTCCCCGCTGGCCCGCTTCAGCCCGGCCAGCATCGCCGACTCCTTGCCGAAGTTGCGGCTGAAGGAGACGTACTTGGCCTCGGGGTCCTCCGCCGAGATCTTCTTCAACAGCTCCAGGGTGCCGTCTTTGGAGCCGTCGTCGACGAAGACCAGCTCGACCGCGTCCGCTATCCCGGCGGTCTCAGCACGGACGACCTCGTGGAACCTCGCCAAAACCGCTTCTTCGTTGAAGCACGGGACGACCAGGGACAGACGCATGGGATCTCCGGTTATGGACGTGGACTGCGGGGCCAGGCTACCCGAGCACGCCGCGACGGACGGCATTACTGGTGAGGACGCGTGTGTGGAGGCGGACGGTTGCCGCAGAACACCCCACACACCCCAGGTTCCTCAAGAGTTGTGTAACGGAATCGTAACAGCGGTCAACGGATCGAGCCGCCCCACGTCGTTCCAGGTGACAAGGCTCTGAAGAGCCCACGTGTTCTGGGGAGAAACACTGATGCGTAGCTCGAACTTCAAGAAGTCCCTCGCGGCATCGGCCGTTCTGGCCAGCTCCATCGCGACCGCGGTCGGCTTCTCGGCGGCGGCCCACGCCGCGCCGGCCGGCCCGTCGAACTCGCCGCTGACGATCGGCAAGGGCGCCTGGGCCCCCGACGGCAGCCGGTACGTGCACGCGAACGCCGACGGCTCCATCGCCACGCGCAACCTGCCCGGCGGCGCGGAGATCATCGTCGACCCGGCCAAGCCGGGCGTGGCGCGCTCGAACCCGACGTTCTGGAACAACGGCACGGCGATCGTGTTCTCCGAGACCGTGAACGGGACCTCCAAGCTGGTCTCCATCCCGACCTACACCCCGGCCGGCACCCCGGTGCCGGAGACGGACCCGCTGAGCTTCCTGGCCCAGCAGCTGCCCGAGGGCACCGAGACCGCGCCGGACTCCAACGGCACGAGCCTGGTGTTCCAGCACCACAACACGGCCACGAACCACGAAGCGATCTACGTCCAGGACAACTTCGGCCGCGGCAGCGCCGGGCCCATCCTGGCCGCCGACAACGGCACCTCGCCGACCATCTCGCCCGACGGCAAGACGGTCGCCTTCCTGCGCAAGGACAGCACCGGCCACGAGCAGATCTGGACCGTCGCGTGGAACGGCCAGTCGGCCCAGCCGCCGGCCGGCACGGCGAAGCAGCTCACCACCAACGCCGAGGACCACTTCTTCCCGACCTTCTCCCCGGACAACACCCGGATCGCGTATGAAGCGCGCACCTCCACCAGCGGGGCCCTGAGCGATGTGGAGTCCGTGTCCGCGGCCGACGGCAGCGGCCTGAAGCAGGAGTCGGCGACCCCCGGCGTCCCGGACTACCAGCCGCTGGTCAAGAACACCGAGACCCGGCTGGCCGGCGCCGACCGGCTCGGCACGGCGATCGCCGCCTCCCAGGCGCAGTGGCAGGCCGGATCGGCCGAGTCGGTCGTCCTCACCCGCTCCGACCAGTTCGCCGACGCCCTCGGCGGCAGCACCCTGGCCCACTCCGAGTACGGCCCGCTGCTGCTGACCCCGAGCGGCGGGCTGGACAGCTCGGTCAAGGCCGAGATCACCCGCGTGCTCGGCAAGCCGGACGGCCACAAGACCGTGTACGTGCTCGGCGGCGAGCAGGCGCTGTCCCCGACCGTGTTCAACGCGGTGAAGAGCCTGGGCTACACCGTCACCCGGATCTCCGGCCCGGACCGCTACGCGACCTCGGTGGCCATCGCCGAGCAGATCACCCGCAACACCAGCCAGAACGGCTGGGGCCAGCCGGGCCGCGTCCTGGTCGCCACCGGGAACCTGGCGCCGGACGCGCTGTCGGCCGGCGCGGCCGCCTCGGCCGGCGAGTTCAACGGGCCGATCGACAGTGTCGTCATCCTGACGAACGACAAGCTGATGCCGGCCGTCACCAAGAACTACCTGGCCCAGGTGCAGGCGCATGACGTCAAGAACTACGCGACCCCGGTCTACGGCATCGGCGGCCAGGCCGACACCGCGCTCACCAGCGACGGCGTCAAGCACACCGGCCTGGTCGGCACCGACCGCTACATGACCTCCTACCTGGTGGCCAAGACCTTCTTCGGCGGCGCCTCGCTGGAGAACGCGAGCCCGGCCGGCATCGGCTTCGCCACCGGCGCGGACTGGCCGGACGCCCTGTCCGGCGGCGCCTTCATGGCCCGCGAGCACGGTCCGCTGCTGCTGGTGAACCCGGCGAACTGGCTGTCGTCCGACGGCCAGAACTACCTGTACGGCTGGGCTCCGGGCACCGCCAACGCCTACATCTTCGGCGGGACCAAGGCTGTCGCCGGCGGGACCACCCAGAGCAACATCGGCGGCGGGATCTCCGGCCCGGCCGGCTACAACTACGTGCTCAACCCGCACGCCTGACCCACACCCAGGGGCGCATCCGTACCTGCGTCCGGACAATCGGAAGCCCCGCAGACACCAGGGGGGTCTGCGGGGCTTCCGCCTGTCCGGCGACGGCTGCCTGTCTATCTGTCCGCCTGTCTATCTATCGGCCTGCCTACCGGAACCGCCGCAGCCGCAGGCTGTTGCTCACCACGAACACCGACGAGAAGGCCATCGCGGCCCCGGCGATCATCGGGTTCAGCAGCCCGGAGGCGGCCAGCGGCAGGGCCGCCACGTTGTAGCCGAACGCCCAGAACAGGTTCCCCTTGATGGTGGCCAGGGTGCGGCGGGACAGGCGGATCGCGGTGGCCGCGGTGCGCAGGTCGCCGCCGACCAGGGTCAGGTCGCCGGCCTCGATGGCGGCGTCGGTGCCGGTGCCCATCGCCAGGCCCAGGTCGGCCTGGGCCAGGGCGGCCGCGTCGTTCACGCCGTCGCCGACCATGGCGACCACGCGGCCTTCGGCCTGCAGCCGCTTGACCGCCTCGACCTTGCCCACCGGCAGGACCTCGGCCAGCACCTCGTCGGGGCCGATGCCGACCTCGGCGGCGACCGCGCGGGCCACGGTCTGGTTGTCGCCGGTGAGCAGCACCGGGGTCAGGCCCAGGGCGCGCAGCTCCCTGACGGCCTCGGCGCTGGTGGGCTTCACCGCGTCGGCGACCTCCAGCACGGCGCGGGCCCGGCCGTCCCAGCCGACCGCGATCGCGGTGCGGCCCGCCGCCTCGGCGGCGGCCTTGGCCGCGGCCAGCTCCGGCGTCAGGTGCTGGGCCCACTCGGCCAGCAGCTTCTCCCGGCCGGCCACCACCGCGTGGCCGTCCACCACGCCCTGCACGCCCAGGCCCTCGACGTTCTCGAAGCCCTCGACCTCCGGCAGCGCGCCGGCCTGCCCGGCCTGTTCAGCAGTAGCAGCGGCGGCCGCGGCTGCGACCGCCCGGGCGATCGGGTGCTCGCTGGCCTGCTCCAGCGCGCCGGCCAGGCGCAGCGCCTCCTGCTCGGACTCGCCCTCGGCGACGGTGACGCCGACCAGGGCCATGGCGCCGGAGGTGATGGTGCCGGTCTTGTCCAGCACGATGGTGTCCACCTTGCGGGTGTTCTCCAGCACCTCCGGGCCCTTGATCAGGACGCCGAGCTGCGCGCCGCGGCCGGTGCCGACCATCAGCGCGGTCGGCGTGGCCAGGCCCAGGGCACAGGGGCAGGCGATGATCAGGACGCTGACCGCGGCCGCGAACGCCGTGGCGACGCCGTTGCCGACCAGCAGCCAGAAGGCCAGGGTGGCCAGGGACAGCCCGATCACGGTCGGGACGAAGACCGCGGAGATCCGGTCCGCCAGCCGCTGCGCCGCGGCCTTGCCGTTCTGCGCCTCCTGGACCAGCTTCGCCATCCGGGACAGCTGGGTGTCGGCGCCGACCCGGGTCGCGCGCACCACCAGGCGGCCGGAGGTGTTCACGGTCGCGCCGGTGACGGCGTCGCCGGGGGCGACGTCCACCGGGACCGACTCGCCGGTGAGCATCGAGGCGTCGACCGCCGAGCGGCCCTGCTCCACCACGCCGTCGGTGGCCACCTTCTCCCCGGGCCGGACCACGAACAGGTCGCCGGCCGCCAGCTCCCCGATCGGGATCCGCACCTCGGCGCCGTCGCGCAGCACCGCGACGTCCTTCGCGCCGAGCGTCATCAGGGCCCGCAGCGCCGCGCCGGAGCGCCGCTTCGCCGTGTGCTCGAAGTACCGTCCGGCCAGGATGAACGCGGTCACGCCCGAGGCCGCCTCCAGGTAGATCGACCCGGAGCCGTCGGTGCGGGAGACGGCGAAGTCGAAGCCATGCTTCATCCCGGGCATCCCGGCGTCGCCGAAGAACAGAGCCCACAGCGACCACAGGAAGGCCGCTGAGACGCCGACGGACACCAAGGTGTCCATGGTGGCCGCGCGGTGCCGCAGATTGGTCCAGGCCGCCTTGTGGAACGGCCAGGCCGCGTAGGTGACCACCGGCGCGGACAGCGTCAGCGAGGCCCACTGCCAGTTGCGGAACTGCAAGGCCGGGATCATCGCCATCAGGACCACCGGGACGGACAGCACGACCGCGGTGGCCAGGCGCTGCCGCAGCGCGACCGCGCGGCGTTCGTCCTCCAGTTCGGCCGCGGTTTTGGGCGCTTCGCCCTCGGCGGACGCGGGCCCGGCGGGGGCCGGCGGCTCGGGCAGCATCGCGGTGTAGCCGGCCGCCTCGACGACGGCGACCAGATCGGCCGGCGCGTAGCCGTCCGGGAAGCGGACCTTCGCCTTCTCGGTGGCGTAGTTCACGGTCGCGGCGACGCCGTCGAGCTTGTTCAGCTTGCGCTCGATCCGCGACGCGCAGGACGCGCAGGTCATCCCGCCGATCGCCAGCTCGACGTCGGTGTGGGGGCCGGGCTCGGCCGGCGCCTCCAAAGCGGTCTCCACCATCGCTGCCTCCGCGTGTCGGAAGGGATTCAGTCTCTCACTGCGCTCAACGCTATACCCCATGGGGGTATTCCGCCAGCGGCGGTCAGCCGATATGACGATTGCGCCGCCGGGGTTCCCGGGAGTGAGCGTCACCGCGCCACCGGGTAGACGAGCGGTCATGCGTCTGTTCCCGCTCGCCGTGCTGACCGTCGTCCTGACCCTGAGCTGCGGCAACGCCGCCCAGGCGGCGGTCGGGCCGCTGTCCGGGCTCAAAGAGGTGAGCTACGCCGGCGCGACCGTCGAGGTCCCGGTGGGCTGGCCGGTGCGCGATCTGAGCGCCGATCCGCATACCTGTATCCGGTATGACCGCCACGCCGTATACCTCGGCGATCCGGGACCGAACCAGGACTGCCCAGCCGGTGCCGTGGGGCGGACCGACACGGTGCGGATCGCCTCGGACGGCACGGTGACCCGGACGCAGGGCTACCCGACAGCGCAGGACGCGGCGGACCAGGTCCCCGAAACCGCCCCGCGGACCCGCTCACAGCTCCCCGATCGGGCGGTCAAGGCTGCCGCCACCTACTCCGGCCTGGGCTTCGACACCTGCGCGGCACCTTCCGCCGACGTCATGAACACCTGGTACAGCGCCTCGCCGTACCGCGCCGTCGGCATTTACATCGGCGGCATCGACCGCGCCTGCCCGGACGGCAACCTGACCCCGGACTGGATCCAGACGGTGGCGCGGCAGGGCTGGAAGCTCTTCCCGATCTACGTCGGCCTGCAGTCCCCCTGCTGGAAGGACCCCGGCCACGGCCACCCCGCACTGATCGCCCACAACCGCCGCTGGACCCAGGGCCAGGAGGCGGCGGACGACGCGGCGGACCGGGCGGCCTTCTTCGGCATCGCCCAGGGCAGCCCGATCTACTTCGACATGGAGTACTACCCGCGCAACAACCCGGGCTGCACCCAGGACGTCCAGGCCTTCCTGAACTCGTGGACCGACGAGCTGCACACCCGCGGGTTCGTCTCAGGGATCTACAGCAGCTCCAAGGGCGCGATCGCGGACATGACGCTGGTGTACGACAGCCGGGCGGCCTACCGCCCGGACGTGGCCTGGTACGCGCACTGGGACAAGGACCCGCGGGTGTTCGGCGACCCGACGCTGGCCGACCGGTACTGGCCGGGCCCGCGCCGGATCAAGCAGTACCAGGGCGGCCACAACGAGACGTACGGCGGCAAGAAGCTGAACATCGATCTGAACGTGCTCGACGCGCCGGTCGCGGCGCTGAAGTGAGGCGACTACCCAGATCCGCCGGAAACGACTGATCGGGTCGGACCATAGTCCGACCCGATCCACATCACTCGCCTGCGCCCGCCTAGCGCTCCGAAGGCCGCCCCGGCCGCGTCGCCGGACGGCGCCCCATGGTCCCGCGCTGCTGCGGGGTGGCGGCGGCGGCGGGCCGGCGCGGCGGGACACCGTTGCGGTCGCTGGAGCGGCTCAGGTCCTGCTGCGGCTCGGCGGGCCGGCCGTAGCCGTCGCGGGGCTGCTGGGGCCGGGGGCGCGGCTGCTGCCCGGTGGCGCCGGGCACCGGCCGCGGGGCCGCGGGCTGCTGCTGCGGACGCGGCTGGTGCGAAGGGTTTCCGGCGCCCGGGCGGCGCGGCGCGGCGGCACGCGGCTCCCAGTCGGCGCCGGTGTCGCGGGGACGGTTCGCCGGCGGCAGCGCGGCCTGCTGCGTCGCGCCGCCCTGGTAGCCGCGGCCCGCACCCGCTCCGGGGGCGTTCGAGTACGGCTTGCCCGGCGCCGGCGGCGGGGGCGGTGCCGAAGGCGCGGGTGCCGGCTTGACCGGACGGCCCATGACCGGCGCGGGCGGCACGGCCGGGAACCCTCCGGTGCCGGTCCCGTCGGCGGGCTCGAACCACCCGTTGTTCGCAGCCTGCGCGCCGGTCGCGGCCGGCAGGTAGGAGGTCGGAGCCGCGTCGTACGAACCGGTGGTGGCGTACGTCCCGGAGGAGTAGCCGCTCTGGCCGAGCGGATCGGGCGATGCCGAATACGTGCTCTGACTCAACGGGTCGGGCGTGGAGGAGTACGAGGAGGGCAGAGGATCGTTCAGCGGGTCCGCGAGCGACGCGTACGAACCCGACCCCCAGCCGCCCGAAGAGCCTGAGGTACTGGTCGAGCCGTAGCCGCCCGAAGAACTCGTCGAGCTGTACCCGCCCGACGAACTGGTCGAGCTGTACCCGCCCGAAGAGCTCGTGGTGGATCCATAAGCACCCGAGCCGGAGCTGTAGGCATCGGTCGTGCCGGCCGAGGAGCCGTAGCCGCCCGACGAAGCGGTCGAGGAACCGTAGGCGTCCGTCGACGGCGAGCCCGAGCCATAAGCGCTGGAAGACCCGTAACCGCTCGTCTGGCTGCTGTAGGCGCCGGAAGAACTCGTCGAGCCATACGCGCTCGTGGAACCGTAGCCACTTGTCGCAGAGCTCGAACTCGTCCCGGTGCCGTACAAAGGGTCGGTGCTCGTCGAGCCGAACGCGGGGCCGGAACCGAAGGGATCCGAGGAGGTCGACGCGGAAGAACCCAGCGCCGGGGTCGATCCGAAGGCCGAGCCGGACGTCGAGTAGGCGCCGGATCCGCTGGGCAGCGCCGGGGCCGCGGACACCGGCGGCCCGCTCTGCGCCACCGCGGCCATCGCCATCGGCAGCAGGTCCATCGAGGTCGTCCCGAGCCCGTCGGCCGGGCACACCCGCACGAGTTCGCCGACCGTCAGCGCCAGCTCGGTGGCCAGGTCCAGGGACCGCGGCTGCATCGGGTTCTCGCGCATCCACCAGCAGGCGATCTGCACGATCGACCCGGCGGCGTGCGGGCACGTCCGGATCGCCCCGCGCAGCTGCATCGGCTGCGGGCCGGAGACTGTCAGCCGGAACCAGGTGCCCTCGCGGAAACCGAGCGCCGGGTGGCCCAGCGAGTCCTGCAGCACAACGTGGTACTGGCGCTCGAGCTCCCGGTGACCGCCGGCCCCGGACGCGCTCAAAGCCGAGCTGTTCCTCTGCTGCTCGCCGTACGCGAGGCTCATCGGCTGCCTGACCGTTCTCCGGAGTCCGAGTCCGGAACCCTGCTCTGAGTCACCATGTGTCGCCCGCCTCGGCTCAAAAGCTCGGAATGAGGCGGCCCCCGTTGCCGCTGTGTCCGCTGTGCTGTGTGTGATCAATGTCCACTGATGTGGTGGGATCGTTGCGCAAACGGTACTCAATACTGGGGCCCAGCGGTAGGGCATCTACTAAGAAGTAGCCGTGATTTCTGTGCCCTGCCCACAACACCCAGATCGGCACCACGCCGGGCCGCCTCTCGATTGTCATCCCGGCGTCCCCTCGGCATAACGTTGTGGCGTGACGGCGGACAGAGACCAAGAGTTCTCTCGCTATGTCACCGAACGGTCCGGCGCTCTGCTACGCGTCGCCTATCTGCTGACCGGCAACCGCGCCGACGCCGAAGACCTTCTGCAGACCGCGCTGGCCAAGACTTATCTGTCGTGGGGCCGCATCCAGGACAAAGGCGCACTCGACGGATACGTACGCCGCGTCCTGGTGAACACCCAGACCTCCTGGTGGCGCAAGCGCCGCGTCGAGGAGTACGCCACCGACCAGCTGCCCGAACAGGTCTGGGAGGACACGCGGCCGGCGGAGATCGAATTGCGCTCCACGGTCTGGAACTCGCTGGCGCAGCTGCCGCGCCGCCAGCGCGCGGTGGTCGTTCTGCGCTATTACGAGGATCTGTCCGAAGCCGAGACGGCCGAAGTTATGGGGATCTCAGTCGGCACGGTGAAATCCACCGCTTCCCGCGCACTTGCCAAGCTTCGGACCGATGGCGCGTTGCGCGACGCGCGCATCGCGATCCCCGCTCCGCTTAGCCCGCTTGCCGGAGAACCCCTTCCGAAATCCGCCAGGGTCGATGCAGACTGACCGGTGTACCGATCGGTAACCTCAACAACTCAGGAGGTCAGCGATGCGCTCGACCATGCAGGAGACCCCGCTTGGCATCCGGACGCTCCTGAGGTTCGCCTCGACGGTCTATTCCGGCTCCCAGGTGCACACCGTCACCGCCGAGGGCCTGCGCACCGCGTCCTTCGCCGAGGTCGGCGCCCGCGCCGCGCAGCTGGCCCACGCCCTGCACGACGACCTGGGGATCCGAGGCGACCAGCGGGTCGCGACGTTCATGTGGAACAACCAGGAGCACCTGGAGGCGTACTTCGCCGTCCCGTCCATGGGCGCCGTGCTCCACACCCTGAACATCCGGCTGTACCCGGATCAGGTCACGTACATCGCCAACCACGCCGAGGACAAGGTGGTGCTGGTCGACGGCAGCCTGATCCCGCTGCTGGCCCGGGTCCTGCCCGGGTTCCAGACCGTCGAGCACGTGGTCGTCGTCGGCGAGGGCGACCCGGCACCGTTGGAAGCCGCGGGCAAGCAGATCCACCGTTACGAGGAACTCCTGGCCGGCAAGCCAACGACCTACGACTGGCCGGACTTCGTCGAGACCGACGCCGCCGCGATGTGCTACACCTCCGGCACCACCGGCAACCCCAAGGGCGTGGTCTACAGCCACCGCTCGGTCTACCTGCACTCGATGCAGGTGACGATGCCGCAGTCGTTCCAGCTCAACGAGGCCAACCGGGTCCTGACCATCGTGCCGATGTTCCACGCGATGGCCTGGGGCATCCCGTACGCGGCGTTGATGAGCGGCGCGAGCCTGGTCATGCCCGACCGGTTCATGCAGGCCCCGGCCCTGGTGCGGGCGATCAACGAGGCGGGGGCGGACTTCGCCGGCGCGGTGCCGACGATCTGGGCCGACGTGCTGAACCACCTGGACGCCACCGGGGAGAAGATCCCGACGCTCAAGCGCGCGGTGGTCGGCGGATCGGCGGTGCCGCCGGCGCTGATGCACGCCTTCGAAGAGCGCTACGGCATGCACATCATCCACGCCTGGGGCATGACCGAGACCTCGCCGCTGGGCAGCGTCTCGCATCCGCCGGCCGGCGCCGAGGGCGAGCGGGCCTGGTCCTACCGCGTGTCCCAGGGCCGTTTCCCGGCCGGGGTGCAGGCCCGGCTGGCCGGCCCGGACGGCACGATCGTGCCCAACGACGGCGAGGCGGTCGGCGAGCTGGAAGTGCGCGGCCCCTGGATCGCCGCCTCCTACTACCGCGACGAGGACCCCGAGCGGTTCCGCGACGGCTGGCTGCGCACCGGCGACGTCGGCACCATCACCCCCGACGGCTACCTGACGCTCACCGACCGGGAGAAGGACGTCATCAAGTCCGGCGGCGAGTGGATCTCCTCGGTCGAGCTGGAGAACCACCTGATGGCGCACGCCGCCGTGGCCGAGGCCACCGTGGTCGGCGTCCCGGACCCGCGCTGGCAGGAGCGGCCGCTGGCCGCGGTGGTGCTGCGCGAGGGCGGCCAGGCCTCGCCGGCCGAGTTGCGCGAGTACCTGTCCGGACTGATCCCGAAGTGGCAGCTTCCCGAGCGGTGGACGTTCCTCAACGCCGTCCCGAAGACCTCGGTGGGCAAGTTCGACAAGAAGGAGGTGCGCCGCGCGTATGCGGCCGGTGAGCTTGAGGTCACAGAGCTGTAGGAGCGTTGTAAAAGCGTTGTAGACCAGCGCCTCAACGCGTCTTCCGTAGAAAAGTCCGCAGTGTAGAGTGCCGAGAACTTGAGCGCTGGAACATCAGTAGTACTCGGCAGGGGAGGCACCGCGGACATGCGGATATCTCGGCGGTTTTCGCGCAGCGCCGCCGCCGGCGCGGCAACGGTGCTCACCGCGCTGTCGATGACGGCGTGTTCCGGCTCCTCCTCCGGCAGCGGTTCCGCGGCATCCAGTGCCTCGGCGTCGCAGTCGCTGGCGAACGCCGATGCCAACGAGAACGACGTGCAGGTCCTCAACTCCTTGCAGATCACTACCCAGGAGTTGGACAGTGCATTCGCCACTGACAACAAGTGGCAGATATGGCAGGGTGCGGATGCCTCGAAGATCCTGCTCAAGCAGGCGTGGGCGTGCACGCAGAACATGATCGACACCAAGCAGAAGTCGCTGGAACCGGTCACCACCTACTTCCGTGCCGACGCGCTGCCCGGCGATCCGGTGGCGCCGGCGACCACGTCGAGCTCGTCCTCCTCGAGCCACGGCCACAAGGGCGGTTCCAGCAACCCGACCTCGTCGAACTCCAGCGGATCCTCCCCGACCGCCGACGGGAACCCGACGCACTGGGTCGTCAGCACCGCCATCGCCTACACGACCTCGGACGCCGCCCAGGCCGCCGTGGCCGGCATGGGCACCGTCGACCCCAACGCGCCCAACTGCGGCGGACCGGCGGACGGCGCCAAGGACCAGATCGTCGGCGGCGGCATCGGCGAGGTCGGCCCGTCCTGGGACAACTCCCAGGGGGTGTTCGTCTACACCGACACCCAGAGCCACGTCGCGATCTCGGTCGTGGCGCAGCGCCGCGGCCGCTACGTGGTCCTCACCTACACCCGGGGGAGTGCGAAGGACGACGCAGGGTATTACGACCTGGAAACCGCCTCGGACACCGACCCGGCGGCCGACGCGGCCACGGCCGTCCTCGGCCTGCTGACCACCGCGGTCGTGGGTTCGGGCGGCTGATCCGTCCCCCGCACCCCCTCAGTGCGGTCGGAAAAACCGACGACGAGGCCCAGCGCCACCTGAGCAGTCCAGGCATACCGCCGAAAACGTGTGAAGGCCACTGATACGGATGCGGTCGGGGACCGAGGATTTCCGCGAGTTCGTCAGCGCCCGCCAGGGCGCGCTGCGACGGACCGCGTATCTGCTGTGCGGCGACTGGCACCAGGCGCAGGACCTCACCCAGCAGACGCTGGCCAAACTCTTCGTCGCCTGGCCGCGGGTGCGCGCCGTGGAAGCCGTCGACTCCTACGCGCGCCAGGTCCTGGTGCGCACCTATATCGACGAGTCGCGCAAGCGCCGCAACCACGAACTCGTCACCGCCGACCTGCCCGACGCCGGCACCGAGGGCCCGGAGATCGAGACCCGGCTGGCCCTGATGGCGGCGCTCAAGCAGCTCTCCCCGCGCCAGCGTGCCGTCGTGGCACTGCGGTTCTGGGACGATATGAGCGTGGAGGCCACCGCCGAGGCGCTCGGCATGAAGGCCAACACCGTGAAGTCGGACACCGCACGCGCTCTGGCGAAACTGAAAGGTCTGCTCGACTCGTCTGTACACCAGGCGGTCTGAACGATGGGCGCGGAGCCGGCGAAGGGAGGACACGGATGAACGCGGTGGACGCGTCCGCGGGCAAGGACGCGATGCGCGGTCTGATGGAGACCGCCTTCACCGCCGGGGAGCCGGCGTTGCCGGACGTGGACGACGTGATGGCGACCGTGGCGGTCCTCGGCGGGCACATCCGCCACCGGCAGCGGGTGCGCACGGGCGTCGCGGCCGGCGTGCTGTGTGTCGCGGGGTTCGGCATGGTCGGCGGGATCGCCGCCGTGGCGCACTCGACGCACACGAGCATCACGACCGTCGTGCCCGGCGGCGGCAGCGGAGGTCCTCCCGCGCCTCCGATCAGCACCGGGACGCCGCTGAGCGGCAGCGGGCAGAGCAGCGGCACCAGTGGAGGGACGACGAGCGTCGATCCCTGACGCACGCCGAGGGGCTGAAGGGCCAAGCATCAGAAGGGCTGAGTCGCTGTAGGGCTGAGTCGCTGCGTCTCTGTAGGGCCGGGGAGGGCCGATGCCGATGCGACGGATCCAGCGGACACGGCTGGTCTTCGTGCTCGGAGCGGGTCTTCCGCTGCTCGCGGCCGCGGCCTGCGGGACCCGCCTTCCGGATTCGGCCTTCGCCTCGCAGAGCCCGGGCGCGCCCGGGACGACGGCCGCCGGATCCGCGAACCCGGCCAGCGACGTGGGAATCACCCCGGCCTCGATCAAGATCGGGATGATCGACTCGGTGGACTCGCTGCTCGGCCCGGACACCTTCTCCGGCCCGATGTACGGCGCGCAGGCGTTCTTCAAGGCGCTGAACGCCGCCGGCGGGGTCGACGGCCGCCAGATCAGCTTCGTGACGTGCGACGACCAGGGCGTCGGCGGGACCGATGTGTCGTGCGCGCACACCCTGATCGACCAGGACGAAGTCTTCGCGTTCGCCGGCAACTCGATCTTCCAGTACGACGGCGCGTCCTACGTCTCGGCCAAGGACGTGCCCGACATCGGCGGCGAGCCGATCAGCAACGCCTACGACCAGTACCCGCACCTGTACTCGATCTACGGCAGCGACTATCCGCGCGACGGCAAGAGCATCGGCTGGCAGGGGAAGCTGTATTCGTCCACCGAGGCCGAGCACTACGCGAAGACGGTGTTGAAGGCGCACGTCGCCGGGCTCGTCTCGTACAACCAGGCGGACTCGGCACGCTTCGCCTCCTACGAGGCCCAGGCGCTGCGCGCGGAGGGGTTCACGGTCGTCCCGGAGCAGTTGGACATCGCCTTGGCGGACTTCGATTCGGCGGCTCTGGACATGAAGAACAAGGGCGTGGACGTCGTCTTCGACACCATCGACACCGACGGGAACGCCAGGCTGTGCAAGGCGATCGAGGACGCCGGGGTGCCGATCAAGGCGAAGATGACGACGGTGCAGAGCTGGGACGCCACGGTCGCCACGACGTACAAGGACGCGCCGAAGTGCCGGAACCTGTTGTACGCCAACTCCTCCGACGCCAACTACGAGGACACCTCGAACCCGGCGGTGAAGGCGTTCCGGGACGCGATGGCGAAGTACTTCCCCGATCGGGAGGGGAAGCTGTCGGAGTGGGAGATCGACGGCTGGGCCTCCGCGCAGTGGCTCACCGACGCGGTGGCTTCGTGCGGGGCGGATGTGACGCGGGTGTGCGTCGAGAAGTTCATGAACTCCGGGAAGCCTTATGACGCGCACGGGATCATCACGCCGGCGGCGTTCACCGTGAAGGCACCGAGCGGGACGACGCATGCCTGCTTCAACGTGGCGCAGTGGCAGGACTCCGCGGACGGCGGGAAGGGCGGCTGGGTCACGCGGGTGCCGGACATGGACACCAACTGCTACGACGTGCCCGAGGTCTCCTATTCGCCCTAGCGGACGAGGTGGATGACCGGGCGGCCCGCGCCGTCGTCGAAGACTTTGACCCGAGCTCCATAGTGCTCCGCGATCCGTTGCTCCGTAAGGACTTCCCGCGCCGTGCCGGTGGCGACGACGGCGCCGCCGACCACGAGCGTGAGCTCGTCGGCGTACTGCGCGGCCAGGCTGAGGTCGTGCAGGGTGCTGATCACGGTCAGGCCCTCGGTCGCGCGCAGCTCGTCGACCAGGTCCAGGACCTGTTGCTGGTGGCCGAGGTCCAGGGCGGTGGTCGGCTCGTCCAGCAGCAGCACGCCGGCCTGCTGCGCCAGGGCGCGGGCCAGCACCACGCGCTGCCGCTCGCCGCCGGACATCGCCCCGAGCCGCCGGCCGGCGAATCCGGCGAGGTCCAGGCGCTCCAGCGCGCCCTCGGCCACAGCGCGGTCGCTGCGCGACTCGACACCCAGATAGCCCAGGTGCGGGGTACGGCCGAGCAGGACGTACTCGGCGACGGTCATGTCGCCGGGCAGCTGCGGCTGCTGCGGGACGTAGGCGATCAGCCGGGCCCGGTGCTTGGCGGACAGCTTCGCGACCGACTCCCCGCCGACCCGGATGTCGCCCTGGTACGCCAGGATGCCGACGATCGCCTTGAGCAGCGTGGACTTGCCCGCGCCGTTCGGACCGAGCACGGCGTGCCAGGAGCCGGAGGCCACGGCGAGGTCGACCCCGTGCAGGATCGGCTTGTGGTCCAGCCTCACCCGCACCCCGGCGGCCTTGACCGCGCTCACCGGTCCCGCTCCCGCGTCGCCCGCAGGATCACCAGGAAGAACGGCGCCCCGACGAACGAGGTCACCACCCCGATCGGCAGCTCGGCCGGCGCCAGCGCGGTCCGCGCGAGCAGGTCGGCCAGCACCAGGAACGCACCGCCCACCAGCAGGCTCATCGGCAGCAGCAGCCGGTGCCCGGGCCCGGCGACCCGCCGCACGACATGCGGCACCACCAGCCCCACGAAGCCGATGATCCCGCTGACCGCCACCGCCGTCGCGGTCGCCAGCGAGGCCGCGGCCAGCACGATCAGCCGGGTGCGCACCGGGTTCAGGCCGAGCGTGGCGGCCTCGTCATCACCGAGCGCGAGGACGTCCAGATGCCGCGCGTGCACCGTGACGATGAGGACACTGATGACGGCATACGGCAGCGCCAACCGCACCAGCGACCAGTCGGCGGAGGCGAAACTCCCGAACAGCCACGAGTACACCTGCCGCACATCGGTGGTGCTCCGCTGCATGACGAACGCCTGCACCGCCCCGACGAACGAACTGACCGCGACCCCGGCGAGGATGAGCGATGCGGTCCCGCCCCGACCCACGAGCGTGCCGAGCACATAACTGGCCAGCACCCCGCCGAGCGCCCCGACGAACGCGGCCAGCGGCACCGCACCGATCCCCGCCACGGTGTGCTCGGGCCCGCCGCCGTAGACGATGACGAGAGTCGCGGCCATCCCGGCACCGGCGGAGGCCCCGATGGTCCCGGAATCGGAGAGCGGATTGCGGAAGACACCCTGATACGCAGCCCCCGCCTGCGCGAGCAACGCCCCGACCAGCGTGGCCAGGACGACGCGCGGCAGCCGGATCTGGTCCAGCACGCTCTGCTGCACCGGCCCGAGCCCGGTGTGCAGGTCGACGAAGGGCAGCTTGTCCAGCAGCGCCTTGGCGGTGCCGGCGACCGGAAGGCCCGCGGCACCGCCGAGGCTGGAGACCAGGACGGCGAGGAAGAGGACCGCAGTCGCGGCGAGGAGCGCGATGGTCGGGCGAGCGATGGTGAAGCGGGCGAGGCGGCGGCGCGGGGGAGTCAGATCGCTGGTGGTCGCGCGGAGATCAGTCCGGCCGCCGTCGGCCGCCGCCGTCACCTGCCCAGCGTCGACCGCCGCGGCTTCGGCGCCCCCCGCCGCCGCCGCGTCGGCATCCGCGTCCGCTCCCTGCCGCCGCATCGCGGTGGCTCAGCCCTGGGCCTGGTTCACGGCCTTCGAGATCTGCTGCACCAGATCCACCAGGCGCGGGCCCCAGCGGGAGGCGATGTCGTCGTCCATGCCGACGACCGTGCCCTTCGCCGCGTTCTTCACCGCCGGGATCGCGGACCAGCCGGGGCGGGCGGCGACGGTGGCGGAGGTCTGCTGGCAGCACTTGGTGTCGGCCAGGAAGATCAGGTCGGGGGCCGCGGTGACCAGGTACTCGTCGGACAGCTGCGGGTAGCGGCCGCCGGTCTTGTCGGCCGGGTCGGCGATGTTGGTCAGGCCGAACTGGGCGAAGATCGAGCCGATGAAGGTCTTGGAGGTGGCGCTGTAGTTCCCGGGGGTGCCGACCTCGTAGTAGTACTTCAGGGGCGTGGCCGGCTTCTTCGTGGCCGCGATCGCCTCGGTGATCTGCTGCTTCATGCCGGCGACCTCGGTGGCCGCGGCGGCGGTGTGGCCGGTGGCGGCGCCGAGTCCGGTGATCTGGGTGTAGGCGTCGTCCAGAGTGTTCGGGGCGTCGAACCACAGGACCGGGACGTTCAGCTTGCCGAGCTGCTCCACGATCTGCGAGCTGTCGTCGGCGACGACCACCAGATCCGGGTTGTACTTCGCTATCGCCTCGGCGTTCGGCTTGTAGCCGGACAGCGTGGTCTTCGGAGCGCTCGCGGGGAAGTCCGACTGGTCGTCGACCGCCGTGACCTGCGAGCCGGCACCGATGGCGAACAAGTCCTCGGTGGCCGACGGCGACAGCGACACGATCTTCCTCGGCTCGGCCGCCAGCTTCACCGCGCCGTTCTTGGCGGTGATCGTGGCCGGGAAGGCGGCCGCGGACGAGGCGGCGGACGTGGCCGACGTGCTGCCGGAAGCGGCCGGGGCCGACGCCGACTTCGACGACGAACACCCGGCGGCCAGCAGCGCCGAGGCCGCGACGAGGCCGACGGCCACGCGCCGCGTCGAATTGTGCAGACGAGAATGCACGAGGTCAGCTCCTCCGGCTGATCCGCGGTCCCCGCCGCGCGCGCCGACCCAGGCAGGCGTGACGCGCACACAGCCGGACCGCCCCGAACCTCGAGGGCCGAACCTTGGCACATCGCATGAGGCGACCTGGCTCGCTCCCGGCAGGGAGCTCACAGTTGCGGGACAGCGCCGGATTTTCACCGGCTTCGCTGCACACGATGTGGACGGCGCACCGCCGTCGCCCATGACGCTAGCAAGCACTCGGGCACTCGCCTAACGACAAAAGGGGCGACGGCCGGTGATCTGCGCTACTCCAGGGCCTCTGCGCTACTCCAAGGCCTCTGCACTACTCCAAGACCTCTGCGCCGCTTCAAGGCCTCTGCGCTACTTCAGAACCCCCGCGCTGCCTCACGGCCAGACCGGCGCCCGCTTCTCCACGAACGCCCGCACGCCCTCGGCCCGGTCCGCCGAGAACGCCGTGGCCCGCCACGCCCCGTCCTCCACGTCCAGCCCGGCGGCCAGCGGCAGGTCCGCGCCGACCTTCAGCGCGTGCTTGGCGTTGCGCACCCCGATCGGCGAGTTCTTCGCGATCTGCTGCGCCAGCTCCAGCGCCGCCCCGCGGGCCGTCGAGGTCCCCGGCACCCGCCGGTCGACCATCCCGAACCGGTCGGCCTCGTCGGCGTCGATGCGGCGCGCGGTGAAGATCAGGTCCGCGGCGCGGTTCATGCCCACGCGCCGCACCAGCGTCTGCGTCCCGCCGCCGCCGGGGATCACGCCGACCGAGACCTCGGGCAGCCCGAACACCGCGCCGTCGTCGGCCACGATCAGGTCGCAGCCCAGCGCCAGCTCGCAGCCGCCGCCCAGGGCGTAGCCGGAGACCGCGGCGATGACCGGCATCGGCAGCGAGCCGAACGCGCCCCACGTCCGCCGGAACGCCGGCCGGGTGGCGACCAGCTCGGCGTCGCTCATCTGGTTGCGCTCCTTGAGGTCCACGCCGACGCAGAACGCGTGGTTCTTCCCCTCGGCCGCGGGCGGCGCCGACGACACCACGACGGCGCGCACCGCCGGGTCCTCGGCCAGCTCCGGCGCGACGTCCCGGATCGCCGCGGCCATCCCGGTCGAGATGGCGTTCATCGCCGAAGCGCGGTTCAGCACGATCTCCGCGACCACGCCGTTGCCGGACGCCGGGTGCCGCCGCAGGAGTACGCCGTTGTAATCCTTCTCCGATACCTCGTTCATGGTGCCCACAGTATGAGATGGAGGTCAGAAGCCGAACGGGAGCCACGGCGCGATATCGCTCACAAAAGCCCGCGACGCCTCGGCCAGCGCCCCCGGCCGCAGCTCCTCGACCCGACCCGCCCGGCCGAGCGCGGCCAACGCAAAGCCGCCGAGGTAGGCCGACCCGAGCTCGCGCGGCCCGAGCACCAGATCCGCCGGATCCGTGGTCCGCTCGCAGACGGCTCCGGAAGCATCACCGCTGAGCCGCCACCGTCCGGTGTTCCACGGGCAGAACGGATCCGAGACCTCGAACACCGCGTCCACCGGCGCCGCGTACCGCCGCGCCGTCAGGGCCCGGTCCACATCCACGAGCCGCACATACACATCGTCCTGCAGCCGCGGCACCGCCTGCCGGGGATCGGCGAGCAGGAACATCAGCGGGGCGTCGGTCGGCACGTCGGCATGGACCTCGCTGGTCAGGTCGATGTCCAGCAGGAAGCGCCACATCGCGACGGAGGAGGCGAGGTCGCGGCCATAGACCTCCTTCGCGCGCACCTTGCAGTCCGGGCGCGCCGGGTTGTCCCAGTCCTCCTTGATCCGGTAGCGCGCGAAGCCGGCGACCAAGCCGTCGGAGTCCTCGGCGACCACGCACCGCAGCGGGCCGGCCCCGTCGCGCGCGAAGTCGTGGTCGGCCAGCGCCGAGTCGCGCCAGGCGTCGCCGGTGCGCCCCAGCATCCCGGGACGGCCCAGGCGGTTCGCCTCGAAGACCTCCTGGCACCGCTCGTACGCCTGGACCGGATCCGCCATCCGCAGCTGGAACTTGTCGCTGCCGGGCACCGCCGACAGGCCGTTGTCGCCGCGCGGGATGGTCAGGTGGAGCTGCTGGGAGCCCAGTCCGTAGCCGAAGCGGCCGTAGATCGCGGGCTCGGACGCCTCGAGGATCGCGACCGGCGCCCCGCCGTGCTCGTGGAGGCCGGTCAACTGGTACCGCATCATCCCGGTCAGGATGCCGCGCCGCCGGTGGGTGGGCTTGACGGTGACGAACGAGACGCCGGCCGCCGCCACCGCGACCCCGCCGGGCACCGTCAGCTCCAGCGCGATGTCCCCGCCGGTGCCGACCAGCTCGGCGGCGTCGAACGCGGCCACCGTGCGCTCGGGGGGCAGCAGCCGCATCCCGATGTCGTGCGCCTCCGGGCCGGGGTTCTCGTGGAAGGCGAGGTCGAGATGCGCGGTGAAGGCCTGGACCTCTTCGTCCGTGATGGGACGGATCGGGTAGGAGGCGCGGTCGATGCTCATAATCCATGGCTAACACCGCTTCGCCCCGGTAGCGAGCAGTTATTCACCCGGCGGCGGGTCGCGCGACGCCTCACCGGGCGCCGGCGCGGCCCCCTTCGGCCTGCCCCGCGTGGCAGGCTGATCCCATGCAGGATTCCGATCCGATCCGCCTGGCCGGCCCGTGGACGCACCGCGACATCACCGCGAACGGCGCCCGCTTCCACGTCGCCGAGATGGGCGAGGGCCCGCTGGTGCTGTTCCTGCACGGTTTCCCGGAGTTCTGGTGGTCCTGGCGGCACCAGCTCCCGGCCGTGGCCGACGCGGGATTCCGCGCGGTGGCCATGGACCTGCGCGGCTACGGCGGCAGCGACAAGACCCCGCGCGGCTACGACCCGCTGACCCTGACGATGGACGTCACCGGGGTCATCCGGGCCCTGGGCCAGTCCAACGCCACCCTGGTCGGCCACGGCTGGGGCGCATTCCTGGGCTGGACCGCCGCGGTCTTCCGGCCGGGAGCGGTGAACCGCCTGGCCGTCACCGGTTCGGCCCACCCGCGCCGCCTGCGCCAGGGCCTGCTGACCGACCCCAAGCAGATCTCGGCGGCGCGCTTCATGTGGTCGGCCCAGCGGCCGTGGGCCCCGGAGAAGGCCCTGACCCGCGACGCGGCGATGCTGGTCGAGCAGCTGCTCGCGGAGTGGGGCGCCACCGGCTGGCCGGAGCTGGACGTGGCGCAGCGCTACCGCGAGGCGATGCTCGTGCCCGGCGCCGCCCACTCCTCGCTGGAGTACTACCGCTGGCTCATCAGGTCCCTGGTCCGCCCCGACGGCATGCGGTACGCGCAGCGCATGCGCACCGAGGTGAAGGTTCCGGTCCTGCACCTGCAGGGCGAGCTCGACACCGCCCTGCTGCCGCACGTCGCGCGCGGCTCGGGCCGCTACGTGACAGCCGCCTACCGCTGGCGGCTGCTGGAGGGCATCGGCCACTTCGCGCAGGAGGAGGCGCCGATGCGCTTCAACGGCGAACTGATCGACTGGCTCAAGAGCTAGACGGCAGAGCCAGACGACAGAGCTGGACGGCAGAGCTGAACGACAGAGCCAGACGGCTACGACTTCCCAGAAGTCTTTATGTAGAGCAGCACCGCGCACCCCACGGCCATCGCCGGCGCCAGGAACCAGGTCTCCATCTTGTTGCCGGTGCGCTGGATCAGCGGTATCCCGGTGCGCAGCGTGAACGGCCAGAACAGCCGGCAGCCGTGGTCGGTGAGACAGTCACCCGCCAGATGGGTCAGCGCCCCGAGGCCTATGGCGAACGGCAGCCAGCTCGGCGCGCTGGCGATCCAGCGGTCCATCAGGACCGTGCCGCCGCCGGCCAGAAGGATGCAGGGCCCGTAGGCGTGAAGCCCTTCTCCCGGCGGGCACAGGTTCAGCGCCCGGGCGGCCAGCGCCAGCATGAAGAACACCAGGCCGAGGGTGAAGTAGCGCCCGAGGTACTTCTCACCGGCCCAGGTGCCGTAGGTGACGGCGGCGACGAAGGCGAACGAGTGCGTGGCGTGCCGGTGCCCGCCGCTGATCTTCTCGATCGCCCGGCACAGGTTGTGGGTGATCGGCCCGATCGCGTGCGCGATGGTGCCGTTCGGGTGGTCGATGTCCGGCAGCAGCGCCGCGCCGGCCGTGATGAAGGTCCCGAAGATCAGGTCCTTGACCTGGATGTGCGCGGTGGAGCCGTGCATGGCCGGGTAGGCCAGGACGCTCATCGGCAGCGCCGAGGCGGCCGCCGCCCAGGCCAGTCCGCCGCTGGTCGCGTGTGAGTGCCCGAGCATGGCCGATCCGCCCCCTGGTTGTGCTTCGCCGACAGTGGCATGAACGTATCAGGAGGGCACGACGGAGGTCAGTGCGGCAGAGGGCTGAAAAACCGGCTCGCAGGCCCGGCGCCTCAGATCGCGCAGGCCTGGGTGTTGACCGGAACGTCGGTGGCGGCGCCGGCGGCCGCGTCGGAGGAGACCTCCTGCGCGGTCAGCGCGTAGCCGGTGTTCTTGTCCTCCAAGGACTTCGCGAAGACCACGCCGAGCACCCGGCCGTCGGTGGACAGCAGCGGGCCGCCGGAGTTGCCCTGCTGGACCTGCGCGTAGAGCGCGAACACCTGGCGGCGGACGTTGCCGCTGGAGTAGATGTCGGCACCGGTGGCGGTGATCTGCTCGCGGATGCGCGCGGGGTCGACGCTGAAGGGGCCGTCCTCGGGGTAGCCGACCACCAGGGCGGAGTCGTTGGCCTTGCCGGCCAGGTCGAAGTTCAGCTGCGGCGCCTTCAGGCTGGGGACGTCCAGGATCGCGATGTCGCGCTTGGGGTCGAACAGCACCACGGTGGCCGCGTACTGCCGGTTGTCGGACTGGCGCACCACCAGGGAGCGGGTGCCGCCGACCACGTGCGCGTTGGTCATCACCTTGCCGGGGGCGTACACGAAGCCGGAGCCCTCGATGTCCTTGCCACAGGAGGGGGCCTGGCCGCGGATCTTCACGATCGAGGCCCGGTCGGCGGCGATCACCGGGCTGCCCAGCAGCGACTGGTCCGGGGCCGGGACGTTCGCCGGGTCCTCGGCCTGGAAGGGCGCGAACACCTGCGGGAAGCCGTTGCGGTTCAGGATGTTGGAGAAGCCGTTGAACCACTGGTTGGCGCCCTGCGGCAGCACCTGGGTCATGCCCTTGAGGATGCTGGAGGAGCGCACCTGGTCGCTGATGGTCGGCACCGAGGATGTGAACAGCGCCAGGCCCAGGAACCAGGCCACCATCAGCACCGCGACCACCGACACCACCGCGCCGCTCACCGCGTCCACCAGCCGGGCCGGCTCCCAGGTGATGGCCTCGCGCAGCTTGCCGCCCAGCATCGAGCCCAGCACCTGCCCGACCACCGCCAGCGCCAGCACCGCGCACAGCGCTATCACCGAGGCCAGCAGGCTGGCCGAGGAGCGGTCCAGGAAGGACGGGACGATCACGAAGCCCAGCGCCAGACCACCGAGGAAGCCGGCGAAGGAGACCACTCCCACGACGAAACCCTGCCGATACCCGGAGACCGCGAACGCCGCCACGATCAGCAGCAACAGGATGTCGAGGATGTCCATCTACTTATCTTCTCCCCCCGGCGCCCCGCGGCTGCGGAACGCCAGCGCGAGCACCTCCTGCGGCAGCGGCTCGACCCGCCCGGTGTCCCACGGCTGTTCCCATCCACCGGCCTTGAGCACCCCGTCCAGGAGCGCGGCGGTGAAGCCCCAGATCAACAGCGAGCCCGCCTCGAAGGCCGGGCTCGACCGCCCCGAAGGGTTGCCGACCATCATCCGGTTGGCCGGATCGACCAGCTCTCGCACCGCGATCCGCCGCACCGAGGCGACCTCCAGGGGCTCGCGCACCCGCACCGGGCTCGGGGCACGCCACCAGCCCAGCACCGGCGTCACCAGGAAGTCCGAGGGGAAGACGTACTGATCGGGCAGGATCCCGAAGACCTGGACCCCGCTGGGATCCAGATCGGTCTCCTCGTTGGCCTCCCGCAGCGCGGTCGCCACCGGACCCTCCCCGGGATCCACGGCGCCGCCGGGGAACGCCGGCTGTCCGGGATGGTTCCGCAGCGTCTTGGCACGCTCGACGAACAACACGTCGGGCCCGGCCTCCGGGTCCTCACCGAACAGGATGAGCACGGCCGAGCGCCGGGGCTCCCCGGCCAGATCCGCGGGCCGCTTGAACCGGGGCCCCAGCCCCTCCCCGTCCTCGGCGGCGCGGGCGAGCGGAAGCAACCAGTCGGGCAGCGGATCGGCTATCGGAATGTCCATGTCGTGCGCAACGCTCACAGCGGCAGACCGCCTTCCCCCGGCTTGTACTTCAGCAGCGCGGCGGCCTTCACCGGATCCTGCTCCCCGATCCCCCGGCTGGGGCACAGCTTCGCGATCGGGCACGCCCCGCACGCCGGCTTCTTCGCATGGCACACCCGCCGGCCGTGGTAGATGGTCCGGTGCGAGAGCAGCGTCCAGTCCTTGCGCGGGAACAGCTCGCCGATGGCGTGCTCGACCTTCACCGGGTCTTCCAGATCGGTCCAGCCCCACCGGCGCACCAGCCGCCCGAAGTGGGTGTCGACCGTGATGCCGGGCACGCCGAACGCGTCACCGAGCACGACATTGGCGGTCTTGCGGCCGACCCCGGGAAGCTTCACCAGTTCGTTGAGCTTGCCCGGCACCTGCCCGCCGTGGTCGGAGACCACCGACCGCGCCATGCCCAGCAGCGACTTGGCCTTGTTGTGGAAGAAGCCGGTGGGCTTGATCAGCGCCTCCAGCTCCTCGGGATCGGCTTCGGCCAGATCGGCGGGCGTCGGGTAGCGCCGGAAGAGCGCGGGCGTGACCTTGTTCACGCCGACGTCGGTGGACTGGGCCGACAAGATGACCGCGGTGAGGAGCTGGTAGGGGTTTTCGAAGTCCAGCTCGCACTTGACGTACGGATAGACGTCGCTGAGCTCGCGATAGATCTTGCGGGCACGCCTGACCAGCGCCGTATGGCTCTCCGGCTTCGCTGATTTCACGTCGGAGACGTCGGCGGCGGCTCGGGTCATGGGCTCCACTGTAAGCCGATGAACCTAAGAGGCGGGTGTGAACTCGCGGTCGTCACCCGATGGCGGAGGGGCGGGGGCGGGTCCGGTTGTCAGTCGTCTTGCGTATCCGGCCTATACGGCCGGCGCTCTGGCCGCGCAGAAGGGCGGTCCGCTGCTCCTGACCGGCAAGACCGGCCTGGACCCGCGGGTGGCGGCCGAGCTCGGCCGGATCCTCGCCCCCGGCGCGACCGTCTACGTGCTCGGCGGCACCGAGGCGCTGAGCCCGAAGATCGAGAGCGACCTCACGGCGCTGCACCTGAGCGTCAAGCGCCTGTCCGGCCCGACCCGGTTCGACACGGCGGTCGCCGTCGCCGGCGCCATCTCCGCGCACCCGCACACCGTGATGGTCGCGACCGGCATGAACGCGCCGGACGCCCTGGCCGCGGGCGCCGCGGCGGCCCAGGACCCGGCCGGCGGCGTCGTGCTGCTGTCGCAGGACGGCACGCTCCCGGCGGCCACCAAGGCCTACCTCGCCGACGTGAACCCGGCCACCACGAAGGTCTACGGCGTCGGCGGCCAGGGCGCGGCCGCCCGTGGCCACCATGCCGGCGATCGCCGCCCACGCCACCGCGCTCAAGGGCTCCGACCGCTACCAGACGGACATCGCCGTCGCCTCCGAGACCGCGCTGTTCCCGAACCCCGCCGCGATCGGCCTGGCCACCGGCCGCACCTGGCCCGACGCTCTGGCCGGCGGCGCGTTCATCGCCACGCAGCACGGCCCGCTGCTGCTCACCGACGGCCCGAACGTCCCGGCCGAGACCACCGCCTGGGTCGCGACGCACGCCGCGCACCTCACCGGCCTGACGGTCTTCGGCGGCGAGAACGCGGTGCCCTACACCGCCGCGCGCTCCGTCGCGGTGACCGCCTGGGGTCCGACCGCTTGGGTGAACAAGCTGATCAACCTGCCGTAAGTAAGCGGACAGCAGCAAGGCCCGGCACTCAGGTGCCGGGCCTTGCTGCGCGGGGATCTCATCGCATCGACTGGCGTGCCTCACGAACGGCCGGCCGTCTCCCTCACGTACTCGCGGGTGCGGCCCTGGGACACGGTGTGGATCTGCGTCTGGGTGCCGTGGGACGACAGGGCCCAGGCGCGAACGCCGATGGTGCCCAGGCGGACGACGACCTCGCCGAAGGCCATCAGGATCAGGGCGGTGACCCAAGCCTGGCCGCTGGTGATGTCGTGGGCGACGGAGAACTTGGCCAGGTGCGCGGCGCCGGAGGGGTGGGAGGACCAGACCGCGAAGCCCAGGCGGAAGCCCATGCTGATGACCCACAGTGCGGCCGCGCCGGCGGTGGCCTTGACGTGCGGCTGGCCGTGCAGGTTGCGCACCCGGGTCAGCAGGCCGCCGAACAGGCCGAAGACGGCACCGATGCCGGCGAACAGTCCGATCAGCACCAGGTCGTTGCCGGCGGTGGGGATGCCGTGCAGGTAGGTCTTGGCCGCGAAGCTGATCATCGCGAGCGGGACGATGAAGGTGGCCTTGGTGATGCGCTCCTCGCGCAGCTGGCGGAAGACGATCAGGACGAGGGCGATGTCGATGATCCAGTCGGTTGTCGTCATGACTATGACTATGCAAGGCGACGACCTGGTGTTTCTTCCACCCGGAGGTGGGTTGGGGGTGGAAGCCGCGCCTCCACCCCAGGGTTGAGCGCCCCAGAATCAACGCTGCGATGGTAAAAATCGACGGAGTGTAGACTTCTCGGGAAGTCCGTCGATTGGAGAACCGATGCAGCAGCAGACATGGCTCATCACCGGAGTCAGCAGCGGCCTCGGCCGAGCGTTCGCGCAGGCGGCCCTGGCCGCCGGGCACACCGTGGCCGGCACCGTCCGTTCCGAGGAGGACCTGCGGGCCTTCAAAGCACTCGGCCCCGGGCGGGCACACGGCCGCGTCCTGGACGTGACCGACGACGCCGCCGTCGCGCGCACGGTCGACGAGGTCGAGGCGAGCGTCGGGCCGCTGGATGTGGTCGTCGCCAACGCCGGCTACGGCCTGGAGGGCACCTTCGAGGAGACTTCCCTGACCGAGGTGCGGCGGCAGTTCGAGGTCAACGTCTTCGGGGCGGTGGCCACGTTGCGGGCCGCGCTGCCCGCCATGCGCCGCCGCCGGCGCGGCCACCTGATGGCCGTCACCTCCATGGGCGGGCTCATGGCGGTGCCGGGGATGTCCGCCTACTGCGGCAGCAAGTTCGCCCTGGAGGGCATCCTGGAGGCGCTGGGCAAGGAGGTCGCGCAGTTCGGGATCCACGTGACCGCGATCGAGCCGGGCTCGTTCCGCACCGACTGGTCCGGCCGCTCGATGACCCGCGCCGACCGGACCGTCGAGGACTACGACGACCTGTTCGGCCCCATCCGGGAAGCCCGGCGCAAGGCCAGCGGCAACCAGTTGGGCAATCCGGCCAAGGCCGGCGAGGCCGTGGTCCACATCGCCTCGGTCGAGGCGCCGCCGGCGCACCTGCTGCTCGGCTCGGACGCGCTGCGTCTGGTCGGAGCCGCGCGCGCCGCCGTGGACGCGGACATCCGCGACTGGGAGGCGCTGTCCCGGACGACCGACTTCGCCGAGGGTGCTCAGCTCTGATGCCCGGCCACCACTCGCCGAGCCGGCGCGCCGCCGAGAGCAAGGGCGACATGCGGGAGCGCGCCATCCTCGACACCTGCGAAGTGCTGCTGACGGACAAGGGCTACGACGCCATGACCGTCAACGACATCGCCCAGGGCGCGGGCATCACCCGCGGCGCGCTCTACTTCTACTTCGGCTCCAAGCAGGAAGTGGTCACCGCGCTCGTCGCGCGCACCGTCGAGCACCTGTGGGAACGGTCCCGCGCCACCGCCGAGGCCGACGAGCCGCGCGCGGCCGTCGCGACGGCGATGCGGCGCACGGTCGAGCTGTGGAACGACCACGGCCCGGTCATGCGCACCGCGATCGACTTGTCGTTGGGCGTGCCTGAGATCGGCAGGCTGTGGAACCACACCGCCGACCTGTTCATCGCGGCCATCACCGCGGTGCTGGAACGCGCCGGCGTCGAGCCCGGCGGCGGACCCAAGCAGGCCTCGGCGATGGCGCGCGCGCTGTGCTGGATGATCGAGCGGAACTTCTACCACGCCTCGCAGGAGTCCAGAGAGAGCTTGCAGAACACCTCGGACACCTGCGAGCACATCTGGCTGATCAGCGCCGGCCTGTCCTGACGGCTGTCCTGATCGATGTCCAGATCGCTGTCCGGAGCCGTCTATCGGCCGATCTTGTCCAACTCGTCGAGGTCCTCCCCGGCGAGCACAAGTCCCGCGCCGGCGGCGTTCTCCCGCAGATGCGCCACCGACGAGGTGCCGGGGATCAGCAGGATGTTCGGCGACCGCTGCAGCAACCAGGCCAGCGCGACCGACATCGGCGTCGCGCCCAGGCGCGCGGCCACGGCCGACAGCGCCGAGGACTGCAACGGGCTGAAGCCGCCGAGCGGGAAGAAGGGCACATAGGCGATCCCCGCCACGGCGAGCGTGTCGATCAGCTCGTCGTCCTGCCGGTAGGCGAGGTTGTACAGGTTCTGCACACACACGATCGGCGCGATCCCCCGCGCCTCGGCGATCTGCTCGCGCGTCGCGTTGCTCACGCCGAGGTGCCGGATCAGGCCCTGCCGCCGCAGCTCGGCCAAGGTCTCGAAGGGCTCGGCGAGCGAGCCGGGCTGCGGCCCCTCGGCATTGCCGAGCCGGAGGTTGACCACGTCGAGCGTCTCCAGGCCGAGGGTCTCCAGGTTCTCGTGGACGGCGCGGCGCAGGGCGTCCGGCTCCCGCGCCGGCGGCCAGCCGCCGTTCGCGTCGCGGGTCGCGCCGACCTTCGTCACGATGTGCAGCGCGCCCGGATAGGGGTGCAGCGCTTCGCGGATCAGCCGGTTGGTGATGTGCGGTCCATAGGCGTCGGCGGTGTCGATGTGCGTGATGCCGAGCGCCAGGGCCTCGCGCAGGACCGCGAGGGCGCCGCCGGGGTCGGCGGGCGGTCCCATGACGCCGGGACCGGCCAGTTGCATGGCGCCGTAGCCGAACCGGGTGACGGTCAGATCGCCCAGGGACCAGGTTCCGCCGGGCAGTGAAGGGGATAGCGTGCTCATAGCGCTTCATTCTGGTTAGGCAACTTCCCATGAGGAAGTAGGCACTTCGGAGTGCGTAAGGTACCCACGGGTGTGAGGAGCGGCCGATGGCCACGAAGACGGCGGCCCAGCAGCGGGCCCAGGCCAAGACGGAGTACGACGCGTTCCTGGCGATGTGTCCCAGCCGCAAACTGCTCGACCGGATCTCCGACAAGTGGGTCACGCTGATCCTGTGCGCGCTGGGCAACTCCGGTGAGCCCCGGCCGATGCGCTACTCGGAACTGTCGCGCCTGCTGGCCGGCGTCAGCCAGAAGATGCTCACCCAGACGCTGCGCGCACTGGAGCGCGACGGGCTGATCACCCGCACCGTGACGCCGACCGTGCCGGTCACCGTCGCCTACGAGCTGACCGCGCTCGGGCATTCGTTGCACGCGATGGTGCGCGGCATCAAGGACTGGGCCGAAGCGAACATGGACGACGTGCTGGCCAACCGCGAGACCCACGACGGCCGCGAGGCCTGAGACTACTCACACGCCGGAAAACCCTTATACAAACGCCCCACCCGCGTTCATCATGAACGCATGTCCCCGACGACCTTCGCGCCGACCGCAGCAGGCATCGCCCTGCCGGTTCCGGCTGCCGTCGTCGTGGTGACCTTCGTCGCGGCATTCGCAGCAGCAGCCGCGTTCACCGGCGTCCGAAGCTGACCCTCCCCGCCTCCGGCGGGAACCGAGCGGGGAGGGTGGCTCCCCTTCCGGTTCTCCGGCCCCGCGCGCCCCGGCTGGCGCGTATCAGGGCCGTCATTCTGCCGACCCCTTCAGCGGGACCCGCGCCGATGCCGCGCGCCCGCGTCAGCTTCAGGGATCTGAGTCCACCATGTCCAAGCAGCAGTTCGCCCGCACCAAGCCGCACCTGAACATCGGCACGATGGGCCACGTCGACCACGGCAAGACCACGCTGACGGCCGCGATCACCAAGGTCCTGGCCGAGAGCTCCGGCGGGGCCGGCAGTGCCAACCACTACGTCGCCTTCGACCGGATCGACCGGGCGCCGGAGGAGATCAGTCGCGGCATCACCATCAACATCGCGCACGTCGAGTACGAGACCGCGCTGCGGCACTACGCGCACGTCGACATGCCCGGGCACGCCGACTACGTGAAGAACATGATCACCGGCGCCGCGCAGGTGGACGGAGCGATCCTGGTCGTCTCGGCGCAGGACGGCGCGATGCCGCAGACCCGCGAGCACATCCTGCTGGCCCGGCAGGTCGGCGTCCCGCACATCGTCGTCGCGCTGAACAAGGCCGACCTGGTCGACGACGAGGAGCTGCTGGACCTGGTGGAGCTGGAGATCAGGGACCTGCTGACCGCGCAGGGCTTCCCGGGCGGGGACGCGGCCGTGGTCCGGGTATCCGGGCTGCGCGCGTTGGAGGGCGACCCGGTGTGGACGCAGCGGATCCTGGACCTGCTGGCCGCGGTGGACACCACCGTCCCGGACCCGGTCCGGGACCTGGAGGCGCCGTTCCTGATGCCGGTGGAGAACGTGCTGACCATCACCGGCCGCGGCACGGTCGTCACCGGCGCGGTCGAGCGCGGCACCCTGGCCCTGGGCTCGCAGATCGAGGTGAGCGGGCACGGCGAGGCGTTCACCGCGGTGGTCACCGGCATCGAGACCTTCGGCCGGACCATGGAGACCGCGCAGGCCGGGGACAACGCCGCGCTGCTGCTGCGCGGGGTGCGCCGGGAGCAGATCCGGCGCGGCCAGGTGCTGGCGGCCCCGCGGAGCATCCGGCCGCACAGCCGCTTCCGGGCCGAGGTGTACGTGCTCTCCGCCGCCGAGGGCGGCCGGCACACCGGCTTCGGCGCGGGCTACCGTCCGCAGTTCCACTTCCGCACCACCGACGTGGTCGGGGTGGTGGACCTGGGCGCCGGCGGCGTGGCGCTGCCCGGCGACCGGGTCACGATGACGGTCGAGCTCGGCCACGGCGTGGCGATGGAGCCCGGCCTCGGGTTCGCCATCCGCGAGGGCGGCCGGACCGTCGGCGCCGGGACCGTGCTGGAGCTGGTCGACTAGAACGGATGCGGCCCGATCGGATCACCGGTCGGGCCGCATCCGTCGTGTCCCGGCTCGCTACCACCGCATGACGAAGCCGAAATCACTGGCCCTGCGACCGGTCAACTTGTCCCCGGAGGTGATCGCCCCCGTCACGATGTGCCGGGAGACCTCGGATCCGGACAGTTCCAGCCCGGTGGCGATGACCGTCGTCACCCGCAGCGGGATGCGATGCGTGAACTCGACGCGGACGTCGAGGATGTCCGCCTTCGGCAGCTCCACCGGATCCATGTCCAGCCGCCACGCCTCGCTCCAGTCCAGGGAGACGCCGTTGCGGTGCGGCAGCTGGGGATCGGTCAGCAGCCTCGCCGCGAGCGAGGCGTCGTTCTCGTGGAACCGGCTGAGCGCGTCCGGGTCGATGGTGCGGACGTGGGCCCGCTCCATCACGGTCAGCTTGATCGTCTCGCCGCACTGCGCGCACAGCGCCAGCAGCCAGACGTCGAGCAGTTTGTGGTTCGCGTTGACCCGGAACTTGCCCTGGGTCCGGTACTCCGTGGAGGGACAGGCCCGGCAGCGGCGACGGATGGTCGGCAGGGCGGTCGGGCGTACGCGCCAGCGCGTGGCGGCGCGCACCAGGAAGGTGTTTTCGTGCACCAGGAAAGGCCGATCTGCTGAGAGATCATCACTGAGACGTCGGTGCACCGCGCGCACGCGGAAGCACCGGCTCGACCTTCGGATGCCGGGGAACGGCAGCCGGAATGTCGATGACCTGTCGAGGGCACGGTCACAAGACCGGTGGCGCAACAGCGCTGACGAACCGGTCTGGCGGCGCCTGCTCGACGCGACGAATGTCTCAGCTGGTGTACAACGGCCTGCCCTTGACGCGGCGGCCCGGTTCGCCGATGTGATCGGCCCGTCCCGGATGACGCTGTGAGCGTAACTCCGGCCGGTCGAACAGGGCCAGCGATTATTCGCGGATTAGGTTGCGCCCCATGACCAGACCCGCTGTCGGCGCTGCACTGCGACGCTGTGCGGAATGCGGCGGCTACGAGTACGGCGGCGCGCCCGCATGCGATGACTGCCGTGCGCTCGTGGACGACATCGTCGAGGGCGAATGGTCAGCGTTCCTGCGGCAGTGGAACGTCGAGGCCGGCCAAGAAGCGGCACTGGCCGAGATGGTGACGAGCGAACCCGACCGCCACGACTGGCGGATCGTCGACGCCGCCTACGACCGCATGGCCTGTCCCGAATGCGGCGAGCGCCTGAGCCGGGGACCGGTGGGCTGCTCGGCGTGCGATCTCGCGCACGGATTCCGTTACGCCGCCATCGAAACGGACCGTCCCGGCGCGCAGCCGGGCAACGAGCACGGCGTTCGGGTCAACGTCTCGGTCGTGCGGCGGCCTCAGGTCACGTCGGAGGACGAACTTTTGGTGCGCCGCCTGGTCCTGCCGCTCCTGCTGATCGGTTCGCTGCCCGGTACCGACCAGGCGCAGCGTGCCAGCGCCCTGATCAAGAAGGCGCCTCGCGAAGAGCGGGCCGGCCTCGCCGAGCAGGCCGTCGAAGCCTGGATCGCCGAAGCGCTCAGCCGATCTCGACCGTGACCGTCCGCGTCGCGCCGTCGTGCGAGGTCAGCGTCACCGGCCCGAAGGTGATGATCGGGATGGCGCCGCCGTCGCCGCCCTTGTAGTAGCCGGTCGCCCGGGTGATCCGCACCGCCAGCGCGACCAGGGCGCCGGCCGTGCTCGCGTCGCCGTGCACCTTGGGCTCGGTGAGCGCGCGGTGGCCGTACGCCCGGCCCCACTCGTGCACCGCCCACGCGTCGCGGCTCATCTCCGGCAGGATGCTGTCGTTCGCCCAGGCCCATAGCCAGGATTCGGCCTCGGCGTTGAAGCTGCCGAGGATCTGCGCCGGAGCGGTCGCGGTCCGGTCCGGGAAGGTCCAGGTGATCAGCCCGGTCCGCTGGTCCAGGTCCCAGCGGTCGGCCGTGCCCAGGCCCCAGGCCTTCGCGTGCGCGGCGCCGAGCTGCTCGATCATGTCCTCGCCCTGGAGCAGCAGCGTGTTCAGGTCCGAGGTGCCGGGCGGGCCGGGGTCCGGTCCGGCGCCGCGCTCGTGTGGTCCCATGCGGCGCAGTCTGCCACTGACAGGCGATCGATCAGAGCCGCGACGCGATCGAGCTGTTCCTCCTGCGCGGCCAGGCCGATCGCGCCGAGGCGCAGCACCAGGTGCCGGGCACCGGCGGCGATGTAGGCGCCCAAGCCCGCGGCCACCTGCTCGGCGGTCCCGGTGACGACGGCCTGGATGGTCCGCAGCTCCTCCAGCGGCATGCCGTAGTTGGCGCGGGAGTAGACGTCGAGCTGGGAACGGCCGGCCACCTCGTCGGTGTCGACGCGGACCGTCACGAACAGCGCCGGGGTGACGGCCTCGGCCGGGCGGCCCGCCAGAGCCGCTGCCTCCCGGATGGTCGCCAGACCGCTGCGATAGTCGGCGGGATCCGGCGGATAGGGCAGCCAGCCGTCGTAGTGCTTGGCGGTGCGGGACAAAGCCGCGGGCGTCGCGCCGCCGAGCCAGATCGGCGGCCCGCCGGCCCGGAACGGCTTCGTGGCCGGCGGCAGGTCGTCGAAGCGGACGAGCTCGCCGTGGAACGAAGTGTCCCCCGCCCACAGCGCGCGCCACAGCGCGACCGTCTCGTCCAACCGCCGGAAGCGGCGCTCCCACGGCAGCTCGGACAGCGTGTACATGGGACGCCCGAACCGGCCGGGGAACCCGGCGCCGACCGCGACAGCGAGCCGGCCGCCGGACAGCGCGTCGATCGAGGCCAGCGACTGCGCGGCCTGCACCGGCCGCCGCAGGAAGGGCAGCAGCGCGCCGGTCCCCAGGTGCGCATGCTCGGTCGCCGGGGCCAGGGCCGCGAGCATGGTCAGCGCCTCGATCCGAGGGCTGATCAGGGAATCGTTGACGAACAAGGACGAGAACCCGATCCGCTCGGCCCGCAGCGCCAGCGCCAGCACGCCGCGCGGATCGTCCCCCGCTTCCCATTGCGCCGTGCCGGTCGGAAGCAACACACCGATGTCCATGGCCTCGATGGTCGCCCGTCCGCCGCGGCGCCTCAATTCCCTGGAGGGAATCAGCGCGCCATCGCGGTCTCCTCCTCGACCCGCGACAGCTTCTCCGGGTTGCGGACCACGTAGATGCCCTTGATCAGGCCGTTCTCGGTGTGCATCGCCACGATGGTGTCGACCGCCCCGCCGACCCGCAGGATCACCCCCAGGCCGCCGTTGACGTACGCCGTCTCCATGGTGACGAAGCCCGCCAGGTGGGACAGGCCCTCGGCCATGAAGGCGGACACCACCTCGGCGCCGTACAGCGGCCACGGCGTGGCCTGCACGACCCCGCCGCCGTCGCCGATGAACACGACGTCCGGGGCCAGCAGGTCGAACAGGCCCTGCAGATCGCCGGTGGTGACCGCCTTCTGGAACGCCTCGGTGGCGCCCCGGGCGTCGGCCGTGGACGCCGCCGCGCGCGGCCGCCGGGCCGCGACGTGGTTGCGGGCCCGGTGCGCGATCTGCCGGACCGCCGCCTGGCTCTTGTCCACCGCCTCGGCGATCTCGCCGTACTCCAGGCCGAACACCTCGCGCAGCACGAACACCGCGCGCTCGGCCGGCGTCAGCGTCTCCATCACCAGCAGCATCGCCATCGAGACGCTGTCGGCCAGCTCCACGTCCTCGGCCACGTCCGGCGTGGTCAGCAGCGGCTCGGGCAGCCACGGCCCGACGTAGGACTCCTTGCGCCGCCCGAGCTTGCGCAGCTGGGTGAGCGCCTGCCGGGTCGTGATGCGCACCAGGTACGCCCGGCGGTCGCGCACCGTGTCCAGGTCGACGGTGGTCCAGCGCAGCCAGGTCTCCTGCAGCACGTCCTCGGCGTCGGCGGCCGAGCCGAGCATCTCGTAGGCGACCGTGAACAGCAGGTTGCGGTGGGTGATGAAGGTCTCGGTCGCGGACTCGCTCATGGACGGCACCTATCTGGTCGCTTGCCAGTGCTTTCCCATGGGACTGCGCGAGCCCCGTTTCTGTGACATCCCTGAGGAGTGACCCACATCACATCCGACGGCCGTCACAGGCTTCCGGCGGCCGGCATCTGGTGTCCATGGAACCCCGATTCAGCCTTTTCGACAGCCCGACGGCCACCAAGCTGGCCAAGCGCTTCTACGCCACGGCCCAGGTCATGGAGAAGTCCGCGCTCCCCAAGCCGCTCCAGGACCTGGTCTCGCTCCGCATCAGCCAGATCAACGGCTGCGGCTGGTGCGTCGACATCCACACCAAGGAGGCCGCACTCGCCGGCGAGACGGCGCTGCGCCTGAACATGGTCGCAACCTGGCGGCACAGCACGGTCTTCACCGAGACCGAGCGCGCCGCGCTCGCCCTGGCCGAGGAGGGCACCCGGATCACCGCCCCCGGCGAGGCGGTGTCGGACGCCACCTGGGCCGCCGCCCGCGCGCAGTTCGACGACGACCAGCTCGGCACCCTGATCTGCCTGATCGCGATGATGAACGCGACCAACCGGATGTCGCTCATCCCGAACATGCTGGGCGGGGAGTACGAACCGGGGGCGTTCGCGGCCCTGGAGGAGTGAGCTGAAAAACTCCGCTTGACCCTGACGCAGGGTCAACCTCCCAGCATGGCTGTCATGACGACGACGACAGCCACCACCCCCGCGATCAGCGTCTCCGACCTGCGCAAATCCTTCGGCGCCAAGACCGTCCTGGCCGGCGTGGACCTCAGCGTCCCGGCCGGGACGGTCTTCGCCCTGCTCGGCCCGAACGGCGCCGGCAAGACCACGACCGTGCGCATCCTGTCCAGCCTGATCGCCGCCGACGGCGGCCGGATCTCGGTGGCCGGCCACGACGTCGCCGAGGCGCCGGAAGCGGTGCGCTCGGTGATCGGGGTGACCGGCCAGTTCTCCGCGGTCGACAACCTGCTGACCGCGCGCGAGAACCTGATCCTGATGGCCGACCTGTACCGGCTCGGCCGCCGCGCCGGCCGGGCCCGCGCGATCGGACTGCTCGAGTGCTTCGGGCTGACCGATGCCGCCGACCAGCCGCTGTCCACCTACTCCGGCGGCATGCGCCGGCGGCTGGACCTGGCGATGACCCTGGTCGGCGACCCGAAGGTGATCTTCCTCGACGAACCGACCACCGGTCTGGACCCGCGCAGCCGCCGCGAGCTGTGGGCGATCGTGCGCGAGCTGGTCGCCGACGGCGTCACGATCCTGCTGACCACGCAGTACCTGGAAGAGGCCGATCAGCTGGCCGACCGGATCGCGGTGCTGGACGGCGGCCGGATCGTCGCCGAGGGCACGGCCGCGGAGCTGAAGCGGCTGATTCCCGGCGGGCACATCACCCTGCGCTTCGCGAGCGCCGACAGCCTCGCCAAGGCAGCCGAGACGCTCGGCGCGGACTCGGTCGACGAGGACGCGCTCACCGTCCAGGTCACCAGCGACGGCGGCTTCGACTCGCTGCGGACGGTCCTGGATCTCCTGACGTCCGCGGGCCTTTCCGCCGAAGAGCTGTCCGTGCACACACCGGACCTCGACGACGTGTTCCTCACCCTGACCACAAGCCGCTAAGGAGTCTGCCATGACCGCTCCATCTTCTGTATCTGCCCAGCACCACACCCTCACTGACACCTTCACCCTGCTGCGCCGCAATCTGCGCCACACGATCCGGTATCCCTCGATGACCCTCGGCTCGGTGTTCGGGCCGGTCATCATGCTGCTGCTGTTCGTCGGCATCCTCGGCAGGACGCTCGGAAAGGGCCTGGCGGCCGGAGCGCACGACGGCGGCTACATCGGCTACATCGCGCCCGGCATCATCATCACGGCCGTCGCCTCCGGCAGCATGTCCACCGCGGTCGCGGTCTGCGTGGACATGACCGAGGGGATCGTCGACCGGTTCCGGACCATGCCGATATCGCGGGTCGCGATCCTGGCCGCGCACGTCATCAACAGCGTCATCACGACCGTCGTGTCGACCGGATCGGTGATCCTGGTGGCCGTGCTGTTGGGCTTCCGGCCCCACGCCTCAGCCTTCGAATGGGCGGCGGCCGGCGGACTGCTGCTGCTTCTGAGCGTCGCGCTGACCTGGATGGCGGTGGCCATGGGGCTGGTGTCCCCGACGGCCGAGGCGGCCAGCAACGCGCCGATGCTGATCGTGTTCCTGCCGTTCGTCGGCTCCGCCTTCGCCCCGGCCGCGTCGATGCCGTTCGGGGTGCGCCAGTTCGCCGAGTACCAGCCGTTCACCCCGGCCATCGAGACCGTGCGCGGCCTGCTCACCGGCGCGCCGATCGGGCACAACGCGGTGGTGTCCCTGGTGTGGTGCGCCGTGATCGCAGCCGGCGGGTACGCCTGGGCCGTGGCGTCCTTCCGCAAGCCTCGGGCACACTGATGCTGATGCTCACCATCAGCCAGCTCGCCGACTACGTCGGGGTGACAGTACGGGCCGTGCGGCACTACCACCAGCGCGGCCTGCTCCCCGAACCGGACCGCGACCACTCGGGCTACCGCCGGTACGACGCCCAGGCGGTGATCGACCTGATCCGCATCAAGACCCTGGCTGAGGCCGGGGTCCCGCTGGCCCGGATCGAGGAGCTGCTGGCCGCCGACTCCGCGCAGTTCGGCACCGCGATCACCGAGATCGACCGCTCGATGCAGGACCAGATCCGCGAGCTGAAGGAGCGGCGCCGCCGGGTGGCGCAGCTGGCCTCCGGCGAGCGCCTGTTCCTCCCGCCGGAGATCGCCGATTACATCGAGGAACTGCGGGCCGCCGGGGTCAGCGATCGCGGGGTGCTGATGGAGCGCGACGGCTGGATGATGCTGGCCGCCTCGTACCCGGAGCAGGCACCGCGCTGGGTGGCGCAGAAGCGGGCCGACTTGGAGGACCCCGAATATCGGGACTTCTACGTGACCTACGACCGGGCCCACGACTGGAAGGTCGACGATCCCCGACTCGAGGCGTTGGCCGACACCATGGCCGAACGGTTCCGCAAGCAGTTGGCCGAAGCCGGGGACCATGCCGACGAACTGCGGATGGAGAAGGTGCTCTCCCCCGAGGAGCAGAAGCTCTTCGCGGCCTACGTCAGCGACTACTCGCCTGCCTGGGTCCGCTTGAACGAGATGGTGGCCAAGCGCATCGCCAGGTAGGCGCGCTCTGATTCGTTGTCCGTGAGCAGCAGGGCTTCCTCATATGCGGTAACAGCTTCCGGCCACCGTCCCAGCCTTCTGAGGAAGTCGGCGCGAGCGGCGCTCAGATAGCGGTAGGTCGCCAAAGCGGGCTCGGCGGCCAAGGCGTCCAGAGCGGCGAGGCCGGCCCGCGGTCCGTCCCGCATTCCGAGGGCCACGGCCCGGTTGAGCTCGACGACCGGCGAAGGCCACAAGCCGAGCAGGACGTCGTAGAGCGCGACGATCTCGGCCCAGTCCGTGGCGTCGAAGGCCGGGGCCTCGGCGTGGACGGCGGCGATCGCGGCTTGGACCGCGTACCGCGTCGGCGGACCGCCGCGCAGAGCCTCGGTCAGCAGATCCGTGCCCTCGCCGATCAACTCGCGATCCCACAGGGAACGGTCCTGGTCTTCCAAAAGAATGAGAACGCCGGTGTCGGTGGTGCGGGTCGCGCGCCGGGCGTCGATCAGGAGCAGCAGCGCCAGCAGCCCGGCCGGCTCGGCGACCGGCAGCAGCCGGTGCAGGGTGCGGGCCAGACCGACCGCCGAGGCGACGAGGTCCTCGCGGATCAGCCGCTCGCCGACCGGGGCGTTGCTGCCGGTCGTGAAGACGAGGTGGACGACGTCGCAGACCGCCGAGACCCGCTCGGGCAGATCGGCGGCGGTGGGCACACGATAGGGGATGCGCGCCGCGGCGATCTTCTTCTTGGCCCGGGTGATGCGCGCGGCCATGGTGCTCTCCTGGACCAGGAAGGCCCGGGCCACCTCGGCCGTGGACAGGCCGCAGACCAGGCGCAGGGTCAGGGCGACGCGGGCTTCCCGGGAGAGCGCGGGATGGCAGCAGGTGAAGATCAGGCGCAGGGTGTCGTCGGCCACGGCCGGGGGTTCGGCCGCGTCCTGCGGGTCGGGGGCGGTGGCCGTGGCGTCCTCGACGAGCAGCGGCATCGCGCGCCGCCACACCGATTCGCGCCGCAGCAGGTCCCGGGCCCGGTTCCCGGCCACGGTGCGCAGCCAGGCGGCCGGGCGGTCGGGGATTCCGGCCGCCGGCCAGGTGCGCAAAGCCTGGGCATAGGCGTCCTGCACGCACTCCTCGGCGGTGTCCAGGTCGCGCGTGATGCGGACCGTCGCGGCCAGGACGCCGGCCCAGTGGGCGCGGTGAGCGGCCGCGACGGCCTCGCCGGGTTCACTCACCGCCGCACCCCCCTCAGCCGTGCTGGACCAGCGGCGTGATCTCCACGCCGGAGTGGTCGTGCCGGACCTCGGCCAGCTCCCGGCTCAGCGCCACCGCCTCGTCCAGGTCGGCGGCCTCCACCAGGTAGAAGCCGCCGACGACCTCCTTGGTCTCCAGGAACGGGCCGTCGGTCACCGCCGGGGCGTCGCCGCCGGCGGTGCGCACCGTGGTGGCCGTCGAGGACGGCTCCAGCTGGCCCGAGGACAGGATCCGGTCGCCGGCCCGCTTCTGGAAGGCGACGTGGCCGGCGTCGATCTCGGTCTGCTCGGTCGGGGAGAGGTTCTCCCACCGCTGCTCGTTGCCGTAGATGAGGAGCATGTACTTCGCCATCGGCGTTCCCTTCGTGGCGGGCCGGTTTCCGACCCTCTCACTACTGGTGACGATCCGCACCGGCGCCGATCGACAGCCGGGCGCGCTCGATCGCCGCGGCGAGTGCCTCCTCCTGCGCGACCGCGACGTCCGGGACGACGCCGACACCCTCCCAGTCCGTCCCGGTGAACGGGCTCTCCGAGCGGCAGTTCGGGACGGTCACGGTCACGTGCTCGGTGAGCTGGTACCAGTCCGTGGGGTGCGCGCCGCCGCGGGTCGTCGCCCCGATCAGCGTGGCCCGCTTCAGCCCCTGGAGGGTGTACGCCAGGTCCTCGCCGCCGGAGAAGGTACGGGCGCCGGTCAGGACGTAGACGGGGCGGTCGAGGTAGCGCGGTATGTCCAGGTGCCCCAGCGACCAGTACTGCCGGGTGCCCTTCACCCGGGAGTGCGAGGTGGTGAGCAGGGTGTCCGCGCCGGCGATCAGGTGGCTGCACCACAGCTGCACGCCGTCGGTGGAGCCGCCGATGGTGGAGCGCAGGTCGATGATCAGCGCCTTGGTGCCGGCGACGACCCGCATCGCGGCGCCGATGGTGGCGCCGCCGATCTCGGCCGTGGGAATCAGCGTGAGGTCCAGGTAGCCGATGCCGCCGTCCAGGATCTCGATCTTGCGCACGCCGTCGTTGTGCTCCCGGCACAGCGCGGCGAACATGGCCGCACCGGCCTCCGCGTCCTCCTCTTCCAGCGGCTCGGGCTCCGGGCTCCAGACGAGCCGCAGATGCTTGTCCCGGCAGACGTCGGCGAACACTGCGGTGACGGCCGCACAGGCCGCGGCACCGTCCAGGTCCGCGTATTCGCCGGCGGCCGCGGCGCGCCGGATCTCGGCGGCGGCGCGGGCCGCCTTGTCGGGGTCGATGTACTCGGCCTCGAAGCGGTGGAGTGCGGCTTCGAGGACCTCCGGGTCCAGGATCATGGCTGGTGATCATAGGGGTGTAACGGATTCCGATCACCTGGCGCCTTTTCTTACAAGGCGCAGGGAGAGGGCTTCAAGCCGTCACCGTGCCCGCTGGACGCGTCGCGCCGCACCCCCCGAACGGCGCGGCGCGTCCTTTTTCCTTTTCAGCTCCCGCTCGCGCGGCGCCGCCGCCGATACGCCACGGTGCAGGCCGCGACCAGGATCGGCCACAGCGGAAGCGGCAGATAGCAGGCGAGGAAGAAGACCTTCGGCCGACCGCCGATCTCCAGACGCGGGTGTGCTCCGCCCTTCGGACCCACCGCCGGCGCGAAGTGCAGGTGGAAGAAGAGCATGTTGGCGAAGAAGTAGACGCCGATCGCCGCCAGCAGCGCGGCTCCGGCGGTGGCCGGGATGACCGCCGCCTTCACCGGCACCCGGCGGCCGCCCAGCACCGGGATCCATCGCGGGACCACCTCGCCCCACGGCTTCACGAGGCCGAGTGTCAGCAGCGCGACGCCCTCCCCGATCGCCGACAGGCAAAGGATGTAGAGCCAATTGGCGAGTGTGGAGGTCTGGCCGGGATCCGAGCCCCGGACTCCGGCCACATCGGCGGCCAGCGACAGCCGCCAGAGACTCGAGGGCAGGACGACCAGCGGCACCGCGTGCGCGGCGACGCGGGCCCAGCGCGGAGTGCCGGGGACGTAGTGGGCGGTGGCGGTACGGGCAGGACCGGGGCTGAGCGTTGTCATGGCTTCAGCCTCGTTCGCGACCCCGTGACCGGAACACATGCCGTTCGGCACGGATGACGGCGGAATCGGGCGCGGGCAGTGCCGTCCGGCACAGGCGCTCGTGCGCGCGCCTCGCTAGTGTCGAAACGTGCTGATCATCGCCTTCCCCGCAGCGGTCGCCGGCCTGGCGGCGCTCGCCGTCTACGGCGGCCGGCCGCGCTCGCAGCGGTGGCTGTCGTGGCTCACCGGAGTTGCCGGGGCGGTCTCGCTGGCCGTCACGATCACGCAGCCGGCGGGGCACCGTGGGCCGGGACCGGGGCTGCTGGGCACCGGAGAAGCCTTAGCGCTGTCGGCGATCCTCGTGCCGACGGTGCGGTTCGCGGCCGTTCCCGGGGTGGTCGCCGCAGCCGTCAGCGCCCATCTGGCGGTCTCGGTGTGGCCGCTGCGCGCGGCGTCGCCACGGCTGGGCGGCACCGCGATCGGCGGGTGCCTCTTCTGGTCGCTGGCGGCCGGCGGGGCGGTCGCCGGCGGCGTCTATCTGCGGATGCTGGACACGCGCCGGATCCGCTCGGTCGCCGACGGCCGCCGCGCACAACGCCTGGATCTGGCCCGCGATCTGCACGACTTCGTGGCGCACGACGTGTCGGAGATGGTCGCGCAGGCCCAGGCCGGCCGCTACCTCGGCGAGCGGGATCCGGCGGTGGCGCTGGCCGCGCTGGAACGCGTCGAACTGGCGGGTCTGCGCGCGCTCGCGGCGATGGACCGCACCGTGACCATGCTGCACACCGACGACGAGGCCGCGGTTCCCCGCGGCGCACCGGGCATCGGCGACCTGCCGGGCCTGGTCGCCGCCTTCGGCGAGTCCTCGGGCGGACAAGCGCGGCTGGACCTGGATCCCGCGCTCGCCGGCGGCGTTTCGCGCGAGACCTCGACCACCGTCTACCGGGTCGTGGTCGAGGCGCTGACCAACGTCCGGCGCCATGCCGCCGACACAGACGTGGTCGTCACCCTTCGCAGCGAACAGGCCGCGCTCGCCGTCAGCGTGGCGAACAGCGCGCCGACCGGGACCCAGCGCCGCGCCGGCCGGCTCGGCCGCCGGGGCGGCCTGGGTCTGCCCGGGCTCGAAGAGCGCGTCGAAGCCCTCGGCGGGCGGTTCGCCGCCGGTCCCCACGACGACGGGAGCGGCTGGACGGTCCACGCCGTGCTTCCCCTGCCCCGGAAGGCGACCGCCTGATGCCCGCCACCCCGATCCGCGTCCTGCTGGCTGACGACCAGGAGAACATCCGCGCCGCATTCCGGATGATCCTCGACGCGCAGCCGGACATCCGGGTCGTCGGCGAGGCCGCGGACGGCGCCGCCGCGGCCGACCTGGCCCGGCGGCTGTCGCCGGACGTCGTACTGGCCGACATCCGCATGCCGCGGGTCGACGGGCTCGAACTCACCCGGCGGCTGCTGGCCGACCCCGGTTCCGGCGACCCGCCGAAAGTGGTCGTGGTGACGACCTTCGACCTCGACGAATACGTCCACGCGGCGCTGCGCGACGGCGCGTCCGGCTTCCTCATCAAACGCTCCGGCCCGGCGCTGCTCGTCGAGGCGGTGCGCGCCGCGGCGGCCGGCGACACCTTGATCAGCCCGCAGATCACGGTGCGGCTGCTGCGGGAACTGGCCGCCTCGCGCCCCCGGCCGTCCGGGACCGGCGGCGAGGAGCTCACCGAGCGCGAACTGGACGTCGTCAGAGCCCTGGCCCGCGGCGCCACCAACGCCGAGATCGCCGCGGAACTGTTCCTCGCGGCCGGGACGGTGAAGAACCACGTCGCGGCGATCCAGCGCAAGACCGGGGCCCGCAACCGGGTCGGCATCGCGGCGTGGGCGTGGCAGCACGGGGTGTGCCGCGCTTGAAGTTCGCACCACGAATCACTAGGTTCGTATAGCGAACTACCAACGGGACGGAGCGCATCATGGCCGAGAACACGACCCGGTTCGGCATCGGGGTGTCGAACGCGGTCCGGGACATCGCCCAGACCATGGAGATCGTCGCGGTCGCCGATCAGGCCGGCCTGGACCACTTCTCCGTCTCCGACCACCCCTACGTCGGCCGCATGCTCGACGCCTACTCGCTGATCGGCGTCGCGCTGGGCCGGACGCGGCGGATCAGCGGCATGGTCAACGTCAGCAACCTGCCGACCCGGCCCGCGCCGATGCTGGCCCGCGCCGTCACCTCGCTGTCCGCGCTGACCGGCGGCCGCGTGGTCCTGGGCCTGGGCGCCGGCGGCTCGTGGGACGACATCGCCCGCCTGGGCTTCCCCCGCCTGAGCGGCGCCGAAGCCGTCCGCGCCTTCGAGGAGGCGTTCGGGCTGATCAGGTCCCTGAGCGGAGGCGGCGAGCCGGTCAGCTTCGAGGGCGAGTTCTACCGTCTGGACCAGGTCGACCCGGCTCCGGTCGCGGTCCCGCCGATCTGGACCGGCTCGGTCGGCGCGAAGTCCCTGGCCGTCACCGGCCGCCAGGCCGACGGCTGGATCCCCGGGCACGCCGCCGACTGGCTGAGCACCCGCTACCGCGAATCCCGGCCGGTCATCGACGAGGCGGCGCGCGCGGTCGGCCGCGATCCCCGTGCCATCGCCACGGTCTACAACCTCCCCGGCCGCATCAGCCCGACACCGCTTGCCGCGACCCGCGACCCGGAAGGCCGCTGGCTCGGCGGCTCGGTGGAGCAGTGGGTGGCGGAGCTGACCGGCGCGGTGCTGGAACACGGTGCGGGCGGCTTCACCTACTTCCCGGTCGGCGATCTGCCGATCGAGCGCGCGTCGGCGCTGTGGGCGCAGGAGATCGCGCCCGGCGTGCGCGAGGCCCTGGCAAAGAGCTGACGCAGAACGGCGCTACGCCTCGGGATCCTTGTAGTGCAGCCGCGACGAGACGTCCTCGTGCGCCAACCGCCGCAACGCCAACAGCACCGGCTCGACCAGCACCGTGTAGGCGACGGTGGCCTCGATCGCCTCTTCGATCTGTTCGTACTCCGCGATCGTCGCGTACTCGTTCTCGGCCATCGGATGGATCGCCTTGGCGTACCCGCGCAAGTGCTCCACCGTCGCCTTGTAGCCGAGGCCCCGTAGCGTCACCACGGACTGCGTCAGCATGTCGAGCGCCGGAGCCTTGTCCTCGAAGCGCCATCCGAGAGCACGCAGCTCGTCGCGGATCAGCGTGCGCGTCGCGTCCCAGGTAGAGCGCTCCTCGGAGCCCTCCGCGGGGGCCTGTGCATGCGGCGGCAACATGTACTGCGCGATGCCCAGGCGCTCGTGGCGGGTGAAGGCCGGATCGTCGGCGACCGCGAGGACGTCGCGCACCTGGGCGACCGACATCTTGCCGATGGTCAGCATCGCCCGCACCAGCCGGAGCCGCCGGACGTGCTCGTCGCTGTACTCGGCCTTGCGCGCCGACAGCGGCACGCCGGCAGGCAGCAGCCCCTCGCGCAGGTAGAACTTGATGCTCGGGACCGACACACCGCTGCGTCGACTCAACTCCGCCAGGTGCACGTTCTCTCCCGCTCCGGGTCTCGACAGCCGTCGCGCCGGGTTTTACCCTGACCACTAAGGATAGTTCAACTATCCTTTCCGCCCGCACCACCCGGAGCCACATCTCAATGGGGGTCTCGCCATGCCGATCCGAAACCCGATGCCCATGCACTGGACCCGCTCCGTGCCCGGCGCGCCGAACCACCACAAGCGGATGGCCGGGCGCTTCATGGCCGACAACACCGAGCCGATCGCTGTGCTGCTGATCGGGGCGCGCATCAACAAGTGGTGGGCGGTGCACCACTGGGCCCCGGTCTTCCGCGCCATGCCGCGCATGCTCAAGGAACTGAGTGCGGACCCTGACAGCTCACTGCTGGGCTACCGCATCCTGTGGGGCCCCTGGCCCGGCCAGGTGACCGTGGTGCAGTACTGGCGCCGCGCGGGCGACATCCGCGCCTTCTCCCACGACGAGAACCGCACGCACCGCCCCGCGCAGGACCGCTTCACGGATCGCTTCACGCGCTCCAACGGAGCCGTCGGGATCTGGCACGAGATGCTGTCGGTGCGCGCCGGCTCGTATCAGTGTCTTTACGGTGATATGCCTCCCACCGGCATCGGAGCGTTCCGCGGACTCGATGAGGTCATGGCGCGCCAGGACGGTCTCGGCTACGAGAAAGTGGGTGACCCGCAGCTAGCGTAGGAAGCGTGGCTACCTACCTGCTGATCCACGGAGCGTCTTCGGACTCCTGGCTGTGGCACCGCGTCGTCCCGCTGCTGCGTGCGGCCGGCCACGACGTCGTCGCCCCCGACCTGCCGGTCGCCGATCCCGAGGCGGGGATCGACGAATACGCCGACGCGGCCGTCGCGGCCCTCGGCGACCGTGCCGGCGCCGACGACATCGTCGTCGTCGCACAGTCGTTGGGGGCCTTCACCGGAACGGTGCTCACGCACCGGATCCCGGTGAAGTTCCTGGTCTACATCTCGGCGATGGCCCCGAAGGAGGGCGAGACGGCCGGGCAGTGGTGGGAGGCGACCGACTGGAGGCAGGCCAAGCAGGACAGCGACGCGCGCCTCGGGATCGCGCAGGACGCCGACCTGAAGGTGGTGTTCTTCCACGACGTCCCGAAGGAGGTCGTGGACGAGGCCTGGGAGCGCGGCGAGGTCGGCCAGAGCGAGCGGCCTTTCGGGCCGCCGGCGATGCCCGCGCTGCCGGCAGACCTCCCCATCCGTTTCCTGGCCGGCCGGGACGACCGCTTCTTCCCCCTGGACTTCCAGCGCCGCACCGTCCAGGAGCGGTTCGGTTTCGCCCCGGACGAGATGGACGGCGGCCACCTGCTCCCGCTCGCGCACCCCGACGAGCTCGTCCGGCGGCTCGAGGAGTACCGCGCCGAGGCCGGTCTCTGACCGACGGACGCGAGTGACGCAGGTCACATCACAACGGCGGGGCGGGCTGTCACATCGCCTCGGTTCCCCGGGTCTACCTAACGAAAGCGAACGCGATAGCCAAGACCCGAGGAGCACCGCCATGGAAGCCCGCTTCAACTACTACGGCACCACCACCGGCCAGAAGTTCAGCAAGTACATCAACTCGGCGGGCAAGGCGGCCGAGGGTTCGGGAGTCCCCCACGCCACGACGCAGCTGGTCCTGCTGCGGGCCAGCCAGATCAACGGCTGCGGCATGTGCACCGACATGCACTACAAGGACGCCGTCCACGCCGGCGACCAGCCCGAGCGCCTGAACCTGGTGGCGGCCTGGCGCGAGGCCACGGTGTTCACCGACGCCGAGCGCGCCGCGCTGGAGCTGGCCGAGGAGGGCACCCGCGTCGCCGACGCCGCGGGCGGGGTGCCGGACGCGGTGTGGGAGAACGCCGCGAAGCACTTCGACGAAGAGCAGCTCGCCGGCCTGGTGTCGACGATCGCCCTGATCAACGCCTACAACCGGATGAACGTGATCGCCCGCACCCCGGCCGGGAGCTACCAGCCCGGCCAGTGGTGAGGAAGGCCGGTCCGGCCGGCGGCTCCCGACGGCGTCAGCAGGTCTTGTAGACGTAGGAGGAGCTGCCGGCCGGGCTCACGTCCTGGTCGCGCAGCACGATCGCGATCTTCCCGCCGTAGTCGCGGCAGGCGGCGGTGAAGCCGGACTCGTCGTACTCGACGTCCACGACGTGGTCGGCGTACGTGCTCGCGTAGCCGCCGCACTCGCCGTACTTCCCGCACTGTTCGGAGACCGCGAAGTCGAAGCCGACCTGGTGGGCGCGCGGCAGGAACTCCGTGGTGTTCTTCTGCGCGATGGCCAACCCCTTCGCATGGGCCAGCCGCGCCAGCTCCGTGGCCATCGCCACGTCGTCATCGGCGGTGAGCAGGCTCTGGGAGCGGGAGTAGGAGTCGAGGTTGTCGGCTTCGATCGCCTGGAATCCCTTGGCCGCGCAGGAGGCGATCCAGCCACCCTCGATCTGCGCGAGCGCCGTGCGCTTGGCATCGGTGGAGACGTCGAGCAGCTGCTCGTTCCAGTTCTGGTCGATCACCGGCGCGCCGGACGAGGTCTTCAGCAACAGGTCGGGGTGGTTGCTCTGCCACCAGCCGGTGGCGTCCGGCTGCGCCTGGAAAGCGTTGATGTAGCAGATGTTGTAGAGCCCCGGCGCCGGCGAGGCCGAGCTGTCGCGGGAGACGATCCGGACGCCGGCCGGCGGGGCGTAGGCGCCGCCGATCTGGTAGTCCCACTTCACGCCGGTCGGCGGCGGCGCGCCGGCCTTGGCCGCGGCCGGGGCCGGGGGCTGGCTCGGCGAGCTGGACTTGCTGCCCGCCGACGATGACCCCGATGAGGCTGATGACGGCGACGGCGAATGCGCGGCGGACGACGAGGAGCCGCCCGTCGGATCGGGTGTCGTCGCCGGCGAACTCGCCGCCGATGAACTCGCCGCCGAACTCGACATGGACGACCCCGCTGCAGACGAACTCGCCGCGGACGAGCCGCCCGCGTCCGCCGCGTCCGGCTTCGACCCGCCGCCACTGGAACATCCCGCGACGGCCAGAACCGCCGCCACGACCACTACACGCCCGCGCATCGCCCCACCTCTCACTCCCGACACGGCGATGCTAACCGTTGCAGCGCGTAAGGAGCTTGGTATCGGTCATCCGGCGTGACCGCTTTCCGCCAGCTCGGCGGGGGTCCGGCGGACGCTCATCGGTCCCGTGATTGGCGCAAGCCGTTGATCAGGAGGTTTGATGATCGGGTGCCCACAGTGAACGCCTTCGCCGCCGTCTCCGCGACCGCCCCGCTCCAGCCGATCACCATCGAGCGCCGCGAGGTCGGGCCCTGGGACGTGCGGATCGACATCCAGTACACCGGTATCTGCCACTCCGACATCCACGAGGTCCGCGGGGACTGGGGGCCGTGCCCCTATCCGCTGGCGCCGGGCCACGAGATCACCGGCGTGGTCGCGGAGGTCGGTGCCGAGGTGACGCGGTTCGCGGTCGGCGACCGGGTCGGCGTCGGCTGCCTGGTGAACTCCTGCGGGACCTGCAAGGCGTGCGAGCGCGGCCAGGAGCAGTTCTGCTCGGTCAAGGCGGTCTGGACCTACGGCGACACCGACGTCGACGGCACCGTCACCCAGGGCGGCTACTCCACGCAGATCGTGGTGACCGACCGCTTCGTGGTGCGCGTCCCGGACTCGCTGCCGCTGGACGCCGCCGCGCCGCTGCTGTGCGCCGGCATCACGACCTACGCGCCGATGCGGCGCTGGGGCGTCGGCCCCGGCACGAAGGTCGCGGTCGTCGGCCTCGGCGGGCTCGGCCACGTCGCGGTGAAGATCGCCCGCGCGCTCGGCGCCGAGGTGACCGTCCTGTCCCAGACCCTGTCCAAGAAGGACGCCGGCCTGGCGCTGGGCGCGAGCGACTACCGCGCGACCTCCGACCCGGCCACCTTCGAGGACCTGGCCGGCGCCTTCGACCTGATCCTGAGCACGGTCAGCGCGCCGCTGCCGATGGACTCCTACATCTCGATGCTGGCCGTCGGCGTCGGCGTGATGGTCAACGTCGGCGCGGCACCGGAGGAGAGCGGCCTGCACCTGCGGCTGCTGAACCGGCAGCGGGTCCTGACCGGCTCGCTGATCGGCGGGATCGCCGAGACCCAGGAGATGCTCGACTTCTGCGGCGAGCACGGGATCGGCGCGGAGATCGAGCTGATCGCGGCCGATCAGATCAACGAGGCTTACGAGCGAGTGCTGGCCTCCGACGTGCGCTACCGGTTCGTCATCGACATCGCCACGCTGCGCTGACCGCGTAACGGTTGACTAGTGTTCTAGTTAACCGTAACAATTCTCTCGTCCAATCCTGCGACGGGAGTCTTTTCGTGATCGATTTTCATGTCGACCGGGCCGGCAGCGTGCCGGCCTACGCGCAGCTCGTGCAACAGGTCCGCGAGGCCCTGCGGCTGGGACTGCTGCACCCCGGCGACAAGCTGCCCACGGTGCGGGAGGTCGTCACCTCCTGCGCCGTCAACGCCGCGACCGTCCTGAAGGCCTACCGCGAGCTGGAGCTCTCGGGACTGGTCGAAGCGCGGCAGGGCGCCGGCACCTACGTCTCGGGCACCCTGGGCGGCACCGCCGACCCGGCGGTGATGGGCGAGCTGCGCGAGCGGCTGACCGGCTGGGTGGGCGACGCCCGCGGCGCCGGCCTGGAGGACGACGACCTGCGGGCCCTGATGACCTCGGTGCTCGCGGAGCCGCCGGGGGAGCTGACGGCTGAGCAGCGCGCGGCCGCCGCGGCACGCTCGGAGCAGGAGTCCGGGCGCGGAACCGGATCCGGGCCGCGGCGATGACCGGCTTCGCCATCCAGACGCACGGCCTCGGGAAGCGCTACCGCAGCCTGTGGGCCCTGAAGGACTTCAGCGTCTCGCTGCCGGCCGGCAAGGTCATAGCCCTGGTCGGCGCGAACGGCGCCGGCAAGTCCACGCTGATGTCGATGGCCGCCGGGATCCTGCCGGCCACCGAGGGCGAGATCCGCGTGGCCGGCCGCGTGGTGCTGCTGTCCCAGGAGAAGCCGCTCTACCGCTCGTTCAAGGTCGCCGAGATGCTCGCCTTCGGCCGGCACCTGAACCGCACCTGGGACCAGCAGCGGGCGCTGAACTGGCTGGGCCGCTTCGAGATCCCGCTGGACCGGCCCTGCGGCAAGCTCTCCGGCGGCCAGCAGACGCAGGTCGCGATGGCTGTGGCGCTCGGCGCGCGGCCCTCGGTCCTGCTGCTGGACGAGCCGCTGGCCAACCTGGACCCGGTCGCCCGCCGGGACGTCACCGGCGAGCTGCTGGCCGAGGTGGCCGACAGCGAGATGACGGTCGTGCTGTCCACCCACGTGGTGGCCGAACTGGCCGGCGTCGGCGACCACCTGCTGCTGCTCAGCCAGGGGCACAGCAAGCTCGACGGCGACATCGAGGAGCTGCTGGGCCAGCACGCGCGGCTGACCGGCCCGCGCGCCGACGCCCCGCCGGTCGAGGGCGAGGTCGTGCAGGCCCAGCACACCGAACGGCAGTCGACGTATCTGATCCGGACGCTGCTCGGCGCGGACACTCCCGTCGCCGAACCGTGGAAGGCCCAGCCGATCGCCTTGGAGGACCTGGTGCTCGCCTATCTGAAGCCGAATCGCAGCCTCGGGGAGGAGCTGTGAGGGGCCTGATCTGGCTGACCTGGCGCCAGCACCGCTGGCCGATCGTCGTCAGCGCGGTGATCACCGCGGTGCTGGTCGTGTTGATGCTGATCACCGCATCCGATCTGAGCTCGATGGCTCACAAATGCCTGACCGTACCGGCCTACCAGTGCCAGCGGTCCAAGACCGAGCCGACGCCGTCGCACGCCGGCTACCTGATGAACACGGTCGTGTTCCTGCCGGTCCTGGTCGCGGTGTTCTGGGGGGTGCCGCTGCTGGCCCGCGAGTTCGAGCAGCGCACGCTGCCGCTGGCCTGGTCGCAGGACGTCAGCAGGCTCCGGTGGCTGGCCGGCAAGACCGCGGTGATGATCGTGCTCATCGGGGCGATGGGCACGGCGCTGGCCGCGTCGTCGATCCACCTGGCGTACGAATACCACGCCTACACCGCGGCGAGCCTGTTCGACGGCACGCAGTTCCAGGCCGGCGGCTGGCTGCCGCTGACTTTGGGCCTGGCTTGGCTGGCGGTCGGCATCGCGGCGGGCGCCGCGACCCGGCGGGTGCTCGTCGCGATCGCGGTGGTCGGCGGGCTCTGGATCGTCCGCATGGTGGAAATGGTCCAGCTGCGGCCGCGGTTCATGGCCGCCAAGACGGTGATCAAGCCGCTCGTGCTGACGATGAAGGGCGACCCGCCGCCGGCGGTCTCGTTCTCGAACGACCTGGGCATCAACAACGGCAGCGTCCCCTTCGTGGATGTCCATGGCAAAACCTATGACCCCGGGATGGTCGTCGACGGCTGGTGCGGAACCGCGGCCGATCCAAAGACCTGCATCCAGCAGCACGGCATCATCGGCACCCTGGTGAAGTTCCAGCCGGCGAGCCGGATGGGCACCTTCCACCTCATCGAGAACGGCATGAACCTCGGGCTGTTCGTGATCGCGCTGGCGGTCGCGTGGTGGTGCGTGAAGAAGACTCGGACCACGGTCGGTTAGGAGCCGTCTGGAGACCCACCGCGCGCAAAGTCCCGGCGAGCGCTTCGAGCGCCGCCGGGTACGCGCGCTCCGCGGGCCCGGCATACCCGATGAGCAGTCCTTGCCGGGCCTCATCCGGATCCTGGTACAGCTCGGCCAGGCCGCGGACCGCCACGCCGCGCGCCTCGCCCGCGGCCCGGATCTCGCTCTCCCCCGGTCCGCCGGCGGGCAGCGTCACCAGGACGTGCAGACCGGCGGGGACGCCGTGCGCGGTCAGCCCCGGGAACTCCTCAAGCACAGCCAGCAATCGCTCGCGGCGCCTGCCATAACGAAGCCTGGCCGCGCGGACGTGCCGGTCGTAGGCATGGGAGGACACGAAGTCGGCGAGCACCGCCTGCCCGACGCTCTCGCCGAAGGGCTCCGTCTCCAGCTTCGCCCGCACGAACGCCTCGACCAGCCGCGACGGCAGCGCCAGCCAGCCCAGGCACAGCCCGGGGCCGAGGGTCTTGGAGACCGACCCGCAGTAGACGACCTCGCAGGTCGCCACCGGCTGCATGGCACCGACCGGACGCCGGTCGTAGCGGAACTCGCCGTCGTAGTCGTCCTCGATGACCAGCGCTCCGCGCGCCCGGGCCCATTCGACGACCGCCCGCCGCCGCGCCGGGTCCAGCGGCACACCGGTCGGATACTGATGCGCCGGGGTGAGGAACACGGCGGACTCGTCGGTCAGGGCCTCCACCACCGCTCCGCCCTCGTCCACCGGCAGCGGCCGCACCCGCAGGGACAGACCCGCGTCGGCGACCAGCCCTCGGAAGACCGCGTGCCCCGGGTCCTCCCACGCCACCGTCTTCGCCCCCTGCGACCGCAGCACCCGCGCGACCAGCTGCACGCTGTGGTGATAACCGCTGGTGATGACGACGCGGTCGGCCGAGGTCTGCACGCCGCGGGTCCGGCCGAGGTAGTCGGCCAGCGCGGCCCGCAGCTCGAAGCGGCCCTGCGGATCGCCGGCGCCGAACAGCTCCGGCCGGGCCGCCGCGAGCACCCGCCGGGTCGCGGCGGTCCAGCCGCGCAGCGGGAACGCCGCCAGATCCGGGCTCCCCGGCCGCAGGTCGTGCTCCGGCCGCACGGCCGCGAACCGGTGCGGCGAGGCGGCCGGCGGCTTCGGGTCGCGGACGTCGGCGACCGCGGTGCCGGATCCGGGCCGCGAGGTGAGGAAGCCCTCGTCGACGAGCTGGCCGTAGGCGGAGGTCACCGTGCCGCGCGAGAGCCCGAGTTGTTCGGCTAGGCCTCGACTGGACGGCAGCGGCACGCCGGGGCGCAGGCTGCCGTCGCGGATCGCCTCGCGCAGCGCCGCCTCCAGCGCGGCGCGGCGCTTCGCCGGCCCGGCGGCGGTGAGGTCGAGATGCAGGTCGATGCGCGAACCGGTCCAAGCTTTCGCCATGGAAGTGGAGCTTAGCCGTGGACCGGTCCCTGCCTACGCTCGGAGCATGCCAGTCGTCATCGCGCACGTCAGCGACATCCACATCGACGCCGGACCCCGCGCCGCCGAGCGCACCCGCCGCGTCTTCGACCATCTCGACGCCCTGCCGGCCGACCTGGACCTGGTCGTGCTCACCGGGGACGTCGCCGACCACGGCCTGGACAGCGAGTACGAGACCGTCCGCGAAGCCACGGCCACCCGCCACCCGCTGCTGGTCTGCCCCGGGAACCACGACGACCGCGAGGCGTTCCGGCGCACGCTGCTCGGCGTGCCGCCCTCGGCCGGCCCGACCGGCCCGACCGGGCCCATCGACCAGGTCCACCGCACCGACCGGTTCGTCGTCGCCCTCTGCGACTCCTCGATCCCGCGGCAGGACGACGGCTACCTCGCCGACACGACGCTGGAGTGGCTGACCGCCGAACTGGACGCGACGCCGGAGGGCGTCCCCTTCCTGATCGGCTTCCACCACCCGCCGGTCGACCTGCACACGCCGTTCGTGGACCCGATCCGGCAGTTCGGCGAGGAGCGGCTGGCGAAGGCGGTCGCCGGGCGGCCGAACGTCGTCGCCTACCTGGCCGGGCACGCGCACACCGCCGCCGCCACCCGCTTCGCCGGGCTGCCGCTGCTGGTCGCGCCGGGCGTGGTCTCCACGGTGCCGCTGCCGTGGGAGGGCGAGCGGCCGGTCCACCTGGACCAGCCGCCGTCGCTGGCCTTCCACGTCATCGACGACCGGCACCGGATCACCACGCACTATCGCAGCGTCGTGTGATCCGGTTGCCGAGCGGCCGGCTCACCCGGCCGTGACGCCCCCGACGGCCGCACCGGCCCCGCCGGTCGTGGCGGCCGTCCACCGCGGGTCCCGGCCGAGGTAGCGCAGCAGCTCCGCCTCGGCGTCGTCGCCCTGCTCGGGCGCCAGCTCCGGCGCGTACGCCCCGAACTGGCGCAGCGGCTCGACGATCTGGCGCGCGACGACCAGCAGCTCGGCGGACAGGTCCGGGGTCAGCGGCGAAGGCTGCCCGGAGGCCATCGCGATGTCCCAGGCGTGGACCGCCGCGTCCAGGGCGCACGCCCCGGCGCCGACTCGGGCGCTCAGCTTGTTCGGCGGCACCGGGACCGCGACCTCCTCGGTCTGCGGGTCGACGGCGGCCCAGGCGCCGGCCGACCGGTTCAAAGCCTGCTCCAGGAACGCCTTCGGGTCCTGCGGCGGCGTCGCCGACGGGGTGAAGGGGTTCTCGTCCGGGCCGGCACCGCCGTCGAGGAAGGCCGCGAACCCGATCTGGTCGCCGGCCGCGTGCCGCAGCACCTGGGCGAGGGACCACTGCGAGCAGGGGGTCGGACGGTCCAGGTCGGCGTCGGCGAGCGCGGCGATCACGGTGCGCAGCGCGACGTGCGAGGCGTCCAGGGCGGCGTAACCGGTGCTGATCATGGCTGATCCCTTCGTCCGGACCCCCGGCGTTCTGCCGAGGTCGTGTCTCCACACTATCAGAACGGAATGATTCGTTCCACTGTTTGCGGCCTCCCAGTGGGACCGCTCCGAGTAGCTTGGGCGGCGTGGACTTCGACCTCGACGCGTACCTGGGCCGCATCGGCTACACCGGCGACCGCACCCCGACAGCCGCGACGCTCGCCGCACTCCAGCGCGCGCACATCCAGGGCATCCCCTTCGAGAACCTGGACCCGGTCCGCGGGGTCATCCCCGCCCTGGACCTGGGCGCGCTCATGGCGAAGCTGGTCCACGACACCACGCGCGGCGGCTACTGCTACGAGCACAACACCCTCTACGCCGCGGCCCTGCGCGCACTCGGCTACCGGGTCACGCTGCTGACCGGCCGCGTGTTGGTCGGCGCCAAGCCCGGCGACCTGCGCCCCCGCACGCACATGCTGCTGCTCGCCGAAGCCCCGGGCGACCCGCGGCGGTACCTGACCGACGTCGGCTTCGGCAGCGAGGGCGCGCTGCTGGACCCGATGCCGCTGGCCGAGGGCGAGGTCGGCGACGACCCGCGCCGCCACCGCCTGGCCGTCACCCCCGCCGACAGCCCGCTGGAGCAGTGGGTCCTGCGCGCGTTCCTGGACGGCGAGTGGCGGGATCAGTACTCGTTCACGGTCGAGCCGTTCTACGGACCCGACTTCGCGGTCATCAACTTCTTCATGGCCGGGAACCCGCGATCGCCGTTCGGCTCGCGCGTCTACGCCTGCCGGACGCTGCCGGACCGCTTGCTGAAGCTGGACGCCCGCACCTTCACCGTGTCCCACGCCGACGGGACCTCGGTCAAGCGCGAGCTCGCCGACGACGCCGAGGTCCGCACGGTGCTGGCCGAGGAGTTCGGGATCGTGGCGCCGGAGGCGTTGAAGGAGGCATAGGAGGGGGCATAGGAGGAGGCACAGAAAGCCTTACAGCCCCAGCGCATCCGCCAGCTCGACCGCCTCGTCGGCCCAGCGCGCGCAGATCGCCAGACCGGCCGCGCGCGCCTCGTAGCGCACATCGGGATCGACGGCCTCGCCGCTGCCGTAGGCGCGGTGCGAGTCGTCGAGCGCCGCTCGCAGGCACCAGGGCATCAGCCAGTCGTACTTGACCGCCGAGGCCCGGATGCCGAGGACCGCCGTCCGCGGGTCGCCGGACCAGCCGGCCGCTCGCAGGCCTTCGAGGTAGGCCTCGGTGGCCAGGTCCGGCAGGTGCTCGGCGAAGCCCGGCCGCAGCGGCCAGTCGAAGAAGCTGTCCGGCACCAGGTTCCCGGCGTCCTCGCCGACCGCGCCGTCGCCGGTGAACGCCCAGTCGAGCAGCACCACGGTGCCGTCCGGGCGCCGGATCACGTTGTTCGGCCAGACATCCAGGTGGCAGACCGTGCGCGGCAGGCGCGCCATCACCGTCAGCAGGCGTTCGCGGTTGCGGTGCAGGCGGACCAGGGCTTCGCGCAGGTCCGGTGGGAAGTGCCGGGCGATCAGCGGGAGTGCCCAGGCGCGCTCGTCCTCCAGCAGGGAGAAGTCCGCGGGCCGGGTGGTGCTGTAGTCCGCCAGGAAACCGCGGCTGAGCCAGGGCTCGGAAGGCTGCGGCTCCGCGCCCTGCGCCCGGCCCGCCGCGAAGGCGACCGCCGCGATGTCCTCCAGCGTAAGGTCGCCGCCGTGCGTCCCGGGCACGTCCTCGAGGACCAGCTCCAGATCGCCGTCGGGCAGCTCGCGCAGCTCGGCGAGCTTCGGTGCGCCCAGACCCAGCCGCTCCGGCAGGCCGCTGACGTAGACGTCCGCCTCACGCCGCCAGTAGTTCCAGAAGCGGGGTTCGGCGGACGAGGCCCACCGCGCCGGGGCGTCGGTGCGGCGATGGGTCAGGACCTTGTGGATCAGACCGTCCCGGCCGCGCCACACGCCGCGGGTGACCGCGTTGTTGCGGTTATGGGGCAACTGCAACGGCTCGTCCGACATAGCAGAGGAGCCTACTGAGACCCGGCGGCCTGTGCCTTCTCGTCAGCCACAAGCTTGGCGGTGAGCCGGACCTGCAGACTGTCCAGGATGAGGTCGAGCCCGTAGGCGAAGTTCGTCATGCGCGATTCGTCCGGGTCCTTCTTGAGCTCGTCCAGGTAGACCTCCGCCAACCCGGCGTCGCCGGCGGCCGCCGCCATCTGCGGGCCCACGGACCGGTACCACTCCTGCTCGGTCATGCCCTGCCGGCGCAGGGCCGACAGCCATCCGGCCTCGGCGGACGTGATGCCGATGACGTAGGAGGACACCGTGCTCATCGCCCGGGCGGCCTCGTGGACGTCGAAGCCCGCGGTGGTCAGGACGGCCAGGCTCCGCTGGGTCACGGCGACGACGTTGGGGCCCAGGTAGTTCAACCCCACCTGACCCAGCACGTTCATCAGCCACATGTGCCGCAGCCCGACCTCGCGCAGGCTGTGCGCGACGACGTGCAGGGCCAGCCGCCAGCTCGCGGGATCGGTGATCTCCGGGACGTCCAGCTCGCCGTAGACCTCGTCGGTCACCAGCTCGATCAGCTCGTCCTTGCTCGCCACGTGCCGGTAGAGCGAGGTCGCGCCGGCGCCGAGCCGCTGGCCCAGGGTGCGCATGCTCAGCGCCTCGATGCCCTCCTCGTCCAACAGCGCGACCGCCTCGGCGACGATGCGCTCCCGGGTGAGCTGCTCCTTCGGCCGGCGCTGGGGCCGGGTCCAGACCGAGTTCAGCGCCGGGGCCGGGGCGGTGACGTCGGAGTCGTCGGCGTCGGTGCCGGTCTCGGAGGCGTCGGTGTCGTTGTCCACGCCCTCCACGATAGCTCAGAAGTGCGCACGCTGTTCGCTGTTGCGCACGCTGTGCGCATCAGCGTACGGTGTTCCCATCGACGCGCACACTGTGCGCAGATGCGAACGGTGTACGCGCCCGGCGACGGGACCGCGTCCCAGGAGGAGGGGAAATGTCCGAGACGACAATGGGCGGCCGGCGGCGCTGGCTCATCCTGATCGTGCTGTGCCTGGCCACGCTGGTCCTCGTGGTGGACAACATGGTCCTGACGGTCGCGGTGCCGGCGCTGACCGAGTCGCTGCACGCCAGCGCGCAGAACATCCAGTGGGTGCTCGACTCCTACATCCTGGTGTTCGCCGGCCTGCTGCTGACCACCGGAAGCCTGTCCGACCGGTTCGGACGGCGCCGGGTCCTGATCATCGGGCTCACGGTGTTCGGCATCGCCTCGGCGGTGGCGACCCTGGCCAGCAACCCCGGCGAGCTGATCGCGGCCCGGGTCGCGATGGGCGTCGGCGGCGCGCTGCTGATGCCGAGCACGCTGTCGATCCTGATCACCGTGTTCACCGACGAGGCCGAGCGGCGCAAGGCGATGGCCGCCTGGACCGTGGTGGCGATGGTCGGCCTGGTCGGCGGCCCGGTGCTGGGCGGCGTGATGATCAGCCACTTCTGGTGGGGCTCGGTGTTCCTGCTGAACATCCCGATCGCGGTGCTGGCGATCATCTCCGCCGTGCTGCTGATGCCGGAGAGCAAGGGCCCGTGGCGCAAGCCCGACCCGCTGGGCACCGTCCTGTCGATCGTCGGCCTGACCTCGCTGGTGTGGGTCATCATCGAGTTCCCGAAGGGTTTCACCCGGCCCGGCACCCTGGCCGCCTCCGCGCTCGCCCTGGTCGCGCTGGTCTCCTTCGGGATCTGGGAGACCCGGATCGCCGAGCCGATGGTGCCGCTGCACCTGTTCAAGCGGCGGAACTTCTCCGGCGGCTCGTTCTCGCTGACCCTGGTGCAGATCGGCAACGGCGGCCTGCTGCTGGTGATGACGCAGTACCTGCAGTTCGTGCTCGGCTTCTCGGCGCTGAAGGCCTCGCTGTGCTTCATCCCGCTGGCCGTCGCGGCGCTGATCTTCAACACCCTGGGCGCCGGCCTGGGGATGAAGTTCGGCAACCGTCCCCTGATGGTCGTCGGCCTGCTGATCTGCGCGGCGGCCTTCGGGCTTCTGGCCGACCTGGGTGTGGACGACGGCCTGACCAAGCTGTTCGTCGGCCTGTTCCTGCTCGGCGCCGGCTCCGGCCTGGCCATGCCGGCCGCGATCACCGCGATCATGGGCTCGGTCCCGCCGGAGCACGCCGGCGTCAGCTCGGCGCTGAACGACACGGTGCAGCAGACCGGCGCGGCCCTGGGCGTGGCGATCATGGGCACCGTGGTGGCCAGCCGCTTCACCGCGGCGATGCCGGCGCAGGTCACCGGCACCGCGCGCCACTCGCTCGGCGAGGCCTACGGCATCGCCAAGAGCACCGGGAACACCGCCCTGCTGGACTCGGCTAAGCACGCCTTCACCCACGCCGCGTCCATCGCCTACATCGCCGGCGCGGTCGGCGTCATCGCCGCGGCGGTGGTGTCGTTCGCGGTGCTGCGGGACGTCAAGCCGCCGACGGCGCCGACCGACGGCGAGGGCGTGGGCCCGGTGTTGACCAGCGACACCACACCGCGCGCGACTGTGGTCATGTGAGCCATATCACAACGGAGAGTAGTGCCCCATTGTTCCCTGCATGACGGATTCCCCCACCACCTCGAGCTCGATACCCGAACGCGCCGGCGACTCCGTCTGGAGAGTCGTCGGCGCGTCCATGGTCGGCACCACCCTGGAGTGGTACGACTTCTTCCTCTACGGCACCGCGGCCGCCGTGGTCTTCCCGAAGGTCTTCTTCGTCAAGAGCGATCCGCTCACCGCGACGCTGCTGTCGTTCCTCACCTACGCGCTGGGCTTCGCCGCCCGGCCGATCGGCGGCGTGGTCTTCGGCCACATCGGCGACCGGGTCGGGCGCAAGAAGACGCTGATGGTCAGCCTGATCATCATGGGGATCGCCACCACCGGGATGGCGTTCGTCCCGAGCTACAACTCGATCGGCGTCTGGGCCCCGGTGCTGCTCACCACGCTGCGCATGGTCCAGGGCTTCGCACTCGGCGGCGAGTGGGGCGGCTCGGTGCTGATCGTGGCCGAGCGGGACCAGTCCCGGCGCGGCTTCTGGGCCTCGTGGCCGCAGGCCGGGGCGCCGCTGGGCCTGGTGCTGGGGACCGGCGTGCTCATCCTGCTGTCCCAGAACATGAGCGAGAAGTCGTTCCTGGACTGGGGCTGGCGGCTGGCCTTCGGCCTGTCGGCGATCCTGCTGCTGGTCGGCGTCTGGGTCCGCAAGTCGCTCAACGAGACCGAGGCCTTCCGGGCCGCGCAGGCCAGGAAGGCGAGCGCGCCGCCCAAGCTGCCGGTCCTGGAGGTGTTCCGCACCTCCTGGCGCGAGATCCTCATCGCCTTCGGGACGCGCATGGCCGAGAACATCTCCTTCTATCTGGTCGCCACCTTCTCGGTCACCTGGATCACCGAGCACCTGAAGCTGTCGAAGTCCTTCGGCCTGGACGCGGTGATGATCGGCGCGGCGGTCGAGACCGTGCTCATCCCGGTGTTCGGCATGCTGTCCGACCGGGTCGGGCGGCGGCCGGTGTACCTGGCCGGGGCGGTCGGGATCGGGATCTGGACGCCGATCTTCTTCACGCTGGTCGATCAGAGGTCGTACCCGCTCGCCGTGCTCGCGATCACCGTCGCCCTGGTCTTCCACGGCCTGATGTACGGCCCGCAGGCCGCCTTCTTCGCCGAGATGTTCCCGATCGGGGTCCGCTACTCGGGCGCCTCGATCGGCTACCAGGTGGCCTCGGTCGCGGCCGGGGCGCCGGCGCCGCTGATCGCAGTGGCGATCCTGCAGCACAACGGCGGCAAGACCTCCGCGTGGCTCGTGCTGTACATGGGGCTGGCGGCCGTGGTGACCATCGTCGCCCTGTACTTCGCGCGCGAGACGCGGTCGGTCTCGATGTCCGCCGCGGACTCAGCCCAGAGCGCCGAAGAACTCCACGACGTCGCGCACTAGCACCTCGGGGGCCTGGTGCGCGGTGTAGTGGCCGGGGGTCTCGTACACGTTCCACCGCACGATGTTCGCGTGGTCGCGCTCGGCGAAACGGCGGATGCCGAAGAAGTCGTTCGCCGAGCCGGCCAGCGCGGTGGGGACCGTCGTGGGGCCGTCGGGCTGCTCGGCGTCCAGGGCCATCTCGCGGTAGAAGCGCAGGGCCGAGCCTGTGGTGCCGGTCAGCCAGTAGGTGGCCACGTTCGCCAGGACGAAGTCGTCGTCGAGGTTCTCCGGCAGCAGCTGGACGTTCCAGCCGAGCAGGCCGGCCGGCGAGTCGGACAGCGCGTGCGCCAGGGTCTGCGGCTGCTGGGACTGCACCTGGTTGAAGGAGCCCATGTTCTCCCAGAACCACTGCAGCGTCTCCACCGCCTTCTTCTCTTCATCGGTCATGCCGGCCAGCTCGGCCGGGTCGCCGGACGGGAACGAGAACAGCTGCGTGACGTGCACCCCGACGCAGTGCTCGGGGTCCAGCCGGCCGACCTCGGGCGAGATCATCGAACCACCGTCGTTGCCGACCGCGCCGTAGCGCTCGTAGCCCAGCCGGGCCATCAGCTCGACCCACGCACGCGCCGTGCGGTGCAGGTTCCAGCCCCTCTCGGTGGTCGGGCCGGCGAAGCCGTATCCCGGGATAGAGGGGATCACCAGGTCGTAGCCGGCCGCGGTCAGCGGGTCGATCACGTCCAGGTACTCGGCCTGCGAACCGGGCCAGCCGTGGGTGAGCAGGAGCGCCGTGCCGTTCGGGTCGCCGGCCTTGATGTGCAGGAAGTGGATGTCCTGGCCGTCGATCTCGGTCAGGAACTGCGGGTGGGTGTTCAGCCGGGCCTCGAAGGCCCGCCAGTCGAAGCCGTTCCGCCAGTACTCGGCCAGGCGGCGCACGCGGGTGAGGGCGGTGCCGTACTCGCCGTCGGCGCCGTCGGGCACGGAGGTCCAGCGGGTCCGGTCCAGGCGTTCGCGCAGCTCGTCGAGGTCGGCCTGGGGGATCTCGACGCGGTACGGACGGACGGCGGTGCTCTGCTGCGCGGGCTGTATCTGCTGGACGGTCTGTATCTGCTGGGCGGTCATGGCTGCTCCTCGAATCCGGAACGGAATCTCTTGTTCCGTTCTAGGGTCGAGACTAGCGGAACAAAGCATTCCGTTCAAGTGCTAGCCTGGGACCATGACGACCCAGCCCGCTCCCCGGACCGGACCGCTGTCCGGCCGAAAGGCCCAGGCCAACCGCAACGACGAGGCGATCCTGCGCGCCGCGCGCGAGGTCTTCGTCGCCGATCCGTCCGCGCCGATCTCCGCGGTCGCCAAGGCGGCCGGCGTCGGGATCAGCGCCTTGTACCGGCGCTATGAGAGCAAGGAAGTGCTGCTCCAGACGCTGTGCGCGGACGGCCTCGCGACCTACATCGAGTGCGCCGAAGCGGCACTGGCGTCGACGGCCGGGCCCTGGGAGACGTTCACCGACTTCGTGCGCGCCGTGATCGACGCCGACGTGCACGCGCTGACCGTGAACCTGGCCGGGACGTTCACCCCGACCCCGGAGATGCACGGCCAGTCGGTGCGCGCCGTGGGTCTGGCCGACGAGATCCTGAAGCAGGCCCACGAGGCCGGCGTGGTCCGCCCCGACTTCGCACTGAACGACATCGCCATGCTGCTGGAGCAGCTGACCGCGATCACCGGGTCGAACCCCGCGCGGACCAGGGAGCTGCGGCACCGCTATCTGGCCATGCACTTCGATGCCCTGCGCACGCAAGGCCCGACCACCGAGATGCCAGGTCCGCCGCCGACCGACGAAGAACTCGGGGCCCGCTGGATCCCCCGGGCGAAGGCTTGAGCCGGCAGTCGGGGACGAATTTCTGCTACATCTTGTAACAGATTGCGGACAAGCTCGTTCGGCAGGCCCCGCTTCTGGGATGATCTGCCGCTATGACGACCGAACTGACCGGGCGGAGCGCGGCCGGCTCCACCCGCCGCGGCCTGGCCTCGGCCACCACGCTGAGCAAGGTCCCCGAGGTCACGCTGATCTTCTGGATCACCAAGGTCCTCACCACCGGGATGGGCGAGACCACCTCGGACTTCCTGAACCAGAAGTGGGACCCGAAGATCATGGTCTCGCTGTCCGGGCTGGTACTGGCCGGCGTGATCTGGGTGCAGTTCCGGGCCCCGCGGTACTCGGCCTGGCTGTACTGGGCCGCGGTCGTCATGGTGAGCGTGTTCGGCACCATGTGCGCCGACGTGCTGCACGTCGGCTTCGGGATCCCGTACACGGTGTCCACCGCCTTCTTCGCGGTCGCGCTCGCCGCGATCTTCGTACTCTGGTACCGGGTCGAGGGCACGCTGTCGATCCACAGCATCACCACGCCGCGCCGCGAGCTGTTCTACTGGCTGACCGTCGTGACCACGTTCGCGCTCGGCACCGCGGTCGGCGACCTGACCGCCACGACGCTGAAGCTGGGGTACTTCTCCTCCGGCGTGATGTTCGCGGTCCTGTTCGCGGTGCCGGCGGTGGCGTACAAGTTCGGGCTGAACGGGATCTTCGCGTTCTGGTTCGCCTACGTCGTGACCCGGCCGTTCGGCGCGTCGTTCGCCGACTGGATGGGCGTCTCGGTGAAGCGCGGCGGCCTGGCGTGGGGGACCGGGCCGGTGAGCCTGGTGCTGCTGGCCGTCATCGTGGTGCTGGTGGCGGTGCTGGCGGTGACGAAGATGGACGTGGCGAAGGCGGATGTCGCGCAGATGGACGCCGCGACGCAGGACTGACCCCCTACCCCGGTACTGCCTGGAGCCTGGCACTGCATGGAATGTGGCTCTCCGGTGTGACGTGCGACGGCGGCGGCGCGGCTACCGTCATCGGCATGACTTCTGTGCCGGGGGCACCACAGCGACCGCAGCGAATACGGAGACAGAGCGTCGACGGGCTCGGATTCAGCCGGACCGAGCTGCTGACGGTCGGGATCCTCGTGGCCGGGCTGGTCCTGTTCGGGTACGCCGATCTGCACGAGCGCTTCGACGCGGAGCACGGTGCGTGGCGGGCCGGCGCCGAGGACTCCTACGTGTGGCTCTTCGCCATTGTGCGCGCCCTGCCGATCCTGTGGTGCCGCCGGCATCCGATCGTCGCCTTCGCCGCGACGCTCGCCGGGTCCGCGTTCGCCGGTGCCGCTCTTGCCTCGGTCGTCGGGACGCCGCTGCCCTGGTCGGTGTGGCCGTGGTCGCCGTCGAGCCAGCTGTGCGTACTGGCCGCGCTGGTGGTCGCCGGCCTGGAGGTCGGCCGGCAGCGCAGCATCGAGATGGCCACGGCCTACTTCCTGCTGACGCTCTTCCTGCAGTCCGTCCGCCCCGGCTACAGCTTCGCGCTGAGCATCGGCTCGGTGATCGGCGGATCGGCTCTCGCGATCGGCTGCGTGGAGCTGCTACACGACCGGCGCGACGCCCGGCAGGCGCTGGCAGTTCAGGAGGAGCGCACCGAGACCGAACGCACCCGGCGCACGCTGCTTGAGGAGCGCGCACGGATAGGCCGCGAGCTGCACGACGTGGTGGCGCACCACATGTCGCTGATCGCCGTGCAGGCTGAGACCGCGCCCTTCCGGATCACCGGGCAGAGCCCTGAGACCGAGGCGGAGTTCCGGGCGATCAGCTCCGTGACCCGCGAGGCGCTGAACGACATGCGCACGCTGCTCGGGCTGCTGCGCGCGGACTCCGAGCAGGCGCCGACCGCGCCGCAGCCCCGGCTGGCCGACGTGCCGGCCCTGGTCCGGGAGGCCGGAGCCGAGTGGGACGCCTCGGGGGACCTGGACGACGTGCCGCCGCTGGTCGGGCTCACGGCGTACCGGGTGGTGCAGGAGTCGCTGTCGAACGCCCGGCGGCACGCCCGGGGCGCCGACGTCTCGGTCCGGGTCACCCGCACCGATGAGGAGGTGCGGATCGAGGTGCGCAACGAACCCTCGCCGGAGCCGCCGATGCTCGGTCCGGAGCTCGATCCCGAGCTCGGCGCGGCCGCCGGCCACGGCATCGCCGGGATGCGCGAGCGGGTCACGCTGGTCCACGGCGAGTTGGACGCGGGCCCGACCGCGAACGACGGCTTCGCCGTGACGGCCGTCCTGCCCCTGGAGACCGAAGCATGAGCATCCGGGTCCTGATCGCGGACGACCAGGCGATGGTGCGGGCCGGATTCGGCGCGCTGCTGGCGGCCCAGCCGGACATCGAGGTGGTCGGGGACGCCGCGAACGGGGTGCAGGCGGTCGCCGAGGTCGCCGCGCACGAGCCGGACGTGGTGCTGATGGACGTGCGGATGCCGGTGATGGACGGCCTGGAGGCGGTCCAGCACATCCTGGCCGGCGCCCCGGAGCGGCCCCGGGTCCTGATGCTGACCACGTTCGACCTCGACGACTACGTCTACGCCGCGCTGCGCGCCGGGGCCAGCGGCTTCCTGCTCAAGGACGCCCCGGCCGCCGAACTGGTCCACGCGGTCCGGGTGGTGGCCGCCGGGGACGCGCTGCTGGCGCCGTCGGTGACGCGCCGGCTGATCGCGGACTTCGCGGCCCGGCGGCCGGCCGAACGGCCGGAGCCGGCCGCCGTCACGGCGCTGACGCCGCGCGAGCTCGATGTCCTGCGGCTGGTCGCCCGCGGCCTGTCGAACCAGGAGATCGCCGCCGAGCTGGTCCTGGCCGAGCAGACGGTGAAGACGCACGTCTCGCGGATCCTGACCAAGACCGGCCTGCGGGACCGGGCGCAGGCGGTGGTCCTGGCCTACGAGTCGGGGCTGGTGACGGCGAACAGCCGATGAGCCCGCACCCGCGATGACCCCTTCGCAGCGGGTACGTTCCCATCGGCTGTCGGTGTCCGGCCCTGCCGTCCCGGCGGCGTCCCCCGCCGAAACGGCCGTGCGGCCGAAGGCGGTTCAGTCCTCGGCACCGCCGGACAGCTCCCACGGCCGGGCGGTCGCGCCGAGCCGGTTCCACAGATTGATGATCCCGATGTGCCAGACCAGCTCGGCCAGCTCTGTCTCGGAGAACTGGGCCGCGGCCTCCTCCCACACCGCGTCGGACACCTCGCGGTCGGCCAGCCGGGTCACGGCCTCGGTCAGCGCCAGGGCGGCACGCTCGCGGGCGGTGAAGTACGGGGCCTCGCGCCAGACCGCGACCAGGTTCAGACGGCGCCAGGTGTCGCCGCCGGCGACGGCGTCGCGCGAGTGCATGTCGACGCAGTAGACGCAGCCGTTGATCTGCGAGGCGCGCAGCTTCACCATCTCGCGCAGCGGCTTCTCCAGGCTGGACTGGCCCGCGGCGCGCTCCAGGCCGTTCATCGCCTTGGCGATCCCCGGCGCGAGGTCGTCGACGGCGAGGCGGACGGCGGGCTTCACGTATGTGGTGTTCTTGGCCTGTATTTGCTGTTCAACCGCTGTGTTCGTTGTCATGACTATGACGGTACGCGGATTGTGGACCGCTGTTAGGATCCAATCCGATGGCTGAATATTGGTCCACTTTGGATGTCGATCTGCACCTGGCGGTCGATCCGGCCTCCGGGCGCCGGGTCGGGCTGGAGCAGGCCCTGCGCGAGGCGATCCGGGACGGCCGGCTGGGCGCCGGGACCCGGCTGCCCTCGACCCGGACCCTGGCGGCGGAACTCGGGCTGGCGCGCGGGACGGTGTCCGCGGCGTACGACCAGCTGGTCGCCGAGGGGCATCTGGTCGCGACGCGTGGCTCCGGGACGCGGGTCGCCGAGCTGGGAACGCAGGGGGCGGGGAACCGGTCGCCGGCCAACGCCACGGCCACGGCCGGGGTGTCAGCCCTCGGCGAGCCGACCGGGTCCCCGCAGCGTTTGGCCCACAACCTCCGGCCGGGCACACCAGACCTGTCCCACTTCCCACGGGCCGCCTGGCTCCGTGCTGCCCGCCGCGCGGTTAATGCCGCGCCCAACGAAGCCTTCGGCTACGGGGATCCGCGCGGCCGGATCGAACTGCGGCGGGCATTGGCCGAGTATTTGGGACGGGCGCGCGGCGTCCGGACCGACGCGGAACGGATCATCATCGTGTCCGGCGCGGTGCAGGGGCTGGCGCTGCTGGCGCAGGTGCTCGGCGGCACCTTCGCGATGGAGGACCCCTACATACCGCTGTTCCACGAGGTGGTGCGGTCGCACGGCGCGCAGGTGGCGCCGCTCCCGGTGGACGACGACGGCGCCCGCGTCGACCTGCTCCGCGGGCCGGACTTCGACGGCGCCGGCACCGCGGTGGTCACCCCGAGCCACCAGTATCCGATCGGCTCGACCCTGCACCCGGCCCGCCGTCAGGCGCTGGTGGAGTGGGCCCGTGCCGGCCGGCGCGTGATCGTCGAGGACGACTACGACGGCGAGTTCCGCTACGACCGGCAGCCGGTCGGCGCGGTGCAGGGGATGGCCCCGGAGCGCACCGTCTACCTCGGCACGGCCTCGAAGACGCTGGGGCCGGCGGTCCGGCTGGCCTGGCTGGTCCTGCCCGAGCACCTGGTGGGGCCGCTGACCGAGGCCAAACGGCACGCCGACCACCAGTCGGAGTCCCTGGGCCAGCTCACGCTCGCGGAGTTCATCGCCTCCCACGACTACGACCGGCACATCCGCGCCGCGCGGCTGCGCTACCGCCGGCGCCGCGACCTGCTGGCCGAACGGCTGCACACCCGGGCCGGGCGGCCGGCCGCCGGCTTCGCGCTCGGAGGCATCGCCGCCGGGCTGCACGCGCTGGTCCGGCTGGAGCCCGCCGGGATGACCGAGGCCGAAGTGCTCAAGCGCGCAGCTGAGTTTGATCTCGACCTGGAAGGCCTCGGGGACCTGTGGCACACGCCGCCGGCGAACACTCTTGCGAGCTCCGCCGCACGTCCGCAGGGCATCGTGGTCGGTTTCGGCAGCCCCACCGAGGCCGCCTACCCCAGGGCGCTGGATGCTCTGGTGCGGACACTTTCGTGGAGATGACTACTCATACGGTCTAATGGACATCGCACGATAGCCCGACCCGGCGTGCTGCGCAGGCGCTCCCTGCGTCACACTGGTCTCGGAACAGCACTGCCTTTTAAGAGGAGAAATCCGTGGACGACGTACTACGCCGTACGCCCCTCTTCGCCACGCTCGATCAGGACGCGGCCGCGTCCCTGCGCGCCTCCATGAACGAGATCGAGCTGGCCCGAGGTGACCTCCTGTTCCACGAGGGCGACCCGGGGGACTCGCTGTACGTGGTGCTGCGCGGGAAGATCAAGCTCGGCCGCACCAGCGGCGACGGGCGCGAGAACCTGGTCGCGGTGCTCGGCCCCGGCGAGATGTTCGGCGAGCTGTCCCTGTTCGACCCGGGCCCGCGCTCGGCCGGCGCCACCGCCCTGGTGGACTCGACCCTGCTGGGCCTGAGCTCCGACGAGCTGACCCCGTGGCTGGCCGGCCGCCCCGACGTGGCCCGCGCCCTGCTGCGCGCCATCGCCCGGCGGCTGCGGCGCACCAACGACTCGATGTCCGATCTGGTGTTCTCAGACGTGCCCGGCCGCGTGGCCAAGGCCCTGCTGGACCTGTCGGCGCGCTTCGGCACCCCGGCCGAGGACGGCATCCACGTCGCCCACGACATGACGCAGGAGGAGCTGGCGCAGCTGGTCGGCGCCTCCCGCGAGACCGTGAACAAGGCGCTGGCCGACTTCGCCGGCCGCGGCTGGCTGCGCCTGGAGGCGCGCGCCGTGGTGCTGACGAACGTGGAGCGGCTGAGCCAGCGCTCGCGGTAGCACTGTTCAGACGGTTCCGGCCCGGCGCGGTGGGATGCGCGCCGGGCTGAGTGCTGCCCGGGGGCAGATCCGGTTTTCTGGTCGGTGCCAGATCCGCCTTGCTGCCCGGCGCCAGATCCGCTTTTCTGCTTTCTGATCCTGTCGGCCCGCGCCGCTCGCGTCAGGCGCCGCCGGCCAGCAGGTCCCCGGCCAGCCGCAGCCCGTCCAGGTCGTGGATGTCCCCCGGCTGCGCCGGGATCTCCGCCACCGCGACATGCGGCTGCGACGCCGTGAACCGGTCCGCGAGCCGCCGCTCGCGCGCGCTGAGCCGCATCCGCTCGGCGTGCAGCCGCAGCAGGCCCGCGGCCAGGCGCGGGTCGGGGGAGTCCGCGTCCAGCTCCTCGGCCGCCGCCAGGGCCTTCTCCGCCGACAGCTCCGGCACCGCCACCGGGTGCACCCGGTTCAGGATCAGGCCGGCCAGCGGCATGTTCTCGGCGGCCAGCCGCTCGGTGAAGTAGGCGGCCTCGCGCAGGGCGTCCGGTTCGGGCGCGGCCACGACCAGGAACGCCGTGCCCTCGGCCTGCAGCAGCCGGTACGTCTCCTCGGCGCGCTGGCGGAAGCCGCCGAACATCGATTCCAGGGAGCCGACGAAGGTCTGGACGTCGTGCAGCAGGCCCGAGCCCAGCAGCTTGTTCAGCGCCATCGTGGCGATCGAGAAGCCGGAGGCCAGCACCTTCATGGCGAAGCCCCCGCCGGCCTTGGCCGGGGCCATGAGGACCTTGATCAGGCGGCCGTCCAGGAAGCCGGCCAGCCGGTTCGGGGCGTCCAGGAAGTCCAGGGCGGAGCGGCTCGGCGGGGTGTCGACGATGATCAGGTCCCAGCTGCCGGTCTCGTCGCCCGTGCGGCGCAGCTGGCCCAGCTTCTCCATCGCCATGTACTCCTGCGTGCCGGAGAAGCCCGCGGACAGCGACTGGTAGAAGGGGTTCTGAAGGATCTGGTCGACGCGGTCCGGATCGGCGTGCTTCTCGACGATCTCGTCGAAGGTCCGCTGCATGTCGAGCATCATCGCGAACAGCCGGCCGGGGCCCTGGACGCCCTCGACCTCGCGCGGGCTGTTGTCCAGCTCGGTCAGGCCCAGGGACTGCGCCAGCCGGCGGGCCGGGTCGATGGTCAGGACCACGACCTTGCGGCCCTGCTCGGCGGCCCGCAGGGCGAGCGCCGCGGCGGTGGTGGTCTTGCCCACGCCGCCGGAGCCGCAGCACACGACGATGGAGGTGGCCGGGTCGGTGAGCAGACCGTCGACGTCCAGATGCTTCGGGGTCACGCTCATACCGCCTCCCCGGTCTCGGCCGCGGCGGTCAGGGCCGCGGCCAGTTCGTAGAGTCCGCCCAGGTCGATGCCGTCGGTGAGCAGCGGCAGCTCGACCACCGGCCGGCCCGCGCCGTCCAGGGCGCGCCGCTGGACCTCTTCCAGGGCCAGCCGCTCGGCGTGCTCGCGGCCGAGCTCGGCCAGGGCGCGGGTGTCGGCGGTGTCGATGCCGTAGGGCCGCAGCAGGGTCGCGACCCGCTTCTCGGCCGCCGCGCTGACCACCGCGCGCTTGCCGACGGCCAGGTGCGCGGTGCGGACCATGTTGACCAGGATCGTGCCGACCGGCAGTCCGGCGGCCCGCAGGTCCCCGACGCCGTCCAGCGTCTCCTGGACCGGCATGTCCTCCAGCACCGTGGTCAGGTGGACCGCGGTCTGCGGCGAGGTCAGGACCCGCATGACCGCCTCGGCCTGGTTCTTCACCGGGCCGACCCGGGCAAGGCCCGCGACCTCGGTGTTCACGTTCAGGAACCGGGTGATGCGGCCGGTGGGCGGGGCGTCCATCACCACGGCGTCGTAGGCGAAGGCGGCACCCGGACGGTCGGCGGCGGTGCGGCGGACCGCCTCGCAGGCCTTGCCGGTGAGCAGCACGTCGCGCATGCCGGGGGCCACGGTGGTCGCGAAGTCGATGGCGCCGAACTTCTTCAGCGCCTTGCCGGCCCGGCCCAGCTTGTAGAACATGTCCAGGTACTCGAGCAGCGCCTGCTCCGGATCGATGGCCAGGGCGAACACCTCGCCGCCGCCGGGAGCGATCGCGATGCTGCGCTCCTCGTAGGGCAGCGGGGCGGTGTCGAAGAGCTGCGCGATCCCCTGCCGGCCCTCGACCTCCACCAGCAGCACCCGGCCGCCGCCCTCGGCCAGGGCCAGGGCCAGCGCCGCGGCCGCCGTCGTCTTCCCGGTGCCGCCTTTTCCGGTCACGATGTGCAGGCGGCACTCCGGCGGCCAGGGTCGGCTCATGGCCCCAGCCTAACCATGCGGCGAACATTCCTGGGACGGCCTACCCCTGGCGCTAGTGTGATGAGGCGTTGTACCCGTGGTGCTTATCAGGGAACTTGGCCGAGGGGGGCCCATAGATGAGCGACGATGTCGACACCGAGCGTTTGGCGCCGAGAACCGAGCGCGTGATCGCGGAACGTTATGTCCTGCACGCCGAGCTCGGCCGCGGCGGCATGGGGATCGTGTGGCGCGCCGAGGACCGGGTGATCGGCCGGGCGGTCGCGGTGAAGGAGATGCGGCTCGGCGAGGACGTCACCGTCGCCGAGCGGGCCGAGTTCGAGCAGCGCATCCTGCGCGAGGCCCGCACCGCCGGCCGGCTGAACGACCCGGCCGTGGTGACCGTCTTCGACGTGGTCCACGACAACGGCTCCGTGTTCATCGTCATGGAGCTGGTCGAGGCGCCGACCCTGGCGCAGCTGGTCCGCCGCACCGGTCCGCTGTCCGCGCACGCCGTGGCCGACGTGGGGCGCCAGGTCCTCTCGGCCCTGGAGGCCGCCCACGAGGCCGGGATCGTGCACCGCGACGTGAAGCCCTCGAACATCATGGTCGGCGGCACCGGCCGGGCCAAGCTCACCGACTTCGGCATCGCGCAGGCCGCCGACGACCCCACCCTGACCAAGACCGGCGCGGTCATCGGCTCCCCGGCCTACCTGGCGCCCGAGCGGCTCTCCGGGCACGAGGCGAGCCCGGCCTCGGACCTGTGGTCGCTCGGGGCGGTGCTGTACTTCGCGATCGAGGGCAAGGCCGCGTTCGAGCGCGACACCACCGCCGCGACCTTCGGGGCGGTCCTGAACGAGGTCCCCTACCTGACGAACGCGCAGGGCCCGCTGGCGGCCGCGGTGTCCGGGATGCTGGCCTCCGCGCCCGCGGGCCGGTTGACCGCCTCGCAGGTCCGGACGCTGCTGGACGCGGTGATCGCCGACCCGGGCCGAGCCATGACCGCGCAGGGCACGATGCTGATGTTCCCGACCGGAGTGGCGACCGCGACGCTCGGCGCCCCCGAGGATCCGGATCCGGGCAGCCCCGCGGGAACGGCTTCACCGGTCCCGCCGAAGCGGTCCCGGGCCAAGGCCGCCGGGGCGTTCGCGGCCACGGTGCTGGTCGCGGCCGCTGTCGCGGGATTCGCCGCCTACGGCGCGGGATCGAGTTCGGGCAAGAAGACGCAGAAGAAGGCCGACGTCCCGGCCTCGGACGTCGTGAAGGTCTACACCCTCGGCGGCGCCGGGACCGACTTCCCCAGCCTGCCCATCGGCAGTGGCCAGACGTGCATGAGCGGCCCGCCGTTCATCCCCGGCACCCCGACCTACCAGGACGCGGAGTGCAAGAGCGCTCATGATCTGGAGCTCTACTACGTGAGCTCGGTCACCAACTCCTCGTACAGCCAGTACGGCACCGACGGCAACAGCCCGATCCCCTACCCGGGCGTCGCCGCATTGACGGCCCTGGGCAAGCAGCTGTGCTGGACCGACCGCCTGATCGGGCCCTGGGCGGACCCCGCGGGCAGCCACTACGACTACTACGCGCTCATCCCCAGCGAGAACCTCTGGAACGGCAAGAACCTGCCGGCCAACTGGACCGTCAACCAGAACATCTACTGCGTCATGACGAACTCGGCCGGCCAGCTGCCCGGCGACGGCTGAGCCCCCCGGCCCCTTAAGGTTGGCCTATGACCAAGTGGGAATACGCGACAGTGCCGCTGCTGGTGCACGCCACCAAGCAGATCCTCGACACCTGGGGCGAGGACGGCTGGGAGCTCGTCCAGGTCGTCCCGGGCCCGAACCCGGACCAGCTGGTCGCCTACCTGAAGCGTCCGAAGACGACGGAGTCCTAAGACATGACGACCCACCCCGAAGAGAAGCTGACCGAGCTGGGCCTGAAGCTGCCCGAGGTCGCGGCCCCGGTCGCGGCCTACATCCCGGTGCTGCGCAGCGGCAACCTCGTCTTCACCTCCGGCCAGCTGCCGATGGTCGACGGCGCGCTGCCGATGATCGGCAAGGTCGGCGACCAGGTCAGCCCGGAGGACGCCAAGGCCCTGGCGCAGCGCTGCGCGCTGAACGCGCTGGCCGCGGTGAAGTCCGAGATCGGCGACCTGGCCAAGGTCAAGCGGGTCGTGAAGGTGGTCGGCTTCGTGGCCAGCGCCCCGGACTTCACCGGGCAGCCCGGCGTCATCAACGGCGCCTCGGAGCTGCTCGGCGCGGTGTTCGGCGAGGCCGGCCGGCACGCCCGCTCGGCGGTCGGCGTGGCCGTGCTGCCGCTGGACGCGCCGGTCGAGGTCGAGCTGACCGTCGAGGTCTGAGCCGTACCTGAGAGCTGAGCCGTACCTGAGAGCTGAGCTTCACCCATCTGGTTCCCGCCGTCCGGCGGGAACCAGAACTGGAAGGGGAACGCATGTCGCAGCAAGGCGGGGACTACATAGCCCCGGCCGGCAGCCGGCTCAGCGCGCACGTGCCGGAGGGCTGGGAGGAGCAGATCGCCGCCTACGAGCGCGGCGAGTTCACCCCGGTGCCGCCGAAGCACGCCGCCACGGTCGTGCTGCTGCGCGACTGCCCGGACGGCCCGCCGGACGTCTACCTTCTCAAGCGCGCGGCCTCGATGTCCTTCGCCGGCGGCTTCTACGCCTTCCCCGGCGGCCGGGTGGACCCGCGCGACGCCGACGCCGAGATCGCCTGGGTCGGGCCGTCGGCGGCCGAGTGGGCCCGGCGGTTCGGCAGCGACGAGGCCGAGGCCCGCGCGCTGCTGTGCGCCGCGGTGCGGGAGACGTTCGAGGAGTCCGGCGTGCTGTTCGCCGGGCCCGACGAGCACTCCGTGGTCGCCGACACCACCGACGAGGAGTGGGAGGCCGACCGCCGGGCCCTGGTTTCACGGGAAACATCACTGGCGGGCTTCCTCACAAAAAGGTCCCTCGTGCTGCGTACGGACCTGCTCGGCGGCTGGTCCCGCTGGATCACCCCGGAGTTCGAGCCCCGGCGGTACGACACCGCGTTCTTCGTCGCGGCGCTGCCGGCCGGCCAGCGGACCCGCGACGTGTCGGGGGAGACCGAGTCGACCATCTGGATGCAGCCCGGGACGGCTATTGACGACCACATCGCCGGGCGGGCCCTGATGCTCCCGCCGACCGTCACCACCCTGCGCGAGGTCCACGGCTTCGCCACCGCGGCCGAGGCGGTGCGGGCCGCGGCCGAGCGGCCGCTGAAGCCGATCATGGCCACGGTCCGGCGCCACGACGACGGGTCCTGGCACCTGGAATGGGAACTGTGAGGACGCGGCGGGGATGAGCGAGCTGATGAAGCCGGGTGTCCGGCCCGAGGCCGGGACCGAGCGCGCGACGCTCATCCTGGCGCCGAACGCCGACCCGATGACCCTGGACGGCACCAACACCTGGCTGCTCGCCGAACCCGGGGCCCGCCGCGCGGTGGTCGTCGACCCCGGACCGCTGGACGAGGACCACCTGCGGCTGGTCCGGGCCACCGCCGAGGAGCGCGAGCTGCGGATCGGGCTGATCCTGCTCACGCACGGCCACTTCGACCACTCCGAGGGCGCGCCGCGGCTGGCCGAGCTGACCGGCGCACCGGTGCGCGCGCTGGACCCGCGCTTCCGGCTCGGCTCGGAAGGGCTGGCCGAGGGCGACGTGGTGGACATGGACGGACTGCGGCTGGACGTGGTCGCCACGCCCGGGCACAGCGGCGACAGCATGTGCTTCGTTCTGCCCGACGACCGTGCGCTCCTGACCGGCGACACCATCCTGGGCCGGGGCACCACCGTGGTCGCCCATCCCGACGGGCGGCTGGGGGACTACCTCGGCACGCTGCGCCGGCTGCGCGACCTAGCCGCCGCGCACGAGGTGGACACGGTGCTGCCGGGCCACGGACCGGTACCGGCCGACGCGCTCGGCGTCATCGAGTTCTACCTCGAGCACCGCCGGACCCGGCTGGAACAGGTGCGCGCGGCGCTGGCCGCCGGCGACGAGAGCGCCGCCGACGTGGTGGCCAGGGTGTACGCCGACGTGGACCCGGCGGTGCGGTTCGCCGCCGAGATGTCGGTGCGCGCCCAGTTGGAGTACCTCAACGCCGGTGCCTGAGCACTGGGCACAGACCGATAAGCGCTGACCAATAGGCACTGGGCGCTGAGCGATCTGTGCTGACCGTGCTGACAATGCTGACAATGCTGACCGAACAGCCTTGCTCCCCGCGCCCGGGCCGGACCGCCTCGGGCACGATGAGCAAGGGCACCGTCAGCGGGCCCTGACGGACCCGCTTGATCACACCTCGACGATGCGGACGATGTACCGGTCGGCGCCGGCCGGCGCCGATCCGCGCCGGTCAGGCCCGGCCGAAGGAGCCGGCCTCGCTGCGCTGGCGGGGGATGGCGGCCTGGGCCGCGGCGGCGAACCGCGGGTCGACCTCGGTGGGCAGCTCACCCCCGCCGCGCTCGGCGCCGTTGCGCTCGTAGTGCTCCTTGGCGGACTCCAGGAACTGCCGCCAGGAGCGCACCTCGGGGCGCCGGCGCAGCAGCGCACGCCGCTCGCGCTCGGTCATCCCGCCCCACACGCCGTACTCGACGCGGTTGTCCAGGGCGTCGGCCAGGCACTCGGTGCGCACCGGGCACCCCGAGCACACGGTCTTCGCCCGGTTCTGAGCTGCTCCCTGCACGAACAGCTCATCCGGATCCATGCCGCGGCACGCCGCCACAACGGTCCAGTCCTCTACCCAGCTCATCGCCGGTGCCGTCCTCTCGCAAAGATCGAGCTCCCCCAACGGCGGAGCCGACAGCGGCCCTTCCCCTCACCGACAGGCGTCCACGGACCCGGACGCGCTGTCGCGCACCGGCCCGTCGGTCGGGCCGAAACGCATCCGACCTGGTGGAAGGGTCGATCTCGGCAGCCAAACAGCACAATACGGAAGATCCCGAGGGCGCAACAGTCCCCGATGTACTCAATTCCTATGGTCCTTTGTGACTAGATCGCCGCAGATGCCGCACCCTGCTGTTCTCATACACCGGGGCCCCGCACGCCTCCCCAACCGGGCGCCGGCGAAGGTGCCGCCCCGACCCGCCGCGGCCGGTGCCGACAGGGCACGAAAGCCCCGGCCGCGCGACCCGCCCGCCCGCGCCTAGGTCGACGTCGTAGTCTGTCCCCCATGGCTTCGCACCCGCCCCGGCCCTTCCGCGGCAGCGGACCCCTGCGCGCCCTGTTCGGCCTGTTGATGATCAGCGCGCTGGCCGGCGTGCTGGTGGCCGGTATGGCACTGCCCTTCGTCGGCACCGCGGGCCTGGCCGCCAAGAGCGCCTCGGACCACTTCGAGGACATCCCGGACGACCTGAAGACCCCGGACCTGCCGCAGCGCTCGCAGATCCTGGCCTCCGACGGCTCGGTGATCGCGAACGTCTGGGGCGACTTCGGCAACCGGGTGATCGTGCCCTTCAGCGCCATCAGCCCGAACGTGTGGCAGGCGCTGGTGGCCACCGAGGACTCCCGGTTCTTCGAGCACGGCGGCATCGACATCAAGGGCACGATGCGTGCCTTCGTCTCCGACCTGGGCGGTTCCAACCAGGGCGGCTCCTCGATCGCCCAGCAGTACGTGAAGAACGTGCTGGTGCTCCAGGCCGGCAACAACAAGGCCGCGTACGCCGACGCCACCGGCGACTCGGTGGCCCGCAAGGTCCGGGAACTGAAGTACGCGATCGCGGTGGAGCAGAAGTTCTCCAAGACCGAGATCCTCGAGCGCTACCTGAACCTGGTGCCCTTCGCCGAGAACGTCTCGGGCATCGAGACCGCCGCCGACCGCTGGTTCGGGGTGCACGCCAGCCAGCTCACCATCCCGCAGGCCGCGACCCTGATCGGGATGCTGAAGAACCCGGTCGCCTACGACCCGGCCAAGCACCCGCAGGCCGCCACCGACCGGCGCAACACCGTGCTGGACCGGATGGCCGACCCGACGGTGCACTACATCACCCCGCAGCAGGCCGCCGCATTCAAGGCGATGCCGCTGGGCCTGAACCTGCAGCCGCAGCACTCCGGCTGCATCTACGCGCCGGGCAGTTCGGCCTTCTTCTGCGAGTACATCGAGCAGGAGATCCTGAACGACCCGATCTACGGCAAGACCAGCGCCGACCGCGCGGCCTTCTTCAACCGCGGCGGCCTGACCATAAAGACCACGATGGACCCGAAGACGGAGGCGGCCGCCGAGAAGGCGATCAACGACAACGTCTCGGCCACCGACATCCCGGGCGCGGCGATCGCGATGATCCAGCCCGGCACCGGGCAGATCAAGGCCATGGCCCAGAGCCGGAACATGGGCACCGGGGAGGGCCAGACCTACCTGAACCTGGCCGCCGACCCCAAGCACGGCGGCGGCAACGGGTACCAGGCCGGCTCGACCTTCAAGTCCTTCGTGGCGATGGCCGCGATGGAGAAGGGCCTGACCCCGCAGTACGTCCAGGACCTGCCGTACCAGATCGACGAGAGCCAGACCAAGTTCACGACCTGCGACACCCCGGCCGGCTTCACCCAGGACACCAAGTGGAAGCCGACCGATGAGACCCAGGCCGAACAGGGTCCGCAGACCATGACCAGCGCGCTGTGGAACTCGGTCAACAACTACTTCATCAAGCTGCAGGAGCAGACGGGCCTGTGCGAACCGGCCCGCCTGGCCGCCGCGGCCGGCCTGACCATCGACAGCGACGAGGGCGCCGGCAAGCGCCTGGAGCAGATCGGCTCGTTCACCCTGGGCACCAACCAGGTGACGCCGATCGCGATGGCCAACGCCTACGCGACCTTCGCCGCGCGCGGCATGTACTGCAAGCCCACGGCGATCGCCTCGATCACCGACACCTCCGGCAAGCAGTACCCGGTCGCCACCCCCGACTGCCACCAGACCATCGACCCCTCGCTGACCGACCAGCTGACCGGGATGCTCCAGGGCGTGGTGGACAAGGGCACCGGCTCGAAGGTCCGCGACTACTTCTCGGGCCCGGCGGCCGGCAAGACCGGTACCAACGACAGCCGCCTGATGACCTGGTTCGACGGCTACACCCCGAACCTGGCCGCCGCGGTCTGGGTCGGCGTGGTCTCGCCCAAGCCCGGCGACAAGGGCCTGGTGAACGTGAAGATCCACGGCCAGTACTACGACAAGGTCTGCGGTGGCTGTCTGGCCGCCCCGATCTGGGGCGAGGCGATCAACGGCGCCCTGGCCGGCACCTCGCCGCCCGGCTTCTCGGTGCCCGAACTGCCCGGCGACATCCCCGCGCCGACGCAGCCGCCGGCGAACCCGAACCCGCCGAACAACCCGCCCGGGCAGGCCAACGGCGGCCAGGACGGCGGCGCGAACGGCGGCTTCATCGGAGGGTTCATCGGCGGCCAATAGGCCGGCCGGGTGAAGAACACCGCGAAACTCGGCGGGGCGTGCAACCGAAAGGCTGCGCGCCCCGTCGAAGTTTTATGGCTACCCCTCGATCGACACTGCGGAAGACCCCGGGATGGATCGGCATGACGCTGGCCGCGACAGCCGTCGTCACTGGCGCGGCGGTCGGGGCGTACGCGTCGTCCTCCGGCTCGGGGCCGGGCTCCACCGGATCGGCGGTCGCGGCAGGATCGTCCTCAGCGAGTGATCCCCACGAGGTGGCGGCCCAGCGCGAGGCCGACCGGATCCTCACCACGTTCCAGGCGCCGCCGGGGTCGAGCAAGGCCACGGTGCGGCCGGATCCGGTGCCATCGGGTCTGCAAGGGCCGCCGAGTTGGTCGGCCGACCAGGACCGGGCCACCTCGATCGCCTGGTACTCCACCTCGCAGTCCCCGGCCGAGGTGCTGGCGTGGGTCCAGGCGGACCGGCCGGCCGGCTCGTCCCCGGCGGGATCGGGCAGCGGTTCCAACACGCCGAGCTTCGTGGTCTTCTCGTATCCGACCCCGCAGAGCTCACTGACCGTGACGCCGGCGAGCGGACCGGACGGCCGCACCGTCATCCGGATCGACGCCTCCGTCGGCTGGACCCCGACGCGGTCCCCCGCCAGCGAGCTCGGCTACGACACGCCGTCGGTGTCCGTGGTGACCACCGCACCGTCGGCCCAGAGCGCCCACAGCGCCCTGCCCGCCCGCGAGACGCGCACGGTCACGGCCACCGCCCCGCTGGTCGTCCACCAGATCGTCGATCTGCTCAACGCCCTGCCGCCGGAGACGCCGGGGGTCGTCAACTGCCCGATGGACGACGGCACCCGGGTCCTGATCACGCTGCCGGGCCTGGCGTCCGTCACCGCCGACCCCGTCGGATGCGAGGGGGTCACCATCACCCCGCAGGGCGGCAAACCTCAGCACTACTCCGGCGGCACCGGACTCATCACGAAGGTCTACGCGCTGTTCGGCATCACTTGGACCCGAACAGGCGTTCTCCCACCAGGTATTGAAAGGACCGGGGCATCCGGGACCCCGTGACCGTCGCGACCGACAGCACCCGGCTCGGGATGCACACCGGCTTGCCCGAGGCCACCGCCGCGAGCCCGCGCGCCACGATCGCCTCCGGCGACTGCCAGAACACGCGCGGCAGCAGGTTCACGAACCCGGCGTCGGTGAGCTCGGTCGCCGACGGGCCCGGAAGCAGGGCCGTGACATGCACGCCGGCCCTGCGGGACTCGCGGTTCAGGCTCTCGCTCAGCGAGGTGACGAACGCCTTGGTGGCGCCGTAGGTCGCGGCCCGCGGCGCGGGCGTCGCGCTGGACAGCGAGGAGACGTTGAGGATGCCGCCGTGCCGGGCCTCGGTCATCCGCGGCAGCGCGGCGTGGCACAGCCGCATCAGCGCCATGACGTTCAGCGCGACCTTGCCGGTCTCGCCCTGCGCCGACAGCTTGGCGAACTCGCCGGTGGTGCCCACGCCGGCGTTGTTCACCAGCAGGTCGACCGGCTTGGCCGCATCGCGAAGGCGGTCCTCGACCACGGCCAGCCCGGCCGGGTCGGTCAGGTCGGCGGGCAGGATCTCGATCTCGGTGCCCAGTTCGGCGGCCAGCTTCTCCAGCCGGTCGCCGCGGCGCGCCACCAGCACCAACGCCGTCCCGCGCGCGGACAGCTGCCGCGCGAACTGCTCGCCGAACCCGGACGAGGCCCCGGTCACCAGGGCTCTGGCATATGTCTGCTTCATGGTCACACCGGCTGGTCCACGTTGTCGGTACGGAAGGCGATCGCGGCACGGCCGGCCGGGTCGAACAGGTCCAGCAGGCCGGTCAGCGGCTCGTCGGGGACGTCGGGCGTCCACAGCTCCACGGCCATCTCGCCGTGGTACAGCATCGGCCAGCGCACGTAGGAGCGGGAGTCGGCGGCGTCGTTGATGGCCTGCGAGCGCCGCACGGTGGCCGCGGCGACGTCCACCATCAGGTCGGTGCCGCAGCCGAAGCCGTAGGGGTAGGCGGCGCGGTCCGGCGGGATGCTCTCGATCAGCGTCTCGTCGGCTTCGTCAACACCGACGTGCGCGTGGAGTCCACCGCGCACCGCGGGCACCTCGACGGTGCCATCCGGGTCCGGGCGCCAGATACCGCTAGCGTCCTTGCTCACCTTGATCTTCGGAGCCGCCGCCATCAGCGAGACGACTTCCCAGGCCTCCACCGAGGGGCCCTTCTGCCCGCTGCCGGCGACCTCGAGCAGCCGCAGCCGCCCGCCGTCCAGCTGGTGGTCCACGACCACCACGTCCTCGGGCCGCAGGTCCCGCTTGTCGACCTCGAAGCTGCCGGACGCGGTGACCACCAGCGCCTGCAGGTCCGGGTCGTAGACGAACATCATGCCCTCGCTGAACCCCTTGATGCCGAGGTAGCGCTGGTAGGCGGAGGCCATGGTCACCGAGACGTAGTCCGAGACCCGGTGCGGCGGGGGCAGCAGGCCCAGGCGGCCCATGCGGCGGCCGGCGGTGACAAGCACCTGCGGGGACCGGGCGGTCTCGAAAGCGGAGGTCTGCACCGAGTCCGGTATCCGGTCCAGCCGGTCGTTGACCTCGGTGGCGCAGGCCACGGCGACCAGCCGGTCACGGATGTCGCGCACTATGTCAGTGGTGACCGAGGGGTGGCCGCCCTCCATGGTGCACAGCGTGGCCTCGAGGATCTCGCCGGTCTCGGGGTCCGGATACACGAAGAGCGTCTTGGGCGCCCCGACCCGGGCCATCAGCACCCGGGCCAGCTGCACCACCTCCAGGTGCTTGGCCCCGGCCAGCGGCTCGTCGACCTCGAACACCCCGACCAGGTTCCGCACGCCCCCGCGCACGTCGCCGGTGCGCCGCAGGCTCACCATCAACGGCGGATACTGCTCGGCGACCCGGTCCAGCAACGTACCGGGCCCGGCCGGGACGGGTATGTGGACGAGCAGCACGTCCAGCTCGGCCCGCTTGCCGGCCCCGGAGACCGACGCCGGCCGCCCGACCTCGTGCCCCTGGTCGGCGAACGCCTTGGACAACTCGTCGAGGAACGACTGGACCGCGCCCTGCCCGGGGGCCACGGCGTCGACACGGCAGATCCGCCACCAGGGCAGAGCCGCCAGGTCGAAGCGCGAGGCACCTTCTGTGCCATGCAAGAGATCGAGCATGGACCGTACGCTACCCGAGCGACGGGCGTTAACCCATTGGGGTGGCCATCCCAGAGCCGCCCCGGCCGACAGGAAACCGCAGATCATGACGATCATCACGGCCAGGCACGGCAGGATGAACCGGAACTACTTGTCGTCACCGACTTTGGCTCCAGCACGGTCATCGCACTGGGGAAGGGTCTCGTGCGGTTCCCGCCCGAGTCCTGCTCGTCCTGCGCGGCCGTGCGCGTCGACAAGCGAGGCAGAGTCCTGGGACGGCTTCAATGGCTTGCAGGTCGCCGCCCTGACTGCGCCGGAACTGAAATGCATTGTGATCGTCTGCTCCACCGACGACCGCTACGCCGACGACGTTGCACCACCTCGGCGGATCGCTGGTCGCCTCCGAGGCCCTGCCATGGGGCTCGACGATGCTCTGCACGGCTCGGTGATCGAGGATCCCTCGGACAATCAAGGCGGCGGTCCTCACGGTCGGCCCCCGGGCCCATCCATATCCGCACCAGGCGAACCCCGGCCCCGCGATGGATTTCGCCGACGAATGTTTGAAATGGTTTGACCGATTCCTCCGCGAAAACGCGGACCAGGATGAAGAACTGCCCGCGCCGAGGGCCTGGATGCCCGACCCCGGCGCCGTTCGGCTCGAACGCGGACGAGCACCCGGGACGCTGGGTGGTCGAGCGGACCTGGCCGCCGCGACGGGCCCAAAACGCGGACCGGCGTGGTCTTCATACTTCCCAGTGCCGTCTCATCGGCTCGCTGACCGCCACCGGCGACGAGGCCACACCGACCGATAAGTTCGCCAACTTTATGACCAGTCAATGGCTTGCCGCGCCAACCTCGACCAGCGGCCTTACCCGCCCCTGTTCAGGCACCCCTCCAGGCCCGCTCACCAGGCCTTACGCCCCCACTCGGCCCAGAAGTACGTTCCTCCCCGCTCGGTCCATCCATTCACGAATGCGGAGGAACACAATGTCGAACCGACGGCGCGTCGCGTTGATCGGCGGTCTCACAGCCGCGGGAATCCTCATGGCCGGCGGCGCGGCGCAGGCTGCCAGCCCCCTGATCATCGGCGGATCGACGGTCAGCAACATCTCCAGCGCGCCCTGGGCGGCGCAGATCCGGTTCAACGGCGGCAGCAGCCACTGCTCCGGCGCCCTCATCGCGGCCCAGTGGGTCCTGACCGCAGGGCACTGCGCGGCCAGCGACGACTACGTCCTGCTGGGCAGCGTGACGAAGGGTCAGGGAACGCAGATCTCCACCGACAAGCAGATCAAGGGGAACGGCGAGGACATCCTGCTGCTCCACCTCACCAAGCCCTACACCACGACCTACGCGAAGATCGGCTCGCCCTCGGACCGGCCGGCCGACAAGGCCTCGGTCCAGGCCTACGGATACGGCGAGGTGGACAGCAGCGGCACGCCCTCCAACCAGCTGAAGACCTGCACCATGGTCGTGAAGGACAACAGCGCCTCCGACGACGCCAACGCGCACGTCCTGCAGCTGACGAAGGGCTCGGGCATCTCGGCGAAGGGCGACTCCGGCGGCCCGGCGTTCTACGACGGCGCCATCGTCGGCACCGACAGCAGAGGCTCCGACACGGTCAAGGACTACGCGGACATCACCGCGTACCAGAGCTGGATCCAGCAGACCATCGGGAAGTGACCGGCCCCATGCGAACCCGCCTGCTGCCGGCCCCGCTGTCGGCCCTGCGAACGGCCCGCCCCACCCTGGCCACGACCGCCGCCGCCCTCGCCCTGGCCACAGCCCTGGCCGGCGCCGGCGTGGCCGCCGCGACCACCGCCGCCCCACCGGACTACAAGCGAGTCGGCGCCGAACCGCGCAACCTCGACCAACTCAAAGCCCAGATCAACACCTACTACAACGGCTCCGCGGACGCCGCGGGCCACCACCACATCGGCCCCCACAGCCAGTGGGCCGCCGACGTGGCCACCCAGATCGGCCAGGCCAAGGCCTACCTCGCAGAACGCCTGGCCCATCACGCCCCGCGCACCCCAGCGATCATGCTGGACATCGACGACACCTCGATCTCCACCTACCCGGTCAACGCCGACTACGACTTCGGCGGCGGCGCCGACGCCTCAGCGGCGGACGCACAGGCCAACGCCGACAACACCTACCCGGTCATCCAGCCCACGCTGGAGCTGGCCCAGTGGGCCCACGCACACGGCGTGAAGGTCGTCTTCATCACCGGCCGCCACGACAACCTCACCACGGTCACCCGCAACCAGCTCACCGCCCTGGGCTTCCCGATCGACGGCCTCTACCTGCGCCCCAGGCAGGACCCCCCGCCGTACCTCCCCTGCGGGACACAGTGCACCGCGACCCCGTTCAAGTCGGCCACCCGCGAATACCTGGAACACACGATGGGCTACGACTTCATCGAGGCCATCGGCGACCAGGTCAGCGACTACGCCGGCGGCTACGACGACCGCGGCTTCAAGCTGCCGAACCCCATGTACAACATCCCGTAGCCGCCGCAACGGGAAAGGGGCCGGATCCGAAAAGCGGATCCGGCCTCTCGCACCTGGTCGGGGTGACAACACAACACGCGCCGTGTTCTGGCGATGACCCAAGGTACGTACAATCACTCAACGAGATGCCGTCCGAGCATCTCGTGATCGGTGGGGGTGTACATGTTCGGTCGGCGCCGTGATGCCAAAGCCCATGAGGAATGGTCTCGTCTCACTCCCTATACCAGGGCACCCGCGCCCGTCGGCAGACGAAGCCAGACCATGCTCGGCCGCGTTGAGCAGGTGTACCAGAAGGCGCGTCGCGGTACGAAAGTCATCGTCTGGTTCGACGGTGCCGGGCAGTGGGACACGTGGTGGGAAGGCCGCCATCCCAAGGCTGGAAGCTGGGTGCTGATCGACTGCCACCTGTGGACGCCGCCGGGAACACACTCGGGTGCGCCTGTCCTGTGGGTCGACGCTTGGCGCGGAACCTGGTCGAATCGCCTGAAGCAGCGCGCCGACCGCCACCGGCAGCGGCTTGCCTCCGCCGTGGCACGCTGACCGTCACGAAGGTGGTCGCCGGGGGGGGACGGCCTCCCGGCTTTCTGCCAGAACCACAAGAGGCCCGCCTCCCGGAAGGGAGACGAGCCTCTTGCTTGGGTCGGGGTGACAGGATTTGAACCTGCGGCCTCTACGTCCCGAACGTAGCGCGCTACCAAGCTGCGCCACACCCCGATCGTGCGTGGACAGTCTACCCAAACGTGGCCCGGAAGCGAAAACGACTTATCCGCCCAGGTCAGAGCCTCAAGATCGGGGCGTGAGGGTCAGCAGGGCGGCCTCGGGGGGGCAGCAGAAGCGGACCTGGGCGAAGCGGGAGGTGCCGCAGCCGGCTGAGACGTGCAGGTGCGACTCGCCGTAGGTGGACAGGCCGGAGGCGCGGCGGCGGTCGAGGTCGCAGTTGGTCACCAGGGCGCCGTAGAGGGGGACGCGGAGCTGGCCGCCGTGGGTGTGGCCGGCCAGGATCAGCGGCAGGCCGTCGGCGGACATGGCGTCCAGGACGCGGCGGTAGGGGGCGTGGACGACGCCGATGGTCAGGTCGGTGCCGGGCAGGGTGCGGGCGGCGCTGTGGGTGCCGCTGTGGGTGCCGGAGGCGGTGCCCTCCTCGGCGGTCAGCTCCGCGGCGGCGCCGGCGTAGTCGTCGCGGCGGATGTGCGGGTCGTCGACGCCCACCAGGCCGACCACGGGGCCGGCGGCGCCGGGCAGGGTGAGGCGGTCGGTGCGGTTGGTCAGGTCCAGCCAGCCGGCCTTGCCGAAGCCGTCGCGCAGCTTCTGCCAGTCGTTCGTCGGACCCTGGCCGCGGGTGCGCTTGCTCGGGTCGCCGCCACGCAGGTACTTCGTCGGGTTCAGGGGCTTGGCCGCCAGGTAGTCGTTGGAGCCCATGACGAAGGCGCCGGGCAGCTCCATCAGCGGCTCCAGGGCGTCCAGCACCGAGCCGATGCCCTCGGGATGGGACAGGTTGTCGCCGGTGTTGACCACGAAGTCCGGCTCCAGGGCGGCCAGCGAGCGCAGCCAGCGGACCTTGCGGTACTGCTCGGGGATCATGTGGATGTCCGAGACCTGCAGGATCCGGAACGGGCGCACCCCGCGCGGGAGCACCGGGACCTCGTACCGGCGCAGCCGGAACAGGTTGGGCTCGACCTTGTGCGCATAGGCGAGCCCGGCCGCTGCCGCGCCGGCGAGGGACAGGGGGACCGTCACGAGCTTCCGCATGGATTCCATTATCGGCATCCGGCGAAATCTCGCGGCCGGACCGGGGGAGTTGGTGACAGACTGGGGTGCATTCAGAAGGGATGATCATGACCGCGCTCAAGGAAACGCTCCGCACCGATCTCACCGCCGCCATGAAGGGCCGCGACGAGTTGGTGACCGCCACCCTGCGGATGGCCCTGACCGCCATCGGCACCGAGGAGGTGGCCGGCAAGGCGGCGCGCGAGCTGTCCGACGCCGAGGTCGTCCAGGTGCTCACGCGGGAGGCGAAGAAGCGCCGCGAGGCCGCCGAGGCGTTCGAGAACGGCGGCCGCCCCGAGCAGGCCGCTCGGGAGAAGGCCGAGGGCGAGGTCCTGGCCCGCTACCTGCCCGCCCAGCTGAGCGACGAGGAGCTGGCCGCGCTGGTCGCCCAGGCCATCGCCGAGACCGGCGCCGAGGGCCCCAAGGGCATGGGCCTGGTGATGAAGGCGCTGAACCCGAAGATCGCCGGACGCGCCGAAGGCGGCCGGGTCGCCGCCGCGGTGAAGTCCGCGCTGGCGTAAGCGACCCGGGGGTCCAGGCTCCCTACCGCAAGGCCGTCACGTTGGACGCGGCGTCGATCGCAAAGCACGACGATCGACGCCGCTGCCATGTCCGCGCCGGCGAGGGCGGCCGTAGTGTTGATCCATGGCGAATCCGGAGACCTTCACGGTCCGTTACCTCGGCGGTCCCTCGGCCCTGCTCGACTACGGCGGCGTCACGATCCTCGTGGATCCGACCTTCGACCCACCCGGCGATCACCCGGTCGGCGAGCGGGTCCTGACCAAGACCGCGGGCCCGGCCCTGACCGCCGACGAGGTCGGCGCCGTGGACGTGGTGCTGCTGTCCCACGACCAGCACCCTGACAACCTCGACGACGGCGGGCGGGACTACGTCGACACCGCCCGCCTGGTTCTGAGCACCCGCTCGGCCGAGGAGCGCCTGGGCGGCGCGGTGCTGGGCCTGCCGAACTGGGTCAGCCAGGAGTTCGACCGCCCCGGCGGCGGCACCGCCCTGGTCACCGGGGTCCCGGCGCTGCACGGTCCGGAGGGCAGCGAGCCGGTGGTCGGCGAGGTCACCGGCTTCGTCCTGACCGGCGAGGACCTGCCGACGGTCTACATCAGCGGCGACAACGCCTCGCTGGACCTGGTCCGCGAGATCGCCGACCGCTACGCCCCGGTCGACATGGCGCTGCTGTTCGCCGGCGGGGCCCGCACCCCGCTGCTGGACTACGCCTACCTGACGCTGACCAGCGCCGAGGCCGCCGAGGCCGCAGGGATCCTGCGGGCCGGCGCCGTGGTCCCGCTGCACTTCGAGCAGTGGGCGCACTTCAGCGAGGGCGGCGAGCAGCTTCGGCAGGCGTTCGCGGCCGCCGGCCTGGAGGAGAAGCTGCGGCTGCTCAAGCCGGGCGAGTCGGCTGGCTTCTGACGGATTTCGATGGATTTCGACGGAAAGCCACGGGTCAGTAGCCCGTGACGGAAACGGTCTCCGGGGCGGCCTCAGGCCCCGGGACCGGACCGAACTTGTCCAGCAGCGGCACCCGGTACAGGTTCGGCGCGATCCAGCCGTGCCACAGACCGGTCAGGAAGACGATCGCCGCGGTGCTGACCAGTACCGAGCCCAGCACGTCGAACGGGTAGTGCGCGCCGATGTACAGGCGGTCGAAGCCGATCAGCAGCGTCCAGGCGGTGCCGAGCGCCACCGCGAGCCCGAACCAGCGGGTCCGCGCGGCCAGCAGGCACAGCGCGACGGCCAGCGAGAAGGCGAACGCCGTGTGCCCCGACGGGAACGAGTTCGAGCCGGTCTCCGGGGCCAGCGAGTAGACCGTCGGCGGCCGGTGCCGGGCCACGATGATCTTCGCGATCTCCGAGCTGTTCCAGCCCACCGCGATCACCAGGAACGTGGCGGTGGCCTGCACCGGGTTGCGGCGCCACAGGAAGAACAGCGCGATGAGCACGGTGATCACCAGTCCCCCGACCGGCGAGGCGAGGTTCGCCAGGTCCAGCAGCACGCGGTTGAGCCAGCCGGTCCGCAGCTGCTGGATATGCGAGTTCCAGTCCAGCTCGGTGCTCCGCGTCAGCGAGGTGTGCGCGGCGGTCAGCCCCAGCGCCAGGGCCGCGGCGAACAGGGCCAGCGGGATCGCCAGCCAGTGGCGTACCTTCGGCATCGCGGATACTCCTACGATCGGGGGATGCGGTCCATGGGCTGTGCAGGCAAAACTGGTGAACGCCGGGTGAACGAAGCGTTCCCGTCCCGCAATCTACTACAAGCTGTAGCATCGATGCGGACGACACCGCGCCCGCGGAACCGGACGTGTGAGGAGACCCCCTGATGGCCACCGGACGCAGACCCTCCGGAGCGCTGGAGCAGGAAGTGCTGGCCGCGCTCTGGGCGGCGGGCCGCCCGCTCACCCCGGCCGCGGTGCAGGAGCAGGTGGGCGGCGGTCTGGCCTACACCACTGTGAAGACGATCCTGGACCGCCTGCACGAGAAGAAGATGCTCACCCGCGTCCGCGAGGGGAAGGCCTACGCCTATACCCCGGTCGTGGAGCAGGCCGACCTCGCTGCGGAGGCCATGCGCGCCGCGCTGGAGGGCAGCAGCGACCGCCCGGCCGTGCTGTCGAAGTTCCTCGGCGAGATCTCCCCGGACGACGCGGCGATGATCCGCGAGCTGCTGGGCGACTAGCCATGAACGTCAACGTCTACCTCCCGCTGCTGGCCGCGCTCGCGCTCGGCGCCGCAGGCCCGGCCCTGGGGCGCCGCCTGCCGCCGGCGGTGGCCACCGTGCTGCTCACCGCCGCGGCGCTGGTCTCCGCTCTCACCTCGGTGGCCTCGCTGGCCCTGCTGACCAGCGTCGCCCTGCTGCGGATTCCGGAGTTCGCCGCCGAGGGCCGGCTCTCGGACGCGGTCCTCGTGCACGGCCCGGTGAGCCCGCTGGCCGGCGCTGCCGCGGGCGCCGCGCTCCTGGCCCTGGTCCCCTTCGCGGTCCGCGGCGCCATCCGCCTGTGGCGCGAGTCGGCCCGCACGTACCGTCTGGCCAAGGCCTTCTCGGCCCACCCGGCGAGCATCGCGGTGATCGAGGACCCCCGCGCCCAGGCCTTCGCCGTACCCGGGATCCCGTCGCTGCCAGGCCACGCCGCGATCCCGACCCGCATCGTCGCCACCGACTCGCTGCTGCGCACCCTCGACGAGGACCAGCGCCGCGCGATGTTCGCCCATGAGCAGGCCCACCTGTGCCGCCGGCACCACCTGTACCTGCTCCTGACCAACCTCGCCGCGGTCGCGAACCCGTTGCTGTGGCGGCTGCCGGACGCGGTCACCGAAGCCACCGAGCGGTGGGCCGACGAGGACGCCGCGATCGCGGTCGGCGACCGCGAGATCCTGGCGCGGGCGCTCGGCCGGGCCGCCCTGTCGAACCTCCCCCGCACCGTCCCGGCGATGGCGCAGGCGCATGTGGGCAAACGCGTCCGCGCGCTGATGGCGCCGCCGCCTCCGCGCCGCCGCGTACTCGCGGTCCTAGTGGGGATCGCCATCGCGGCGACCGTATGCGCTTCGGTCGACTCGGCCCGGGAGACCGATCAGTTCTTCGACGCCGCGCACACCGCCTGGCACGTCGCGCACCAGCAAAGCCTGGAACGTCCGCATCTCGTCGGCGCCCGGGATTAGCCTGAAGGCATGTGCCGAAGCATCAAGACCCTCCGCGAGCCCTACGTGGCCGACCCCACCGCCGAGGACGTCCGCGCCGCAGCGCTCCAGTACGTCCGCAAGATCAGCGGTTTCCGCGCGCCGAGCAAGACCAACACCGAGGCCTTCGAGCAGGCCGTGGACGCCATCGCGGCGGCGACCCAGGAACTCCTGGACCATCTCGAAATCCGTAAGCAGGCGCCTAGTGCCGCGTAAAGAACGTCGGGGCGGAAACGCTAAAGCGATTCCCGCTATGTGTCCCTGCGGTACAGGGAAGCCGTACGCCGACTGTTGTGGCCCACTGCACTCTGGACACGCGACCGCCACGACAGCGGAACAGCTCATGCGCTCCCGCTATAGCGCCTTCGCTGTACAGGACGGCGCGTACTTGTTGAAGACCCACCACCCCTCGACGCGCCCCACGACACTCGACTTCGAGCCGAAGCTCCGCTGGACCGGCCTGGAGATCCTCGGCACCACCGGCGGCACGGCGTTCCACACCGACGGCACCGTCGAATTCATCGCGCACTACACGGAATCCGGCCGCACCGGCTCCATGCGGGAGAACAGCACCTTCGTCCGCGAGGACGGGAACTGGGTCTACCTGAGCGCGCTATAGGCGGACAACGCTTAGCAGCAATCGCATAGCGCGCGCTCAGTGCGCCGAATCGGAGCCCGACGTCGGCTGTCCCACCTGCCGCTGCCCCGACACCGCGAAGTAGTTCGTGACGTAGACCGCGGCCCCGCACTCGGCCCGGAAACTCACGCTCTGCGCCGGCTGCGACCCGGACACCGCATAGACCACCGAATACAGCGCCGAGCCCGGCGCGGACGACGACGGCGGCCCGGACGGCGTCGTCGGGCTCGACGGCGGCGAACTCGGCCCGCTCGGCGTCGGTCCGGCCGAGGACAGGGCCGCGCTCTGCGTCGGGCTTCCGGCCGTGGACGGCACGGACGTCGGCGGGACCGTCGGCGGGGGATTCGTCGGGCAGGTCCAGGGGACCCAGGCGAGCTGGAACTCGAACCGCTCGCCGGGCTGCAGCACCAGCGCCTGGCCGGCCGGGACACTCGGCAGCAGCGGCGCGACGCTCAGATCCGCCGCGGACACCGAGATCTTCACCGGTGTGCCGCCGGAGCCGGTCACGGTCAGACCCGGCAGTCCCTGCAGTGTGCAGGCCGCCTTCGCGGTCCCCTCGAAGGTCTCGTAGGTGACCCCCGCGCTCGTGCCGTTCGCGGTGGCGACCAGCGCGGTCACCGAAGAGTTCTGACACAGCGCGACCAACGGGCTCCCGGACACCGGGGCCGATGGCGCGGTCGCGGACTGCGGCGGCTTCGCGCTTCCCGGCGCCGAGCCCGCCGAGGACGGCGCCTCGGTGCCGACCGCTCCGTCGGTGGTCCGGTCCGGGCCGCCGGGGGACGAGGGACCGTGGCCGGAACCGCCGCCCGGCGCGTCGTTCGTCCCCGTGGACATCAGATTGCCGACGGCGGTGCCGCCGGCCTGGGAGGATCCGGACTCGAAGGATCCGCGGGCGGCCAGCGTCGCCCCGGCGCTCACCGCGAACACCGACACGGCCGTCGCGGCCAGCGCCGCGTGCCGCCGGCGGCGCCGCGCCGGAACCGCGCGCCGAAGATAGTCCAGCGTCCCGGGCCCCGGTTCCAAGCCCGAGACCGCCTGCTGGAAACGCTCGCGCAGAGCGCTGCCGACGTCGTCGAAGCCGTCGGAACTGTAGGAACCGTCGATGTCGTCGTCCGGCACCCCGGAATCCCCGTGGTCGGGCCCGCTCACCGGAACGCCTCCATCCGTACCCGAAGGGCCTCGATCCCCCGAGACCCATAAGCCTTGACCGACCCGATCGAGATCCCGAGCAGATCCGCCACCTGCGCCTCGGTCAGGTCCGAGAAGTAGCGGAGCACCAGCACCTCGCGCTGGCGCCGCTGGATGCCCCGCAGGGCCTGGATCAGGGCGTCCTTCTCCAGCAGTTCGTAGGCGCCCTCCTCGGCGCTGGCCATGTCCGGCATCGGCTTGGGCGCCAGGCGCATGCCGATCAGCCGCCGGCGCAGCGCCGAGCGCGAGAGGTTCACCACGGTCTGGCGCAGATAGGCCAGCACCTTCTCGGAGTCCCGCACCCGCGTGCGCGCGCTGTGCACCCGGATGAACGCCTCCTGGACCACGTCCTCGCAGGAGGCCAGGTCGTCCAGCAGAAGGGCGGCCAGCTTCAGCAGGGAGCCGTAGTGGTCGCGGTACGTCTGCGTGAGCAGGTCGACGGTGACGTCGCCGGCTTCTCGGTCAGACGTCACCACTGCCCCACCCGTGGGCATCGCGGACGTCAACACTCCAGCGGTCACGATGGTTAGACACGGAACACCCCCGTAAAGTTGTACCGCCTACGGGGGTGTTCTGACAGGCACATGCCTATATTCCTACCCGAATGGGCCGGGCAATAAGAACCCTTAGACCTTCCCGGACAGCTCCGCAGCCACCACCTCGGCGATCTGCGCGGTGTTCAGCGCAGCGCCCTTGCGCAGGTTGTCGCCGCAGACGAACAGCTCCAGCGACTTCGGGTCGTCCAGCGAACGCCGGATGCGCCCCACCCACGTCGGGTCGGTGCCGACCACGTCCGCCGGGGTCGGGAACTCCCCGGCCGCCGGGTCGTCGAGCACGACGACGCCCGGGGCGGCCCGCAGTATCTCGTGCGCGCCGGCCACGGTGACCTCGTCCTCGAAGCTGGCGTGCACGGACACCGAGTGCGTGGTGACCACCGGGACGCGCACACAGGTCGCCGACACCCGCAGGTCCGGCAGGCCCAGGATCTTGCGCGACTCGTTGCGGATCTTCAGCTCCTCGGAGGACCAGCCGTCCTCCTTCAGCGAGCCGGCCCACGGCACCACGTTCAGCGCCAGCGGCGCCGGGAACGGGCCCAGGTCGCCGACCACGCCGCGCAGGTCGCCGGGGTGGGTGCCGAGGTTGGTGCCGGACACCTTCTCCATCTGCGCGCGCAGCGTGTCGATGCCGGGCTGGCCGGCACCGGAGGCCGCCTGGTAGGACGCGGCCACCACCGAGGCCAGGCCGTAGCGCTGGTGCAGGGCGCCGAGCACCACGATCATCGACAGCGTCGTGCAGTTCGGGTTGGCGATGATGCCCTTGGGCCGGTTGCGCGCGGCGGAGGCGTTGACCTCCGGCACCACCAGCGGCACCTCCGGGTCCATCCGGAACGCGCCGGAGTTGTCCACGGCCACCGCCCCAAGGCCTGCGGCGATCGGCGCCCACTGCGCCGAGACCTCGTCGGGCACGTCGAACATCGCCACGTCGACGCCCTCGAAGGCCTCCTCGGACAGCGCCACGACCTCCAACTGCTCGCCGCGGCAGGCCAGCTTGCGCCCGGCGCTGCGCGCCGAGGCGATCAAACGGATCTCGCCCCAGACGTCCTCGCGGGTGGACAGCAGGTCGAGCATCACGGTGCCGACCGCTCCGGTCGCCCCCACGACCGCCAGGGTGGGCTTCTTTCCAGTCATCGGCCGGTGCCTCCGTAAACCACGGCTTCGTTGCCATCGGCGTCCAGGCCGAAGGCGGTGTGCAGCGCGGCGACGGCGTCCTTGACGACGTCGGCGCGGCAGACCACGGAGATGCGGATCTCCGAGGTCGAGATCATCTCGGCGTTCACGCCGACGTTGGACAGGGCCTCGAAGAACACCGCGGTCACCCCGGGGTGCGACTTCATGCCCGCGCCGACCAGCGACACCTTGGCGATCTGGTCGTCGAACAGCAGCGACTCGAAGGCGATCGCGGGCTGCACCTTCTGCAGCGCGGTGATCGCCCTGCGGCCGTCGGCGACCGGCAGCGTGAAGGAGATGTCGGTGCGGCCGGTCGCGGCGGCGGAGATGTTCTGCACCACCATGTCGATGTTCAGCTCGGCGTCGGCGATGGTGCGGAAGATCTGGGCGGCCACGCCGGGCTTGTCGGGCACGCCGACCACCGTGACCTTCGCCTCGCTGGTGTCATGCGCGACCCCGGCGATGATGGCTTGCTCCACGGTTTCTCCTTCTTCTCTGGCGCGGACCCAGGTGCCCTCATGCTGGGAGAACGACGAACGGACATGGATCGGGACGTTGAAACGGCGCGCGTACTCCACGCTGCGCAGGTGCAGGATCTTCGCGCCGGACGCGGCGAGCTCCAGCATCTCCTCATAGGCGACCCGGTTCAGCTTGCGGGCCTTGGGCACCAGGCGCGGGTCGGCGGAGAACACGCCGTCCACGTCGGTGTAGATCTCGCAGACGTCGGCGCCCAGGGCCGCGGCCAGCGCGACCGCGGTGGTGTCCGAGCCGCCTCGGCCCAGCGTGGTGATGTCCTTCGTGGTCTCCGAGACGCCCTGGAAGCCGGCCACGATCGTGATCGCGCCCTCGTCCAGCGCCGTGCGCAGCCGGCCCGGGGTCACCGAGGTGATGCGGGCCTTGTTGAAGGACTGGTCGGTGATCACGCCGGCCTGCGAGCCGGTGAAGCTGCGCGCGTCGCCGCCCATGGAGTTGATGGCCATGGCCACCAGCGACATCGAGATGCGCTCGCCGGCGGTGAGCAGCATGTCGTACTCGCGGCCCTCCAGGATCGGCGAGACCTGCTTGGCCAGGTCGATCAGCTCGTCCGTGGTGTCGCCCATCGCCGAGACCACGACGCACACCTCGTGGCCGGCCCGGCGCGTCTCCATGATCCGTTTGGCGACACGCTTGATGCTCTCGGCGTCGGCAACGGAGCTGCCCCCGTACTTCTGGACGATGAGGCCCACGCGGTGTCTCCCTGGAGGTGAGGCGGTGTGCGGTGCGGTACAAAGGGCCGCCCGCAGGCGGCCCGGCGCCTTCGAGTCTAATCGGGACCGCTGAGACGTCCCTGGGCTTTCACCATGTGGGACCGGCCGCCGCCGCAGGTCAGGCGGCCGGTCGCGGAAACGTCTGGAGGAAACGGACGCGACCGGCTCAGCCGGTGGTCGCGCCGAGCCGGGAGCGGGCCACCACCGACAGCAGCGCCCGCTGCACCGCCGAGGCCGCCGGGCCCCAGCTGGACAGGTAGGAGAACTGCCACCACCACAGCGCCTCGGTGACCCGCTCGGCCTTGTAGTGGGCCAGGCCGTGCGCCAGGTCGGCGCAGACCAGGGCCAGGTCGTCGGAGATCCGGCGGGTCTCGATCTCGGACTTGGGGGCCAGCGGGTCGAACACCTCCTTGTAGGTGTTCACCGGCTTGAGCAGCGCGTTCAGCTTGTCGCGCAGCTCGTCCAGGTCCGGGTCGGGACCGGCGTCGGTCTCGAAGCGCTCGTCGGGCACCACGTCCCGGATGGCGCCCAGGCGCCCGCCGGCCAGCAGCAGCTGCGAGGTCTCCAACAGCAGGATCGGCACGCTGCTGTCCGGAGCGTCGCCCCGGGCCACCGCGCGCACCGAGAGCAGGAAGGAGGTGACCTGGTCGTGGATCTCGATCGCGAAGTCCGACAAATCGTCGGAGGTCATCGGTTCAGACATCGAGCTGCCTTCTCCCCTCGAACGCCCGGCCGAGGGTGACCTCGTCGGCGTATTCCAGATCCCCGCCCACCGGCAGGCCTGATGCCAGCCGGGTCACCCGCAGCCCCAGGGGTTTGATCAGCCGCGCCAGGTACGTGGCGGTGGCCTCCCCCTCCAGGTTCGGGTCGGTGGCCAGGATCACCTCGGTGATCACACCGTCGGCCAGCCGTTTGAGCAGTTCCTTGACCCGCAGGTCGTCCGGGCCCACGCCGTCGATCGGCGAGATGGCCCCGCCCAGCACGTGGTACCGGCCCCGGAACTCCCGGGTCTTCTCGACGGCGACGACGTCCTTGGACTCCTCCACCACGCACAGGCTGCCCGGGTCGCGCCGGGGGTCCCGGCAGATCTTGCACTCCTGCTGCTCGGCGACGTTGAAGCAGACCACACAGAACCGCACCTGCTCCTTGGCCCGGATCAGGACCTCGGCGAGCCTGCGGACCTCGGCCGGATCGGCCTGCAGCAGGTGGAAGGCGATGCGTTGTGCGGACTTGGGCCCGATGTTGGGCAGATGGCCGAGCTCGTCGATCAGGTCCTGGACCACACCCTCGTACACGACAGAATCCCCGACCCGCCTCAGCCGAACAGGTTGCCGAGGCTGCCCAGGTCCGGCATGCCGCCGCCGGCCAGCGGGCCCATCTTGTCCGAGGCCAGCTTGTCGGCCGCCGCGCGTGCGTCACGCACCGCGGCGATCACCAGGTCGGCCAGCGTCTCTGTGTCCTCCGGGTCGGCGGCCTCGGGCTTGATGTCCAGGCCCACCAGGTCTCCGGTGCCGGTCACCTTGGCGGTCACCAGGCCGCCGCCGGCACTGCCTGAGACGATGGTGTTCTCCAGCTCCTGCTGCGCCTGGACCATCTGCTGCTGCATCTGCATGGCCTGGCCGAGCATGCCCTGCAGGTCCATGCCGCCGAAGTCCGGCATCCCGCCATCGGGCCCGGTCGCATCGGGGAAAGCCACTGTGCGTGCTCCTGTTCCTGCCGTGTTGGCGCCGCTATGTGAAGTCGTACTCGACCATACGCGCTCCGACACCAAGGCGGCCAATACCGCGTGTCCCGGTCGAGAACGGCTGGCCGGGCCGGATGACGTGGGACGCCCGGCTTCCGCTGGAGAACGGTTCGCGCGCGGCCCTGGTTCCGGTCCCGCGCTGAACCCTCGGTGAACCGGCGGTGATCTTCGCCGCGCGATCTCCACCGCTCGATGTTCGCCGCCGGCGCCGGCGCCGCCGCGTCCGCGGGGCGGCCCGGCGCGCACCGGTCAGTCCTCGCCGTCCAGCCGCTGCGCACCGAGTTCCCGGACGACGAGTTCGTGGGCCGAGGCGTTGTCCTCGGCCAGCACCTCGTCGTCGTCGGAGACCACGTCGTCCTCGGGCCGGACCACCGGGGTCGGCGGCGGGGGCGGCGCCGAGGGAGCCGGGGACGCAGCCTGCGCCTGCTGCGCCGGACGCGGCGGCGCCGGGGCCGCGCGCGGCGGCTCGGGCTCGCGCTGCGGCGACGGTGGCGGCGGCGAGGGTTGAGCCTCGGCTTGAGCCTGCGGGGGCTGATACGAGCTCGGCGGCGCGGGCATCTGCGCCGGGGGCGGCGGGGTCATGGAGACGCCCGGGCTGATCTGCGTGCCGGGGGTCTGCGACGGGTCCACGATCGCGTCGACCTGCCACTGGAAACCGAACAGGTCGTGCACGGCCTGGCGCAGCGTGTCGGAGGTGCCGCGCCCCACGAAGCGGTCGCGCGCGCCGGCGTTCACGAAGGCGACCTGCAAGCGGTCGCCGTCCACGCCGAGGACCTGCGCGTTCTGGCTCAGGAGCATCCAGCTCACCCGGCCGTCCCGGCGCTTGACCTCCTCGACCAGGTCCGGCCACATGCGGCGGATGTCGACGCCGGCGAGTGCCCCACCCGACGAGGCCTGCGGCTGTGGCGCCGGGGCGGCCTGCGGCGGCGCGCTCGACTCCGCCGCGGCGGGAGCCGGTGACGGTGTGGGTGCCGAAGCCGGTGTCGAAGCCGGGACCGGAACCGATGTGGCCTCGGCGGCCCAGGACGGCGCGGCGTCCGCGGCGGGCGCCTGCTGCCCGGCGTCGGCCGGGGCCCCGGTACTCGCGGTATCCGCAGCCGCCTGCCCTCCGGAGCCCTGGGGCTGCCGGTCCCAAGGCGGGGTTCCCAGCGCGCCTCCGGTTGCCGGGGCCGGCGCCGAAGCCTGCGTCGCTGCCGGCGCGGGCCCGGACGCGCCCTGCTGCGCACCGCCGCCGCCCTGCTCCCACGGCGGCGTGCCGAGGCTGCCGCCGCTCGCGGGCGGCTGCGGGCTGCCGGCGGCACCGCGCGGGTCCGCGCCGCCGGGACCTGTCGCGCCGGCTCCAGCTCCGGCACCAGGACCGGGACCGGGACCGGCATGGGCCACGGCGCCCGGACCCTGATTGCCCGGCCCGGCCGGCCGACGCGCCGGCGGCTCGTCGAACTCGTCCTCCACCACCCGCGGCCCGCCGCCCGTCGGAGCCGTCTGCGCCATCGGCGCCATCGGCGCGGGGGCGGCGGCACCCATCACCACCCCGCGGCGCTCCAGCCGGTCCACGCGGGCGACCAGGCCCTGCTCGGCGTCGTCGGCGCCGGGCAGCAGCACCCGGGCGCACACCAGCTCCAGCTGCAGGCGGGGGGCGGTGGCCCCGCGCATCTCGGTCAGGCCGGTGTTCACCAGGTCGGCCGCGCGCGAGAGCTCCGCGGCGCCGAAGGTCCGGGCCTGCGCCGCCATCGCCTCGAACTGGTCGTCGGGCACGTCGATGAGCGCCCGGGCGGCGGCCGGATCGGCCACCGCGTTCAGGACCACCAGGTCGCGGAAGCGCTCCAGCAGGTCGGTCAGGAACCGCCGCGGGTCGTGGCCGCTCTCGACCACCTGGTCGACCAGGCCGAACACGCCGGCGCCGTCGTGCCCGGCGAAGGCCTCGATCAGCCGGTCCAGCAGCGCGGCGTCGGTGTAGCCGAGCAGGCCAGTGGCCATCGCGTAGCTGACGCCGTTCTCATCGGACCCGGCCAGCAGCTGGTCCAGCACCGACATCGCGTCCCGCGCCGAGCCGGCGCCGGCCCGCACCACCAGCGGCAGCACCTCCGGCTCCACCTTGATGCCCTCGCGCGCGGTGATGTCGGCCAGGTGCTCGCGCAGCGCCCCCGGCGCGATCAGCCGGAACGGATAGTGGTGGGTCCGGGACCGGATGGTCCCGATCACCTTCTCCGGCTCGGTGGTGGCGAAGATGAACTTCAGGTGCGGCGGCGGCTCCTCCACCACCTTCAACAGCGCGTTGAAGCCCGCCGAGGTCACCATGTGCGCCTCGTCGATGATGTAGATCTTGAACCGGGACGCCGCCGGCGCGAAGAACGCCCGCTCCCGCAGATCGCGCGCGTCGTCGACACCGCCGTGCGAGGCCGCGTCGATCTCGATCACGTCGATCGACCCCGACCCGCCGTTGGCCAGCTCCACACACGACCGGCAGGTCCCGCACGGCGTCGGCGTGGGCCCCTGCTCGCAGTTCAGACAGCGCGCCAGGATCCGCGCACTGGTGGTCTTGCCGCACCCCCGCGGCCCGCTGAACAGGTAGGCATGGTTCACCCGACCGTTCCGGAGGGCCTGCTGCAAGGGCAGCGTCACGTGCTCCTGGCCGACGACCTCCTCGAAGGTGTCGGGCCGATAGCGGCGATAGAGCGCGAGAGACACGTAGCCAAGGTATCTGCTGACACCGACACCGGGACAAAAAAGAACTCCCATGCACCCGCCAGAGCACACCGACCCTTGCTGCCGTCAAGCCCTGGGGGAGTTGAGTGTGATGACGCCGCATGGGAGTCCGGGGTCAAGCATATAGGAGTGCGGATACCTGTGCGGACCCATCCCCGGAGTCGGGTATGCTTCTCGGCGGAGGATTCGCCTAGTGGCCTAGGGCGCACGCTTGGAAAGCGTGTTGGGGGCAACCCCTCGCGAGTTCGAATCTCGCATTCTCCGCTTGTAGGACAAGCCCCGACCAGTGGGAACACTGGTCGGGGCTTGTTTCGTCTCCAGGCGCAGGTCAACCGCTCTGATCTTCAGTTGCAGTTCCAGTTGCATTCGGGTCTTCCGGCGGATCCTCGGCCGGAGTCTTCGGGTCCTCAGCCGCAGCCTTCTGGTCCGACGGTTCCTTGTCGTCAGGCTTCCAGATGAGGTCGCCGAGCTGCACAGCAACGTCCTTGCGGATCTCGCCGGTGACGTGTTGATAACGCTCGGCCATCGAACTGGACGACCAGCCCATGAGCTTCATCACAGTCGCGTCTGGAATCTTGAGGAGCAGCAGTGCGGTCGCGGCGGTGTGACGTGCGTCATGAAGTCGGCCGTCCCGGATGCCCGCTGTTTTCAGGAGCGCCTTCCAACGGTCGTAGTCCGTGCTCGGGTTCAGAGGCTCCCCCACCTCCGAGGTGAACACATACCCCTTCTCATGCCAGAGGTTGCCCGCGTTGGCCCGTTCCTTCTGTTGCTCCTCGCGATGGGCGCGCAGGAGGACGATCAGCGGATCGGGAAGTCCGACCGTACGCTTACCGGCTTTCGACTTCGTGTCGCCGGTCTCGTCCCGCACCGGGACCTTCTGCTTGCAGTAGCCGGCCTTCCGGCCGCAGTCCCCTCCGCACCCGTGTTCGTACTTCGGCCGGAGCCGACCGCGACGAACCCGGACGGAGCCCACATCGAGGTCGACGTCAGCCCACTTCATGCCGAGAACCTCGCCTTGCCTGAACCCGAGGGCGAGAGCGATGGCCCACCGTGCGCTGTTCCTGGCGGCGCTCGCCGCCGTGAGGATCGCGCGGACCTCGTCCACGGTGTACGGCTCCACCTCCACCTCGTCGATGCGCGGCGGGGAGGCAAGGGCCACGACGTTTTCACTGATGTACCCGCGCTTCTGCGCGATCGCGAAGGCACGTCGCGCAGTTCGGTGAACCTGATGTGCTGTCGCCGCCGAGCGATCAGAGGCCATCATCTTCGCGTAGAACTTCTCGAAGTGCTCGGGCCGAATCTTGTCGAGCCGGTGGGCTCCGAGCCCAGGCACCAGGTGGACGCGGACGGCGACCTCGTAAGCGGCGAGCCCGTTGCCGTTCTTGCCCGTGGTTGACGGCGCGATGTGTGTGATCCAGTAGTTCAGCCACTTCCCGACCGTCCAGGCCGGGCCGGCCGGGCGCGTCTTGCCAGAGTCCCGTTCCTTCTCCAGATCACGGACCTTCCGCTGGATCTCACGCTCAGCCTTGGCCTGCTCAGCCTTCGTCTTGCCGCCCCTCACCATGCGGTGCCGGCGGTCGGCTCGGCCGTTGTCCTTGATGCCGACCGTCACCCAGCCGTGCCAGTAGCCGTCCTTCTCGCTGAAGTAGACAGAGGACTCGCCGTTCGGCGCGCGCGTCCCGTCGCCCTGGCTCCTGGCGGAGTCTTCGGCATTCCCGTTCGCGGTGCCGTTTTCGTCTTCGTTGGGCTCCTCAGCCATCGCCGTCATCATGGTCTGCCTCCTCAGCGGCTAGGGTTCTGCTCGGCCATCAGCCGTGCCTTGTACGCCTCGATCGCGTCGACCGGGACTCGGCGGAGTCGGCCAACGCGGACGGACTCGATGTCGCCCAGCTTCAGCAGGCCGAACATCGTTGTGCGGCCGATGCCGATGGATTCCGCGGCCTGCTCGACGGTGAGCATGATCCGGGTCTGGTTCATGAACTTCTCCTTGGTGTGACCGGGTCGTTTGGGTTGCTCAGGCCAGCAGAGAGTTGCTGCCGGCCGTCTTCCAGTGCGGGTTCAGCTCGGCGAAGCGCGTGCTGAAGTTCGGGTCCGGGCTCAGGGTGCTGTTGTCGTGGTACTGGCCGGTTTCGGGGTCGGCCACGCCCCAGTTGCCGGGCACGGAGGCGTCGCCGAGAAGTACCGTCCACAGAACTGCGTCGGTCGCCACGACCTCGTGGAACTCGTGGTGGGCCATGGTGTGGTCGCCGCCGGGCAGCTGGGTGTAGGGCTGCATCGTCAGGGCGCCGTCGTCGGCGAATCGCCACAGTTCAGCGCTGTACGCGGCGCTGCTGTCGTGGTGGAGGGCGATGGAGCGCATGCTGGCCCAGCGGTGGTTGTGCGGCCAGCGCCGGTCGAGATCGCGGATGTCGGGGGCGTGCCAGGCGTTGATTTTGATGGTGCGCCCTGGGGTGCTGATGAGGGTGATCTCCAGTTTGGAGACCTCGCCGCGGACGTTGGGGACCAGGCAGATCCCGCGTCGGCTGGCCAGCGCGGCCGGCGTCAGCTCCGGCAGGTCCGGCGCATGAGTGCGCAGGGCAGCCCTGGCCTGCTCCAACACGGTGTCGGGCATGGTGTAGCCGGGCAGCAGCGGGTGGTTGGTGGTGGGCATTGTGGTCAGCCTTCTTCCTTGTTGGTTGCGGTTGGCGGGGCCAGCACGATGACGGTGGCGTCGTCGCGGTACCCGTTCTCACCGACTTCCGGAGCGGCGACCAAGGCCTCGGCCAAGGCCTGCGGATCGTCGCCGTGAGCGCGAGCGATCTCAGTCATGCGCTCGGGTCCGAGGGCGTCGTGTACGCCGTCGCTGGTGAGGATGACGGTGAGCCCTGCGTCGATCCGGGCCTGCCGGATCGTTGCGGCCGAGGCGGTGGCCAGCGAGACGCGCATGAAGTCGGTACCGAAGTCCATGAGGTCGGCCGAGATCTGCATGCCGGTGTGTTCGGTGCCGCACGCTGCGAGCCAGGCAGCCATGGTCTGGTCGGTGGTGACCTGGGTCAGCGTCTGCCTGTCCCAGGACCAGCCTCGGGCATCGCCGACCCACCCGATCGAAGTCCCGGCGTCCCACATCACGGCCACGACCGCGACCGCGTCGGAGTTGGCGTCGTCGTCGGTCTGCGGGAAGGCGACCAGCTCGCCGGCGGCGGACAGCCCAGAGAAGACGGTGCGGCGCGCGGCCATGCGCGCGGCGACTTCGGCGAGCAGCCGTGCGGTGTGGCCGATCTTTTCCGAGGATCCGGGGGCGTCTGTGACGCAGGCCGCGGTCACGTCATCGGGCTCGTATCGGTAGACGAACAAGCCGTCGCAGCACCACTGGCGGGTACCGCCGCGCTGTGCCGTGCCGACCCGGGGGACGTACCTGGTGTTCATGTGATCCTGCTCCTTCGGTTGGCACCCCTTACATTTCGGGGTGTGGGCGGGGGTTTTTCGGGGGCTGATTGGCCGCCGCGCCGCCGCAGAATCCGCAGAAATGTTTCTGCGGATTCTGCGGCGCTGCGGCGGGGGTTCGGCTCCGCTTTCTCAGGCTCCGCAGTCCCTCATCCGTCACGGTGTGTGACGGATGTAAGGGGTCAGGTTCCGATGTCGGGGTGGGCTTCGTAGGTGGGCGCCGTGGGCCGTCCGCGCCCGGCGGCGGGGGCGTCGGGAAGCCGGCGGATGTAGCCGTGGCGTTCCAGGACTGCCAACGCCGCGTCCATGTCCGTGATCTTCGGAAAGCGGCTCCGGGACATGGAGCTGAAGGGATCCCGGGCGGTGAACCTGTCGGCGCCGGTGCGCTGGATCCAGTCCAGGACGGCGCGGGCTCGCACGATCGTTTCGTCGGTGCTCATGACGTCGAACGCGGCCAGGGCATGGGCGGTGTAGTAGTCCATGATGGCCAGCGCAGCCTCGATAGTGGCGCGGTTGATCGGCTTGCCCCAGCCGTCGCGCAGGTGCTCGGCCAGGTGCAGCAGACCGGCGATGCGAGCGCCGGCGCCGACAGCTTTGCCGGACCACTCACGGATGCCGGACAGCGCCTCGCCGTCGCGCATCCTCTCCTCGTAGTCCTTACCCGCGGCATCGAGGAGTTTCTCGGCCTCGGCGTCCAGGACGAGTTCGGCTGCGGTGGTGCGCTGAAACATGGTGAGGATCAGCGAGGTCATGGTGGCGTCGTACTCGGCGCCGATGGCGGGGTCGGCCGGGGCCGGCTTGGTGTTGCGGTACCCGATCGCGACCTCGGGAATGGTGAACAGCCACCGGGCCAACAGGCCGCGGCCAGCCGCGCCGGGGATCGCGGCCAGCGCCGACAGGGCGACCGGCTGGGTGCACACGCCGATGGTCAGCGCGGGCTCGTCGACCATGTCGGAGGTGCGGGTGGTGCGGTTGACCTTCAGCTCGGATCCGGCGTGGCCTTTGAGGAACACGTTCATGGCCGGGGCGCCGGAGGTGTGCCGTCCGGCCATGATGTCGAAGATCTCTGACTCGTCGGACAGGATCGCGAACCGGCCGCCGTTCTGTGCCAGCAGCGTGGCCAGGTTCGCCGGCGACACGTCGTCGGTCATCAGCTGCGGATCGTGCGGCTCCGGCGTCTCGGCCAGCTCGCGGGCGGCCTCGCGGGCGTCGGCCTCGGCGCCGGCGCGGTCGGCCAGGCTGGCTTTGGCCGCGGCGGTGGCGGTGCGCGCGGCGCGCTCCTCAGCGATCTGCCGCATCGCGCGCTGCTCGGCGTTGCGGGGCCGGGCGGAGGCGACCAGGTCCTTCTCGGCCTTCTTCAGCGGCCGGATCATCGCGTTGAACACAGCGGTCTTGCGGGTTCCCGGCGGCAGCGCACTGATCGTGTACAGGTTCACCGGCTCGGTCCATTCGCCTTTGCGCACCACGACCTTTGCCCGCCCGCCGCAGGCGGCCGACAGCGCCGACAACGCGACAGTGCCGGCCAGGTCCATCGGCGTCTGCGTGTACTCCGACACCGAGGCGACCTGCATGGCCAGCCACTTGGGCAGTACCTGGCCGGGGAACTCCGGCAGCTTGGCCGCCGCAGCTCCCAACGGCGCGGGTTGGTCCCAGCCGCGCTTCTCGGTCTCGACCAGGGCGGCGTATTCGGTGCGGACGCGGGTGCGCAGCGGGTCGTCGATCTCTGCCGAGCGGCCGATCTGCACCAGCCGGGTGCCGGCCTCGATGACGCGGCGGGCGTAGGCCTTGTCCAGAACGATCTGCGCCCACCACCCGGCTGATCCGGTGGTCGGCACCGCAGCCATGCAGGTGTGCAGGTACGGCGCGCCGCCGATCCGCTGCAGCTCGCCGCCGAGGGCCTGGGCGACCACCAGCGGGTCGGCGGGCCGTCCGGCGTCCGCGAGCTCGGTGATGGCGTTGAAGATCTGTTCGTGGGCGGGCCGGTAGAAGTCGGCGCCGGTGAGCATCGGCCGCACTTCAGCCAGGGCGGCCGGGGAGAGCATCATCGCCCCGAGGACGGCCCGCTCGGCCTCCTCGTCTTTGGGCAGGGCCCATTGCTCGGGTCCAGGGTCACCACCGACGTCACCGTGCCAGGGCTCGGCGCCGGCGTGCTGTGCGGTGTCGGTCATGATGGGGGTGGTCCCTTTCTCGGCGGTTCATGTGCTGGAACAGGGGCGCCGGTGCGCGGCGTGTCTTGACGGGTAAGGCGCCGCGCACCGGGCGGGGATCAGGAGGAGCGGCGGGGCTGTATGCCACAGACAGGGCAGCGGCGGGAGGCCCCGCCCTGGCGCTTCAGGGCGCGCTCGCGGCCGCGGTCGCCGGTCCAGGTACGGGCCAGGACCCAGCCGATGCCGGCGGTTTTGGCGACGGCCAGTAGGCGCGCGCCGCGGCCGGCGGCGTGCTCGGCGAGGCGGTGTTCGAGGTCTGCGGTCCAGCCGGTGTAGTGGGCGGCGTGCTTGAGTGGCCGGTCGAAGTGCAGCAGGTAGACGGTTCCGGTGGAGTTCATGCCGGTTCACCGTCCGCAGTCCGTCCGGAGGCGCCACCGGCCATGGTGAACAGGGTCAGGTGATGGGCATGGCAGCCCTCACAAGTGGGCCCGAGCCGGTGGCCGATGTGGCTGGCGCGGCCGGTCCAGTCGGTGGCGACGTGGCGGCGGTCATCGGCGCGCGGGTTGCCGCACTCCGGGCAACGACGGCAGGTCTTGCATCCGGAGCCCGCCTTGCGCTGTTCGAACGGCTGCCCGTAGACCAGGCGGTGTGCGGCCATGACCGTGTCGATGTCCGCCAGGCGGGCGGCGCCCATGCCGCGCAGCGCGGCGATGGCATCGCGGGTCTGGGCGAGCAACTGCTCGACAGTGGTGACACCGGCGGCGGCGAGCGTCTTGGGGGCCTGGGTGGTGAATCCGAGCTCGGCCAGCGGGCTTTGCGCCTCGATGCTCACTTGTCCTCCCCCGGGCGGTCGGCGCCGACAGCCATGCGGCGGATCAGCAGCGCGAGCCGGTCCGGCCGCCCCGGGCTGGTGGCGCCACGGAGTCGGCCGCTGCGCACGTCCAGGTCCCCGCGCCAGTCGGTGACGCGGGTCTGCGCGTCCTGGCCCAGGGCGATGTGACGGCCACTGTTTGGGGCCAGGATCGGGCGCAGCGGCTCCATGTCCTCAGCCAGCCAGCCGATCAGGGTCCTGCCGTCGATCGCGGCGCGCAGCTTGGCCGCGCCGGGCTCAGGGTCCAGCTGACCCTTCACCTTCGCGCCGGTCTTGACCGGGCGTCGCAGCACCATGGCGTCGAAGACTTTGCGGCCGTCCGCAATGTCGAAGGCGAGCACGGCGATTCCGGTGATCGGATACCGCTTCCCGGACGCCGTGGTGCCCTCGGGACGTACCTCGGCGGCGTGCACCGCGAGCGCCGCGCCGGACGCGGCCATCTTCGCCGCCCACCGCGCCGCGGCGGCGCGGCGCGCGCCGTAGTGGGCCTGGTAGCCGGTCAGCCGGGTGATGTGCCGACAGCACCGACACAGGTACCGGGGCGTGATGTTCTTGAGCAGCTGGTCGTCGAGCGGGTAGTAGGGCAGGGCTTGTTCGCTGAACGCGCCGCATTCCTCGCAGCGGTACACGCGGTTCCGGGTGCGCTTGGCGTCGGCGGCCTCCAGCTGCGCCGCGCTGGCGGTCGACGGCAGGGATTCGGCGAGCCGGTACAGCCGGAAGGCGTCGTCGCGGCCGTGCGCGTGCCAGTTCTCGGCGTGCACGATCCCGGCGGCCTCGCCGCCGGGGATGCGCGGCAGGTCCATTGCGGCGAGCTGGGAGGCCAGCAGCAGCCCGTCGGGTACTTCCCACCAGCCCTCGTACACTGTCGGGGCGTTCACCGGGCGCTCCGCAGTGCCTCGACGACCGGGCTGGCCTGCCGGTTGACGATGTCGGCGACGGCCCGCACCGAGGCCTTGGCGTTGGCGAGCGACACGACGTCGGCCGGGGTGTCCGGGTCGGGTGTCGGCAGCATTGTGTCGGTGAGCGGGATCAGCAGCCGGGTGGTGGTGAGCAGCGCGGCCCGGGTGTACTTGGGGTCCCAGAATCCCTTGTGGTCGCTGAACGGCGAGCCCTCGCGGTACCAGTCGCCGAGGGCGGGCAGGCCCAGGTGGGCCGGGAACATCGACTTCAGCGCGCGGTGCTCTAGGGGGATGGTGACCTCGATGGCGTAGTCGCCTTCGCCGGACTCGCCGGCGGTGATGCGGATGCCGTTGATGTCGGCGCGGATCTCGGCGTAGCCGGGGCCCATGATCGGACCGGTGGCGTTGCGCCACGCCGCGGCGGCGAACTGGATCGGGTCGGCCACCGCGCCGTCCCAGCAGCTGCGGAACTCTTCGGCGCTGTTGCGCAGGTAGGCGCCGTACCGGGAGATGCCGTCGGAGGCGCGTGAGCGGTCGGAGGCGTCGTCGATGGTCACGAGCAGTTCGGTCATGATGGGTGGTGTCCCTTCCTGAAGGGTTGATCGATGGATCGGGATGCCGGTGCGCGGCGGTGTGTCTTGGCGGATTCAGGCGCCGCGCACCGGGCGGATCAGGAGTTGTGGGTTTCGGCGATGTGGGTCCAGATCTCGACCTGGGTGTGGCCGGCGAGGGTGCCGTGGGCGGACAGCTGCCGCCGGGTCGAGCCCTGGTGCTCTTGCGGCTCGCTCAGCCGGGTCACGCCGCCGTCCAGGACGGTGGTCCAGGCGCGGATGGTGTCGATCCGGTCAGCCTCATCGCCGACGGCGGAGCAGTCCTGCGCCTTCAGCGTCCAGCTCCGGTTGGAGTTGTCGTAGTTCAGCGAGTACGACGCCGGGTGCGACATCGTGTTGTGGACGTCGATGAAGCGCACCAGAGTGGCGATGGCGTCGCCCAGGCCCGAGTCGGTGGGGATTTCGACGGCGCGGGTGTTGCCGAGGATGTGAATCATGGTGAAGCCCTTTCCTCTTTGCGGGTTTGGGGTTGAGAGCCGGTCTGTGGTCGCGTTTCCTGGCGGATTCAGGCGCCGCGCACCGGGCGGGGTCAGAACTCGACGTGCTTGTCGGCGAGCTGGGGGCAGGTGCCGTCGGCGACCAGGTCCAGGACGTCGCCGAGGGCAGTGATGCCGTCGACGCCGTGTTCGTGGCTGCGCCCGCAGCTGCCGCAGCCGGCGATGACGAACGCGGTGTGCTTGGTGTCCTGGCGGTCGACGCCGCCGAGGGCGTGGGAGCGGTGGGCCAGGAACATGCCGTCGCCGAGGAAGGCCAGGGCGTGGATGTCGTCGGGCTCGTGCTGGTCCCAATGGGCACGACTGTCCGACAGCGGATATCCGACCCAGGTCAGCATGGGCGGCTCCACACCGCCTACGGCGAAACGGGTGCACCACCAGGCGGCGGCCTGCGCGGCGCGGTCGCTGGCGATGCGCTGCTGCTCGGCCAGGCGCCGCGCGTGCAGCCGGGCTTCGGCGCCGGCCTTCGCCTCGCGGGCGGCGCGCGCCATCGTGCCCAGCGTGGCCAGCAGCTGCGGGCCGCCGGCGACCGGGCCGACGACGGCCGAGCGCTGGTAGTACCGCTTGAAGTCGGTGCCGTTGAACGGCTTCAAGCCGATCGAGGCCAGCGCGGACTTCACCGCGGCGGCGTCGGTGCCGAAACCGGGGTTGACGGCGGCGATGCGGGTGAGCAGCTCGGGGACGGGCAGCCGCTCGTCCGGCCCGAACGCCTCCAACACCAGCAGTCGCAATGCGGTCGCCTTCTCCTGCGCGCCGGCGTCGACGTCGCTGTGGTCAGTGATGGTCATGTCGTGGTTCTCCTTCGGGTCGTGGTGCGGCCGGTCACCGGTTTGGTGGCCGGAGATCTCAGGCGGCGGTCATGCCGTCATGCGCAGCACGCCGAGGGCCTCGGCCAGGTCGGCGAAGTCGTCGACGGCGGCTGCGGCGGGCTCGATCTGAAGCCGAGGCGTGGCGTCCAGGGCGTCGCGCGCTGTCGAGCTGAGGGCGTCCGCGGCGGCCGGGCGGGGTTGCTGCATCGCATCGGCGGCGGTGGGGCTGACTGTCATGAAGTGCCGGCGCCGGGTGTCGCGTTCGGTCCTCAGCGCGTCGTATTCGGCGGCGTCCAGGCGCAGCTCGGCCCGCTTGGTCTTGCCGAGCTGCCGCAGCTTCTCCCGGTTGGTCGCGCCCTGCTCACGCAGCGCGGTGACCTCAATCGCGGTTTGGCACTGCATGCCAACGACATTCGCCTCATGGTCGCGCTCGGCCTGCCGCTCGGCGGCGGCCTGGCGGCGGATCCCGCGGGCGAGCCACTGGCGGCGGGTGAACACCCAGCCGGTGACCGTGGCCACGGCGGTGACGATCAGCGGCTCGGACATGCCGGCCGGGTAGGCCATCATGCCAATTCCCAGCGCGGCGGCCGTCAGGGATCCGGCCGTGCCGACCAGCACCGCGTCCTTCGTCGCCGCGGCCCAGGCGGTGATGGCCGCGCCGAGGATCATCCCCACGCCGATGCTGACCATGTCGCCGTTGCTGTGCCGGGCGCCGTGGTCCGACCAGTGCCGGGCCAGGGTCAGCATCGTCGTGGTGACGGCCGGGGATGCCAGCGCGAGGGCGGCCGAGGTCGGCGACACCGGCAGGTGCCGGCGGGCCGTGTCCGGCGCGGCCGGGGCGGTGCCGTCGGCGGTGTGGATGGTGCCCGAGAGGGGCTGCGCTGTGGTCAGCTCGGTCATGAGGTTCAGCCCTTCCGGGAGTCGGTGGTGTTCGGGCCCTGCGGGTCCAGGCGGAACGGGGCGCCGGGGTGGGTGCCGGCCCAGTGGGCGGCGGCACGGCCCACAGCGGTGTCGGCGTCGCGCAGGCCGGTCTCCGACGCTGCGCAGCGCGGGCAGCGCCACCAGGACGCGCCGGGGTTGCCGCCGATCGCGATCGTCTGGCCGAAGCTGCGGTTGTTGCGGGCCCGGGCCTGCGCCGTGGTGGTGGTGGTGCGGGTGCCGAAGGCGCCGCGGGCCCAGCCGCGCACCGCGCGGTTGACCGGCAGGCGCTTGCCGCCGATCCCGAACAGCCGCAGCACCGTCGACGTCTTCTTCGCGGTCTTCTTCGTCTTGCGGTCGGCGCTACGCCGGTTGGCGGCGGCACCGTAGGCGGTGCGCGCACCGGTACCGGAGGCGGCCGGGCGCCTAGCGGCCACGGTCTGCCCGGAGGTGCGGGCCGGGCCCGGCTTCGGCGCGCCCTCGGCCGGCTTCTTCGCCGGCGGCTTCGTGGCGGGCTTAGCGGGAGTGGCGGCGCGGCCGGTGCCGTTGCAGCGGCGGCACGGGCGGGCTTTGCCAGCCTTGGTCTTGCCGTGGGTGCCCAGTCCGGAGCAGGTGGGGCAGTAGCCGCGCGCGGTGTTGGTCGCCGGCGCGAGCTTGGTGGCGACGCGCAGCTGCTTGCCGCCGAGCCGCACGGTCTTGCGCTGAGCCATCTCGGGGCGCTCCTTCATCGGGCATGGGGGTGGCGTGATCTGGCGGGCACAACAGCGGGGAGGGAAGACGCGTGGGGGATCGAACAGGGCTGTTTTCAGTGGTTGAGAGGCCGCTCACCTGGGCGGTTCCCCGGGCTCCCTGTGATCCCTTGCGCTGGTCGGATCGGGGGAGGCGTCCGGCGGGCCGGTTGGGGAGAACTCCCCGCTTCCCCGGCGCCTCCCCGATCTCTCGGTTGGCGGGAAACCGCTTTTCGGCTAGTCGACGTCCTCGTCGTCCTCATCGTCGAACCCGTCATCGGGCTCCTCGTCGGGCTCGTCGTCGTCGCGGTCGGCCAGCGCGGCGGCGACGGCCTCGGCCGAGACGTGCATCCGGCCGGAGGTCTTGTAGGTGGGTGCGCCGGCGGCGTCCATCGCCTCCTTGAACCCGGCCGGGGTGAGGTCCTTCCACACCATCGGGTAGCGCGCGGCCAAGGCGGCGATGACGGCCGAGCACAGCATCCGGTCGGCGTCGCCGAGGATGTCGGCGACCTCGGCCAACAGGTCCGGGTCCGGCTCGGCCGCGGTCTCGGGCTGCTCCACGCCAGAGGCGTTCAGCAGCGCCATCGCCCGAGTCACCACCGGCGTGATCTCGTCGGTGGCGCCTTCCTTTTCCACGTAGTTCATCCGCACCAGCTCGAACCGGTTGCGGGTGAACCCGATCGTGACCGCGGTGCCGATGTCCTCGTTCGGGTCCAGCTCGGTGGCAGTGATGCCGGCCTTGTACTTGCCGGTCCCGAGGATGCCGTCGTTGGCGATGTAGTCCTGGACCGCGAAGGCCGCGCGGTGGCTGGTGGTGCGGGTCACGTCCTTCGGGATCGAGTCCTTAGCCGGGGACACCGTGATCCACATCAGCGTGATGCCAGTCTTGCGGGCCTTCTTCATCACCTTCACCGCCAGCTCAGCGGCCTCTTTGCCGTACTTCTTGTGCTCGAACAGCTCGTGGCACTCGTCGAACACGACGATCCGCGGACGCAGCCGAGCGTCCTTGGCCGCCAGGTCGCGAGTCAGCTTGATCTCGCCGTACTGCTCCAGCAGCTTCCCGCGGGCCGACACGTCGCTGCGCAGCTCGCGCAGACCCTTCAGCGCGGCCTCGATCTGCTCGTCGTCATCGCCCTTGACCAGGGTGCGAAGCCGAGGCCGCATCGCGTCGTAGTCGGCGTTGAAGGCCATGGCGTAGACGTCGATGACGGTCAGCACATCCAACATCGCGCCGAGCAGCAGGTTGCGGGTCAGCGAGGACTTCCCGGTCCCCATGATCCCGCCGATCATGTAGTTCTTGCCCATGAGCTGCCCGAACACGATGTCACCGCGCTGGGTGATGCCGATCGGCACGCCCTTGAAGTAGTCGGCGGTGCCCTCGGTCAGCAGCGGCCACGGCGGCACCGGCCCAGACAACGAGCCCTGATGGGCCACCCACAGGTCCATCACGCCGGGCTTGTCCCGCGGTTGGGTCGGCCACACCTCCACCGGGGCGCGCAGCAGGTTGTGGGCCAGGGTGACCTTCTTCTCCACGATTTTGAACAGCGGCACCTCAGGCGGCAGCAGCAGCTGGCAGGACCAGCCCTCGCCGGCCAGGTGTGCCGGCTCGATCCACCGCGGCTTCCACCCGTTCTTGAAGTGCTTGTTCAGCGCCGGGATCCCGAGTGCGGCCAGCGCAGCCAGGATCGCCGACTCGTCCGGCACCATGTCCCGGTCCTCGCCGTTGCCCAGCTCGGCCGGGGCGTCCCAGGCCAGCTCGGACTCGCCGGCGCGGCCCATCGCCCAGAACGTGGCCAGCACCACGAACGGCGCGGACCAGGCGGCCGGGCGCCATCCGACCTCCACGACCGTGACCAGGAACTGCACGATGTCGGCGGCGATTTTGAACGGCGTCGCCACCTGCGCGAAGTCGTCCGTGTTCGCCCACAGCGCGATACCGGCGACCAACAGCAGAAACGCCGTCCCGGCCACCGTGGCCAGCACGCCCCGGGCGATCTCCACCGGCGCCGCCAGCAGCGCCATGCGCCGCTCGTGCCGCTCGTACCGGGCCAGACGGCCCCGCTCCTCCCAGGTCAGCGCCGACTCATAGTCGCCGGCCTCATGCGCGGCCTTCATCATCCGGTCATGCAGCGTGGACGTCTTCGACTCCCACGTACGCACCGCCGCAATCCGCGCACCGGAACCGATGTAGCGCAGGTGAAGACCGGTGGCGGCGGTGGCCGGGTGGCCGGCCGCCGCGCGGACCTTGGCCCAGAAGCGGCGCTTGCGGATCCGCCGCTGCGCCCGCGACGGCCCGGCGCCGCGGTTGACCACCACACCCTCGATGGCGTGGTCGGACACGGCGGCCTCGGCCAGGCTCGGCCCGGCCTGCCCCGGCTCCTGGTCGCCGCCGGAGGCGTTGACGAAGCCGGGCACGCCCAGGCCGTCATCGCCGGCCTCGCCACGCTGCGGGAACGTGTAGACCTGCGCGCCCTGAGGCTCGAAGAACTCTTCCTCGCTGTACTCGGTCATGACTGGGCCTCCTGCTCTCCGCTCGTGCCCGGCTCGGTGTTCTCGCGCAGCTCGCTCACCACGCGGAACGCAGTGGCCTGACTCACGCCGGTGGCCTTGGCCAGACGGCGAGTCGACAGCGGCTTTCCGGCGGCGACTGAGTCAAGCCAGGTCTGGGCGACTGATTCATGGTCGGTTTTGATTCGCGCGGTCACCGAGGCCTGACGGCGTGCCGGGGCCGATGCCGGGGCGGTGCGGCGGGACTTCGCGGTGCCGTTCACCGCAGGGGGGAGATTCGCAACCACCTGCGCAAACACCGGGTCTCCGGGGGTGAGGATGTTGCCGGGCTGAATCACTTTCAAGGGCAGTGATTCACCGCCGGACAGCACCGGTGAATCACCACGCGACTCGGCCGGTGACTCAATCGCGGGCGATTCAGGCAAGCCGTTGGACTCGGTGATTCCCAGGCGAGTCAAGGCGTCGGCGAACGCCGCGCGGGACAGCTTCTCGTGCACGCCGGTCGGGTCACCGTGCCGCAGCGCATCCCCGATCAGCCGCATCCGGCCCCGGTAGGCCCGCGGCCCGGCGAGCGTCAGCACAGCCAGCCACTTCGGCCGCTTCTCCCGATCGGTGGCTTTCAGGTAGCCGGCCACCCGCCGCGCGGAGTCCGCCGTCCACACGTCGGTGTCGATCGCGTCGGCCAGGCGCAGCCACACGAACACCCGCTCCGGGGTGATCCGCCAGCGGATCGGACCCTGAACACGGCGTTGGCGAGCGGCACGGCGCTGCGGGGCAAGAGCCCGCTCCCACAGCCACGCACCAACCGCCGGGATGATGGCGCGGCCCAGGGCCTCGCGGAAGTTGCCGGCGACCGAGGTGGACAACGCCGCTGAGATCCCGGTCAGCACCCACAGTCCGACGCCATCGACACCGGCCGCGCCGTGCTCCTTGATGTTCTTGCGGGCTCGCAGGGCCTCGGCGACCTGCGCTCCCTCCAGGACGGCGACCATCGGAATCTTCAGATCCAGGCCGTAGTGCATCGCGTCCGACAGGTACTTCCAGGTGCCGGTGGCCGCATACGTGGTGGCGCCCAAAGCGATCACCGCCGTGATCAGGTCGGCCAAATCCACCCGGCGCAGCCTGCCGACGGTGCGCACCAGCGCGTACAGCGCCACGACCAGCGCGACGGCGCCGCCGACCAGGGCCCAGCCCGGCAGGGCCGAGAGCTGGTGGGCCAGTGTGGAGGTGTTCACTGCCCACCCCCGGAGCGGAGATTGAACGCGGTGACGGTGGCATCGGCCGGGATCGGCTCGGTGGCGGCGGCGGAGCGCAGCCCGCGCCACAGCTGGTCCAGCACCACGGCGCGGGACACCGGGCCGTCCAGCGTCAGCTCGCCGGGGAAGGTCGTGATGAGCGGATCGCCGAGCTTGGGCCCGGTCCGGCCCCAGCTGCGCAGGTCCACCGGCCGGGCGGGCCAGGTCAGCTGGACGGACCAGCGGTAGGTGCCGGCGGGCAGCTGCTCGGCGGCGTCGCCCTGGTCATAATCGGCCAGCAGGTTCCGCACCGCCAGGTGCTGCGTGCGGTCGACGATGGGGTTGGTGTTCTCGGGCATATCAGAGCCCTTCCGGGTCGAAGAAGTCTGGTCGTGCAGCAGCGCCGGCGGCTCCGGAGAAACCGTGGTCATCAACGCACCGATCTGCGTGGCACCAAGGACGCCGGCGCCGTCCACGCCGAGCTCGGGCGGGAAGCCGGCCCGGTCGGCCTGGCTCGGCCACGTTCCGGCGTCCAGCAGCACCTGCACCGCTGCGGTGCGGTCGGCGCGGTCGAGCAGCACCGCGGCCAGGCGCCGCAGACCGGCGGCGTCGCCCTCGATGCTGATGCCGGGCAGCTCGACACCGCTGTACGCGCGCATCTCGTAGTTGCCGTAGACATGCAGCGCGCTGACGGCGGTGTCCTTGGTCAGCGGCACCACGACGACGGGGAAGAAGACCATGGCGATCGGGTGCCGCAGCCACATCCGCGTCCAGTGCGCGGCCCGCTTGGCCCACGACGGGCTGCTCATGCCGGCCTGGTCGCCGATGCGGTCCAGGTCTTGGGGGTAGTGCCAGCTGTAGGTGTTGGGCTTGCTCATGTCAGGAGCCCTTTCGGGTCGAGAATCCGAGGTTGTGCAGCGGGGTCCGACTCCGCGGGAAGGTCGCGGACATCAGGCACCGCCGGTCTGCCCGGCCGGGCCGACGCTGCGGGTCCGGCGCAGCGGGGCAGGCTGGATCGTGTAGCCGCCGGCGGGGGGCTCGGCCAGGCGCCAGGTACCGCGCCCGGCCGCCTTGGCCGCATACAGCGCCAGGTCCGCGCCCTTCATCGCCTGCGGCAGGGACGGTGCCGGCAGCACGGCCACCTCGATGACGCCCACCGAGGCGGCGGCCGGGATCCACGCCGTGCCGAACCGCACCGGCTCGGACAGGTCAGCCAGCAGCTCGGCCATGCGCACCGTCAACGGCCCGTCGCCGCGGCGCGGACGCCAGGTGGCCATGAACTCATCGCCACCCAGCCGCCCCACCGTGCCGCGCGGCCCGACCCAGGCAGCCAGACGCAGCGCGAGCGCGGCCAGAACCACATCGCCGGCGTCGTGGCCGTGGGTGTCGTTGACCGCCTTAAAACCGTCGCCGTCGACGGCCAACAGCCACAACCCGGCCGGGCGGCGCACCGCCTTGGCCGCGTGCCGCATCCACTCCGCGCGGGTAGCCAAGCCGGTCACCGGGTCACGGCGGCCGGCCACGACCTGGCGGCGCTGCGCCAGGTTCAACACGGCCAGGGCGCCAGCGGCGGCGGTCGGGAACGCCAGCTGAAGCAGGCTGCTCATGCCGACCTCCCCGGGTCGTCGTTGTGCACGTCGTGCCAGGCGCCGGCCCCGGCGTTGAAGGCCTGGATCTGGAGGAACTCGGCCAGATGCGGGCCGTCCTCGTCGCCGCCGATCTCCTCCTGGATCGGCCGGATCCGCCAGGTGCCCTCACCGGCCGGCCACTGGTCGGCGCGGTTGTCGTGGTCGAACCAGCACACCGCCCAGGGCGGCAGCACGTGGCACTGCGTGGGGTGGGTGACCTCGAAGAACAGTGCGTCGCAGTTGTCGATGGGGTGCCTGTCGGTGAAGCGGCGCACGGTGTGCCAGGCCGCTTCGGCCTCCTCTGCCAGCAGGTCCGGGCCGCCGTGCGCGGCCAGCAGCCGCAGCGCCTCCCGGCCGCCGTTGTGCTGCTTCACCTGGTCGACCAGGCGACCGGCGAGGATCTGCTGCCCGGTGCTGCCGGTGCGCAGCGCCGCCACCAGCCGGGCGACAGCGTGCGAGCCGCTGGCGACCAGCACCACCACCGGGCGGCCCGACTCGTCGTCGTAGGCGCGGGTCTGGATGCTCACTGCTCCACCCCCGCCCCGTCGAGGACGTCCAGGAGCGCGGTGAGCTGACGCTTGACCGATTCCAGGGCGTAGGTGCGGTCGGCGTGGTCGTCGTCCAACGTGGTCTCGACCTCGGTCAGCAGCGCCTTGATGGCGGTGACCGACTCCGGCGCGATGCCGGACGCGTTCGGGGCGTCGTCGCGCAGCCGCAGGTCCAGGTATTTGCGGACCTTCGCCGAGCCGCCGCGGTTGGCGTAGCTCGCCGACTCCTCCACCACGTCGAAGGCGCGACGCATCACCGTGGCGAAGGCCTCCACCTGGTCGGGGGTGTCCATCAGTCTGATGTCCATCACGCACCGCCCGTTCCGGGCCGACGCATGGCCCGCAGCGCCATCGACAGCATCGGGACGTGCGCCTCGTACAGCCGCCCGCCAGCCTCGGCCACCTCGGCGGTCAGGCCGTCCAGGTCGGTGAAGCCGAACCAGGCCGCGTCGGCGGCGTCGTCGCCGGCCTTGGCGGGGATAACGGTGGGCAGGTGGAACAGCGCGGCGGTGGTGCACACCCAGGCGTAATCGGAGTTGCGCCAGTCCTCCACGTAGCCCGAGCCCAACACCTGCGGGGTCTCCTGGGTCAGGTCGACGCCGGTTTCCTCACGCAGTTCCCGGACCAGGGCCCGCGGCGCGGTCTCGCCCGGGTCGACCATCCCGCCGGGGATCGCCCACACCCCGATGTCGGCACGCCGGATCAGCAGCACCCGACGCTCCGCGCCGTCGCCGGCGACCACGATCGGGTCGGCCGCGGCGTTCTCACCCCACTTGCCGAGGTTCCGGCCGGTGCGGCCGGTGCGACCCGTCGGGTTCAGCGGCCACCCGAACGCGTCGAAGGTGAACGGCACCAGCGCCGTCTTGACGCGCGAGCCCCAGTTTCCGATCTCGGACGGGGTCGCGAACGACTCGGCCCAGCCCTCGGCGACCGCGACGGCCAGGTTCTCCGGGCGCAACTCGGCCGGGGTGATGTCCGTCGGCGCGTAGTCGGGGTGCGGAACGGTCCAGGGCCGCAGCCCGGCCGGCACCGTTGAGACGCAGTAGTCGCGGCGCAGCTGAATCTCCAGCTGCTTGCGGGCGGTCCGCACCGCCCCGCGGTTGATGTAGGAGGTGTATTCCGAGGTCACGTCGAAGGCCTCGAACAGCACGTCGGCGACGGCCTCCACCTGCTCGGTGGTGTCGAACAGCTCGATCTTCACAGGGCACCCCCGGCCAGAATCAGAACGGTGATGAACAGCCAGCCCTTGTGCCAGGCCTGGTCCAGCAGCGCCGCGCCGGTCGTCGCCGGCACGTTGTCGTCGTGGCCGGGGCGCGGGGCGCCCAGGTCGTAGAAAGCGGCCTTGCCCGGCCCGCACAGCGCGGCCAGACGGCGCAGCGTGCTGCGCCGGTCAGCCCAGTAGTGCGAAGCGGCGTCGATGCCCAAGGCCAGGGCCCACCACGCCGGGCGGACCGGCAGCCCGGTCACGACGAACGCGGCCAGCAGTGCGGCCACCTTGGTCGCGGTCAGGGTCGCCACGTGCCGCGCGCACGCGGCCCGTCCGGCCCAGCCGGGCCCGCCCTTGGTCATCGCCTGGCACGGGGTCTGAAGCCAGTAGTCGGCGACCTCGTGGGCGGCGATCAGCGCCACGTAGGACACGGCCATCACGGCCGCAGCGGTCAGGTTCACTGGTCCGCCTCCTTCGTGCAGGCCTTGGCGTGCCACGACGCGTCGTCGACGGCGGTCTGCCATCCGGCGTCTTTGAGCTCGGGCAGGTAGCTGTGCAGGCCCCGCGGTCCGCACGCGGTGCAGATCGTGGAGAAGGTGTTCGGCAGCAGCGGGTACACCGCGACGTTCACCGCAGCCCCGCCGGCAGTGGGGAATGTGGCCAACGGCGCCGGCAGGCCTTCAGCCTCGTCGTCGTCCTGGCCACCGGCGCTAGGCGTGGTCACGGGCAGGTAGTCGTCCAGGTGCTCGTCGTCCCAGCCGACGGTGCCGGCCACGAGCCGGTGGACCAGGTCGGCCTCCCACGAGCCGGGCCGGTTCGCGGTCACCGCCTCCACCGAGCCCAGCTGTGCGGCAACGCGGGCGAGCACACCGGCGAGCCATCCGGCCACGTCCTTGCCGTGGGCGGCGACGGCCAGCACTGCCGGCAGCGCCGCCTCGGTCGCAGCGGCCACGTCCGGCAGCGCCAGCGCCGCCCGCAGCCGGGCCGTCGCGCCGCGGTGCGCGGCACGGGCCGGGCCCATCAGGGCCGCGATTTTGGTGCGCTGCTCGCCCTCGGGCAGTCCGGTCAGCAGCTGCTCGCCGGTGGCGAGCGTGTGCGACAGGTCCCGCAGCAGGTTCCGTGCCGAGTCGTACTCGCCAGCCTCGATCAGCCCGTTCAGGCCCGCGTCATACGGCAGCCAATCCAGGTCGATCGCCGTGTCGCAGATCCGGCAGGACTCCTCGGCGCCGTTCCACCACGGATACCCGAAGGCACAGCTCGGGCAGGACACCGGCGAGAACTCGGCGTCGACGGCGTCGATGTCATCGGCGAGGTAGGACTCAGAGAGCATCCAGCCCGCGGCGGTGTAGCCGGGCAGGATCTCATCCACGACCTGGCGGAAGCCATGGAGGTAGTCGGTGCTGCTGTCCGCCTCGGTGGGCAGGGGCAGCTGGTCGGCCAGGTAGATGCAGACGTTCTGGTTGCCGTCCCACAGCCGGATCATCATGTTCCCGCCGGCCGGATGCGTCAGCATCCACTCGGCCAGGATGTCCCGGCCGTCCAGGGCGTCGACGGGCCACACGCGGGTCATTCGGCCACCCCCGGTGCCTCGATGCCGTCCAGCGCGGCCAGGTCGCCGGCGCCGTTCAGCAGGCACGCCGGGCAGCCCGGCGCCTGGTGGTCGTGCACCAACCCGGCCGCGTCGACCCCGTCGACGGCGGCGATGTCGAAGGTGGCGTCGTGCAGCGCCGCCAGCTGCGCCAGCAGCCGCGGCGAGGCGGTCTTGCCCTGGCTCATCAGCCCGCCGATGAGGACGTGCTGGATGTACGGGCGGCCGGGGTCGGCGTTCAGCGCGTCGATGAGCGCCTCGGCGACGGCGGCGTGTCCGGCCTCGATCCGGTTGGCCTCGGCCAGCCGCGCCACCACCTCCGGGGCGGTACCCGGGTTGGCGATCACGGCACTGCGCTCACCCATGGCGAAGCGGAAGCCGGCCAGCACACTGCTGACCGCAGCCGCCTCGGGGATCAGGTTCGGGTTCGTCATGGCTCAGACCGCCTTCGGGTCCAGCACGCGCAGCCAGGACGCCGTCATGGGGCGCCGCTCGTTGCTGCTCAGGTCGGAGGTGATCTGGTTCTCGGCCGTCAGCGCGATGCGGGCGGCATCCATGTGCAGCGTGGCCATCTGCGTCCACAGCGCCACCTGCTCGGCGTCGTGCGGCGCGTCGGAGTAGTCCGCGGTGACGTTGGCGACCAGCGCCAACAGGCGCGAGGCCATCGCGTAGTGCTCGGGTCCGGTCATCGGGAAGCCCCCTTCGGGACTGAAGAATTCGACGGAGAAGAGTGAGAGGACGTGGGCCCGGCCGGGCTGAGCCCGTCGGTCGTGCCGTCCAGCGGCCCGGTCGGGCCGGGCGTGGTGTCGTCGGTCTTGGCCAGCCGCACCAGCGCCAGCACCATCGCCACGATCAGCGCCGCGTAGATGACGTTGGCCGGCAGCACCTGCCACCAGCGCGGCCCGGGCGGCGTCACCTGGTACACGGCCTGGGCCTTGAACGCCTTGTTGGCCTTGTAGATCCGCCGCTCACGGGCGATGACCAACACCACCGCCACGACCACGCCGAGGATCGCCAGCACGGTCACCGGGACACCGCCTTGGCGGCGTTGCTGGGGTCCTGCTCGCTGCGGGCCACCGGCGCGTCGATGCTGATGTGGCGGTTGCCGGCGACCAGCTTGTGGGCGTGCAGGATCACCTGGCCGTCGTCGTAGACCTGCGTGTCCAGCGGCGTGTCCAGGGCGTCGGCCAGCAGCTGCACCGCCGCGGCACGCTCCTCCATGTCCAGCTCGGTGCCGAAGAAGCCGATGGTGATGTTGCCGCGTGCGCCGACGAACGTGACCGTCGCCGAACCCAGCTCCGCGTGACGGTCGATGAACGCCGCCAGGGTCCGCAGCGACCGCGCCAGTGGCACGTTCCCGCTGGCCCCGTCGGCAGCGAAGCCGGCCCACAGCGACGATCCGCCCTGCGAAGTCGGGATCTTCTGCACCACCGGCTTGTCGATGTCGCGGTGGACCACCGCGACCGGCACGCCCTGAGCCCGCAGCCGGGCCGCGGTCGCCTCGGCGATCGCCACCGAACGGTGCCGGCCACCCTTGCAGAACACATGAACCGGCAAGTCCAGACCCTGCGGGTCCGACACGTGGTCGAACAGCGCCAGGACGCGGGCCACCGTGTCGTCCACGATCTCCATCGCGCCCGGCGTGGCCATCACGTGGTCGAACACCACGGCGTCCAGGCCGGTCTTGAACCGCATGCCCGGGTCGTCGTGCGGGTTCCGCAGCGCCGTACGCAGGTCCACCGACAGGGCATTGCCCTCCGGCGGCTCACCGTGCAGCACGCCGAACGTGGTGATGACGACCCGGCTCATGCCGCCACGTCCTCGACCGCGGCGGCGTAGAGGCCAGCCTGGTACTCAGCGAAGGCCTCGACGGGGATGCGGATCGTGCCCCGGCCGCGGCCGATGCGCAACGCCTTCAGGTCGCCGGCCTTGATGGCGCGGTAGATGGTGGTGGGGTCGACGTCCAACAGCTCAGCGACCTCGGCCACGTGCAGGGGCTTCTCCGGCGTGTGGAGCGTCGCGACAGCCGCCTCCGTAAGGCGGTACGGGCCGTTTTCGCCCAGCACAGAGGTACTCTCGTCGTGCATCGATGCTCTCCTTGACGGGTGGGGTTGGTGCACTCCGGTCCTGGTGGGTGGCACCCCGCCAGGACCTCTTTCGTTCAGGGCTGTTCTCTAGCTGCTGTAGGTGTCTGAGCTGCTGAGATCAGTGAACTCGCATGAACGTCGCGCAACCATGTACTGGGCATGTACTGGCACTGCACTAGCCGCGCATGTACCCGTTCACTGATTTGCTTGAGTTCACTGAGTTGCTTCAGTCGCTCTAACTTGCCCTACTGCACCTAGAGTGCTCTAGGGTGCTCCGACTGTCAAGGGCACACTCTTCAGCGCCCTAGTGAGGGCTAGGTGGCCGTGGGAAGATGACCGCATGCCCATCGACCGCAACTCGCCGACACCGCTCAAGGAGCAGATCCTTGACGACCTGCTTACGCGGCTTCGGTCGGGAGAGTTCGCCGTTGGCCAGCGGTTCCCATCGATGCGAAACCTCTCCAAGCAGTACGAGGTCGCCGAGATGACCGTCATGCCGGTCGTCCAGGACCTCCAAAGGGCCGGCTACCTCGTGGCGTATCCAGGCAAGGGCACATTCGTCCAGGCCCTCCCGGACATCAAGCCCGAGAGCAACGACGTCGAGCTCCTCAGATCACAGGTCAGCGAACTGACCCAGTCGGTGGCACGCATGGCGAACTGGGTGAGCGCGGTTCAGGAAGTCCTCACCGAGGAAGTGGTCGGCGTCTCGCATCGCGTTGCTGCGCTCGATGGCGGCGAAGTCGTCGACCCCGATGTCGTCGAAACCAAGGTCACGGAACTCAACCGTGAAACTCGTTCTTGGGCCCACGAAGACCTCACATAGCCGCACCTATAGCGCCCCAGTACCCACTACACGGAGCGTGATGGGTTCTGTACGCTCGACCCGAGACATGTGATCGGGGGTGAATCAGGCGTGGAAATCGTCGGGGTCTGGACCGGCCGCTTGGCACAAGCGCTTCGAGTCGCGATGCGCATGACGCACGAAGATTTCGCGGCGCGCCTCGGCTTCAACCCCCGGGGCGTCGCGAAGTGGGCGGCTGAGCCTGATGTCGTCCTGAAGATGTCCACCCAGCAGGTTCTCGATCTCACCCTTTCGCAGACAACAGATGACGTCAAAGCGCGCTTCGGCCTTCTAGCCGCAGAGACTGGCGAAGCTTCGCAGCTGATGTCCGCCACGGAAGTACGGACCATTCGGATCGAGCCGCCCGCCATCCCAGGCCTCAGGCCCGCGAGCGCGCGGCGTCGCCTGACGCCGGAGACGCTGTCATACCTGCGGAAACACCTTCAAGACCAATACGTCGCCGACAACCTCCTCGGTCCCAGGGTCATGCTTCCTGGGATCATCGACCACTTCGAGACCATCGAGGCATTACGGCGCGATGCGAACGGCGACGTGCTGATTGAACTCCTGCGCCTCGCAGCCGGCTACGCCGAATTCGCTGGCTGGCTGTGCCATGACGCAGGAGACCTTGACGGCGCTGCTTCGTGGTGTGGCAAGTCCCTGGAGATGGCCCAGGCCGGGGGAGACGACGTGATGGCGGCCTTCACCATGATGCGTCGAGCGGCAGGGGCAATCAGCGCCCGAGACGGTGCCTTCGCCGCTCGGCTCGCAGCTGCCGTGCAGCGGTATTCCACACCCGAGACGATCCGGGTTCGAGCCATCGCTGCCCTGACCGAAGCCCACGGCCACGCGCTGGCAGCGAATGCCGGCGAAGCAGACCGCGCGCTCGACCTTGCTGCCGGGCTCGTCGAGCAATCGGACCAGGTCTACGAGGGTGACCCCACAGTGGCCCGCTACTGCGCTATTCCGCTGTACGAGAGCATCTCGAAGGCCAAGTGCCACCTTGAGCTCGGTCGGGCGCCCGAAGCTATCGAGTCTTTCAAGGACGTCCTCGACACGTTGCCACCCGACTACCACCGCGACCGCGGCCAGTACCTGGCGAGGCTGACCCAGTCCTACGTGCTCGGCGAACAACCCGAGGCAGCATGCGCCGCTGCCGAGGAATCGCTCGCGATCGCACTTGAGACGGGATCCTCGCGCACCCTCGGCGACCTGCGGCGTACCGTGCCCACGATGGTGTCACGCTGGGGTAAGGTGCCCGAGATCCTCCGGTTCCGGGACATGCTCGCAACCGTCGAACGCTCGAATGGTGGTGCCTAGCACTTCATGTTCTCTCTCGCGACCGACGCAGCCCCTGGCCGCCCGAACGAAGACTTCGCCATTGTCACTCCCCACCTCGCCGTCGTCGTCGACGGCGCCGGCGTCCCACTCCGCGGGTGTCGTCACGGAGTCGCCTGGTATGCCCAGCAGCTTGCAACGCAGACCGTTGCGGCGCTCGCTGGCTCGCCCAGTCGGCCGCTGACCGAAGGTCTCGCCCAGGGGATTCGTGGCGTTGCCGAGCTACACAAGGACACCTGCGACCTCACTGATCCGAGCACGCCGTGCGCTGCCATCGGGATCCTTCGCGTCGGGACTGACTTCGTCGACACGCTCGCGTTGTCGGACTGCGCCGTCGTGGTCGAAACGGCCGAGGGGCCCAAGATCACATGCGACCTTGCGATTGAGCAGCACTCCGCGCCGGAGCCCGTCGCCCTAGCCGGGCTCCAGTTCGACACTCCCGAGCACCGGGCTGCTCTCGCTCGGCTGGTCGAGTCGCAGACCAGGACACGGAATCGCGAAGACGGATGGTGGGTCGCTGCGAGTGATCCAGATGCTGCATACCAGGCGATGACGAGTTCATATCCCACCTCGACGGTGCGCCGGATGGCAGCCTTCTCCGACGGTGCGACCCGCCCGGTTGATCAAATGAGCCTCTACGAATGGCCGGCCTACCTAGACCTGCTCGACAAGCTCGGGCCCGCAGATCTCATCGCCTTGGTCCGGCGGATTGAGTCAGAGGACCCTGCCGGCGCGCGCTTCCCTCGCACCAAGCGGCATGACGACGCGACGGTGGTGCAGTACGTCGCAAGCTCACGCAACAAGTAGCCGCAGACCGTGCCGCTCGGCGAAGTAGGTGTAGTCCTTGACGTTGAGCGTCGCAAGCGGCAAGTCGTAGGTAAGACACGCCGCGGCGATCCAACTGTCGTTCGTCGGCTGCGGCCGGCCATCCCTGATGGCCTGGGCAGAGATCTCGCCCCACACGGTCGCCACGTCCATATCCCCGTGGATGAGCGGCCGGTCAGTGAGCCAGTCGCGCAGCTTCACCTGTCGCTGCGTGCCCCACAGGCGTAGCCGAACCCACTGGGTCAGCTCGCCGTAGGTGATGAACGTGATGCACAGCTCGTGGCCTGCCAACTGGGCGGCGACGGGGCCTGGCAACTTGTCCTTGATGATGAACGACGACACGTCAGTGTCCAGGACGATGGCGGCCACGGAACGACTAGCCCTCGATGCTGAGTTTGCGCTGCGAGCGGTAGAAGGCGATGAAGTCCTCGACCTCCGCGTCGGACTCGAAGGCGCCGTCGACCGCCAGCTCGTGGATGTCCCTCACGGGGGCCGCATGCTTTGCGCGGAGGACGTCGTCGATTGAGCGACGCTTGTAGTGCGGGAACGGATGGGCTCCAGTCGTCTCAGCCGTCATCCTGTGCCTCCTGCTCCGGGCGTAGTCGCTTCACTACCAGCGTACGTGCCGCGACCCGCTCCCGTCGCGTCTTCACCGCTCCCGACCGCCGGATCTGCGTGGCCTGGATGTCCAGTCGCGTGTTTTTCCCGACGCCGGGAAAAACCCTGGAGCGTTACCAGCTCGGCCGATGGACGGTCGAACGAGCTTCCTAACGCAAGGTGTCCGAAAGGGCACGGGTTGTCAGAGCCTTCTGGGACTCTCGGCGCCATGAGCTATGCAGCTGGGGCGGAGGTCCCCCAAGAAGTCGTGCCCGTTCGAGTTCGGATCGGCATCCAGGAGCAGCCGACGCATCTGCGCACTGCTGCACAGATGGTGGCGTCAGGTCTTCGGCTCCTACCTGGGCAGACGCCCGCCGGCTGGCTTGAACGTGAGATGGAAGGCGACATCTGGACGACAGCGCTGTATGACGTCTCGGCCGCGCAACTCGAACCTGTACCAGTGCCGACGGCCCAGTCAGAGATCCCAGACACGGCACCGCCAGCCAACGAAGCCTCAGTCGAGATGTGTGCCGTGAGCTGGAGCAAGCGGATGCAGCGGTGGAGCGACGGCGTGGAGTACGACAAGCCCAGCAAGCGCCACATCACCTTGAACGGTGAGGTCACTCACTGCGGCACGGCTATCCCGGACGACGCGACGTTCAAGCCGGTCACGCTGGAGCGCTGGCCCATGTACACGGATTGCTACAACTGTGCCTACCGTCTGTGGCCGGACTATGGCCCAGCTGACTACATCCGCCCCAAGAACAGCGCCGACTTCCCTCCGCGGCGTATCTGTTAGTCGCAACGGCAGCAGACGGCGAGAAATCGGGCCGGGTTCATCGAGACAGGTCAAGCGATCCCACCAACGGTCACACGCAGGGGTGGCAATGTGTATGCCCGCTTGACTGGCAGCGCCGCCCTGTTGGGCGCCGGCCAGAAGAGGCGTGCCGGCGGTCGCAGACGCTCAGCGCACAACGTGGGACCGCAGAGACGCCAGCACGGTTCGACACGCCACGGATCCGGCGCCAGCCGGCGTCTCCTAAACCGAGCAGCAGCGCCGACCACTGAGGGTGTGGCCTGTCGTGACCATCGGTGATTTGGGACTTCAACTGGCCGACGATCAGCCGCTGAACTTCTTGGCGGAACCGGCTGGCGCCTTGACTGTGGTTGCAGTTCAGCACGGTTCGCCTGGTGACCGGGGCTGCGCAGCATGTGCCAAGATCCAAACTGCACCCGAACGGTTTCCCGATGCCTGGAAATTGCCTCTGATTCCAGGGGTGCAAATGTGTATGCCCGCTTGACTGGCAGCGCCGCCCTGTTGGGCGCCGGCCAGAAGAGGCGTGCCGGCGGTCGCAGACGCTCAGCGCACAACGTGGGACCGCAGAGACGCCAGCACGGTTCGACACGCCACGGATCCGGCGCCGGCCGGCGTCTCCTAAACTGAGCAGCAGCGCCAACTACTGAGGGTGTGGCCTGCCGTGACCATCGGTGATTTGGGACTTCAACCGGCCGACGATGAGCCGCTTGGCGTCGTGGCGGAATCGGTCGGCGCCGTCGCCGTAGTTGCAGTTCCAGTTGCAGTTCAGCATGGTTCGCCTGGTGGCTAAGGCTGCCCGAGACGTGATCGACTGACCCCCGCGCAGGTCACGCAGCATGTGCCAAGATCCGAACTGCGCCCGAACGGCTTGGAAAGCGTGTTGGGGGCAACCCCTCACGAGTTCAAATCTCGTATCCTCCGCTTTCGCCCAGCTCGGGCGCACAAAGGCCCGGACCCCAGGTCCGGGCCTTTGTCGTTTCCCCGATCCGAGGAGCGGCCGTGTCGGAAGCGGTGTCACCGTTCGCGGAGTACCTGCCCGCGCCGGCGGATCGGCGGGCCTCGGTGGCCGTCACGCTGGCCCGGGCCTCGGAGGAAGACGTCGGCGAACTCGCCGCGTTGCAGGTCGGGGCGCGTGGCGGCACGGTCGCGGACTGGGCCGGCCGGATCGGGACGACGCTGCGGGGCGAGCGGAACGTGGTCGTGGCCGCGCGGGTCGGCGGGGAGATCGCCGGGTACGGGAATGTGATTCATCTCGCACCGCATCCCGACGACGGGGCCCCCGGCGGCTACTACTTGATGGGTGTGTCGGTCGCTCCGCGATGGCGGCGGCGCGGGATCGGGGACGCGCTGACCCGGTGGCGGATGGCCTGGGTTGGTGAGCGTCAGGGCGCGCCGGAGGTCTGGTGCTTCGTGTCGGCGGCCAATCCCGCCTCGGTCGACCTGCACCTGGCGCTGGGTTTCGTGGAGGTGCGGCGGGCGCCGGCGCTGCAAGGGGTGTCCTTCGACTACGGCGAGGGCGTGTTGTTGCGGACGGAGCGCGGGCGCTGAGCGCACTTCAGACCGCACTTCACACTTTCGAGTGACACAGGTGCCTTACATCGCGATGCCCTATACGCCGAGCCGCACGAGGAACTCCTCCAGCTTCCCGGTCATGCGCCCCAGTTGCTCCCCGACGTTGAGCGTCTCCTCCATACGGTCGCCCGCAGCCCCGGGCGACTTCGTGCCGCGGATATAGAGCGAGCACGCGAGGTCCGAACACAGGTAGAGCCCCACGGAGTTGCCCTGGCGGCCGGCGTCCCCGGCCTTGCGGCCGGTCATGAGCGACACGCCGCCGCCGGGATGGGTGGTCAGGCACAGCGAGCACAGGTTGCGGCGCAGGAAGCCCTTGCGGGCCGTGGCGCTTCGGAGCATGACCCCGGTCAGCCCGTCCCCGCGCGGGGTCACCAGGTAGGCGCGGTCCTGCGCGCCGAGGTCGCGCCAGCCGAGGAAGTCGAGGTCCGGCCACGGGGTCCCGGCCAGGTCGCGGGGCATCGGGATGCGCTTGGCCTCGCCCTGGGAGCAGTTGGCGAAGCTGGCTCGGATGGCGTCTTCGGTGACCGGGTGCATGGGTTCGAGCTGACCATGCCGGGCCCGGAAACGGCAAAGCGGATTCACCGGCGTCTCACGACGCGACAGTGCCCGGACCGTGGAAGGCCCGGGCACTGTGGATATGACTGTGGATATGCGGCGACGAACGCGAAGAACCTAGTCGAGGGTCTTCAGGAGCGCGTTCGTCGTGGTGATGGCGGTCGCCAACTGCCCGCTCTGGACCACCGCGAGGAACTGGTCCGCACTCACCTGGACCGGCGCGTACGGCCCGTTGTTCACCGAGTAGGTGTTCCCGGGGTCGGGTTCGGACTTGCCGGGCAGGCCGGTCTGCTCCGCGGACGTCGCCAGCGTCATGGAGGCCACCGGCTTGCTGGTGTCGTCGGGGAAGAGCCAGTACTGGTAGCCGGACGGCGTCTGGTCCAGGATCGTCCCCTTGCTGTCCATCGGCTTCTCGGCCCAGACCAGCAGCGTCCCGCCGGGGACCGTCCGCTTCGTGCACGTGACGTTCGGCGGGCACCACCCCAGCGACTGCTGCCGGTTCTGCGCGGTCTGGGGGTCCACCGACCACGTCAGCTGGTTCTTGCCGGTCGGCCCGGTGACCATCAGCTGGGCCTGCGTCATTCCCATGTCGACGCTGGCCTTCACCCCGGTCGGAAGGGCGGCCTGCGCCGCGCCGACGATCTGCGCGTCGGTGCTCGCGATCCGGTTCCGCGTGTCCTTCGAGACCGCGGTCCGCGGATCGAGCAGGGACTCCAGCTTGTCCAGGCCCGGCCTGCCGAGCGTCGCGACGAGATCGTCCTGCGACATCAGCGGCCCCGACGGGTCCTCGCCCACCACGGTGCCGACGACGACGGGCGGCCATTGGCCGCCGGTCGCGAAGTCCGACGGCTCGTGGTCCGCGTACTGGACCTGCGCGGTGTGGGCGGACTCAGTGATGCTGAACGCGTACTTGGAGCGGTCCGTCGGGACGAAGACCATCGACAGTGTTCTGAACACGATGGTCTTGCCCGTGCCCGCCTTGACGGAGTCCACCGGGTAACCGGCCCCGTGCACGTAGTCCGTCGCCGTGGTGCTGTGGTCGTCGAAATAGACGGTCCCGCCCGCGACGCTCCTGCTCGTGCAGGTGCCGTCCGAGCACGTGGCCTGACGGACCGCGGTGTCGTCGGCCGGGGCCGTCCCGACCCACATCTGCACCTGGTTGGTCCCGGTGGGCCCGGTCAGCAAGCCGGTCGCCAGGCCTTCGTCGGGAAGCTCGGTCGGGGGCACCTTCCCGGCCGTGATCCCGCTCGGCAGCAACGGCTGCAGCAAGGCGGGCAGACGCTCCTTGATGTCCAGATTCTTGTCGACCCCGCCCGGCACCGGACCGAAGCCCAGCGGCCTGGTCGGGCTCGCCGAGGTCGAGGGCGAGGTCGCCGGGCTCGCCGGGTTCGGCGGCCCGTGCTTGGCCGGGCCCGCCCCGGCCACCAGGGCGAACGTCCCGAGCACGGCCACCACGCTGAGCGTGGCCCCGCCCGCGGCGGCCATCCGGTTCCGGTGCCGTGCGGCGTCCCCGCGGGCGATGGACCCGCTCGCGAGGTCGCGCAACGGCGGCTCGGACTCGGCGAAAGCCGTGCCGAGCAGACCGTGCACCGTGGCGTCAGTAACGTCAGTGGCGTGTTCGTTGTCTTCGATACTCATCGTCAGGTCTGCTTCCTCGCTCCTGCTCACGATCGGCCCGACGTCCCGGCGAACCCGGCCAGCGGCTCCCGCAACAACGTGAGGCCCCGGCTGGCCATGCTCTTCACCGCGCCCTGGGAGATGTCGAGGATCCCCGCGGTCTGCTCCACGCTCATGTCCTCCCAGTACCGGAGCACCACGACGGCGCGGGTACGGGGCGGCAGTTGCTTGAGCGCTTCCATGACCGCGAGCCGTGTCTCGGTCGGCTCCGCCGGCGACGCCTTCTCAGGGAGGTACTCCAGGGGCACCACGTCCAGGCGCCTCTTCCTGGAGTCCAGGAAGCACCGGTAGACCACCTGCCGCGCATAGGCACCGGGGTTGTCCGCGGCGCGGACCCGGTTCCAGTGCCGGTAGATGCGGTCGAAGGCCATCTGGACGAGGTCCTCTGCGAAGTGCCAGTCACCGCAGAGCAGGTACGCCGACCGCCGCAGATGGCCCTGGCTGGCCACCGCGAACTCGCGGAACTCCTCCCGCGTGTCCGGGTGTTCCGCACGGTTTCGGGGATCAAATTTGCGACGCGTAGCGTCTCCATAACGGGTGGCAGTGGGTGACGGGTGGGGGGATCTCACGTCAGTCTGGACTCACGTGATCTCGGAACAGGTTCGTAGGACAGGACAAGATTTTCGCGTCGTGACCTCCGGACGATCGAGCACCGCAGGAACGGAGATCACAGTCCGGCCCCGTTCCGTCACGATTTTGTGTCCTCTTTGCCGATCGGTAGCCGCCTCCCCGAGCCGCTCCGGCTACCCTGGTGCCGTGATCTTCAAGCGCATCGGCGAAGGGCGGCCCTACCCCGACCACGGACGCTCCTTCAAGGAGTGGGCCGAGGTGGCCCCGCGCCAGATCCGCCTGGACCAGCTCATCACCACCAAGCGCCACCTGGACCTGGACGCCCTACTGTCCCAGGACTCCACCTTCTACGGCGACCTGTTCGCGCACGTCGTGCACTGGCACGGCGGCTACTACCTGGAGGACGGCCTGCACCGGGCCGTGCGCGCCGCGCTCCAACAGCGCACGGTGCTGCACGCGCGCGTGCTGGACCTCGGGGAATGAGGAGCCGCGCAGCGGCGCTGACCGGCGCGGTCGCGGTCGTCGCGGTCCTGGCCGCCGTGCTCTGGTACGCCAACCGCCCCGCACCGTCTCCGGCCCGGGCCGGAGACTGCATCACGGCCCCATCCGGCGGGAGCTTCAAGACCGTCGGCTGCACCGACGGCGGCGCGGCCTTCAAAGTGGCCGCGGTCCTGAGCACCGGCGACAGCAACGGATGCGACGCCTACCCCGCGGTCGTGATGTCCGTCGTGGACAAGAACCGCACCAAGACCCTCTGCCTCGACAGCCCCAAGTAGATCCCCGGCTACAGGCGCCCGAGCCGCCCGGCGCACTACGCTTCGAAGGTGAGTGATCTCCGGGAGTTGCTGAGGTCCGGGCTCTTCCGGCGCCTGTTCGCGACCCGCCTGATCGGCCAGTTCGGCGACGGCGTGTTCCAGGTGGCCCTGGCGGCCTTCGTCGTGTTCTCCCCGGAGAAGGAGGCCACGGCGGCCGAAGTGGCGAAGGCCTTCGCGCTGCTCCTGATCCCCTTCACGGTCATCGGACCGTTCGCCGGCGTGTTCCTGGACCGCTGGCGGCGCCGGCAGGTGCTGCTGTACGCCAACCTGCTGCGCGCGGTGCTCGTGCTGGTGGTGGCCGCCCAGGTCCTCGCCGGGCACAGCGGACCCCTCTTCTACGTCTCGGCGCTGGCGGTCCTCAGCGCCAACCGCTTCATCCTCGCGGGACTGTCCGCCGCTCTTCCACAGGCTGTGGACAACGAACGGCTCGTCGTCGCCAACGCGGTCTCGCCGACGGCCGGGACGCTCGCTGCGACCCTCGGCGGCACCGTGGGAGTCGTGGTTCGCGCTCTTGTCGGAGCCGGGGACAGCGCGAACGCGCTCATCCTCGTCGTCGCCGCCGTCCTCTATATGGCAGGCGGTGTGGTGGCCCGCACCATGCCCCGCGACTCCCTGGGCCCGGACGAGAACCCCGACACCTCCACCTGGAGCGAGCTGAAGGTCGTGGCGCGCGGGCTGAGGGAGGGGCTGGAGCATCTCAGGCGGCGCAAGCCCGCGGCCGCCGCCCTGGGCGCCATCACCGCCAACCGCTTCTGCTACGGCCTGACGACCATCATGGTCCTGCTGTTGTTCCGCAACACCTTCAACGCCCCGACCGACACCAACGCCGGACTGCGCGGCTTCGGCACCGCGGTCGCGGTCACCGGGGTCGGCTACTTCATCGCCGCCTTCGCCACGCCGGTGATCGTGCGCCGCCTGGCCTTCTCCACCTGGATCACCGTCTGCCTGATCGGCTCCGCGGTCGCCCTGGCCGCCTCGGCTGTCTGGTGGCGCGTGGTCCCGCTGCTGATCGGCGCGCTGGTCCTGGGATTCCTGGCGCAGGGACAGAAGATCTGTACCGACACCACAGTGCAGCGCAATGTGGAGGACTCTTATAGAGGACGGGTTTTCTCGCTCTACGACATGCTCTTCAACGGAGCGTTCGTCGCGGCGGCCGCTGTGGCCGCCGCGACGCTCCCGCCGTCGGGGAAGTCGACGGCGCTGCTATACGCGACCGTCGCTGTGTACCTACTGGCGGGAATCGCTTATGCCTGGTTCAGCTCGGCTTCGCGCTCGGCCCACCAGGACCGCAGCTCCGTGACCGCCGTGTCGTGATCCAGCGGGCCGCGGTCCATGCGCAGCTCCAGCAGGTGCTTGTACGCGGCCCCGACCTCCGGTCCCGGCTTGATCCCGAGGATCTGCATGATCTCGTTGCCGTCCAGGTCCGGACGGATCGAGTCGAGTTCCTCCTGCTCGCGCAGCTCGGCGATGCGGCGTTCCAGATCGTCGTAGGCGTGCTCCAGCATCAGGGCGCGGCGGCGGTTGCGGGTCGTGCAGTCCGAGCGCGTCAGCTTGTGCAGGCGCTCCAGAAGCGGTCCCGCGTCGCGCACGTATCGGCGCACCGCGCTGTCCGTCCACTCCGCCTCGCCGTAGCCGTGGAACCGCAGATGCAGCTCCACCAGCCGCGAGGTGTCGTCGATGATCTCCTTGCTGTACTTCAGTTTCCGCAGCCGCGAGGACGTCATGTGCGCGCCCACGACCTCGTGGTGGTGGAACGACACACCGCCGCCGGGCTCGAAGCGGCGAGTCTTCGGCTTGCCGATGTCGTGCAGCAGCGCGGCCAGCCGCAGGATCAGGTCCGGGCCGTCCGTCTCCAGGGCGATGGCCTGCTCCAGCACCGTCAGGGTGTGCTCGTAGACGTCCTTGTGCCGGTGGTGCTCGTCGACCTCCAGGCGCAGTTTGGGCAGTTCCGGCAGCACGAACTCGGCCAGGCCGGTGTCCACCAGCAGCGTCAGGCCGGCCCGCGGATCCGGGGCGAGCAGCAGCTTGGAGAGCTCGACCTGCACCCGCTCGGCGCTGACGATGGTCAGCCGCTCGGCCATCGCGGTCATCGCCGTGCGCACCTCGGGCGCGACGTCGAAACCGAGCTGCGCGGCGAACCGGGCCGCGCGCATCATCCGCAGCGGGTCGTCGGAGAAGGACATCTCCGGCGTTCCCGGGGTGCGCAGGACGCCGGCGTCGAGGTCGGCCAGGCCGCCGTAGGGGTCGACGAACTCGAAGTCCTCGGCGTCGGCGGTCAGCCGCACGGCCATCGCGTTCACCGTGAAGTCGCGGCGGAACAGGTCGTCCTGGATCGAGTCGCCGTAGGCCACCTCGGGCTTGCGCGACTCGCGGTCGTAGGCCTCGGAGCGGAAGGTGGTGATCTCCAGCTTCGCACCGTCCTTCTGCGCGCCGACCGTGCCGAAGGCGATGCCGACGTCCCACACCGCCTCGGCCCAGCCCTGCACCAGCCGCAGCACCTGCTCGGGCCGGGCGTCGGTGGTGAAGTCCAGATCGTCGCTGTGCCGGCCCAGCAGCGCGTCCCGGACCGGACCGCCGACCAGAGCCAGGCTGTGACCTGCGGCGGCGAACCGGCCGGCGAGCTGGCCGAGCACGGGCACGACTCGTAGCAGTTCTGTTACCGCCGCCCGCTGTGCCTGGTCAAGCTGCGGTTCCGGCTGTCGCTGCTGGTCGGTGTGCATGGTGTCCGAGTTTACGTGTCGAGGTGCGGTGGCCGGGCCGGACTACGATTCGTCAGGTGACCAGCCGAGTCCTGCGCGCTCTCTCCGCCTTCGCGCTGTTCGTGGGCGCCGTAAGCCTGCTGCCCGGCAACGCCCAAGCCGCGGCGGCGCGCTCGGACGCCCAGCCGGTGGAGGTCGGGATCGGCCAGGTCTCGCCGCAGATTCCGAATTTCGCCGACACCAAGAAGACCATGACGTTCTCCGGTGTAGTGAAGAACACCGGCTCGACCACCCTGAAGAACCTCACTGTGCGGGTCCAGCGAAGCATGGTGAGCAGCCGCTCGGCGATGGGTTCGGCCGAGGGCCGGGGCTTCGACCTGGACCTGAGCAAGAAACTCCCCGACCGGCTGGCTCCCAACGCCTCCGCGACCTGGACGCTGACCCCGACGGAGTTGCAGCTGTTCGGCTCCCGCACTCCTTTCCCCGGCGTCTACGCCTTCGACTTCGACGTGACGGACGACAACGGCGACTTCCTCGGCGGCTACCGCACCTTCCTGGTGTGGAAACCGAAGGACATGTCGGGCGCCCAGCAGGCCCGCGTGGCGCTGATGTGGCCGGTCGTGGGCCAGCCCGGGATCACCGGGCAGAAGATGCCGAACTCCTCCGAGGCGCCGATCCTGGCCGACCAGTCGACGGCCCAGCAGTACGCGCCGGGCGGGCGCCTGAGCAAGATCATGCAGGCCGGCACGGGCATGCCGGTCAACTGGCTGGTCGACCCCGACGTGCTCTCCACCGCGAACCAGTTGGTCAACGGCTACTTCGCCCCGGATCCCAAGAGCAACAACAAGCTGACCGGCTACTCCGGCAACGATCCGGGGAGTTTCGCCAACCAGGCCTCCGCCATCCTCACGTCGGCGCAGGCGCAGAACTGCTGGAGCCTGCTGTACGGCGACCCGGATGTGAACACCTTGTCCCGCACCCCGACCGGCCGGAGCCTGCTGACCTCTGCCGCGGGCCTGCAGGCGCCGGCCACCGGCGGCTGCCGCCCCGGCAACCCGACGGTCGCCTGGCCCTCCGACGGCCAGGCCGACGCGACCACGCTGTCCGCCCTGGCCGGCGCCAAGGTGCCGAACCTGGTCACGCTGGTCGGCTCGAACCAGGTCTCCACCTGGCCCTCGGCCCACGCCTCGCTGCCGAACAGCCCGAACACGGTCGTTTACGACAACTACCTGTCGAACATCTTCACCGACCCCTCCAAGCCCGCCGCGCCCTCGCTGAGCAACCCCGGGGTCCTGGCCGGACAGCAGTGGCTCGCGCAGACCGCGCTGGCGGCCACCGAGGGCTCGCACGTCCTGGTGGTGACGCCGCCGCGGGACTTCGACCCGCCGCAGGAACTGCTCGACGCGATCAAGGCCGTCAACGCCGTACCCAACACCGACCAGTGGTTCGCCCTGGACTCGCTGAGCCAGGTCGTCGACAACACCCCGGCCACGCCGGAGAAGGCTTCGACGCTGACCCGGATCAGCACCGCGAACCAGACGGACGCCGCCGTGAACTCGGCCTCGGACAGCCAGCAGCTCTACCACGCGCTGCACTCCGTCATCGCGGACCAGCAGTACGACACCTCGGTCCCGTTCCGGCCGATAGCGACCTGGTGGCGCAACCACGGCGGCGGCGCGGCCTACGGCAAGACGGTCTACGACACGGTGGTCACCGACCACGGCCTGGTGTCCTTCGGCACACAGACGCCGCCGTTGACCATGTCCGGCAAGAGCGGGACCGTCCCGGTCACCATCAAGAACGACACCGACGCGCCGATCACGATCTACCTGCGCGCGCAGGACACCGGCGCGCACACCATGGAGCTCAAGGTCTCCGCGGATCAGGGGCCGCACAGCATCAACAAGGGCCAGTCGGCCACTATCCGTATCCCGGTGCAGGCACTGGGTAACGGACAGCCGGTCACTCTTAAGGCGACGCTGTACACCTGCAAGGATCTCAACGAGAACTGCACGTATTATCCGGCGAACCTGTCCACGCCGTTGAAGGGTGACAGCAGCGTCACGTTCGTCACGGTGAAGGTCAGCCGCATCGGGATCATCGCCCTGGGTCTGATGATCGGCTCGGGTTTCCTGCTGGTCCTGCTGATCGGTTTGCGCGTCTACCGCGCCAAGCGCACCCATCACGCCCCCGCACAGGACACAATGGCAAGCTGAAACACCGACAATGATCGGACGACGGACACCACGGACGCGGGGAGCGCTGGAGAGATGACGAGCGACGGCAGTGGTCTGTGGCACCCGGATCCGCCGCGCGACGACGACGACCAGCGGCCCCGGCGCGCTCCCCAGGCCGGTCCGGGCGGACCGCAGGGCAGTGATCCTCGTCACTCCCAGGGTCCCGGGCCCGCGCCTCAGCAGCCGTGGACGCCGCAGTCGGAGCCGCGGTTCGACCCGCAGACCGGCCGTCCGCTGCACCCGGACCCCCGGGCCGCCCAGGGCCGTCCCCAGGGTCCGGCTGGTCCGGCCGGTCCGGCGCCGCAGCCGAACCAGGCGAACCAGCCGCGCCCCGACCAGGGCCGCCCCGGTCCGGGCCGTCCCGGAACCCCCGGCAACGCCGAGCACCCGGGCTACCGCGAGCAGTACGCCGGCCCGCAGGACCCTCGCGGCGGCCGGGATCCGTACGCCGGCGACCCGCGCCAGGGCGGCCAGAACCCGCCGCGCGGCGGTGACCAGTACCCGAACTCCGGCGCGCCCTCGCGCGGACAGCGGCCCGACCCGCGCGGCCCGCAGCAGTACGCCGGGCCCCCGGCCGGCCGGCAGGCCGATCCGCGGCAGCCTGATGCCCGGCAGCCCGATCCGCGGCAGGCCGATCCGCGCCAGGCTCCCGGCCACCCGGACCAGTTCGCCGGCACCCCCGCGCACGGTGCTCCCTCCCACGGCGCCCCCTCGCACGGCGCCGACCCGCGCCGGGCCCAGGCCGACTCCTGGCAGCCGAGCCCGCCGAACCCGGGTACCGATTCGGGCCACGGCGGCAGCCACGGCCGCCGGCCCACCGACGACAGCCGCGCCCTGTTCCGCGACGAGGTGCCGGGCCGCGGCGGCGACCAGCAGCCGCCGTCCTGGCAGGCCGGGCCGCAGGAGCGCGAGCCCCAGGGCGCGGGCGCCGACGAGGACGACGCCGAGCGCGACTGGCGCGACGAGTACGAGGACGCGGTCAGCGCCACCCGCTGGGACCTCTCGCCGATCCCGACGATGACCGTCGCGCCCCGCCGCGCGAACCCCAGCAACCTCGAAGCCCTGATACCACCACGCAAGGGCCGGGTGCAGGGCCCGGCGACCCGCGGGCCCGGCGGCCCGGCCGGCACCGGGCCGGGCACCCGCGAGGGCGCCGCGTGGGAGCAGGGTGTCCGCGACCGCACCCAGACCGAGGTCCGCCCGCAGGCGCCGGCCGAGCCCAGCATCAGCCGCGCCTCGCGGCTGATGGCCCTGGGCACGCTGGCCTCCCGCCTGACCGGGCTGGTCCGGCAGTTCCTGCTGGTGGCCGCGATCGGCACCGCCGGTATCGCGAACTCCTACACCATCGGCCTGAACCTGCCGAACATGCTGTACATCCTGATCATCGGCGGCGCGCTGAACGCGGTGTTCGTGCCGCAGCTGGTGCGCTCGATGCACCGCGACCGCGACGGCGGCTCGGCGTACGCCAGCCGTCTGCTGACGCTGGTCCTGACCGGTGTGTTCGTCCTGACGATCGTCACCGAGCTGTTCACTCCGCAGCTGGTCGACCTGTTCTCCAGCTTCAAGGGCTCCAACCGGCAGCTGGCGATCGACCTGGGCCGCATGTTCATGCCGCAGATCTTCTTCCTGGGGCTGTTCGTGGTGCTCGGCCAGATCCTCAACGCCAAGGGCCGGTTCGGGCCGATGATGTGGACGCCGGTGCTGACCAACGTCGTGGTCATCGGCTCCACCGGCGCCTACTGGTACATCAACCGCAGCAGCGACCTGACCACCTCGACCATCCCGGCGGCCGACGTCCGGCTGCTGGGCCTGGGCGTCACGCTGGGCATCGCGGTGCAGGCGCTGACCCTGCTGCCGTACATCAAGTCCGCCGGCATGAACCTGACGCTGCGCTTCGACTGGCGCGGCCATGGCCTGGGCAAAGCGGTCACGCTGGCCAAGTGGACGCTGCTGTTCGTGCTGGTGAACCAGATCGGCCTGGCCGTGGTGATGCGCTACGCCTCCAACGTCAACAACGACGGCTTCGAGCACTGGGGCGTGGCGGCGTACAACAACGCCTACATGATCTGGGGCCTGCCGCAGGCCCTGATCACCGTCTCGGTGATCACCGCCCTGCTGCCCCGGATGAGCCGCGCCGCGGTGAAGAACGACCTGGCCTCGGTCCGCGACGACATCTCCTACGGTCTGCGGGTGACCGGCGTCGCGATCGTGCCGGCCGCCTTCGCGTTCCTGGTCCTGGGCCCGCAGATCGCCGTGGTGCTGTTCAAGCACGGCGGCATGTCCTTGGACAACGCGCACATCATCGGTTACATGCTGTCGGCGTTCGGCCTGGGCCTGATCCCGTTCTCGGCACAGTTCCTGATGCTGCGCGGCTTCTACGCCTTCGAGGACACCAAGAGCCCGTTCACCATCAACATCTGGATCTCGGCGGCCAACGTGGCGCTGAGCACGGCGGTGTTCTACGCCCTCAAGGGCGGCGGCGAGGAGCGCTGGGCGGTGGTCGCGATGTGCTCGGTCTACGGCATCGCCTACTGCCTGGGCCTGGCCATCACCGCCCAGAAGCTCAAGCGGCGGCTGCGCGGCCTGGACGGCAAGCGCATCATGCAGACCTACGTCAGGCTGATCGGGGCCTCCGCGGTCGCGGCCGGCGCGACGTTTATCGTCGCTTTATACGTGAACCGTATGGTCGGACAGAGTTGGCTGGGCTCCGCCGTGTCCCTCGCGGTCGGCGGTGGCATGCTCGCGACCCTGTTCGTGCTGTGCGCCCGCTTGATGCATGTGGAAGAAGTCGAGCAGCTGCTCGGCTCGGTGCGCGCGAAGTTGGGGAGGTAGCCGCCTGGCGATTACGCGGTGTCGACCGATCGAGACACGTTCTTGGATACAACCGCCCATGGTTCTGAACGGTCTGCACTGATGAGGGTCGGACAACGCGCCACGAGGACGGCACGAAACCTAATACCATGAGGCGGGGATGACGAGACCATGCCACAGAGCATGCACGGACCAGGGAGTCATGTGGCAGCCGACCAGACCACCGATCCGGACGGCGGCGTCGGCGCGGACGCCGAGGCGCTGATCCTGTCACTGGGCGTGACCGTGGGCGACCGGCTCGACGGCCGGTACCGCCTGGAGCGGGTCCTGCACACCACGGGCCCGGCCATCACCTGGCTCGCCGCCGACGAGAAGCTGAACCGTCCCAACCGCATCCACCTGCTGCGCTCGGACCAGCCGCGGGCCGAGGCCTTCATGGCCGCCGCCCGGGCCGCCGCGGCGATGGCCGACAACCACTTCGTCCAGGTCCTGGACGCCGTGCCCGACGACGGGCTCTACTACGTCATCACCGAGTGGCTGCACGACGGCCACACCCTGGGCGAGGTCCTGTCCGGCGGCCCGGTCCCGGTCACCGAGGCGGTGCGGATCACCACCGAGCTGGCCCGGGCCATGACCGAGGCCCACGAGCAGGGCCTGGCCCACCTGCGGCTGTCCCCCAAGACGGTGCTGCGCACCGACACCGGCGAGGTGAAGATCCTCGACCTGTGCCTGGCCGCGGCCCTGACCGGCACGGTCTCGCGCGACCCGATGGCCACCGACCTGGGCGCCATCGGCGAGCTGGCCTACGCGCTGCTCACCGGCAAGCGCCCGCAGCAGCCGGACCCGGTCCCGCCGAGCGAGCTGCGCTCGGAGATCTCCCCGCAGCTGGACGAGGTGATCCTGCGCATCCTGGGCGACGGTCCGGCAGGCCCGCAGTTCCAGACCCCGACCGAGGTCGCCGACGCCCTGGCCCAGCTGCCGCGCCCGCGCTACGAGGCGCCGCTGCCCTCGACGCCGCAGACCGCGCCGCTGCGCCACCAGCAGACCACTGTCATGCCGGCCATGCCCGCGGCCGCCGCGCGCACCACCGCCATGCCGCAGGTCGCCCCCAGCTACCAGCCGGCGCCCCAGCGTCCGGCCTCGCACGGCTCCGGGCACGGCGGCTCCCAGCGGCCGAGCTCCTACGACGAGGACGAATACCGTCCGCGCGGCGGGGGTTCCGGCGGAGGGTACGGCGGTTCCCGGGGCTCCGGCGGCGACGGCGGGCGCAACAGCTCGACGCTGATCGTCGTCGGCGCGGTCGCCGCGGTGGTCGCCGTGGCGCTGCTGGCCTACACGATGTTCAGCGGCAGCGGGAACAAGGGCAACCAGAACGCGGGCAGCACGAACTCGACCTCGGCGCCGCCCTCCACCGGGGGGTCCAGCCAGGCTCCGGCGAGCTCGGACATCACCGCCACCTCGGTCTCGATCTACGACGAGGACGACGGCAGCGAGGGCAAGGGCTACCTGCCGAACAACCAGCTCACCGACAAGGGCTGGGTCACCAACCAGTACTGCCAGGCCTACGCGACGCACAACGGCAGTCCCAAGAGCACGGGCCTGATCTTCGACCTGGGCGCGGCCAAGTCCATCTCCAACGCCACGGTGACCATCGGCACCGCGGGTGCGGCGATGGAGATGTGGGCCGCGGGCTCCTCGGTCACCTCGGTGCCCGGCGTGGTCGGGGGCCAGCCCCCGGCGAACTTCACGAAGGTCGCCTCGGCCGATCCCGGCAGCACCACGGTCACCCTGAAGGCCGACGCGCCGACGACCACCCGCTTCGTGCTGATCTGGTTCACCAAGCCGTTGCCGGCGGCGCCGAACGCGGACAAGACCATAAAGTGCGCCCACGACGACGGCAGCCGGTACGGCGACTCGATCATGTCCGTGAAGTTCAACGCCTCCTGATCCGATCGCCATGCCTCCCCAAGGTGCGGACCTCATCCCCCTCGACGACCGGGCCCTGCTCGCCCGGCACGTCGAGGGGGACGGCGACGCCTTCGGCGAGCTCTTCCGCCGCCACCGCGACCGGCTCTGGGCCGTGGCGCTGCGCACCCTGGGCGACCCGGAGGACGCCGCCGACGCGCTGCAGGACGCGATGATCTCGGCCTACCGGGCCGCGGGCTCCTTCCGCGGCGACTCGGCCGTCACCACCTGGCTGCACCGGGTCGTGGTGAACGCCTGCCTGGACCGGATGCGGCGGCGCGGCAGCCGTCCGACGGTCCCGCTGCCGGAGGTGGAGACCGAGTACGCCCGCCCCACCGCCACCGACGAGATCACCAACACCGATCTGCGCCTGGCCCTGCAGTCGGCGCTGGCGACCCTGCCGGAGGAGCAGCGGGTGGCGCTGGTCATGGTGGACCTCGAGGGCTACAGCGTGGACGAGACCGCGGGGGCGCTCGGCGTGGCTCCCGGGACGGTCAAGAGCCGCTGCGCACGGGCCCGAGCGAAACTCCTGCCCCTTCTGAGACATCTCCGCGAAGGAAATCCGGAGCAATCTCCGGGAAACGCCGAATCGACCGGGAACCAAGGGGGCACGGGCCGCGTCAAAGTTCCGACGCGGCAAGATCGCCGGAAAGGAGGCACGGCCGGATGATGACCGATCCCGCCGCTTCCCGACCCGGGACCCATCTGGACCCCGACCAGATGGCCGACCTGTTCGAAGGGCTGCTCGACCCCGCCGCGGCCGACGAGGCGCGGGCGCACCTGGCGTCGTGCCCGCTGTGCTCCGCCGACTTCGCCCTCATCGTCGGCGAGGCCGATTTGGGGGACCTCGGCGAGCTGCTGCCGCCGACGCCGATTCCGCACGATGTCATGGCCCGTGTGGAAGCCGCGCTGTACCGCGAGCCGCCCCTGCCCGCCCCCGCCGCTCAGGAGCCGGTCGGCCATCACGCCGCGGCCGCGAGCGCGGCCTCCCCGGCACGCCGCCGGCGGTTCCGGATCAGCCTCGGCGCCCTGGCCGGCGCGACACTCGTGATCGCGGGCGGCATCGGAGTGGTCACCGCGGTGAACGGTGGCAGCAGCGACAAGGGTTCGAGCGGCAGCAGTGCCGCGGCCGGCCGTGCCCCCGACGCGCAGTCCGGCGGCGGGGCCCACGCCGACACCCAGGTTCCCGGTGGCTCGATGTCGCCGCAGGTCGGGGCTGCTCCAAGCCCGAACGCGGGGGCCGATCAGTCCAGCCAGGAGAGCATCGAGCAGCAGGCCGAGGCTCTGCTCGGGCAGCGCGGCCAGACCCCGGCCGGGACCAGTGAGTTCGGCGGTCCCGCGTGCCTGCCGCCCGGCCTGATCGCCGGCAGTCGGCTGCTGGGCAGCACGCACACCGAGTTCCAGGGCAAGCCGGCGCTGCTTCTGGTCTACTCCGAGCCCGGCAGCACGACCGTCGCCGACGTCTATGTGATCGCCCCCGACACGTGCACTTCGGGCAATCCCGGACAAGTCGTCGACCACATCACGGTGCCGCGCCCCTGACACCGTCGTGTTGCCCCTCACGTGGCACGGGAGGGAATGCATCTTGCCTAGGATCGGTTGAGCCAACCGGCACGGCAGATGCCCCCAGGATTCGAGAGGCCAGGCTCACGTGAGCGAGATCCGTAACGTCATCATCATCGGTTCCGGACCCGCCGGGTACACCGCCGCGGTGTACACCGCGCGCGCGGGCCTGAACCCGCTGGTGTTCGCCGGTTCCGTGACGGCCGGCGGCGCGCTGATGAACACCACCGAGGTGGAGAACTTCCCGGGCTTCCCCGAGGGGATCATGGGCCCGGACCTGATGGACAACATGCAGAAGCAGGCCGAGCGCTTCGGCGCGGAGCTGGTCTTCGACGACGTCACCGCGGTCGACCTGAGCGGGGCCATAAAGAAGGTCACCGACTCGGCCGGCACCGTGCACCAGGCGCACACCGTCATCGTCTCGACCGGCTCGGCGTACAAGGAGCTGGGCCTGCCGGACGAGAAGCGGCTGAGCGGCAAGGGCGTCTCGTGGTGTGCCACCTGTGACGGCTTCTTCTTCAAGGGCCAGGACATCGTCGTGGTCGGCGGCGGCGACACCGCCATGGAGGAGGCGCTGTTCCTCACCCGCTTCGGGCAGAGCGTCACCGTCGTGCACCGCCGCGACGAGCTGCGGGCGTCCAAGGTGATGCAGGAGCGGGCCTTCGCGAACCCGAAGATCTCCTTCGTCTGGGACTCCGAGGTCGTCGGCATCGAGGGCGAGGCCCACGTGACCGGCGTGAAGCTGCGCAACCTGAAGACCGGCGAGCAGACCCTGAAGCCGACCGGCGCGGTGTTCGTGGCCATCGGCCACCTGCCGCGCACCGAGTTGTTCCGCGGGGTGCTGGACCTGGACGACGAGGGTTACATCAAGGTCGCCTCGCCGACCACCCGCACCAGCCTGCCGGCCGTGTACGCGGCCGGCGACGTGGTCGACCACACCTATCGGCAGGCCATCACCGCGGCCGGCACCGGCTGTGCCGCCGCCCTGGACGCCGAGAAGCACCTGTCGGAGCTGGCGCACCACCAGCCCGTCACCGTCTGACATGTTTCCCGTGAAACATCGCCCGATGTTTCACGGGAAACACCTTCACCACCCCGGACGCCGATCACCTGAACGCTGATCGCACGAGCATGAGGAGCACACCATGGGCGACATCCGCCAAGTGACCGACGCGACCTTCGAGGCCGAGGTCCTGAAGAACGACAAGCCGGTCCTGGTCGACTTCTGGGCGCCGTGGTGCGGCCCGTGCCGCCAGGTCGCCCCGGTCCTGGAGGCGATCTACGCCGAGCACGGCGACAAGATCGACATCGTCAAGCTGAACACCGACGAGAACCCCCTGACCCAGGCCAAGTACGGCGTCCGCTCGATCCCGACGCTCAACGTCTACCGCGGCGGCGAGGTCGTGAAGACGATCGTCGGCGCCAAGCCCAAGGCCCTGCTGCTCAAGGACCTGGCCGACTACGTCGGCTGATCCAGTGGGTCACTGGTCAAAGGGGCGGTCTTTGGACCGCCCCTTCGGCCTTTGCGCAGGAGAGGGGAGACAGAGTGCGTAGGGTAGGGGACCGTGACCACTGAACCGACCTACCGCCGCGGCGACTCCGGCCCCGCGGTGGCCGCGATCCGCGAACGCCTGGCCCGGCTCGGCCTCATCGACGCGGGGGCCATCCCCGTGCAGGGCGAGCCGGTCTTCGACGACGCGGTGGAGAACGCGGTCCGCCATTTCCAGCAGACCCGCCGCACCACCGTCGACGGCATGGTCACCCCCGGCACGATGCGTCTGCTGGAGGAGGCGTCCTGGCGCCTCGGCGACCGCGACCTGGTCCCGTCCCCCGCCGAGCCGCCGTTCGGCGACGACGTGGCCGAACTGCAGCGCTCGCTGCTCACCCTGGGCTTCGACTGCGGCCGGGTCAACGGCGCCTACGACCCCACCACCGTGGCGGCCGTCCGCGAGTTCCAGCGCAACGTGGGCCTGCCCGCCACCGGCGTCACCGACCTGCCGACGGTCCAGGCCCTGAACCGGCTGAACCGCCGCATGGCCCACGGCGGCCTGCTGCACGCGATGCGGGAATCAGAGGCCATCCAGAGCGCCGGCCCCGCCCTGCCCGGCAAGACCCTGGTCCTGGACCCGGGCCACGGCGGCCCCGACACCGGCGTCGCCGTCGGCGGCCTGATCGAGGCCGAGCTGGTCTTCGACATCGCCGACCGGGTCAAGACCCGCCTGGAGAAGCTCAGCGTCACCACGCACATGTCGCACGGCCCCGGCGGCAGCCCCGACGACCGCCGCCGCGCCGAGAAGGCGAACGAGCTGGGAGCGGATCTGCTCATCTCCCTGCACTGCGACGCCCACACCAACCCGGCGGCCAGCGGCGTCGCGGCGTTCTACTACGGCAACGACCGCTTCGGCCACAGCTCCCCCACCGGCGAGCGCTTCGCCGGCCTGGTCCAGCGCGAGGTCACCGCGCGCACCGGCCTGGCCAACCTCGGCACCCACGGCATGACCTGGGACGTGCTGCGCTACACGCAGATGCCGGCGGTCCGCATCGAGCTCGGCTACCTCACCAGCCCGCACGACGCCGCCCTGCTCGCCTCGCAGCGCTTCCGCGAGTCGTGCGCCGACGCCATAGTGGTCGCGGTCCAGCGGCTGTACCTGCCGCCGGAGTCGGACGCGCCGACCGGGGTGCTGCGCCTGGCGGAGCTGCGCTCGCACTGAGTGCGCGGGTGGGGCGCGCTTCGGCTCGGCGTTGTGGTTCGGCGTCGCGGCTCGTCGCCGCGACCATCCGCACCGTCCGGCGGCCACCGCGGGCTGCGCCCCCGATCGCGCCCCTACCCTGGAAGCGTGCCCCATCCCCACCAAGCCGTCCTCGTCGGCCGCGGACACCCGGCGATCCGGGCGACGCATGCGAAGACCTTCGAGCTGACCGCCGAGCCGGTCATCAGTGCGCGGGCCACGTGTGTGCTCGCGGTCGGGACCGTGCTGGACCCGAACCTGGCTCCGCTGCGGGGTCGCGTGCGGCTGACGCTGGCGACTCCGGGGCTGCCCGCGCTCGTCGGCGAGGCCACGCTCAACCCGCGCCGGGCGCTCACCGACCGGGCCGTCATCCGGCGCAGCCACACGCTCGACGCCGACACCCTGGCCGTCGGTTCCACGCTCACCGCGGACGACCTCCCCGAGGACTTCGCCTCGGCGCTCACCGATCCCGGGCGCGAAGTCACCCTCACCGTGGAGGAGATCGGGCCGGGCCGTCCTCTGCTCCACGTCGGCTTCGGCGAGCGGACCCATCTGCCCTCGCTCAAGGACCTCGGCGGGCGGGAGGCCCTGGCGCTGACCATCGCGTCCGACGCGCCGCCCAAGGAAGTCGCCGCGACCAACGCAGTCCTCGAACGAGCCGCCGCCGCCGGGGCCCGCGTGGCCGTCTCGAGCCCGTACAAGCCCCTGGAAGCGCTTCTGGCCGCCGGCCTACCTCCGAACCCCTACGCATACTTGGGAAGCCCACAGCGCCTCCCCACGCTCCCTCTGACGGCCACGGTGTTCCACATGCCACCCGGCTCCGATCCCTCGGTGCTGTCCGGGCGGGACATCTGGGTCGAGGACACCTCAGAACTCGATATCGGGACCGCCGTGGCGCGCTCGACGCCGGCCGCCGCGGTCGCGGCGCCGGGCGTCCTGACCGTCGTCGGTCCGGCCCTGTCAGACCGCGAACTCGTCGACCTCACCGCCGTCGCCCGAGCCCTCACCGGGGCCGGCATCGCACCCAGGACCCTGACCGAGGCCCTGGCGCCCTTCGGACTCACCCGCAAACGGCTCTACGCGCTTCTCACCGAGCAGGACCAGACATGACCACCCGCACACCCGCCCTCAAAGTCCTCGCCGGCAAGAAGCTGACCGATCTGGATCCCGTCGCCTGGGCCGCCGCGCTGGCCTCGGCCGAGCGGGTCCTCGTCGACGTCGGGACCGGCGACGCGCGCACCGCCTACCGGCAGGCCGTCGCGCATCCGGAATGGCTCGTGGTCGGTGTCGACCCGGCGTGGCAGCGCATGGCCGAGACCGCCGTGCGGGCCGCGCGCAAGCCGGCCAAGGGCGGGGCCCCGAACCTGGTCCTGGTCAGTTCGGCGATCGAGACGGTGCCGGCCGCGCTGCACGCGGTGGCCGACGAGGTCACCGTCCTCATGCCGTGGGGCAAGCTGCTGCGCGGTGTGGTGCTCGGCGAGGACGACGTGCTGTCCGGTCTGCGCGCGGTCGCCAAGCCCGGCGCCCCGCTGGAGGTCTCCATCGGCACCAGCATCTGGCGCGATCCCGTCCCGCTGGAGATCCGCGACCTGCCCGAGCTCACACCCGAGGCCGTCGTCTCAACCGGGCTGGCCGATCGTCTGGCCGCGCGCGGCTGGCAGGTCGCCGACGTCCGGCTGGTGCCGCACACCGATCTGGACACCATCAGCTCGTCGTGGGCGCGGCGGCTGGGGTCGGGGGCGACGGAGACCGTCCTGCACCTCCGAGCGGTCGCGGTCGACCCACGTGACCCGGTGGGGACGCACCACCCCGCTGCCGAACCCGGCCAGGACGCCGCCGAGGAACCACAGCGCGACGTGTAGCACGCCCCGGGCCGTCAGGCTGCGCCTGACTCCCGACGCGATCCGCCTCCGCATCAGCCGACTCCCTTCCCACGTGGCATCCGGCGACAACCGGCATGAAAGCGGGGGCGAACCACCCCCGCGGCCGTCTGCGAGGGGGATGTTAGTCCGGTCACACGACCCCGAAAAGACGGACAACCCGCCGAGAAGATGGCTTTGCCTGCTTGACTTGGTAAACAGGCTCCACCCAATCGACTCCAAGGAGAGTGATATGGAACTCCCGCAGCGTCCGGGTTCCCGGCTCGACTCGTATGTCGACCGTTACGCTGCCAGGACTCGCGGGATGACCGCATCCGAGATCCGAGCTCTGTTCGCCGTGGCATCCCGGCCGGAAGTGGTGTCGCTGGCCGGCGGCATGCCGAACCTCGCGGCCCTGCCGATGGACTCCATCGCCTCGGTCGCCGAGGAACTGGTCCGCGAGTCGGGCACCGTCGCGATGCAGTACGGCGGGGCCCAGGGCGACGAGACCCTGCGCGAGCAGATCTGCGAGATCATGCGCCTGGAGGGCATCGAGGGCCACCCCGACGACGTCATCGCGACTGTCGGCTCCCAGCAGGCGCTGGACCTGGTCACCCGGATCTTCATCGACCCCGGCGACGTCATCCTCGCCGAGGGTCCCTCCTACGTCGGCGCGCTCGGCGTCTTCGCCTCGTACCAGGCCCAGGTGGTCCACGTGGCGATGGACGACCAGGGCCTGGTCCCGGACACCCTGCGCTCGGCCATCGCCTCGGTGAAGGCCTCCGGCCGCCGCATCAAGTTCCTCTACACGATCCCGAACTTCCACAACCCCGCCGGCGTGACGATGGCCGTCGAGCGGCGTCCGGAGATCGTGGAGATCTGCCGCGAGGCCGGGATCCTGATCCTGGAGGACAACCCCTACGGGCTGCTCGGCTTCGAGGGCGAGACCTACCCGGCGCTCCGCTCGCTGGACACCGAGAACGTCATCTATCTCGGGTCGTTCTCCAAGACCTTCGCCCCCGGCTTCCGGGTCGGCTGGGCTCTGGCGCCGCACGCCGTCCGCGAGAAGCTGACGCTGGCGGCCGAGGCCGCGGACCTGTGCCCGCCGGCCTTCTCCCAGATGATGGTCTCCCGCTATCTGACCACCCAGCCGTGGCGCGAGCAGATCAAGGCCTTCCGGGCCATGTATCTGGAACGCCGCGACGCGACTCTGACGGCGCTGGCCGAGCTGATGCCCGCCGGTGTCACGTGGACCAAGCCCGACGGCGGCTTCTACGTGTGGGTCACGCTCCCCCCGGGGCTCGACTCCAAGGCGATGCTGCCCCGCGCGGTGACCGCGCGGGTGGCCTACGTCCCAGGAACGGGCTTCTACTCGGACGGATTCGGCGCGTCCTCGCTGCGGCTGTCGTACTGCTACCCGACACCCGAGCGCATCCGCGAGGGGGTGCGGCGCTTCGCCGACGTCCTGCGCGAGGAGATGGAACTGCGCGCGGCGTTCGGCCACGACGCCACGCGCGCGCTGGAAAGCCGCGACGGCGTCGACACGCCCGGGCCGGATCTGGCTTAGCGGCGGTATGTTTCACGGGAAACCGACGCCTGGTTTCCCGTGAAACATCGCCCGGGACGGGCGTGAAACGTGCCGTGTTTCCCGTGAAACATGGGGCGGTCAGACTGACGGCAGACGATGTTTCACGGGAAACGACGGCTTCGGCGAACCCGCCGGCCGCGTCCCGACGCCGTCGACCCGGCGTCGTTTCCCGTGAAACATCGCGCAGGACCCCTCCGGCAGCCTGGCATGATCGGGGGCGAAGATACCGGTGAGAAGGGCAGTGATTGCAATGAGCGACCTGGGCCGTGTCGTCGTCTTGGCCGGCGGCCTCAGCCACGAACGCGACGTCTCGATCCGCTCCGGCCGCCGCGTGGCCGACGCGCTGCGCAGTGCGGGCGTCGAAGTACAGGTGCGCGACATCGACGCCGCGCTTCTGCCCGCACTGCTCGCCGACCGCCCGGACGCCATCTTCCCCACCCTGCACGGGGCCACCGGCGAGGACGGCGCGGTGCAGGGAATCCTGGCGCTGCTGGACATCCCCTACGTCGGCTCGACCGCGGCCGCCTGCCGCCGCGCCTTCGACAAGCCCTCGGCCAAGTACGCCGTCAGCTCGGCCGGACTGTCCACGCCCGACTGGGTCGCCATCCCCAAGACGACGTTCCGGGACCTCGGCACCAAGGCCGTCCTGGACGCGGTGACCGGTGCGCTCCCGCTACCGCTGTTCGTGAAGCCGGCCCGGGGTGGCTCCTCCCTCGGTGCGGCGGCCGTGCACACCCGCGAGGACCTGCCGGCCGCGATGGTGGCCTGCTTCGCCTACGACGAGACCGCACTCATCGAGCGGCACATCACCGGCCGCGAGATCGCGGTCTCGGTCGTCGACACCGGCGAGGGCCCGCAGGCCCTGCCCGCCGTCGAGATCGTCGCCGACTCCGGCGTCTACGACTACGCCGCCCGCTACACCGCCGGCATCACCGAGTTCTTCGCCCCGGCCCGGCTCACCGCCGACGAGGCGAAGACCGTCGAGCAGATGGCCGTGCGCGCCCACACGACGCTCGGTCTGTCCTGCGTCTCCCGCACCGACCTGATCCTCGACGCCGCCGGCACCCCCTGGTTCCTGGAAGTGAACGTGGCGCCGGGCCTCACCGAGACCAGCCTGCTGCCGCTCGCCGCCGGGGCCGCGGATCTCGACCTCGGCGTGCTCTACCGCGATCTGGTCCAGGCGGTCATCGCCAAGTAGCCTGATGTTTCACGGGAAACCAGGTCGGCCGTTTCCCGTGAAACATCAGGGCCGCCGCAGCGAGAGCATCGGCGTCTTAGCGCGCAGTCGGCGGTCCCGAGCACTGCTCCGGACCGCCCGCCATGAACCTCGGCCGCGACGGTGTTTCCCGTGAAACCAAGCTCGTCTCGCGCCACCGCCACCGAGCGCACCCCTACCTGAGCTTGACCCGGTTTCCCGGACTGTTGCGGTGCGCTCTCACGTAGCGGTGAGCGCGTGTGCCCGTTCGAACTGCACGGGGCTGAGCATGCCGATGGTGGAGTGCCGGCGGTGCGAGTTGTACCAGGCTTCGATGTACCGGATAGTGCAGCCGCTGGTGCGACGTCGGTAGACCCCGGACAGGCGGCCCTCACGCATCAGGTGGGCCGCCTGCTTGCGCCCGATCCGGATGTCGAGTCCCAGGCAGCTCGGCATGCACGCGCGGTGCGCCGTAGGTGCCGCGGGAGATCCGGTGGATCTCGGCGATCGACACGAACAGCTCCGCGTCGGCTCGCGCTCGCGCCGATGGTGTCCGGCCGCGCCATTCGTAGAACCCGGAGGTCGACACGCCCAGCAGCCGGCACGTTGTCCCGGGCAAAATAGGCTGCGGCCGTACGCAGGATCTCGTTCTCCAGCTCCAGCTGACGGGCCCTGCGGCGCAGAGCCGCCAGCTCCGCTTGCTCGGCGGTGGACAGTCTCAGCTGCTCATACCTCTGTCTTCGCGATGTTTCACGGGAAACAGCGCGCCGCCCGGCCCGGCTGTTTCCCGTGAAACATGACAGAGGCCCGGCGGATGGACCGCCGGGCCTCGTCACGGTTTCCCGTGAAACAACGACCTACTCGCCGAGGATCGCCTTCGCGATGCGCTTGAGATCCTCTATCCCCGCGTACTCGATGGTGATGCGACCACGCTTCTGCATGATGTCGACCTTCACCCGCGTCTCCAACCGGTCCGACATGCGCTGGCCGAACTCCTCCAGGATCGGCATCCGACTCCCGGAGCGCACCCGCTTGCCCTTGGGCTTGTCGGTGAAGTCGAGGTAGTCCTCGGGCGTCTCGGTCAGGGCGGTGTCCAGCGCGGCCGCGTCCCAGCGGCCCATGCCCGCCAGCTCCTCGACGGCCCGCACCGACAGGTTCTCCCGGACGATGCGCTTGGCGATCTCCTCCTGCTGCTCCACGGACTTCAGGCCGAGCAGCGCGCGAGCGTGGCCGGCGGTGATGACGCCGGCCGCGACGCGGCGCTGGATCCCCGGGGTCAGAGTGAGCAGGCGCAGAGTGTTGGTCACGTGCGGCCGCGACTTGCCGATCTTCTCGGCCAGGACCTCGTGGGTGCAGTCGAAGTCCTTCAGGAGCTGGTCGTACGCCGCGGCCTCTTCGAGCGGGTTCAGCTGGGCGCGCTGGAGGTTCTCCAGCAGTGCGTCCAGGAGCATCCGGTCATCGCGGGTGTCGCGGATGATGGCCGGGATCGCGGGAAGACCGGCTTCCTGCGAAGCACGCCACCGACGCTCACCCATGATGAGTTCGTAGTGGTGGTCACCCTCGGGCTCGGGCAACTGCCGGACCACGATCGGCTGGAGAAGGCCGACCTCCTTGATGGAGGCGACGAGTTCGGCCAGGGCGACTTCGTCGAACTCGGTGCGGGGCTGCACCGGGTTCGGCCGGATCTGGTTCTGCGGGATCTCGGCGAAGGAGGCACCCGGAACCGGCATCAGTCCGTCCGGCAGCCGGGTGTCATTGACGGTGACGGACTCCGGGCTCGACGTGGGAGCCGGGAGCGTCGCGATCGTCGTGTCCTCGAAAGCCCGGTGGCCGGTGTCGATCGGCAGGGTGCCGAGCGCCGTCCGGACCGGAGCGGCTGCCACGGTTTCCCGTGAAACATCGGTGGCCGTTTCCCGTGAAACATCGCCGGCGGCCGCGGGGCCCGCCGACTCCGCGCGGGTCTTCTCGGAAAGTATCGCGGGCGGGGCGCCGGTGGGGATCAGAGCACCCAGGCCCTTGCCCAGTCCGCGTCGGCTGCTGCTCACCACTGCTCTCCCATCGTGCCGTTCACTGCCCACCGCTGTGCAGGGACGCCCCACCGTACTCGATGTCGGCCCGGAAATCGTTCATGCCGTCCATCGCGATACGGGACGCGCCGCGCTCGGCGATCTCCCGGGCCGCGTCCCGGTAGGCGATGGCCCCGGTGGAGACCGGGTCCCACGTCATCACGGTCTGGCCGTACGACGGCGCCTCGGAGACCCGCACCGAGCGGGGGATCGCCGAGGACAGCACCTCGTTCGGGAAGTGGGTGCGCACCTGCTCGGCGACCTCCGTGGACAGCCGGGTCCGGGAGTCGTACATGGTGAGCAGGATCGTCGACACGTGGAGATCGGGGTTCAGGTGGCCGCGGATCAGCTCGATGTTGTGCAGCAGCTGGCTCAGACCCTCCAGCGCGTAGTACTCGCACTGGATCGGGATCAGCACCTCGGCGCCGGCCACCATCGCGTTGACCGTCAGCAGGCCGAGCGAGGGCGGGCAGTCGATGAGGATGTAGTCCATCTTCTTCTGGTAGCCGGACAGCGCCTTGGACAGCCGGCTCTCCCGGGCCACCATCGAGACCAGTTCGATCTCCGCGCCGGCCAGGTCGATGGTCGCCGGGCAGCAGTAGAGGTGGGGGATCTCGGGCACCTGCTGCACGACCTCGTCCATCGTGTAGCGCTCGATGAGGACGTCGTAGACCGACGGCACGTCGGCGTGGTGCTCGACGGACAGCGCGGTGGAGGCGTTCCCCTGCGGGTCCAGGTCGATCACCAGCACGTCGGCGCCGGCCTGGGCGAGCGAGGCGGCCAGGTTGACCGTGGTCGTGGTCTTGCCGACGCCGCCCTTCTGGTTGGCGACGACCAGGACCCGGGTCTTGTCGGGCCGGGGGAGCCGGGTGACTCCGGAGAGCGCTTCTATCGCGGCGGCGGCTTGGCGGGCGATCGGGGTGTCCGAGTCGTCGGAGACGGACGGCCCCTGGGCGGGAACGGAAGAAGACGGCATGTGCATTACCTGAAGGGGTGCAGAGGGAGTGGCTCCCGCGGGAACGTGTCCGGACTCGTACTCGAGGTCCACCGGCGGCGTGGCCATGACGTCGGTGGTCCCGGCGGGGTAGTAGGGCTCGTCATTCAGGCTGTCCACCACGGACTGCGCGAGCAGCGGGTCGACCCCCTGGTGCTCTCGGTGTTCATTGCCGGGTGCGGCCACGGAAGAACTCCTGTCATGGGACGCGCGGAAGGCTGTGCTCAACATGAAGCGAGAAGCTACGAACCAACAGTCTGCCGTACTCGCTCCCCCGAGAACGAACGAAGGGCTGTGTTTCCCGTGAAACACAGCCCTCTTTTGTCGGTTTCCCGTGAAACATCGCCCTCGGCGACCTCCACGGCCCCTGCGGCCCCCCTCGGTTTCCCGTGAAACATGGATCGGGCGCCGGTTCGGGCGCGTCCCTGTTTCCCGTGAAACATCGGTCGGCCCGCGGTCGTCAGCCGCCGCGGGCCGTCCTCAGCGTCCGGGGCGCCGGTTCCGCGGCCGCTGCTTCTTCGGCGGACGCACCTGGATCTCCTGGTCGATTCCGACCCGGATCACGGTCGTCGGCGGATCCACGATTCCGGCACCGACCGTCTCCACACTCCAGCGGGTGGCGCCGAGCTTGGCGAGCAGATCGGCGCTCTCGGCGAGTTCGGCCTCGGCCGAGCCTCCCTTGAGCGCCACCATCTCGCCGCCGGAGCGCAGCAGCGGCAACGACCAGCCGGCCAGCCGGTCCAGCGGGGCCACGGCCCGGGAGGTGACCACGTCGAACCGCTCCTTGCCGGCGAACTCCTCGGCGCGGCCGCGCAACACCCGCACGTTGTCCAGGCCCAGGAGATCGATCACCTCGTCCAGGAACAGGGTGCGGCGCAGCAGCGGCTCCAGGAGGGTCACCGACAGGTCCGGGCGGGCCAGGGCCAGGACGATGCCCGGCAGGCCCGCTCCGGAGCCCACATCACAGATCTGGATGTCGTCGGGCAGCAGCCCGCCGACCACCGCGCAGTTCAGAATGTGCCGCTCCCACAACCGCGGCACCTCCCGAGGGCCCAGGAGCCCTCGGGTCACACCGGGGCCGGCCAGGATCTCGGCGTACCGGGTGGCGTCGGCCGCCCGGTCGCCGAAGACGGAGACCACCGCCTCCGGGACGGGGCCCAGGACCAGATCGGTCGGCTCGCCGCCGGGGGAAGCGGGATCGGGCGAAGAAGTTCGCATGTCTCCACTATGTCCTGACCGCTCGGTCCTCAGACCGGAAGCACTACGACACAGCGGTTCGGCTCCTCGCCCTCCGACTCGCTGCGCAGTCCGGCCGCCGCCACCGCGTCGTGCACCACCTTGCGCTCGAAGGGCGACATCGCCGACAGCTTCACCGGCTCGCCCGTCTCGGCGACCTTGCGCGCCGCCTCGGTGCCGATCCGGGTGAGCTCGGAGCGGCGGGTGGCGCGGTGGCCGTCGATGTCCAGCATCAGCCGGGACCGCTCGCCGGTCTCCCGGAGCACCGCCAGCCGGGTCAGCTCCTGGAGCGCGTCCAGGACCTCGCCCTCGGAGCCGACCAGGTGCGACAGCTTGCCGCCGACGATGGAGACCGAGGCCCGGTCGCCCTCGACGTCCATGTCGATGTCACCGTCCAGGTCGGCGATGTCGAGCAGGCCCTCCAGGTAGTCGGCGGCGATGTCGCCCTCGTTCTCCAGGCGGGCGATCCGCTCGGCGGCGGTTTCCGGGGCGCGCTCTGCGGACTTCTCGGCCCCGCCGCCGGCGCCCTCCTGCTCGGTGTCGACCTGCTCGGAGGCCTCAGCCTCGGTCACCGCGGTGGTGTCGCTCATGGGCGTGCGGCTCCTCTACTTCTTGCGCTTGCTACGAGTGGTGCGGACCGGCTGTTGGCGCTGCCTGGAGACCGGCACCTTGTCCTGGGAGGCGGATCCGTTGGCGGCGGCCAGTTCCTTGGCGGCCTCGGGGTCCTTCGCGACGAGCTCCTCGCGCTTGCGCTCCTCCTTGGCCTTGCGGCGGGCGAACATCTCCTTCTCCGCCTGGCTGCCGGGCATCGGGGAGTTGCGCAGAGTGTAGAACTGCTGGCCGATCGTCCACACGTTCGTGGTCATCAGGTAGAGCACGACACCGATCTGGACGTTCAGGCTGAAGAACAGCATGCCGAACGGCATGACGTAGAGCATGATCTTCTGGCTCTGCATCATCGGGTTCGGGACGCTGTTGTCCAGATTGGTGTTCTTGGCCATCATCATGCGCTGCGTCAGGAACTGCGACGTGGCATAGATGATCGCCATGACGATCGCGACGATCTGCAGGTTGGTCACCGAGGTGATGCCGACCGCGGCCATCTGCGCCGGCGTGTGGTGCAGGAAGCTCAGCGACAGCGGCGCACCGAGGAAGTTCGCGTGTTGGATGCTGTAGGCGTCCGACGTCGTCAGCGCACCGACCGCGTTGCCGGAGGCGGCGTGGCTGAGCACCCGGTACAGACCCATGAAGAACGGCGTCTGCAGCAGGATCGGCATGCACGAGGCGAACGGGGAGGTCCCGTTGTCCTTGTACAGCTTCATCATCTCCTGCTGAAGCTTCTGCTTGTCGAGCTTGTACTTCTTCTGCAGCGCCTGGATCTGGGGCTGGAGTCGCTGCATGTTCTGCATCGACTTGATCTGCTTGCGGAACAGCGGGATCATCGCCGCGCGGATGGTGATCGTCAGAAAGAGGATCGCCAGCACCCAGGACGCCGAGGAATCGCTGCCGAAAATCGCCCCGAACGCCCGGTGCCACAGCATCATCACGAAGCTGGTGGCCCAGATGATCGGGGAGAGGATTGTGTCGATCACGATCGCGCTCCTCGGCTGGACATCAGGTCGGGCCGGACCGCGGGGCGGGCCGGCTTGGTTGGCAAACCGACCATGTCAGTCCGGTCGGAAGTCTGTGAGTCTTCACCAGGGGAACTCGTCTCGGTCACCGAGAGGTTCCGCGCCTCGTGATCTTTTTCGCCGCCCCCGGACCGCCTGGGCTCCTTGGGCTTGACTGGATCGTATCCGCCCGAGCTCCACGGGTTGCAGCGCAGCACCCGCCACACGGTCATGCCGCCGCCCTTGATCGCCCCGTGCGTCTTCACGGCCTCGTAGCCGTAGTGGGAGCACGAAGGCTCGAACTTGCACACCGGGCCGCGCCAGTTCACGACCGGGCTCAAGATGATCTGGTAGAGCCGGATCAGGCCCATCAACACGTACTTCATCGCAACAGCTTCCGCAGGGCCGAGTCCAGGTCGGCGCCAAGGGTGGCCGAATCCGCGCCGGCCGCCGCCGGCAGTGCCCGCACCACCAGGCGCGAGCCCGGCGGCAGCAGGTCCAACCGGGTCCGGACCAGGTGCCGCAGCCGCCGCTTGACGGCGGTCCGCACCACGGCCGGGCCCACGGCCTTGCTCACGACGAAGCCCGCCAGCACGGCGGCCTCGGTCGCGGGCGGCGGGTCAGACGGGACTGCCAGGTGCACGACCAGCGTGGTCCGGCCGGCTCGCCGGCCACCGCGTACGGCCGCACCGAAGTCCGCCGCCCTCCGCATGCGGTGCGCGGAGGAGAGCACGGCGGGTCGGAAGGGTTCGAGCCGCGGCTCAGGCCGACAGCTCGCTACGGCCCTTGGCACGGCGGTTGGCCAGGATCGCGCGGCCGGCACGGGTCCGCATGCGCAGACGGAAGCCGTGGGTCTTGGCGCGGCGGCGGTTGTTCGGCTGGAAGGTGCGCTTGCTCACTGGGGGCTCCGCTTGTAGTTGGCGCCCTTCAGGGCGGCGTCAATGCTCGGGTCTGTCTGTGAAGTGCGCTAACGGCTCTCACGCGCGGACGCGCGGCATCGGCAATCGACTTCTCGACCTGCTTACGGTACGTGGCGCCACCCGGAAGGGTCAAACCCGAGGTGGACCAGGCCGAGAGCGTACTCCTGAGCACTATTATCCACAGGACCACCGTACTTGTGGATAACCGGGGCCACCCGCTAGCGTCGGCCGGACCGCCCCGGCGGTCCAGGAGCGGCATTCTGTGAGGTCCGCGCCGCTCCGACAAGCGCCGGACCAGTGAAAACGACAGATACGACGACCGACACAGCCGCGCCCGGCCTTATCCACAGCTGTACACAGCTTCTGCGTACGACCTGTGGAAAGCCTGTGGGAAACGTGATGCCGGCCCGCCGGTCCCGCAGGGGCCAGAGCACAGAATGGAGCCGCAGGCCGTGTCCGACCCGCAAGGCTACACCCCGGTCCCGCACCCGCCGGCCGCGCCCGGCGAGGCGACGGCGCTGTGGCCGCACTTCCGCGCCCGCGTCGAGTCGGACAGCTCCCTGACCAAGAGCGAGCAGGCCTTCCTCATGATCCCGGAGGCCCGGACGGTGATCGGCGACACAATCGTGCTGGCCGTGCCGGACGACTTCTCCAAGAACTATCTGGAGCAGCGGCTCGAGCCGATGCTCACCACCCATCTGGCCGCGATGTTCGGTCCGGACATCAAGTTCAGCCTGTTCGTCGACAAGGCGATGGAGAACACTCCCGCCCCGGCCTCGACACCCAGCCCGGTCCCGCCGGCCGCCCCGGTCATCCAGCAGCTCGCGCCGCCCCCGGCGCACTGGACCCCGCCGCCGGCGCCCCTATCCGGCGCCGAGCAGGCCGTCCCGCAGGCTTTCCACAGCGAGCCGGCCTTCACCACCGAACTGCCCCGGCCCTCGGCCGGCGGCGTGGCCCTGCCCCCGCCGCGCATCTCCGAGCCGCCGCCCGAGGAGAGCGACCCGATAGCGGCCACCCTGTCGTTGTCCACCGGCAGTCCCGGTGCGCGCTCCTCGATGCCCGACGACGGCGCCAAGGCCCAGCAGGCCAAACTCAACGAGAAGTACGTCTTCGAGACGTTCGTCATCGGCTCCAGCAACCGGTTCGCCCACGCCGCGGCGGTCGCCGTCGCCGAGGCCCCGGCCAAGGCATACAACCCGCTGTTCATCTACGGCGACTCCGGCCTGGGCAAGACGCACCTGCTCCACGCGATCGGCCACTACGCGCGCAACCTGTACCCGGGCACCCGCGTGCGCTACGTGTCCACCGAGGAGTTCACCAACGACTTCATCAACGCGATCCGCGACGGCGCCGGCAACCACCTGCGCAAGCGCTACCGCGACGTCGACATCCTGATGGTCGACGACATCCAGTTCCTGGAGAACAAGGAGGGCACGCAGGAGGAGTTCTTCCACACCTTCAACACCCTCCACAACGCCTCCAAGCAGATCGTCATCTCCAGCGACCGGCCCCCCAAGCAGCTGAACACCCTGGAGGACCGGCTGCGGTCCCGCTTCGAATGGGGCCTGATCACCGACATCCAGCCGCCCGAGCTCGAGACCCGGATCGCGATCCTGCGCAAGAAGGCGCAGCAGGAGGGCCTGAACGCGCCGCCGGAGGTCCTGGAGTTCATCGCCTCCAAGATCTCCACCAACATCCGCGAACTCGAGGGCGCGCTGATCCGGGTCACGGCGTACGCCTCGCTGAACCGGGCCCCTGTCGACTTGTCGCTGGCCGAGGACGTCCTGAAGAACCTGATGCCGGACGCGGCGGGTCCGGAGATCACGGTCTCGACGATCATGGTGCAGACCGCGATGTACTTCGGCATCACCATGGAGGATCTCTGTGGGACTTCCCGCAGTCGCATCCTGGTGACCGCGCGGCAGATCGCCATGTATTTGTGCCGGGAGCTCACCGACCTGTCACTGCCGAAGATCGGGCAGGCTTTCGGCGGCCGCGACCACACCACGGTCATGCACGCCGACCGCAAGATCCGCTCGCTGCTGCCGGAGCGCCGCGCCATCTTCAACCAGGTCACCGAACTCACCAACCGCATCAAACAGTCGGGCTGACCAGCAGTTCGTCCCCCGAGGGCCGTCACGCCGCAGCGCGTGGCGGCCCTTTGTGTCATGGGCCGGCCACGCCGGGCGCGACACGCCGAAGATCGAGAAAACCCGTGCCTCCCACCTTTCATAGCTCCTTGTCGACTAATGTCCTGCATGTCCGCTTCAAAGCTCTATGTCGCTAAGGAGATGACGGGACGAGAGGTCCGGACGCACGATGTTCGGCAGGTTCGACATGTCACCCACATGGCAGAACCCACGATCGCCGCAGCCTGGGGACAAGTCCGTGGAAAACTGGGGATAACCTGTGGACAACGCTGTGCGTAACTGAGTGGACGTGTGGATACCAGCGAGTTATCCCCAGAGATGATTTGTTTTCCACAGTTGAACACACAAGCAATGTGGACTAACAAAATAGGTCTGAGCTGCCCTAAGACCGGTTATCCACAGTATCCACAGCCCCTACTACTACTACGACTACAGATAGCTAACTCGGCCGATTTGAATCGTCTCGGCCCACATCTGTGGAAAACTTGCGGACCACTCGTCGGACGTCCCACCGCAGCGAAGACGGATTCACTCTTTCAGGGCCCTCTGACACTCCCTCCCCCGTTGTCGCCGTTTCCACTCCTGCCCAAGCTCGTTTCAGGCACACTGGAACCTCTCAACACGCACCGCCGATTCACAGCCTGTGGGTCGCAGACGGCATGATGGGACGCTGGTTCCGACGAGCAGCGAGCAAGCAAGCAGGAGGCGGTGTCCGGTGAAGTTCCGGGTGGAGCGCGACGTCCTTTCCGAGGCCGTGGCATGGACTGCGCGGTCCCTGCCCAGCCGTCCGGCCGCCCCGGTCCTGGCCGGCCTGGTCTTCGAGGCCGCGGAAGGCGATGGAGGGGACAGCGGCTCGGTCACCCTGTCCGGGTTCGACTACGAGGTCTCCTCGCGGGCCCAGATCACCGCCGACGTCACCGAGCCGGGCCGGATCCTGATCCACGGCAAGCTGCTCGCCGACATCGCCAAGTCGCTGCCGAACCGCCCCGTGGAGTTCTCCACCGAGGGCTCGAAGGTTCTCCTCAGCTGTGGATCCAGCCGCTTCACGCTGCAGACGCTCCCGGTCGAGGACTACCCGGCGCTGCCGACCATGCCGACCGCCACCGGCGCGGTCACCGCCTCGGGCCTGGCCGGCGCGGTCTCCCAGGTGGCCATCGCCGCCGGGCGCGACGACACCATCCCGATGCTCACCGGCATCCGCGTGGAGATCGAGGGCGAGAAGATCACCCTGGTGGCCACCGACCGGTTCCGGCTGGCCGTGCGCGAGCTCCAGTGGAAGCCGGAGCAGGACGACATGACCGCGACCGCCCTGATCCCCTCCAAGGTCCTGTCGGACACCGCCAAGGCGCTCACCGGGGGCGACTGGGTCTCCCTGGCGCTGTCCTCGGGCGATGCCGGCGAGGGCCTGATCGGCTTCGAGTCCGGTGACGGCGCCTCCAGCGGGGCCAAGGGCTCCCGGCGGATGACCTCCCGGCTGCTGTCCGGCGAGTTCGTGAAGTACCGCTCGCTGTTCCCGAACGAGTACAACATCACCGCGACCGTCGAGACCGGGCCGTTCCTGGAGGCCGCCAAGCGCGTGTCCCTGGTGGCCGACCGGACCTCGCCGATCAAGCTGGCCTTCACCCAGGGCGAGGTGACCCTGGAGGCCGGCGCGGGCGACGAGGCGCAGGCCTCCGAGGCCATGGACGCGGTCCTGGACGGCGAGGACATCTCCGTCTCGTTCAACCCCGCCTTCCTGCTCGACGGCCTGCAGGTGATCGACACCCAGTACGCGCAGCTGTCGTTCACGGTGGCCTCCAAGCCCGCGGTCCTCATGGGCCGCCCGGCGCTGGACGCCCCGGCGCAGGAGGAATTCCGTTACCTGATGATGCCGCTGCGTGTCCCCGGTCAGTCCGCGGGCTGACCCGGAAAGCGATCGCCTCTCAGGCCCCGTAAGGTCGGTTCTGACACGATCAGGTGAAGGTGACGGAAGAAACAGAGGGAAGACCATGGAGATCGGTCTTGTCGGCCTGGGCAAGATGGGCGGCAACATGCGTGAGCGCATCCGCCGCGCCGGACACACCGTTGTCGGCTACGACCGCGACCCCAAGCTGGCCGACGTCGGCTCGCTGAAGGAGCTGGTCCAGACGCTGGCCGCGCCGCGGGTGATCTGGATCATGGTCCCGGCCGGCGATGCCACCGACGCCACGGTGAACGAGCTGGCCGACCTGCTGCACACCGGCGACCTGGTGATCGACGGCGGCAACTCGCGCTGGACCGAGGACATCAAGCACGCCGAACTGCTGAAGACCAAGGGCGTCGGCTTCGTCGACGCGGGCGTCTCCGGCGGTGTCTGGGGCCTGCAGAACGGCTACGCCCTGATGGTCGGCGGCGACGAGGCCGACATCGCCCGCGTGCAGCCGGTCTTCGACGCGCTCAAGCCCGAGGGCGACAGCGGCTTCGTGCACGCCGGCGCGGTCGGGGCGGGCCACTTCTCCAAGATGGTCCACAACGGCATCGAGTACGGCATGATGCAGTCCTTCGCCGAGGGCTGGGAGCTGCTGGAGGCCGCCCCGCAGGTGACCAACGTGCGCGAGGTCTTCCGCTCCTGGCAGGAGGGCACCGTCATCCGCTCCTGGCTGCTGGACCTGCTGGTCCGCGCCCTGGACGACGACGAGCACCTGGCGGGCATCCGCGGCTACGCCGACGACTCCGGCGAGGGCCGCTGGACCGTGGAGGCCGGTATCGACATGGCCGTGCCGACCCCGGCGATCACCGCCTCGCTGTACGCGCGCTTCACCTCGCGCCAGGAGGACTCGCCGCAGATGAAGGCGGTCGCGGCGCTGCGCAATCAGTTCGGCGGACACGCCGTGCAGAAGGAGAGTTAGGACACCCATTGCGGGTCACGCATCTGTCGCTGGCGGACTTCCGCTCGTACGCCTCCCTCGAGATCGCGCTCGGGGGAGGCGTCACCGCGTTCGTCGGCCCCAACGGGCAGGGGAAGACCAACCTGGTCGAGGCGATCGGCTACATCGCCACCCTCGACAGCCACCGCGTGGCCACCGACCAGCCGCTCGTGCGCTTCGGCGCACCGCGCGCCATAGTGCGCGCGAACGTGGAGCGCGAAGGCCGTACACAGCTTGTGGAAATCGAGCTGAACCCGGGCGGGGCGAACCGGGCCCGGCTCAACCGCAATCCGGTCTCGCGGCCGCGCGAGGTCCTCGGGGTGCTGCGGACCGTGCTGTTCGCGCCGGAGGATCTGGCGCTGGTGAAGGGCGACCCCGGAGAGCGGCGGCGGTTCCTGGACGAACTGCTCGTCGCGCGCTGGCCCCGGTACGCCGGCGTCCGCGCCGATTACGACAGGGTCCTGAAGCAGCGGAACACTTTGCTGCGCACGGCCGCGATGGCCCGGCGTAACAAGACCTCCGGCCCCAACATGTCCACGCTCGACGCCTGGGACCACCACCTGGCGCTGGCCGGGGCCGAACTGGTCGCCGCGCGACTGAATCTGATCTCGACCTTGTCCCCCCTTGTGGACAAGTGTTACGTCGAGATCGCCGAGGGGGGCGCGACCCGCATCGGCTACCGCTCGACGATCTCCCCGGAGCCCGATCCGGCTGTCGCCGTCCTCACGGAACAGTTCATGACCGCTCTGGGCGAGGCTCGCGCTAACGAATTGGACCGCGGCATCACCCTGGTCGGCCCGCACCGCGACGAAATGCTGCTGGAGCTGACCTCGGCCTCCGGAGAACACATGCCGGCCCGCGGCTACGCCAGCCACGGCGAATCCTGGTCGTACGCGCTGGCATTACGTTTGGCCGCGTACGACCTGCTGCGCTCGGACGGGTCCGACGGCGGTGAGCCGGTCCTGATCCTGGACGACGTCTTCGCCGAACTCGACGCCAAGCGCCGCCGCCGGCTGGCCGAGCGCGTCTCCGGCGCCGACCAGGTGCTCATCACCGCGGCGGTGGAGGCCGACGTCCCCGAGCAGCTGATCGGGCAGAAGTTCCGGGTGGCCGACGGTCAGGTGGGTGAGGCGTGAATCCACAGCCTGTGGACAACGGTGGCGGCACAGACGGTGGCGCCGAGGGCTCGGGCGTCGACCTGGCCCGCGCCGCGCTGGCCGCGGCCCGCGCCCGGGGCCGGGACAACGGCGCGGGGTGGAGCGGCAACCGCCGGCGTAACACCAACTCGGGTCAGCGCTCGGGATCCGGCCCGGACGAACGCGATCCGCAGCTGCTGTCCTCGGCGATCCCCAGGATGATCGCGGACCGCGGCTGGAGTGTGCCGGCCGCGGTCGGCGGCGTCATGGGCCGCTGGGGCGAGATCGTGGGCAGCCACATCTCGGCGCACTGCCGGCCGGAGGAGTTCCACGACGGTGTCCTCACCGTCCGCACCGATTCCGCGGCCTGGGCCACCGAACTGCGGATGATGGCCCCGCAGCTGCTGGCGAAACTGAACGCCGAACTGGGGACCTCCCGCGCGGCCCACGGCGGCCGCGATGCCGCCGGCGCCATCGCGACCCTGAAAGTGGTCGGCCCCGGCGGACGCTGAGGCGATCTCGCCCGTTCCCTGTCTTTTGACCTTGTTCGGCACGACCGGCGGCGAATAGGTTCGCCCCGTGCCGCCGGCCCGCGCCTGGGGCGGTCTCGGCGGCCGCTGCGGCCCTCCGGCGTCTCATCTGCGACGATCGCCTGCTCAACAGGCCTGGATCGGCCCCGCCGACGCGGACGATAAACGTCCATATCTGTGACAATCACCCTCTCGCATCCTCAGATCGTGCAGGACGCTGTCGTGAGCCGCGTGCAGGGCGCCTCGTATGGGGGGACTTCAAAGACGGGCAAAAAATGTCTCTCGCGGCCTCACAGGGCCGTAGGAGGGCCACTTTGGTCAGCCGGGCAGGGTAGAATAAAGCCTGTAAGTCTTCCCCTTCGCGGCTCGCGTCGGGCCGCGACTGTCCGGTGGGTTCCTCCGACGGCGCGCTCCGAGGCCCGGGTCGTGTTTTGAGAAAGGGCCAGCGCGCCGTGGCGGACGTAGAACCGACCGGGGACAACACCACCCCAAGCTCCGATGGCACCTACAACGCCGACTCCATCAGCGTTCTGGAGGGGTTGGAAGCCGTCCGGAAGCGGCCGGGCATGTACATCGGCTCCACCGGCGAACGCGGTCTGCACCACCTGGTGTACGAGATCGTGGACAACTCGGTGGACGAGGCGATGGCCGGCTACGCCGACACCATCGAGGTCAGGCTGCTGGCCGACGGCGGCGTGAAGGTCGTGGACAACGGCCGCGGCATCCCGGTCGGCATCAACACCAAGACCGGCAAGTCCGCGCTGGAAGTCGTGATGACGATCCTGCACGCCGGCGGCAAGTTCGGCGACGGCGGCTACAAGGTCTCCGGCGGTCTGCACGGCGTCGGCGTCTCCGTCGTGAACGCGCTGTCCACCCGGGTCGAGGTCGAGGTGCACACCGACGGTTTCGTCTGGAACCAGGTGTACAAGCACGGCGTGCCCGAGTCCGAGGTGTGCAAGGGCGGCCCGGCCGAGGACACCGGCACCTCGACCGTCTTCTGGGCCGATGTCGACATCTTCGAGACCACGGTCTACTCCTTCGAGACGCTCTCGCGCCGGTTCCAGGAGATGGCCTTCCTCAACAAGGGCCTGACGATCTCGCTGACCGACGAGCGTCCGGAGTTCCTCGACGAGAACGGCGAGCAGCGCTCGGTGAAGTACCACGCCGAGGGCGGCATCGCCGACTTCGTGCGGCACATCAACTCCCGCAAGGGCGAGCCGGTCCACCCGAACGTCATCGACTTCGAGGGCGAGGACAAGGACCGCACCCTGGCGGCCGAGATCGCGCTGCAGTGGAACAGCCAGTACTCCGAGTCGATCTACACCTTCGCCAACAACATCAACACCCACGGCGGCGGGACTCATGAGGAGGGCTTCCGCGCGGCACTGACGACGCTGATCAACAAGTACGCGCGCGATCAGAAGCTGCTCAAGGAGAAGGACGAGAACCTCGCCGGCGAGGACATCCGCGAGGGTCTGACGACCATCGTGTCGGTGAAGCTCTCCGAGCCGCAGTTCGAGGGCCAGACCAAGGACAAGCTGGGCAACCCCGAGGCCAAGACGTTCGTGCAGCGCCTGGTCTACGAGAAGCTCGGCGAGTGGCTGGAGGAGAACCCGAACGAGGCCCGCGAGGTCATCCGCAAGACGATCCAGGCCTCCACCGCGCGCATGGCCGCGCGCAAGGCTCGTGAGCTGACCCGCCGCAAGGGTCTGCTTGAGTCCTCCTCGCTGCCGGGCAAGCTGTCCGACTGCCAGTCCAACGACCCGACGAAGACCGAGATCTTCATCGTCGAGGGTGACTCCGCCGGCGGTTCGGCCCGCTCCGGGCGCGACCCGATGACCCAGGCCATCCTGCCGATCCGCGGCAAGATCCTGAACGTGGAGAAGGCGCGCATCGACAAGGTGCTGCAGAACACCGAGGTGCAGGCGCTGATCTCGGCGCTGGGCACCGGGGTGCACGACGACTTCGACATCAGCCGGCTGCGCTACCACAAGATCATCCTGATGGCCGACGCCGACGTCGACGGCGCGCACATCAACACCCTGCTTCTCACGCTGCTGTTCCGGTTCATGAAGCCGCTGGTCGAGGCCGGGCACGTGTACCTGGCAGCGCCGCCGCTGTACAAGGTGAAGTGGACGAACAACGACTTCCACTACGCCTACTCCGACCGCGAGCGCGACCAGCTCATCGAGGCCGGCGTCGGCGGCGGCAAGCGGATGAAGGACGAGACCGTCCAGCGCTTCAAGGGCCTGGGCGAGATGAACGCCGAGGAGCTGCGGATCACCACCATGGACCGCGAGCACCGCATCCTGCGCCAGGTCACCCTCGACGACGCGGCCCAGGCCGACGACCTGTTCTCGGTCCTGATGGGCGAGGACGTCGAGGCCCGCCGCAACTTCATCCAGCGCAACGCGAAGGACGTCAGGTTCCTGGACATCTGAGTCCGCGACCCGTCCACGAACAAACCTGACGAGAGCACCACCTCTCCTTTACAGCGAGGATTGAGATTTGAGCACGGAGACTGTGGACGAGATGCCGCAGGAACACGACCGGATCGACCCGGTCGACCTCCAGACAGAGATGCAGCGCTCGTACCTCGACTACGCGATGAGCGTGATCGTCGGCCGCGCGCTGCCGGACGTCCGCGACGGCCTGAAGCCGGTGCACCGCCGCGTGCTGTACGCGATGTACGACGGCGGCTACCGCCCGGAAAAGGGCTACTACAAGTGCGCCCGCGTCGTCGGCGAGGTCATGGGTATCTACCACCCGCACGGCGACTCCCCGATCTACGACACCCTGGTCCGTCTGGCGCAGCCCTGGTCGCTGCGGATGGTGCTGGTCGACGGCAACGGCAACTTCGGCTCCCCGGGCAACGACCCGGCCGCGGCCATGCGCTACACCGAGTGCAAGATGGCGCCGTTGGCCATGGAGATGGTGCGGGACATCGACGAGGAGACCGTCGACTTCCGCCCCAACTACGACGGCCGCTCCTCCGAGCCGGTCGTGCTGCCCGCGCGTTTCCCCAACCTGTTGGTGAACGGCTCGACCGGCATCGCGGTCGGCATGGCGACCAACATCCCGAGCCACAACCTGCGCGAGGTCAACGACGGCGTCCAGTGGTTCCTGCAGAACCCCGAGGCGACCAACGAGGAGCTGCTCGAAGCGCTCATCGAGCGCATCAAGGGCCCGGACTTCCCGACCGGGGCGCTGATCGTCGGCCGGCGCGGCATCGAGGACGCCTACCGGACCGGCCGCGGCTCCATCACCATGCGCGCGGTGGTGAACACCGAGGAGATCAACGGGCGGATGTGCCTGGTGGTCACCGAGCTGCCCTACCAGGTGAACCCGGACAACCTGGCGTTGAAGATCGCCGAGCTGGTGAAGGACGGCAAGGTCGCCGGCATCGCCGACGTGCGCGACGAGTCCTCCTCGCGGACCGGACAGCGTCTGGTGATCGTCCTGAAGCGGGACGCGGTCGCCAAGGTCGTGCTGAACAACCTGTACAAGCACACGCAGCTGCAGGACTCCTTCGGCGCGAACATGCTGGCGCTGGTCGACGACGTGCCGCGCACGCTGTCGCTGGACGCCTTCATCCGGCACTGGGTCACGCACCAGATCGACGTGATCGTGCGCCGCACGCGTTTCCGTCTGCGCAAGGCGCAGGAGCGCGCGCACATCCTGGTCGGCCTGCTCAAGGCGCTGGACGCGATCGACGAGGTGGTGGCGCTGATCCGCCGCTCCCCCACGGTCGACGAGGCGCGCAGCGGCCTGATCGAGCTGCTGACCATCGACGAGGTCCAGGCCAACGCGATCCTGGAGATGCAGCTGCGCCGGCTGGCCGCCCTGGAGCGGCAGCGGATCGAGGCCGAGCACAACGAGCTGATGGCCAAGATCGCGGACTACACCGCGATCCTGGAGTCGCCGGAGCGGCAGCGGCGGATCGTCTCCGAGGAGCTGCAGGCGATCGCCGACAAGTACGGCGACGACCGCCGCTCGCAGCTGGTGCCCTACGAGGGCGACATGTCCATCGAGGACCTGATCCCCGAGGAGGACGTGGTCGTCACGATCACCCGCGGCGGCTACACCCGGCGGACCAGGACCGACCTGTACCGCTCGCAGAAGCGCGGCGGCAAGGGCGTCAAGGGCGCGCAGCTGAAGCAGGACGACATCGTCGACCACTTCTTCGTCACCACCACGCACCACTGGCTGCTGTTCTTCACGAACAAGGGCCGGGTGTACCGGGCGAAGGCGCACGAGCTGCCGGACACGGCCCGCGACGCGCGCGGCCAGCACGTGGCGAACCTGCTGGCGTTCCTGCCGGACGAGAAGATCGCCCAGGTGCTGGACCTGCGGGACTACGAGCAGGCGCCGTACCTGGTGCTGGCCACCAAGAACGGCCTGATCAAGAAGACCCCGCTGAAGGACTACGACTCGCCGCGCTCGGCCGGCGTCATCGCCATCAACCTGCGCGAGGACGACGAGCTGATCGCCGCCGAGCTGGTCTCCCCGGAGGACGACCTGCTGCTGGTCTCCAAGCAGGCGCAGGGTCTGCGCTTCACGGCGACCGACGAGGCGCTGCGGCCGATGGGCCGGGCCACCTCGGGCGTGATCGGCATGCGCTTCCGCGAGGACGACGTGCTGCTGTCGATGGACGTGGTCCGGCCGGACACGTTCCTGTTCACGGCCACCTCCGGCGGCTACGGCAAGCGGACCGCGGTGGACATGTTCCCGCTGCGCGGCCGCGGCGGCCTGGGCGTGATCGCGGCCAAGACGGTTGACGAGCGCGGCGGCCTGGTCGGCGCCTCGGTCGTGGACGAGGGCGACGAGGTCATGGCGATCACGCTGTCCGGCGGCGTGATCCGGACGCGGGTGTCCGAGGTGCGGCCGACGTCGCGGGACACCATGGGCGTGCGGGTGATCAACCTGAGCAAGGGCGACACGGTGCTCGCGATCGCGCGCAACGGCGACCCGGGCGAGGTCGAGGACGAGCTGGGCGAGGAGTCGGGCGAGGCGGTGGCCGCGGGCGCGGTGGCCGAGGGTTCGGAGAACGGCGCTGTGGGTGCTGCGGGCGTTGAGGGTTCTGAGGGCGCCGGCGAGGCGGCGGACTCGGACGTGGACGCGGTCGCCGACGCCGACGCCGACTCGGACTCGGACTCGGACGGTTCGGAGGGCTCCGGCGAGGAGTGATCGCCTGAGGCCTGGCAGAACGCGAGGCGGCGGCATCGGTGCGAGGCACCGGTGCCGCCGTTTGGTTTTCGGCGGTGGCGGCGCTTCACCGATGCGCAGACGGGTGACCCCCGTTCGGCGGTGTGCCGCAGGGCCCTGGACCTGGGACCGATTCCGCTACGTGTCCGGCTATGTGCACGGTGCAGCGTTGAGGTCCATCGAACATATGGTCCGAGCTACGGAAAATTGCGGGGCCGGGGAGACCTATGAGCATGAGAACGGTAGCTTGGCCGGGTGAGTAGCGAGACGACGACCGATCCCGGCCTCGGAACCGACCCCGACGGCGTCGGTGGCGGGCCCCGCGCTTACGGGGCCGGCCCCGGCGCCGCTTCCGTTCCCGACGCCGTGCCGCCCGGTGCGCACCGGCAGGCGCCGCCGCCGAACCAGCCGCCGAACCAGCCGCCGCCCGGTTACGGGCCGCCGCAGGGTGGGCGCGCGCCTGGTTATGCCCCTGGTCATGGCGGCCCCGGCATGCCCGGCGGCCCGGCGCCCCAGGCCGGACAGGGCCAGGGTGCTCATGGCGCGCACGCCGCTCCGATGGCCCAGGGCGTGCCCGGTGCTCATGGCGCTCCCTCTCACGGTGCTCCGGGCATGACGGGCCCCGGCCCCGCCCTCGCTCCTGCCTACGCTGCTGGCCCCAATGCTGCTCCCGGTGCTGGTCCTGGCGTCGGTCCTGCCTCAGGTCCCGCTGCTGGTCCAGGCGTTCCCGGCGCTCCCAGCGTTCCCGGCGCGCCCGGGACCCGCGGCGCCGCCGCGGCCGGTGCCGCCGCCAGCGCGAGCGCGGCCGTGTCGGGCGCGGCCACCGCGATCACGGCCGGCCTGTCTGGTCTGGCCGGGCGGCTTTCCAGCGGCGGAGGCCGTCGTACCGGGGCAAGACGCAAGGAAGCCCCTACCATGGGCACTGTGGCGTATCAGCAATCGGACTCCGCTCAAGGCCAGGCGGGCACCCGCCAGCAGGCCGGAGGCGGCTGGGCCGTGCGCCCGGGCAACCCGACCAACCCGGCCGCCGGCTCCCCCTCGGGCCAGCCCCGCTACCAGCAGCAGGCCCAGGCCCCCGGCGCCGCCCCGCGCGGCCGCAAGGCCCGCCTGCGCGTGGCGAAGGTCGACCCCTGGTCGGTGATGAAGACGACATTCGTCCTCTCGATCGCCTTCGCAGTCGTCTCGGTGGTAGCCGCGGCCCTCCTGTGGTCGGCCCTGAACGCCCTCGGCGTCTTCGACTCGATCAACCGCACCCTGGCCTCCGTGGCCCCCGCCAACCAGCCCAACAGCGTCACCCTGACCTCGGTCCTGTCCTTCGGCAAGGTGATGAGCTTCACGGCCCTGGTGAGCGTGGTGAACATCGTCCTGTTCACAGCCCTGGCCACCCTGGCCGCCTACCTCTACAACATGTGCTCATCCCTCGTCGGCGGCATAGAGGTCACCCTCGCCGACGACACCGCCTCCTGAAGCACCCCCCCACTAAGCGGTTTTGGGGCACCGCCCCCGGTGGGGTAAGCTTCTCGACGTTACCAACCGGGGCCTATGGCACAGTTGGTTAGCGCGCCGCCCTGATAAGGCGGAGGTCGGTGGTTCAAGTCCACCTAGGCCCACCCCGGTGAACAGCCTCGGATCTGTAAAGGTCCGAGGCTGTTTCGTTTTTGACCCTCAGTCCGACCCTCAATGGCTGAGGGTCACCCAGTCGGGCACCGGGCAGACGTCACGGCAGGGAATGCAGCCAGAAGATCAGCAGCGCGATGACACTGAGCACAAGGGATGCAACCAGCGCCAGCGCCCGCCATGGCTGCGGTCGGACTGGCAGACGGATGGCCAGGACGGCGAGCGCCAGCGAACCAGCCATGACGCCGCCGCCCGCGCCGATGCGAGTGCCAACGTGTGCGTCACAGACGTATGGCCGGCCGGACGTCCCGCCGCAGTCGGTGGCCGCGAGCGCGAACAACCAGAGAAGGCCCAGGCCGCCGTTGACGACCCAGGCCAGTATTTGTGTGGCCAATACTAAGGGTGTCCAGGTGCGTTTCGGCTTACCCGGGTTCTCGCCATATGGATTCACCCGCTTATAGTGCCTGTGTTCGGAGCAGGGTGAAATAAGCCCTTTGATCAAGCTCAGGATGCGGCCAAACGGGCAGGATCCCGATCCGGTCGACTGCTATGCGTTGGAGGGTGGGTGACTGTCGTTACCTCAGCCATCCCGAGCAGCGCGGAGACCAGGTTCCGGAGCGTGGCCAGGGTGTGCGAGAGATCAGCGGCTACCCTGGATTCCGACGTGGGCATGGTGCACACCCAGCTGACCAGCTCGAGCAGTGTCATCCCTCGGGCTCTTGCATCCTCGGTGAGGATCGCTCGGTCGTGCTCATCGAGTGTGTCCAGCCGCTCCAGATGGACCCTCCAACGGAAGGGCCGACGTCGTCGACCGTTTCGATGATCCCGCCGTCGTTATTGTCGTTGCGTTGCCTTCTCATGGTTCGAAGTATGTGTTCACACCTGAGCAGCCTCGGATCTGTACAGATCCGAGGCTGTCGGGTTTTCGGCCCTCAGTCGGCCCTCGACTATCGCGCCGGGATTTCCCGGACCAGGCGTGAAGACCAGTCGCACCAGACGTAGCCGGGGAGGAAGGCGCCGCCGGCCTCGTCGAGGTGCTCCTCGACGTAGGGGATCGTGGCGTCGCAGACCTCGGTGGCGGCATCGAAGAATCCGATGGTCTCCGGCTTGAGGTGGTAGCTCCAGCGAGGGTTGTACGGAGCCGTGTCGGGCTTGATGCGCCCGATGACGTGCGGCCGGTCGGTGGTCTCGCCCGACAGCAGTTCTCGTGCGTGTTCGATGTCCGCGGGGTTGTCCAGCCTCACCACGAACTGCTCGTGGGTGACGTCGGTCATGACGAAGTAGGCCGCGTCGTTGGCCTTGGCGTGTGCGGTGGCGGTGGCGTTCGCCGGTGTGGAGGTCAGTGCGATCATCGCGGTGGCTGCGAGCGCGCCGATGGTGGCTTTGACAGTGCGTTGCATGCTTTTCCCCTCGTCAGATGGGCTTTACACACGCACCGTAGTTGATCGGTGGCCAAAAATGATCTTCATCGCGTGGTGTCGGGCGGATTAGTCGGCGTGAGTCACAGAGTCCGCCGGTAGCGCATCCCGTACAGGTGCCCGCCTTTCACTATGACGGTGACCTCGACCACGGTGCCCTCCCGGTCGGTGATCGTGCGCAGTGTGCGCATGACCGGGACTCCGGGCGGGAGTTCCAGTGTTTCGAGTTCCGCGGTCGTGGGCTGGCGGACGTGGATCTCGTCGACGAACTCGTGCTGGTGGAAGCCCAGGCTGGCGAGGATTGCCGGGGCACCGCCGCGGATTCGTGCCGGGCTTTCCAGAGGTGTGCCGGCCGCTATGGCGGTGGGGTAGTAGGACCACGACAGCTCGAGGGGGTCGCCGTCGCGCAGGGTCAGGCGTTTGCGCAGGACCGCGGTTTCGTCGTCGGTCAGGCCCAGTTTGCGGGCGGCGTCCGTGGGTGGGCGTTCGCGGCCTACGTGGAGCATCTTGTAGGTGACGCGGGTGGCTGCCGGTTCGAGGTATGGGGCCGCGTCGATGATCTCGATGCGTTTGGCTCTGATGAGCAGGGCCTTGCCTTGGTGGCCGACTACGAAGCCTTCGGCTTTGAGCAGGGCTACTGCGCGCTGCGCTGTGTTCCATGCCGTGTCGTACATCGCCACGAGGCGTTTGAAGGGCGGCAGCTTCTCGGTGAGGTCTCCCGAGAGGATCTTCGCGCGCAGGTCCGCGGCGATCTGGGCGTGTCGGGGGCGGCCGTCGGTGCGCTGCATATCAGGTCTCGACCAGGGCTCGGTGGTGGAGGACGCGGCCTGCGGGGATCATGACGATCTCCATTGCTTCGAAGGGTGCGCCGGCCGCTGTCCTCACGACTCTGCGGATGCGGACCACGTGTGCGTCTCGGGCGATGCTCAGGAGCGTGGCCTCATCCGCGGTCGGTCGGGCATCGAGGTCGACCGCTTCGTCCGCGTGATGGGCCGTGTAACCGAGCTCTGCGAGCAGGGTGATCGCGCCGCCGGGGATGCGGCCCGGGCGTTCGAGTGCGGTGTCCGCGGCGACTGCGAGCGGGTAGTACGAGTCCGTCAGCTCGACAGGCCGATCGTTGAGGTACATGGTGCGGCGCCTCGCGATGACGCTCTTCGCCGGCGGTGTGTCGAGCGATTCCGCAACCCAATCCGGCGGGTTGACGGGGCCTGCCGACCGGAGTCTCTGCGTGCCGCGTCCGCCGGCGGCTGCTACGGCCTGTGCCCAGGTGTCCCCGCTGCCCGGCATGAGATAGGACGCGGTGTCGTCGATGCCTGGCGCCATCGTTTTCCTTCCCTGGACGCCTCAGCGCACGCCTCACGCTAGCAGCAGCAGTACAGCCCCGGACCGTCGTGATCCGAGGCTGTGCTTGCTTTGGCTTGCCGCGCTGGTTCTTAGCGGGCTTCGGCGCTACTCACATGCGCCGGTCAGCTGGTAGTAGCCCACCCAGACCGGACGGGAGTCGTCGGTGCTGGCGTACATCACGAAGTTGCCGTCGTTCTGGTACGTCACGCGGACGCCGCCCTTGCCGTTGGTGTTGGAGGCCCAGCAGACGTGGCCGTCGGCGCGGTACTCGACGAGGTTGCCGTCGCTCTGGAAGGTGAGCTTCGCGCCGGCCGGGTTGTGGATGTTGTCGCCCGCGTACATCGTGTCGCCGCGGTTCAGGTGGTCTCCGCCGGTGGCGGCGGCAGCGGTGCCGGCCGCCGACAGGGTGGCGGCCAGATACGCAGCTAGTCATGACGCCGCCTCGTCGGGTTTATGTGGGCCCGGCGAGGCGGTTCACTCGACATGATGAATATCTGGTTATTTCGGCCCATACACCCGGCATTGCCTGCGACGTCGGCCCGAGTCGGGGCATCGTGGACGGCGAGGCTACTGGATTCGTAGTACTTTGCTGGCCGAGCCCGCAAGGTACGCCGAACTATGCCGGTTCGTGACTACGCCGGTTCCTGCGGGGTGAGCGTCTGGTGGTAGCGGACGCCGTACAGATGCCCGCTGGTGATCATCACTGTCACCTCGAGGACCGTTCCCTCGGCGTCGGTGATGGTGCGCAGGGTGCGCATGACCGGGATCTCGTCCGGCAGCTCGAGGGTCTGCAGTTCCTCGGTCGTGGGTTCGCGGACCTGGATCTCGTCGATGAGGCCGTGCTGCTGCCAGCCCAGGGCGGCCAGGGCGGTGGGCGCCGTGGCCAGGTCGCGCTGGATCTGGTGCGGCGGCCTGTCCAGGGCGGTGCCGGTGACCACTGATTCGGGGTAGTACGACCACTCGATCTCGACCGGGTCGTCGTCGCGGAGCATCAGGCGTTTGCGCAGCAGCGCGGTCTGGTTCTCGGCCAGGCCCAGCTTCGCCGCCGCGTCTGTCGGCGGGCGTTCCTGGCCGATGTGCAGGACCTGGTAGGTGATGGTGTCCGCCGGCGGCTGGAGCTGGGAGGCCGCGTCGGTGATGCGGATGCGGTCGGAGCGGATGATCAGGGCTTTGCCCTGCTGGCCCTCGACGAAGCCCTCCGCCTTGAGCAGCGCCACGGCCCGCTGGGCGGTGTTGGTGGAGGTGTTGTACAGGTCCTTCAGCAGCTTGAACGTCGGGAGCGTGCCGGTGATGTCGCCGGAGAGGATCTTCGCGCGCAGGTCCGCGGCGATCTGTGCGTGCCTCGGACGGTCGTCGATGCGCTTCATGTGTCGCAGGCCCCTACTTCCATCGAATCCCTTCCGTGCGACCTCAGCGACACAGTAGCAGCACGAGGCCGGTATGCGGCGTTCGTGGGTGGGAGGTGGCAAATAGCCGGAAATCCTTGTAGCAATACTGGGAAGTCAGTAACCTGAGGTGCGCCTCCGCGATCAGAAGCTGACGGCGCGTTACGAGATCGCAGGGCACGTTCCGCCGAAAGGAGACTGAAGGTGCCTCGATTCGAGATCGGCCAGGTTCCGGCGATGTTCGACATCGCGGTGACCGAGGCCGAGGCGGGGTTCCAGCGCCGGTTGCTGTCCGCCGGCTTCACCACCAGCTATCTGGCCTTGCTGGGGCTGGCGGCGACGCTGACCTTCGACGCCGGCGAGTACTTCCCGTCCGGCCGGGAGGCGCGCCGCGACCTGAGCGAGTGGCACGGGTATCACCGGGGCCTGCAGACCGCGTTGGCCTGCCTGATCATGCACGAGACCGGGAGCAATCCGCGCCAGGCCGCGCTCCAGGTCTCCGAGCACACCGAGACGCTGATCCGGTGCCGGTGGAACAGCCAGCCGCCCAAGGGCGGTGGGTGAGCCATGGAGGTCTGGTCCAGGGAGTTCGCCGGTCGGCCCGAGTGCCTCCTGGAGGCGCGCCGCTTTGTCTACGCCGTGCTCGGCGGGTCCGACGCGGCGCACATCGCGGCGCTGGTCGCCGACGAGTTGGCCGGCAACGCCATCAAGCACACGGCCAGCGGCGCGCCCGGAGGGGAGTTCGTCCTGCGGCTGGCCCGGTACGGCAACCGGTGCCGGGTGTGGGTCGACGACCAGGGCGGGCCCACCACGCCCTCGGTCTGCGCCGCCGACGACCACGACGAGGCCGGGCGGGGCCTGACCATCGTCGCCATGCTGTCGGCCCGGTGGGGTGTCGAGGGCGACGAGCATGCCCGCTCGGTGTGGGCCGAGATCACGTTCGAGGAGGTCACGGCGATATCCGGCACCGACGGACCGTCCGTCGGGCTCCCCCGTCAAGCAAGTGCGAAAAGAAAGGTCGGCATGACGACGGACGAGTGGGCGTGTTGATGGCGCTGCACGTTGACTACACGGCGGAGCGCGCCTTCGCGCGGATCGTCGGCGGCCTGCGGTCCGCCCGCCTGGACGCCGGGCTCTCCCAGAACGCGCTCGCCGTCGGCATGCCGGTTCGGGGCCGTGCCATCTCCGAATGGGAGACCGGGGCGATAGAACCGACGCTGGGGCACCTGATCCAGTGGTCGCACGAGCTCGGCCGGCGGCTGGTGATCATCGGCCGGGACGGCGAACTGCGCATAGGCCCGGTGCGCCAGCGGCCCGGGGAGACCTTCGAGATCTTCGAGCGGCGGCGGTTGGCGGTGCCGCTGCGCAACCGCCGCCTGGCCTTGGGGATGGCCCAGGGGGAACTCGGCGCCCTGGTGGGCGTCAGCCGGGACTCGATCCAGCGCTGGGAACTGGTCCGGGTGCCGCCGCGGCCGATCGCGCACGTGATCTGGGCGCAGAAACTCGGCTACTCGCTGGATGTCCTGGCCGTCCCCGACAACCCTCGGCGCGTCCGGCGCCCCTCGTCCGGCGCGCCGTGCCCGCCTTGCTCGCCGATGATCAAGGCTTCTACGCTCGGTCGTGTGGATCGGACACCAGGGGAGGCCCGCTGATGGCCGGCTCGATCTTCCTCTCGGGCGGAGGCGGTGTCGCCGACACGGCGCTCCTGGATTTCGCTTTCGCGGCGGCGCTCGGCTCCGGGCGGCTGTCGTACTGGCCGGTCGCCGTGGATCCGGCCGAAACCGCCTACACCGATTGCCTGGACTGGCTTTCCGGCGTGCTCGGTCCGTTCGGCGTCGCCGAGATCGACGTCTGGGACGGTACGGGCAGCGGGCTCGGGCGACGTCTTCCCGGCTACAGCGGCGTCCACATCGGCGGCGGCAACACCTTCCGCCTGCTCGATGTCGTGCGGCGCACCGGAATGGAGTCGGCGTTGCAGGCCTTCATCGACGACGGTGGCGCGGTGTACGGGACCAGCGCCGGCGCGGCGTTGCTGGGCGCGGACATCTCGACCATCGCGCATCTGGACCCGGATCCTTATGACACCACCGATACCCGGGGCCTCGACCGGATCGCGGGGCACGGGGTGTTCGTCCACCATTGGCCTGAGGATGCGCCACTGGTTCGGGACTGGGTGCGCCAGAATCAGAAGCCTGCCGTGGCCCTGCACGATCGCGCCGGGGCGGTGGTCACCGATGGCCGGCTGACCGCCGTCGGCTATGAACCGGTGTGGATTTTCCGAGCAGACGGGACTGAGGCCCTGAGCGTGAAGCCGGGCGAAAGCATCGAGCTGCGCTGCTGAACGTATCGAGCTGCTCTGCGGAGAGCAGCTCAGTACAGTGGCTTCGCATGACCGACACCGCCGGCGAGATCGAGATCACCGCAGACCTGGTCCGAGACCTGTTGCGGGAGCAGCATCCAGACCTCGCGGAGCTGAGCATCCGCGAGGTGGCCGGCGGCTGGGGCAACCAGATGTGGCGTCTGGGGGACGAACTCGCCGTGCGCATGCAGCGCATGGACCGGACTCCGGCGCTCCAGCTCAAGGAGCGGCGGTGGCTTCCCGTGCTGGCGCCGCGCCTGCCGTTGGCGGTGCCGACTCCGGTGCGGTTCGGCGAACCGTCCGAGCGTTTCCCCAAGCACTGGACGGTGATGACGTGGGTGGACGGCGAGCCGCTGGACCTCGCCTCGATCAGCCGCGGTGCTCACGCGGCCGACATGCTGGCGGGCTTCCTCCGCGCGCTTCATGTGGAGGCGCCCGCCGAGGCGCCGATCTCGGTGGACCGCGGTTTCCATCCCAGGGACTGCACTGATGGTTTCGAGCACTTCATGGGGGCTGTTGATCTTGACGAAGGGGCCGCCGACGCCGGAGCGATCCGGGCGGTCTGGAAGGACGCCGTCGAGGCCGACGCTTGGGCGGGTCCGTCGGTGTGGGTACACGGCGACCTTCATCCCGCGAACGTCGTCGTCTCGGACGGGACGCTCTCGGGGGTGGTCGACTTCGGCGACGTAGCCGCCGGCGATCCGGCCTGGGACCTCGCTGCCGCGTGGGTGCTGCTCCCCGCAGGCATGGCTTCGCGGTTCTTCGACATGTACGCGGGAGCGGACGAGGTTGCGATCCGGCGCGCCCGCGGGCTGGCCGCTCTGAAGAGCCTCTTCCTGATCCTCATGGGACAGAACGGAGATCGGGGCCGGCCCGGCGGCAAGCCGCACTGGGGACCCCTGGGCTGGGCGGCACTCGATCGGGTGCTGGAAGGCTGAACACGGCGGGCGAGCACAGGGGGCGAACGCAAGGGACCACCACGCGGACATGGTCAGCGCCCCGGAGCCACCTGCCGGGGCGCTGACGTCCGTGGCCGGCTAGCTCATCTGGCCTGCTTCGAGCTTGCCGATCATGGTCTTCACCTGGTTGATCGGGATGGAGAACCCGAGGCCGACGCTGCCGCCCTGGGCGTTGTAGGAGCTGGTCGGCGAGTAGATCGCCGAGTTGATGCCGATGACCTGGCCCTGCGCGTTCAGCAGCGGGCCGCCGCTGTTGCCGGGGTTGAGGCTGGCGTCGGTCTGGATCGCCTTGTAGGTGACCTGGCTGCCGCTGCCGGAGAACCGGCTGCTGCTCTCGCTGCTGACCGTCACCTGCCGGTTCAGGGCGCTGACGATGCCGCTGGTCACCGTGCTCTGCAGGCCGTCGGGGGAGCCGATGGCGATCACCGTGTCGCCGACCTGGACCTTGTCGCTGTCGCCGAGGCTCGCGGTGGGCAGGCCGCTCTCGTTCTGTGCCTTGATCACCGCCAGGTCGCTGCCGGTGTCGGCACCGACGATGGCGGCCTGGGTGGTCTTGCCATCGTTGAAGGTGATGGTGATCTGGCCGTTGCCGTTCGTGGCGTCGGAGATCACGTGGTTGTTGGTCAGGATCAGGCCGTCGGAGGACAGGATGACGCCGGAGCCGACGGACTTGCCCTGGTAGGAGTCCACCGAGACCTGGACCACGGTCGGCAGCGCGGCCTTGGCGACCTGGCCGACGGTGGTGGTCGGGGTCCCGGTCTGGTTGCTCACCGGGGTGTTCACGGCCGTGTTGTTCACCGGGGAGCCCACGGACGTCGCGTTCGAGGAGGTGTTGTGCGAGGCGATGGTCCCGGCGATGCCGCCCGCGGCGGCCGAGGCGGCGATGGTGCCGGCGACGATGAGTGCCACTCCCATCCGCCGCTTGCGCCTCGGCCGCTGCGGGGGCTCCGGGGTGAACGCCGGATGGTACGGCGGGTATCCGGGTCCGCCGGGTCCGCCGGGTCCGCCGGGTCCGCCAGGACCCCCGGCGTCGCCCGGGGTGCCGTACCCCGGCGTTGTCGAGGTGATCGGGGTGTACGGGGGCACTGCGCCTGAAGGGGTGGAAGTGCCTGAGGAATCTGAGGTGTCGGAGGAGGCCGAAGGGGAAGTCTGGGCCGGACCGAACACCGGCCCGGAAGACGGGTGGCCCCACGGCTGCGGGTTGCCGGTGCTGGGCTGCTCCGGCTGGTACGGGTCGTGCTCGAATCCGGTCATGGCTCCACCGTGCCCGCGCACGATGAGAGTGCCTTGCCGAGAGCATGAGAATCGGTGAAGAAAGCCGTGAAGCCGACGGCCCGATTCCTAAGGAAACCGAGTTGTCCCAGGTCGCGGGAGGCGGCCATCATCGGGCGATGGACCGTGATCCGCTCGGCGACGCCCGGGCCCTGGTGGCCGACCGTTATCCACAGGCTGTGTGGGCCGTGCTGGCCGGCAGCGTCCTGACCGCGTACCGGACGGCGGGCTCGGATCTCGACATCGTCGTGGCACTTCCCCTCGGCGACGCCCTCGCGCCCCGCCGCGAGTCGCTCGTCTTCCGCGAGTGGCCCGTCGAGCTGTTCGTGCACGACGAGCAGACCCTTGACGCCTGGCTCGGCAAGGAGCGCCTGGAGCGCAAGCCGACCCTGTTCCGGATGGTCGGCTGCGGCACGGCGATCGTCGGCGATCCGGCCGGGCGGCAGGCGGAATGCCGTGCGGTCCTGGAAGCCGGCCCCGAGCCGTTGGGACCGGCGCAGCTGGAGCGGGTCCGCTACGGCCTCACCGATCTGCTCGACGATCTCGTCCACGCCACCGATCCCGGCGAGCGGCAGGTGATCGCGGCCGCGCTGTGGAAGGACGCGGCGCATTGCGCGCTGGTCGCCGCGGACCGCTGGGACGGCACCGGCAAATGGCTCCTGCGGGAACTGCGTGCGCACGATCCGGACCTCGCCGGCCGCTGGCTGGCGGCACAGCCCGATCCCGCCGCGATCGAGGCCTTCGCCCGCGACATCCTCGACCGTCTCGGCGGGCCGCTGTTCGACGGCTACCAGGCCGTCGCGCCGCGTCCGGAGGCTACGAAGCCGGCGTGAGGGTCAGGGGGAACTCGGTCAGCGTGACCGAGGGCCCTGACGGGTTCGCGATGTCGGTCAGCTCCACGGGATCGGTCATCAGGTACACCGCGTTCCTCGGCGGGAAGGACGTCAGATTCGTGTTCAGCAAAGGGAACGCGGTCTTGTTCGTGAACGTCGCGGGCTGACCGTCGCCGCACGGGCTGTGCTGCATGGAGACGGTCAGGTCCTGGGCCAGCGACTCGGCGGCCGGGAACTCCCGGCCGGCGGCCGGCGCCACGAAATCGCCGACGGCCGGGGTCTTCTCCGACACCGTCACCGTGCCGAGGTCGGCGTCGTACCCCGTCAGCTGCTCGGCATCGGTCTCTACGGCGACGGTCGGCTGGACCCCGGCCACTCTGTCGCCGACGTGTAGCTGCCCGGTACCCAGGACTTCGAAGCGATGGACCACGCCGTCGCACTCCAACACCATGTCGCCGTCCTCGGTGAGGGCGACGGCGGTTCCGGAGGCGGGCAACGACTTCCCGCCCGCAGGCTCGGCGGCGGCGTGGGCGGAGAAACCGTTGGCGGAGAAGAGGAAAACGGAGCCGGTGACGGCCAGCACGGGACGCATTCTCATGGCCGGTCCTTTCGGGAGGATTTGTCGATTAGGTGGTCATTATGGTCGCTCATGCCACTGACAATCCCGGCCCCACGCCGTGCGCGGTCCGCCTTATCGCGCGTCGCCCCCTACCGGAGTCCCTTGCAGTGCAAGCGGATTCGGGAACGGGGGCCAGAACGGCAGCGGCCGCGGTCCGAGAGTCTCGGCGTACGCGTTCTCGGCCAGCGCGCGCAGGAACGCGGCCTGGCTGGCCTGTCTGCGGATCCGTTCGGCCCGCACCGGATCGCTGGGGACCCGCCCGGGCCAGCGGGCCGCCGGGGCGGTGGCCGGGGTGGGCTCGGCCTGGACCGGAATCTCAAGTTCCTGATACCGCGGCGCGTCCTCGGCGACCAGCGCCCGCGCCACCGAGTCCAGGGCGTCCATCATCCCGCCCGACATCGCCGCGCCGATTCCGCCGTCGGCCTGGAATGGATAGGGGATCTGGGCCCACACCGAGCGCGCGTCGCGGTCGCCCAGCACGCCCCACTTGTGGGAGATGGACGCGACCATCGCCAGCCCGCGCCCGGATTCGGCGTCCCAGTCGTCCTCGGCGTCCAGCTCGTCGAGCACCACGTGCGGCTCGGTCGCCGAGCCCTCGTCGTCGACCCGCACCCGCCAGTGGTCCGCGAAGGCCTCCAGGTGCACCACGAACTGTCCGCCGGGGGCGCCGCTGGCGGTGTGCACGATGGCGTTGCCGGCCAGTTCGGAGACGGCCAGGAGCACCAGCTCCGAGCCCGGCGCGTCGCCGAGCACCATCTGGGTGAACTGGCGGACCTCGGCGAGGTGCTCGGCCAGTCCGGGGAAGGAGCGAGACCAATAGGACATCTGGTGCCTCCCGGACGGTGGGGAGGGGGCCGTTCCGCCCTCCCGTCAGCCAGGCTAGCCCCCAATGAGCCCTTTTCTAGGGCATTTCAAGGAAGTTCCCTTATTTGGATGACACTTCCTCATCCAGGGCCAGCGGGGGCAGGCGTGCGAGGTCCATCTCCACCCGGTTGATGAGCCCGATCGCCTCTTCGCCGTACACAGCCGACTCCTCGAAGCGGCGGAACTGCGCCACGTGCGTCGAGACCTTGTCAGGCTGCGCCATCAGCAGTTCGCCGGTGAACATCTCCACGGCGACCTCGCGGTCGTCGTACAGGGTGAAGGTGACCATCGGCAGCCCGCGCATCGCCGAGGTCCACGGCAGGATCCCCACCCGCACCCCGGGATGGACCGCCATCTGGCGGAGCCGGTCGAACTGCGCGGCCATCACCGTCAGCTCGCCGGGCCAGGTGCGCAGCACGCCCTCGGTGATCAGGAAGGTGAACTCCCGGCCGTCCTCGAACAGCACCGACTGCCGCTCGGTGTGGGTCATCGCGGCCTTGCCGACCTCGCGCTCGGACAGCCACGGGGTGAGCCGGTTGGCGTCCCGGGCGTACTCGGCGGTCTGCAGCAGGCGCGGGATGATCGAGTTCGAGAACGTCGACACCGCCGAGCAGACGCGCTCGCGGTCGGCGATCTGGTTCAGCAGGGTCAGGCCCTTGCCGTAGCCGCGATTGCTCGCGGCGTCGGCGGCGGCCTGGCCGAGCAGGTCGAACAGACTCTCCTGCTCCTCGGCCGGCAGGTTCAAAGCCGTGACGATCCGGGCGAGCACGTCCCGGCTGGGAACCATCTTGCCGTGCTCGACCTTGGACACCGCCGAGGAGGTGACAGAGGCGGCCGCCGCGAGCTCTCCGCTGGACAGCGCGCGTTCCATCCGGAACTGCCGGATCCGGCCGCCCAGCTTGGCCGCGTAAGGACTTCGCACCGCACTCATACCCATTGGTTCTACACCACTTGTGAGGAATCGGTGACCGATCCGGCAGGATCAGTAGCCGGCGGTCACCTGTATGGATTGTGTTGGACTGGGCCGACGACCCGACGTGCGGCCGTCCCCAGGTCAACGCCGGGCCGGCGACCCCCGCGCCGCCGGCCCGGCGCCCGCCGGTGTCGGCCGGGATCAGCCGAGATCAGCCGGTTCCGGCTCCGGCCGGCGCCGGGATCGCGGCCACGGGCCGGCGTTCGCCGGTCAGCAGAGCGGTCACCGTCTCCAGGTCGTAGTCGGCGCTCGCCGAGTAGCCGTCGAGGACCGCGGCGTGCGCGGCGATCTCGTCGGCGCGGGAGAGCAGCAGTTCGCCGGTGAAGGTCTCCACGGCCACGGCGGCGTCGTCGTGGAGGGTGAACCCGTACAGCGGGAAGACCTCCGACACGGCGGCGGCGTCCGGCACGATGCCGATCCGCACCCCGGGCAGCGCCGAGAGCACGCGCAGCCGGTCGGCCTGGGTCGCGGCCAGCGTGGCAGGGCCCGGACACAGGCGCAGGGAGCTCTCGGTGAGCAGGAACTCGAAGCTGCGTCCCTGTTCGAAGAGCACCCCCTGGCGCTCCAGGTGCAGCGCCGAGGCCCGGCCGAGTTCGCGCTCGGACATCCACGGCGTCAGGCGCGCGGCGTAGCGGGCATAGTCGGCGGTCTGCAGCAGCGGCGGGATCATCGAGGTGGAGAAGGACCGCAGCACCGTGGTGTTGCGCTCGCGCTCGGCGATCGCGTCCAGCAGGGCCAGGCCGCGGCCGTGCCGGCGGCGGTCGGCGGCGTCGTCGACCGCGCGGGTGAGCAGGTCGCGCAGGTCGGTGCGGTGCTCGTCCCCGAGGCCCAGGACGCCGAGCACCCGCTCCAGGACCTCCGTCGAGGGGAGCATCATGCCGCGCTCGATCTTCGACACCGAGGGCTGGGTGACACCGGCGCGGGCCGCGACTTCGAGGCCGGACAAGCCGAGGTCCAGTCGGTGCCGACGCAGACGCCGACCGAGTTCTTCAGCTAATACGCTGCGTGCTGGGCTCATCCCCACAGTGTGGCGGCCACCGCGGACCATCTGTGAGGGTTTCCGGGACTTATGCCGTGTCTATCACCCGGTCGAGCTACCATCATTCAATGCGATCTTGGATATCCGGCGTGGATACCGCCGGACGGAGTGCTCATCCATAGAGCCGTTCGGCCTTCACGGCGGTCCGGTTCGCAGTAGTTTGACGCTCGTGAGCGCCGCATGAACCCGGCCGCCCTCGTCACCGCCTTCGGGGTGGTGTTCCTGGCCGAACTGCCGGACAAGACCGCGATCGCGTCCCTGCTCCTGGGGGCCAGGTATCGCCCGTCCTGGGTGTTCGCCGGGGTGGCGGCGGGCTTCCTGGTGCACGTCTGCCTGGCCGTGGCGGCCGGCTCCCTGCTCGCGTTGGTGCCGCGGCGTCCGCTGGAGGCCGTGGTCGCGGTGTTCTTCCTGGCCGGGGCGGTGCTGATGCTGCGCAGCCACGGCCGCGAGGACGGTGAGGAAGAGGCCGGACAAGCCCCGGACCTCGGGGCCGACGCCGGGTTCCGCAAGGTGGCCGGGACGGCGTTCGGGGTGATCCTGGTCGCCGAGTTCGGCGACCTGACCCAGATCGTGACGGCGAACCTGGCCGCCAAGTTCGCCGACCCGCTGGCTGTCGGGCTCGGTGCCACGCTCGGCCTGTGGACGGTCGGCGCACTGGCCATCGTCGGCGGCCGCGGGCTGCTCAAGGTGCTGCCGCTGCACCTGATCGTGCGGGTGGCCGCGCTGGTGATGATCGTGCTCGCCGGCGTCAGCCTGTGGCAGGCCGCCGCCGGCTGAGCGCCGGTTAACAGAGACGCTAGGAGACCGCGGCCGCCTTCTCGCTGCCCGCCTTCTCGCTGCCTTCCAGAACGTCGGCGAGCTGCCGCAGCCCCCGGGCCATGTCCGCGCCGGTCGGCGTCCGGTCGGCGTCGGCGAAGCGCTGGATGAGCAGGCCGGCCATCAGGGAGTAGAGGACCGCGCCGGCTCCTAGCTCCCTGTCCCGGTCCAGATCTTCCTCCGGGATGCCGAGAATCAGGTTCGCCAGGCCCTTGCGGGCCTCCGGGATCGCGTTCTTGAACATCTCGCGCGCGCCGGGGATGTGGTCGAGCTGCAGGATCAGCTCGAAGCTGGCCATCCACAGCGGCTGGTTCTGGTCGAAGGTCGTGGAGACGTCGTCGTAGACGCGCGCGAAGCGCTCCTGGACGGACAGGTCGGGCCCGGCCTTGGCGAAGGCCTCCTCCAGGTGGTCGCCCCATTCCCCGATGGCCTGGAACATCGCCTCGTTCATCAGCGCGTCCTTGGACCCGAAGTGGTAGCCGATGGCGGCCAGGCTGACGCCCGAGGCCTGGGCGATGTCCCGCGCGGTGGTCCGCGAGTAGCCCTTCTCCAGCAGACACTTCTTGGCCCCCGCGAGGAGGTCGTCACGGTTGCTCATGGGCCGAGCCTACCGCAGTCTTAGACGAATGTCTCGTACGTGTGTCTTGCACGCTAGTCTTGAACATAGGTCTTGCACAAGCGTCCAAGACGGCTGTACGGTCATCCCATGACGACGACCCAGAGCCCTGAAAACGTCCCGGCCCAGCGTGCCGGCCGCAAGGAGTGGATCGGGCTGGCCGTGCTGGTCCTGCCGTGTCTGCTCATCTCGATGGACATGTCGGTGCTGCTGTTCGGGCTGCCGTTCATCAGCGCCTCGCTCAAGCCCAGCGCCACCCAGCAGCTGTGGATCATGGACGCCTACGGCTTCGCGCTGGCCGGCCTGCTGATCACGATGGGCGCCATCGGCGACCGCATCGGCCGGCGCCGGCTGCTGCTGATCGGTGCCACGGCCTTCGGCGCCGCCTCGGTCGTCGCGGCCTACTCCGGCAGCGCGGAGGTGCTCATCGGCACCCGGGCGCTGCTCGGCGTGGCCGGCGCGACGCTGATGCCCTCGACGATGGCCTTGATCCGCAACATGTTCCACGACCCCAAGCAGCGGCAGACCGCCATCTCGCTGTGGACCGGCGGCCTGATCGGCGGCGTGACGCTGGGCCCGATCGTGGGCGGCGTGCTGCTGAACCACTTCTGGTGGGGGTCGGTGTTCCTGATCAACCTGCCGGCGATGGGGCTGCTGCTGATCCTCGGCCCGCTGCTGCTGCCCGAGTACAAGGCCGCGGCGTCCGGCCACCGGTTCGACGTCCTGGGCTCGGTGCTGTCGATGGCCGCCATCTTCCCGGCGGTGTACGGCATCAAGCAGCTGGCGGTGGACGGCTTCAGCGTGACCGCCGCCGCGGCGCTGGCCTTCGGCATCGCCCTGGGCGTCGCCTTCGTGATCCGGCAGCACACCGCCAAGAACCCGCTGATCGACATGGAGCTCTTCCGCAAGCCCAGCTTCCGGGCGCCGATGCTGGTGAACCTGTGCGGCAACTTCGTCCTGATGGGCTTCAGCCTGTTCAACACGCAGTACCTGCAGTCGGTGGCCGGGATGCGGCCGTTCACCGCGGCGCTGTGGTCGATGGCCGCGATGCCGTTCATCAGCGTGGGCATGGGCGTCACCGGAGCGCTGACCACCAAGGTCCGGCCGGCCCGGATCATCGGCGTGGCCTTCCTGGTCTCGGCGGCCGGCGCGCTGGTGCTGACCATGGCCCGTCCGGGCAATCCCATCGTGGTGCTGATGGTCGGCGCGGGCGTCGCGGCCGGCGGCGTGGTGGCGGCGCAGAGCATCGTGGGGAACATGGTGATGGCCGCGGCCCCGCCCGAGCGGGCCGGCTCGGCCTCGGCGCTGAACGAGACCGGCGCGGAGCTCGGCAGCTCGCTGGGCATGGCGCTGCTGGGCAGCATCGGCGCCGCGATCTACCACCACAAGATGCGGACCGTCGGCGCGGCGGGCGTGCCGGAGGCGGCGCTGCGTGCCGGCCACGAGACCGTCGGCGGCGCGGACGCCCTGGCCGCGCAGTTCCCCGGCTCGGCCACGCACGCCCTGCTGACGACGGCCCGCGACGCCTACGCCTCGGGTCTGCACACCACGGCCGTGGTCGGCTCGGGCCTGCTGCTCCTCACCGCGGTCTTCGCCTTCCGGGCGATGCGCAACGAGCCGGTCCTGCCGCCGGCACCGAAGAAGGAGAAGGCCGAGAAGGCTGGGAAGACCGGCAAGAAGGGCAAGAAGACCTCTTCGGTGGAGCCCGCCGCCGACCACGCCGCGACGGCGGTGTGAGTTGGGGTGCCACCACGCCGCGACGGCGGTGTGAGCCGGGGTGCCGCCGCCGGTCCGCACCGGTCCGAATGAACGGAAGAGTCCGCCGGTCTCCGAGGAGGAGACCGGCGGACTCGGCGTTTCTCTAGGCGGGATCAGGCCTTCAGTGCGTCCGTCACGGCCTCGGCGACCGTGGTGGTCGGGCGGCCGATCAGGGTGCTGAGGGTGTCCGTCACGTCGGCCAGCGCGCCCTCGGCGATCTTCGTGTCGGCGTCGGCCAGGCCCTCGGCCAGGAAGGCCGGAAGGCCGAAGCCGGCCAGCGTCGCGCGGTACTCCTCCGGGTCCAGGTTCACCGCCGCCACCTCCTTGCCGGTCTGGCGCGAGACCTCGGCGGCGATCTCGGCATAGCTGTGGGCCTTGTCGCCGGTGAGCTCGTAGACCTTGCCCTCGTGGCCCTCGGTGGTGGCCACGACGGCCGCCGCGGCCGCGTAGTCGGCCCGGGAGGCGAAGGCGGTCAGGCCCGTGCCGACCGAGCCGATGATCGCGCCGTGCTCGACGGAGGCCGGCAGGCTCGCGGTCAGGTTCTCCCAGTACCAGTTGTTCCGCAGGAACGTGTGCGGCAGGCCCGACTCCTTGATCGCGGCCTCGGTGTTCTTGTGGACCGAGGCGAACTTGATCGGGTTGGTCTCGGCCTTCGGGATCGAGGTGTAGATCACGTGCCCGACGCCGGCCGCCCGGCCCGCCCGGAGCGCGGACAGGTGGTTGCTGAGGCGGTCCTCGTCGGGGCCGCTGGAGGAGATGAAGATCCACTTGTCGGCGCCGCGCAGCGCCTCGGTCAGACCCGGGACGTCGGCGTAGTCGCCGCGTACGACCTGCACGCCGCGGTCGGCGAGGTCCTGGACCTTCTCCGGGGTGCGGACTATCGCCCGGATCTGGCCGGCCGGGACCCCGCGCTGCAGCAGGTCCTCGACGACGAGCCGGCCGAGGTGGCCGCCGGCGGCGGTGATGGCGATGGTCATGGGGACTCCTCAGGGTCGGGCGGCGGCCCCGTGGGGCGCTTTCTCTTGGTTAGTGCGGTACCGACGATGGCACTAACTTATAGAAAGTGCAACCCATGGCGCAGCACTACCGCATGGAAAGCGCGTGAGGTACCGTGGAGCGCATGAGTACGCGCGCCGAGGTGTCCGATCCGGAAGAGCGCGCCATCGAGATGGCCTACGACGTCCTGCAGGCGAGCTGTCCGACGCGCCGGACGCTGGAGCACGTGACCGGCCGCTGGGGCACGCTCATCATGATGGTGCTGCGCGAGGGACCGGTCCGGTTCAACGAGCTGCGCCGCCGGGTCGACGGGGTCAGCGAGAAGATGCTGTCCCAGGGGCTGCAGGCCCTGGAGCGGGACGGTTTCGTCGCCCGCGAGGTGCAGTCGACGATGCCGCCGCGAGTGGAGTACCAGCTGACGCCGCTGGGCGTGGAGACTTCGGACCGGCTGAAGGAGCTGGTGCGGTTCCTGGAGGGCCGGATGCCGGAGGTCGTGGCCGCGCAGGCGCGGTATGACGATGCCGGGGCCGGGGCCGGGGCCGACACCGCATAACCGCCGGCGGTGATCCACACTGGGGCTCATGACCCGACACGTGGAATTCCAGCGCCTGCACAACTTCCGCGACCTCGGCGGCTATCAGGTCGCGGACGGGGGCGCCACGAAGTGGGGCGTGCTGTACCGGTCGGACAACCTCCGGAAGCTGAGCGAGTCCGCCGATGTCGAGCGTTTCCGCGCGCTGGACGTCAACACGGTCGTCGATCTGCGGTACCCGTGGGAGATCGAGCAGTCCGGCCGGGTGCCGGAGTTCCCGGGGCTGCACTACGTGAATCTGAGCATCGAGCACCAGCCGTACGACCAGGGCGCGCTGGGGGACGGCTTCGACCCGTGGCGCTTCCTTGCCGACCGCTATATGGAGGTCGCGCAGGACGGCGTCAAGGAGATCCGCGGAGTTCTGGACGTCATCGCCGATCCGGAGTCCGGGACGACCGTCTTCCACTGCGCCTCCGGCAAGGACCGGACTGGCATCATCGCGATGCTCGTCCTCAGTCTGATCGGGGTGTCCGAGGAGAACGTGCTGGACGACTTCGCGCTCACGGAGTTGGCGACCCAGCGGTTGATCGCGGACTGGAAGGCGTTCTATCCCGGCCGGGAGTTGTCGTGGCCCGCGTATGCCCGCGCGCCCAAGGAACCGATGGAGCTGTTCATCGCTGATCTCAAGACCGGCTACGGCTCCGTGCAGGGGTACGCGGAGAAGGAACTCGGTGCGGACGACGCTCTGGTCGCCGCGTTGAAGGAGAAGCTAATCAACGTCAAGGGTTAGCTCGATCGACAGCGCCGTGAAGCCGAACCGCTGGTAGAAGAGGATCGCGGCGCTGTTCGCCGTGTACGCGGAGACGTGAAGGCGTGCGGCTCCGCGCTCGCGCCCCCAGGCGATGAAGTCCTCGACCATGCGGCCGCCGATTCCTTGTCCTCTATAGGAAGGCGCCACATGTGTGCTGACGAGTTCGGCGCGCGCCGCCGTCCACATAGAGGACGACGGACTGAAGGTGCCGATCAAGTGCCCGACCACTGTGCCTTCCTCTGTGGCGACCAGTACCAGGGCGTCCGGAGCGGCGATCAGCCCCGCGCACCATGCGCGGTTGTTGTCGCGGGGCCAGTCCGGGTCGCGCAGCCGATCCCGGGTGATGCCGTCCTCCGCGAACAGCGCGGCGCTGTCGTGGGTGAGGCCGTCCAGATCGTCCAGGGTCGCCGGGCGGATCTCGATGTCGGTCATGCCCGGGTGATACCCGTCAGCTGTTCTCGACGACCATCCGCACGGCCAGTCCGAGCATGACGGTGCCGGATATCTGCTCCATGCGGCGGCGGACCTGGCGCCGGCTGAAGAACGCGCGCATCCGCTGGACGCACCAGACGTAGAGCGAGTAGTAGAAGACCTCGTAGACGGCCCAGGTCGCGGCCAGCAGGACCATGGTCGGCAGCTTCGGGGCGCCGGCCGGGACGAACTGCGGCAGGAAGGACATCGCGAAGATCGCGGCCTTCGGGTTGGCCAGGTTCGTCAGCAGCCCGGCGCGGTAGGACCACAGCGGTCCCCGGGTCCGCGCGGCCCCGTCGGCTTCTTCGGGATCCTCGGTGCTGTCCTCCCCCTTCATCCGCCGCGCGGAGCGGAAGGACTGGACGGCGAACCACACCAGCACGCAGGCGCCGACGACGCGCATGCCGTCGTAGGCGAGCTGCGAGGCCGCGAGCAGCGCGGTGAAGCCGAAGGCCGCGGCGCAGCCCCAGACGAAGACCCCGCTCTCGTTGCCCAGGACGGTCGCGACCCCGGCGCGCTTCCCGCCGCGGATGGACTGGCGGATGATCAGCGCCGTGCTCTGTCCGGGAACCGCGGCGACCGCTGTGCAGGCGATGAGGAAGGGCAGCAGGGTTGCCAGCATGGGTTCATCGTCCGGACGCGCGGTGGCCGCGGCAAACAGATTTCTCGCTATCCCGCTGCGTGGAACGCCTCGATCGCCTGCTGGACACGCCATCCCGCGGCGAAGTCGGCCAGCGTCGGCGTCGAAACGCGACCGCGGACCGTGCCGACGAACTCGGCGAGGCGGGTGTCCTCGCCACCGCGCGGCCCACAGAGTGTGACCGGCTGCCATCCGGTGGCATCGCCTACAGAGAGGTCGCCCCAGGAAGTGATCCGGTAGGAGCGCCGGGAACCATAGAGGGTCCAGCTGTAGGTCTCCGGACCGGCTGCGACGTTTCCGGTCAGCCGTACCGGGATTCCGCCTGCGGAGAACAGCCCTGTTGCCGTGGTCTCTCCGTGTTCTCCATAGGAGACCTCTGTATGGACCGTAGTGAGCGGTCCTAGGACCCGGTCCGTGAGAAACACATAGTGCGACCCGACTTCGCGCAGAAAGCCGCCTTGCTCTCGGCCGGCAACCCAGCGGGCGTCCTTCTGGAACTCCCGTGGCCACTCCGGGAAGAGGAACTGGATGTCCACGCTGAGCAGGTCGCCGGCTTCCCCCGCGCGGACCGCACGGAGGACCTCCACCGCAGCGCTTCGGTCGGAGAGCGTGTAGTTGAGCGCGTTGACCAGACCTGTGGCGGCGGCGACGTCCACCATCTGCTGGCCTTCTGAGAGGTCCACCGCCAAGGGCTTCTCACAGAAGACCGCCTTGCCGGATTCCATGGCCGCGATCGCATAGCGTGCGTGCGTCGTGGGAGGCGCTGCTATGTAGACGGCATCGATGTCGGTGTGGGCGATGACCGCCATCGGGTCGTTGGTGAACGTCACGGTGGGATTCGCTATACGTGCGCGTTCTATAGCGGATTCGCTGGGATCGGCCGCGAGTTCCACAGCGACGTCCGGATGCGCAGTGGCGATCGCGAGCATCTCTGAGCCCATGGCGCCGAGGCCGATGACACCGAGGCGGAGCGGGAGGTCGGTCATGATCGCAGGGAACCGTCGCGGTCGGCCTGTTGTTCCGCGGTGTCCGGATCTTTATGCGAACGTGGCCAGTCCGGCGTCCCATGCGGCCGAGATATCGGCGTCGGGAGGAAACCGGCCGTCGATCTCCAGGCTCACCATGCCGTGGGCGAAAGCCCACAGCGCCCGGGCTTTGGCCGGGTCGTGCCCGATGACCTTGAGGAGCGGTAGAGCGGCGCGCTCCTCGAGTCCCTCCGGGAGGAGATCCCTTCGGAGCGGCCTGTAGTTCATGAGCCTGTAGAGGTGCGGGTGCGCGACGGCGAAGTCGCGATAGGTCTTCGCCAGCGCCGCCAACGGATCGTCGGCGGCGGCGATCGCGGCTTCCAGGGCTTCGGCGTACTCGAGGAATCCCTCGGCGACTACAAGGGCTTGCAGCGCGGTCTTGTCAGGAACGTGCTTATAGAGAGACGGCGCCTTGATACCCAGGGCATCCGCCACCCGGCGCATCGTGAGGCCCTCGGGGCCCTCGTCCTCCACCAGCGCGCGAGCGGCCGCGGCGATCTGCCGCTGCCGCTCGGTGAGCGCTCCGGTCCGGTGCTCAGCCACGGATGAAGCCTTCCTTGGTGCGCAGGTTGTAGCCGGCGACGCGGTCGATCGCGATGTGGAGCATCCAGGCCAGCAGGAAGGTGAACAGCGCGGGCACCTGCAGCGGGGAGACCGAGTACGCGACGGCGAGGACGAACGGGATCCAGGTGCGGTGCGCGGTGTTGTAGAAGGGGACGGCCTTGCGGGGCAGCTGTCCCTGGCGGACCGGCTCGTGCGCGCCGGCGGCCGCGAAGAACGACAGGTCCGGGCCGATCAGACCGCCGACCAGGGCCAGCCAGCTGCCCGCACCGTGGTTCACGCCCTCCAGGATCGCGAAGGCCGTGAGGAACACGGCCCAGGCGGCCCAGACGCTGCGGCGCGCGGTGGAGGAGAGGCGGTGCTCGGTGTTCGCCATGGCGGAGTCGACGGTGGTCATCGTGGTCCCCAGTCTCGTGCGGTCGGCCTGCGCGCCGCAACTGCGGCTAACGTTGTTAGCTTCACCGTAGGCTAACGGCATTAGCCTGTCAATCGCCGCGCTTCTGGGCGGGCTTCGGGGGGGCTTCCGGGCACGCCCTTCCGGCGCCTTCTCCCGTGATGCAACCTGTTCTGGGGAGTCCGTGGTCTGTGTTGCGGAATGGCAGTGCTGCGGAAGGGGGTCCCGGATGCGTCCCGAGGACGAAGACGAGTTCCGCCGCTTCACGGCGGCGCGGTGGCCGGGACTGGTGCGGACGGCGTATCTGCTCACGGGGGACCTCGGCCACGCCGAGGACCTCGCACAGAACACGCTGATCAAGGCCTACCGGTCGTGGCACCGCGTGCGGGGGGTCGAGGACGTCGACGCCTACGTCCGCAAGATCCTGGTCAACGCCAACCGGAGCCGGTTCCGGTCCAAACGGCCGGTGGAGTACAGCGTCGCCACGGTGCCGGAGCACCCCGCCTGGCCGCCCGACGACGGCTGCGGGGTCGAGGAACGGGGCGTGCTGTTCGCCGCACTCGCCACGCTGCCGCCCAGGCAGCGCGCGATCGTGGTGCTGCGGTACTGGGAGGACTTGGCGGAGGGTGAGGTCGCCGCGTTGCTCGGCTGCTCCGTCGGCACGGTCAAGAGCCAGGCCTCGCGCGCGCTGGCGAAGCTGCGGAACGACGCCGGGCTGGCGGGGCTCTCCGCGTTCCGGGGGCCCGCGGCGGCGATGAAAGGAGCACAGGCATGACCGGCATGACGGATGAGACATGGGAGGGCGGTCTGCGCGAGGTCATGGCGGGCACCGCGACCGCGGCCCGCGTCGCGACGCCGCCGACCGAGGCGATCCTGCGGCGCGGACGCTCCTCGCTGCGCCGGCGCAACGGCCTGGCCGGGTCGGGGGTCCTCGGGGTGGTGGCCGCCGCGGTGATCGCGGGCACGTCGCTCGGGGCCGGATCCGCCGGCGGCCCGGCTCCGCAGGCCGGTGTGGTGAGTGCGGGGGTCGCGGTGGTCACCTTGGGGCCGGCGTCGGCGAAGACGAAGGTCGTGGTCTACGACGACTACCGGTGCCCGCCGTGCCGGCAGACCGATAGCGGGACCAGCGCCTTCCTCGAACAGGAAGCTGGTTCCGGACGGATCCAGGTGGAGTACCGCCCGGTGAACCTGATCGACAGGTCCGGCACGGCGCCAGGGAGCGGATCCATGGCCGCGGGCAACGCTGTGCAGTGCGCGGCCGAGCACGGCGACTTCTCGGCGTATCGCGCGGCGGTGTTCGCGCATCAGCCGACGGAGACGGTCGACGCGTTCACGGCCTCGGCGCTCATCGCGATCGCGCGCGAGATCCCGGGACTGGACACTGCGGCGTTCGAGAAGTGCGTGGGCGATCAGCCCTATGCGGCCGCGATCAACCGCAACTACGACAGCGCCTTCACCACGGTGCATTGCGAAGGCGTGCCCTGCATCACTGTCGACGGCAAACAGTGGACCGGAAGCGTGCCGGCGGGAGCCGATCTCGGGAAGATCGTCGACAGCTGGCTGGTGCAGGAGATCGCGCCGAGCTGAAGCCGTCGCGGAAAACCCGTGGTCGATGATCTCCGCGCGGGATTAGGTTGGCGCCTCGTGACGACCGACCCGAAGGCGATCATCGAGTCCGGATACGACGCCATGGCCGAGCGGTACCTGTCGGCGTTCGGCGAAGACGTGCCCGACGACCCGCGGGTCCGTTTCGTCGGCGAGCTCGGCGGACACCTGCGCGACGGAGCCCGCGTCCTCGAACTCGGATGCGGCGCCGGGATCCCCGCCACCGCCTTGCTGGCTCAGCGTTTCGACGTGCTCGGCGTGGACATCTCCGCCGGGCAGCTGGCGCTCGCCGCGCAGCGGGTGCCGGCGGCGTCCTTCCTCAAGGCGGACATGACGGATCTGGACCTGCCCGCGGAATCCTTCGACGCGGTCACGGCCTTCTACAGCTTCAACCACATCCCCCGTGCGGAGCAGCGGCCGCTCCTGGACCGGATCGCCGGCTGGCTCCGCCCCGGCGGGCTGCTGTTGGCCTCTTTCGGCCGCGGCGGCTCCGCCGACGACGTCGAGCCCTGGCTCGGCGTACCGATGTTCTTCGCCAGCCACGATCCCGCGACGAACATCCGCCACCTCGCCGAGGCCGGCTTCACCGCGCTCCTGGACGAGATGGTGAGTATGCAGACGTCGATGGGGAGCGAGACGTGGCAGTGGGTGCTGGCCCGTGCCGCGGGGGAAGGACCGAGCGTTAAGAGCTAACCCTGAAGAGCGCCGGTGGCGGGGCTGGAAGGTCACCGGACCGGGTCCGGACCCGGCGGGATTCGGCCAGAAGAGTGGAACACCGGAACGCTTTCATCCGCCCGGCAGATCGGCCGGACACATCCGTGTGATTGCGCTCGGGTAATCCGCAGGGCGTAACTTCGCGGGAAATACAAACAAGCCCGGTTTCCTGGTGATCATCACCGGGACCGGGCCTGTCTTCCTGCTCACAAGTGCGCGAGGGGGGAGTTGAACCCCCACGCCCTTTCGGGCACACGGACCTGAACCGTGCGCGTCTGCCTATTCCGCCACTCGCGCTCGCTCTTGCTGCACAAACATTAGCACGCGCCGGAGGTCGCTCTCGCCAATATCGTGACCGGCCCCGAGGTAGCGCTCGTCACATCCGGTACGTCCGGTGATCGGCCGATTCAGCGAGTCCGATTCCAGTCCGATTCCGATGGGAACCGGCCGGGGGTGTCGCACGTCCTTGTGACGAGAGGGTGTTCACCTCCCGACTAGCGGCCGCTTGAGCGGGCCGGTTTCGGGCGGGCCGCTGAGCTGCGTGGGCGCGGCCGTGCGGCTGATCTCGCGGCGATGTGGGTACGCAGCGGGGGACGGGGTGGTTACGATCTCATCCGTAACAGGCACGCGGGCCGGACGTCGCAGGCGGCGGAAGGTGCGCGTGACCGTGGGTCCGACGACGACGGCGTCCCGACAAGGGGGCGCTGGACGACAGAATGGTCTGCGAGGCCGGTCAACGCTAGGCTGGCGCGCCGGAAGGGGGTGTCCGTGGGAGTCCTACAGCGGTTCGAGCGACGCATCGAAGGGTTGGTCAACGGCGCCTTCGCCAAGGCATTCAAGTCCGAGGTCCAGCCGGTGGAGATCGCGTCCGCGCTTCAGCGCGAGTGCGATGACCGGGCGGCCATAGTCAGCCAGGGACGGACCATGGTGCCCAACGACTTCACGGTCGAGTTGGGCGGCGTGGACTACGAGCGGCTGGCGACCTACGCCGGCCCCCTGGGTGCTGAACTCGCCGAACTCGTCCGTGAGTACGGCGCGGAACAGCGCTATATGTTCGTCGGACCTGTCGAGGTGAAGTTCGCGCGTGCGGCCGATCTCGACACGGGGATGTTCCGGATCCAAAGTCAGGCGTTGGCAGGAGTGGTGCCCGTGTCTCAGATGCAAGGCGAGCCCCAGGGCTATGACCCCTACGGCCAGCCTCCCCCATACCAGGGCGGTCCCCAGGGCCCAGGCGGCCCTCAGGGCCCCGGTGGTCCGCAGGGTCCCGGCGGCCTGCAGCCCGTGCCGCCGCCGAACCCGGTGCCGCAGCCCTCGCCGTGGGGCGCCCCGCAGCAGCCCCCGCAGGGCCAGGGCGGACCGCAGCCCGGCTGGGGCGCGCCGCCGCCCGGGCAGGGCGGTTACGACCAGGGTGGGTATGACCAGGGCGGGTACGACCCCTACGGCCAGCCGCCGCCGCAGCAGCCCGGTTGGGGCCCGCCCGGCGGGCAGCAGCAACAGCAGCAGCAGTACGCGCCGCCGCAGCAGTCGCAGACCCAGTGCTGGGTGGAGATCAACGGCGCGCGGCACATGCTGACCAAGCCGGTCACCACCATGGGCCGCGGCACGGACGTCGACCTGCGGGTGGACGACCCTTCGGTGTCGCGCAGGCATGCCGAGATCCGGATCGGGACGCCCTCGTACGTGTCGGACCTGGGTTCCACCAACGGCATCGTGGTGGACAACCAGCACGTCACGCAGGCCCCCCTGCGGGACGGCTCGGTGATCCACCTGGGCACCACCACGATCATCTTCCGTCAGCAGGGCTAGGCCGAGGCGGAACTACGACAGATGTCCCAGCTGACCCTCACGGTGATCCGGCTCGCCTTCCTGGTGCTGCTGTGGCTGTTCGTGTTCTCCGCGGTCGGGGTCATGCGCTCCGACCTCTACGGATCCCGCAACAGCAAGCGCCAGCAGGCCAAGGCAGCCAAGGCCGCCGCCGCCACGACCCAGCAGGTCTCGGCGCGCGCAGGCGCCCGCCAGCCCTACAACCCCGGTGCCCGCCGCAGCGGTCCGCCGATGCCCACCCGTCTGGTGGTGGTCGGCGGCTCGCTGGCCGGCACCACGGTGAACATCACCAGCGGACAGCAGGTGACGATGGGCCGCGCGCACGACTCGACGATCGTGCTCGACGACGACTACGCCTCCAGCCGGCACGCGAGGCTCTATCCGGACGCCTCCGGGCAGTGGATAGTCGAAGACCTCGGCTCCACCAACGGCACCTTCCTCGGGCAGACGAAGCTGAACGCGCCGACCGTGGCACAGATCGGTGTCCCGATCCGCATCGGCAAGACCGTGCTCGAGTTGCGCGCTTAGGGATAAGGAGAGGTGCCAGATGGCTCTTGTGCTCAGGTACGCGATCCGCTCCCATGTCGGGCTGATCCGGGAGGGCAACGAGGACTCCGGTTACGCCGGCCCGCGCCTGCTGGCGATCGCCGACGGGATGGGCGGCGCCGCCGCCGGTGAGCTGGCCAGCGCCGTCGTGATGACGACGGTCTCGCGGCTGGACTCGCCGGGCGGCGAGGACCTGCTGTCCGGCACCGGGGAGATGCCCGCGATGCCCGCGATGGCGCCCGGCGGCCAGGGCGGGCCCGGCCCCGCGGGCCCGGGCGCGCCGGGTCCCGGCGGCGTGCCGGACAACGAGCAGACCCTGCACATCTCCCAGCACGACCTGGCGGCCCGCGAGTCCGGCAACCCGCACTCGGCCCCCGACCCGGCCTTCGGCGAGCCCGACCTGGCGCTGCTGGGCGGCGCGGTGGTGGCGGCCAACGAGCGGCTGCGGGCCATCGTGGCCGAGCGCCCCGAGCTGGAGGGCATGGGCACCACGCTGACCGCGATGCTGTGGTCCGGCGGCCGGTTCGGCATGGTGCACGTCGGCGACTCCAGGGCCTACCGGCTGCGCGACGGTCTGCTGGAGCAGATGACCGCGGACCACACCTGGGTGCAGCGCCTGATCGACGAGGGCCGGATCACCGAGGAGGAGGCCGGGCACCACCCGCAGCGCTCGCTGCTGATGCGGGTGCTGGACGGCCGGACCCAGGTCGAGGCCGACATCGGCACCTTCGACGCCTACGCCGGGGACCGCTACCTGCTGTGCTCCGACGGCCTGTCGGGCTTCGTCTCCCAGGAGACGCTGGCCGAGACGCTGGCCGCCTACGCCGACCCCCAGCAGGCCGTGGACGCCCTGATCGAGCTGGCGCTGCGGGCCGGCGGTCCGGACAACATCACCTGCATCGTCGCCGACACCCTCGACGACGGCACGATCCCCGGCGCCAGCCCGAACGAGGCCACGCAGATGCTGGGGTCGCTCACCCCGGTCGTGGTCGGCGCGGCCAGCGAGGGTGTGGAGCAGCTGCCCCGGTTCAGCACCCCGGCCTCCGGCGGGCAGCCCGGCGGAGGTGCACCGCAGGACGACTTCCCGCAGAACCACCCGGCCGGCCGCGCCGCGCGGCTGCGCTCGCGCCGCAACCAACAGAACCAGCCGAACCAGCAGATGGCCGCCGAGCACCCCGGCGGGCCGGTGGCCACCGCGCCGCAGCAGTTCGACCCCTCGGCCCAGACCACGGAGCTGGAATCGGTGCCCGGGCAGCGGGGCCTGGTCCCGGACGGGGAGAACAACCCGGGAGGGCGGCGCAACGCCGGCGGCTACGGCGGTCCGGACGGTGCGCCAAGCGGCCCCGGCGGCCTCGGCGGCCCCGGTGCTCCCGGCGGGGCGGCCCCCGCCAAGCGCGGCAAGAAGGGCCTGCTGATCACCGGCGCGGTGGTCGTGGTGCTGGCCGCCGCCGCGGGCGGGGCGTATGTGTACAGCCAGGGCCAGTACTACGTGACGCCCTCCGCGGACAGCAAGCAGGTGCTGCTGTACCAGGGCCTGTCGCAGGCGTCGTTCGCCGCGTCGCAGCAGACGATGACCGAGGGCCCGCTCTGGATCAACTCGGTGCCGCAGAGCAAGCGCGCTGACCTGTACAAGACCGAATCGTTCGGCTCCGAGGGCGCCGCGCTGGCGTACCTGGAGCAGTACCGGACGGCCGCGAAGTCCTGTGCCGACTACCGGCACAGCCAGACGACCGTCCAGAGCCAGGCGCTGAAGCAACCCGCGTCCGGCAAACCGGCGGGTACCACCGTGCCGGGGCAGAACCTCGCCCCGACCACACCGCCCGCGTCGTCCAAGGACGGCGCCCCGCTGGCCAACGGCCCGGCGTCCACCCCGCCGACCATCGCGCCGACCGGCGACCTGACCGGCACGACCGCCCCGACCGGCGGCCAGCAGGGCGTACCGGAGCCGCAGAACCCCACGTCGTCGTCCTCGGCCCCAGGGACGCAGGGTGACGACCCGCAGATGAAGGCGTACTGCGCCGGAACAACGGACGGTCCTCAGTAGTGTCGATGTCAGCCGCCCCGCCCCGGCCCGAAGAACCACTGATCCCCAAGCGCCGCAACACTGAGCTCGGGCTCAGTCTGTTCGCGGTGGCGGTCGCCATGTTCGCGTACGCCAACGTGGGCCTGGCCGACAACGGCAAGCTGCCGGCCGGCATGTGGGGCGTCGGCGCGGGTCTGGGGGCGGTGGTGATCGTCGCCAACCTGCTGATCCGCTACGCCGCGCCCTATGCCGACCCGCTGTTCCTGCCGCTGGCGATCTTCCTCAACGGCATCGGCCTGGTGCTGATCCACCGCCTGGACCTGTACGACTCCGAGCGTTTCCAGGCGCTGCACAAGCTCGACCCGACGAAGTACCACACCCCGCCGAGCGGTTCCACGACGAACCAGCTGATGTACACCGCGCTGGGCATCATCGCCCTGGCGCTGTTCCTGCTGTTCGTCAAGGACCACCGGATCCTGCAGCGCTACGCGTACATCTCGATGGTCACCGGCCTGTTCCTGGTCGCGATCCCGGCCGTGCTGCCGGCCTCGATCTCCAGCGCCAACGGCGCCAAGAGCTGGATCCGCTTCCCGGGCGGGGTGTCGATACAGCCGGCCGAGTTCGGCAAGCTGCTGCTGGTGTCGTTCTTCGCCGCGTTCCTGATGGCCAAGCGCGACGCGCTGCGCGTGGCCTCGCGGCGCGTGCTCGGCCTGAACATCCCGCGCGGCCGCGACATGGGGCCGATCGCGGTCTGCTGGGTCCTGGCGATGCTCATCCTGGTCTTCGAGACCGACCTCGGCGTCTCGCTGATGTTCTTCGGCGCCTTCGTGGTGCTGCTGTACATCGCGACCGAGCGGACCTCGTGGCTGGTCTTCGGTGTCACCGCGTTCATCGGCGGCGCCGTGTTCATCGCCACGACGGTGCCGCACGTCCAGGCCCGCGTGAACAACTGGCTGCACCCGTTCAACGGCGAGATCTGCGCCGCCCAGATCCCGACCCCGAAGAACTGCCCGTCGGACCAGATCTCGCAGTCCATCTACGGCTTCGCCACCGGCGGCATCTTCGGCAAGGGCCTGGACCAGGGCCGGCCCTGGCTGGTCGGGTTCGCCAAGAACGCGGACTTCATCCTGGTCACGGTCGGCGAGGAGCTCGGCATGGTCGGGCTGTTCGCGCTGATGATGGTCTACACGCTGTTCGTGATGCGCGGCTTCAAGACCGCGCTGCTGATCCGCGACAACTACGGCAAGCTGCTGTCGGCCGGTCTGGCCGTGACGTTCGCGCTGCAGGTGTTCATCACCGCCGGCGGCGTCATGCGCGTCATCCCGCTGACCGGTCTGCCGATGCCGTTCCTGGCCGCCGGTGGTTCGGCGCTGGTGGCGAACTGGGTCGTGGTCGCGCTGCTGATCCGGCTGTCGGACTCCGCACGGCGTCCGCTGCCGCCGGCCATCCCGCTGTCGGACGACGAGCTGCGGGCCATGCGGCTGGCCGCCGCCCAGCGGATGCCGTCGAACGCGAACCCCGGGCGGCACGCCCAGCCGGCGCCGCAGGGTGCCGGTGCCGCGGGGCCCGGGGGTCCGGGCCAGCCGCACCCGCTTGCCCAGCCGGGTCTCGGGCAGACCGGTCTCGAGCAGAGCGGCCTGGCCCAGAGCGGGTTCGGCCCGGGCGGACCCGGCGGACCCGGCGGGCCGACGCCTCCGGGCGCGACCGACCCCACCGAGCCGATGCCGGTCCGTCAGGCGAACGCGGCCGCGGCCGCCGGTGCCGGCGACGTGACGCAGGCCGTCCCCTCCCAGCCCCGCGGTTACGGAGAGCAGACGATGCTGCGCGCAGCGGAGGCGACCCAAGCGATCCAGGCCACATCCCAGCCGAGGCCGGAACCGGAACAGGGTCCTACGGAGTCCTATTCCCCGGTGTTCGAAGACGACGAAGAGGACGAAGACGTGCGGACGCGGCCGACCCCGGGGGCGAACCCCGGTGACGCGCCGGGCCGGCCGGGCCCGTCTGAGCGGAGGTACGGACCGTGAACCAGCCGATCAGGCGGGTGGCCCTGTTCTGCTTCCTGCTCATCGCCAGCCTGCTCGTCAGCTCCAACTACCTGCAGGTGGTCAACGCCGACAGCTACAAGGCCCGCGCCGGCAACCAGCGCACTCTGCTGGACTCCTTCGCCTATCCCCGGGGCAAGATCCTCACCGCGGACGGCACCGTCATCGCGGACTCGGTCCCCTCCGGCGGCATCTCGTACAAGTACCAGCGCACGTACCCGCAGAAGTCGGCCTACGCCAACATCACCGGCTGGAAGTCGATCGGCTACGGCGCCACGGACATAGAGTCCGTCCTCGACAAGTACCTCGCGGGTACTGACAGCTCGGAGTCCGTGGCCAACTTCATGGACACGCTGACCGGCAAGTCCAAGAAGGGCGGCGACGTCCAGCTCACGCTGCAGAACTCGGTGCAGCAGGCCGCCATCAAGGGGCTGAACGGACGCAGCGGCTCGGTGGTGGCGCTGGACCCGACCACCGGCGCGATCCTGGCGATGTACTCCAACCCGACCTTCGACCCCAACGGGATAGCGTCGAACGACGGCGACACCTCCTCCGCCGCGGGCAAGGCCCTGGAGTCGCAGAAGGACAAGCCGAACCTGAACCACGCGATCCAGGAGAACTACCCGCCCGGCTCGGTGTTCAAGATCGTCACCGCGGCCGCGGCCCTGGACTCCGGCCAGTTCACCGAGACCACCCCGACCGGCGCGGACCCCGACGCCTACTCGGTTCCGGGCTCCGGCTACTACCTGCGCAACGAGGACGGTCCCTGCTCCTCCACCGACCTGAAGACCGCGCTGGCCGAGTCCTGCAACTCGGTGTACGGCTTCGTCGGCGCCAAGCTCGGCCCGCAGGTCATGTCCTCCTACGCCTCGAAGTTCGGCTTCGACGACCCGAGCCTGAAGATCCCGCTGTCGGTCGCCCAGTCCAACTTCCCGTCGGCCTCGGCCATAGGCACCAACCAGCTGGGTCTGGCGCAGGACTCGATCGGCCAGGGCGACACCCAGGTGACCCCGCTGCAGGCGGCGATGATCGCCGCCTCGGTGGCGAACGGCGGCACGATCATGCAGCCCTACCTGGTGGCCAAGGAGACCGCGCCCAACGGCCACGTCACCTACAAGGGGACGGACCACCAGCACGAGCTCAGCCAGGCGATGAGCCCGACGACCGCGTCCACGCTGGACGACATGATGCAGAACGTGGTGGCCACCGGGACCGCGAAGGCCGCCGCGATCCCCGGTATCCACATGGGCGCCAAGACCGGTACCGCGCAGCGGGGCCAGGGCCAGAACCCGCTGGCCTGGTTCGTCTGCTACGGCACCGCCAACGGCAAGAAGGTCGCGGTCGCGGTCATGGTCGAGTCCAACGACCCCTCCATCCGCAGCGACATCAGCGGCGTCGGGTTCGCCGGCCCCGTGGCGCAGGCGGTGATGAAGGCGGCGCTCGGCATGAGCTAGGAGTGACGGGACGGGCCCCGGTGGCGTGTCGGACCGGCGGGCCCGGGTGGCGGGTGCCGGTCCGGCGACGATTCCGGCAGGCGGTCTGGCGCCGGAGCCGGTTCGGGGGATACTGCCGGAAGCAAGTTTTCGACTGAGACGATGTCAGACCGCCGCGCCACCGCGCGGCGATCGATGAGCTGGAGCGATGAGATGTCCGGAACCTACCCCGGGGCGGAACAGCCGCGGCGGCTCGGCGGCAGGTACGAGCTGGGCGCCGTGCTGGGCCGAGGCGGGATGGCCGAGGTCTTCATGGCCCGCGACACTCGCCTGGGCCGCACGGTCGCGGTGAAGACGCTGCGTGCCGACCTGTCCCGCGATCCCACGTTCCAGGCACGGTTCCGCCGTGAGGCGCAGTCCGCGGCCTCCCTCAACCACCCGGCGATCGTGGCGATCTACGACACCGGCGAGGACTTCGAGAACGGCATCTCCGTCCCCTACATCGTGATGGAGTACGCCGACGGCTCGACGCTGCGCGACCTGCTGCACTCCGGCCGCCGGCTGCTGCCCGAGCGGGCCCTGGAGATCACCGCCGGGGTGCTGCAGGCCCTGGACTACTCGCACCGCAACGGCATCATCCACCGCGACATCAAGCCCGCGAACATCATGCTGACCCGGTCCGGCACCGTGAAGGTGATGGACTTCGGCATCGCCCGGGCCATGGCCGACAACGGCATGACGATGACGCAGACCGCCGCGGTCATCGGCACGGCGCAGTACCTGTCGCCGGAGCAGGCCAAGGGCGAGACCGTGGACGCCCGCAGCGACCTGTACTCCACCGGCTGCCTGATGTTCGAACTGCTCACCGGCCGGCCGCCGTTCGTCGGCGACTCCCCGGTGGCCGTGGCCTACCAGCACGTGCGCGAGGAGCCGCAGCCGCCGTCGTCCTACGACCCCGAGGTCAGCCCGGCGATCGACGCGGTGGTGCTGAAGTCGCTGGCCAAGACCGCCGACGCGCGCTACCAGTCGGCCACCGAGATGCGCGCGGACATCGAGCGGGTGCTGGACGGCCGGCCGACCGAGGCGCAGACCGCGGTGTTGGGCGCGGCGAACATGCCGACCCAGCGCCTGGACCCGCGCCAGGTGGGCGCGGCGGCGGCGGTCGGCCAGACCCGGGCGATGCCCGCGGTCGACGCGCCGACCGGCTACCAGCAGCCCGCCGCGGCGCGCTACGGCGAGGAGTACGGCGAGTCGGGCCGTCCGCCGGCCCCGCCGCGCCGCGCCGAGCCGCGCCGTCCTCCGGAGCCGGAGAAGAGCGGCAAGACCGGGTACATCATCCTGGCCGTGGCCGGTATCGCCGCGGTCATCGCGGCGGTCCTGCTGGCCAAGTCGCTGCTGAAGTCCGGCGGCAACGCCAGCTCCAAGGCGGCGCCGGACTTCGGTATCGGGGTGAAGAACGTCCAACAGGCGCAGCAGCTGCTGGGGCAGCCGGACTACACCGGGTTCAGCCTCGCGCCCGGCAGCGGCAAGGACTGCCCCGCCGGGACCGATGTGCACTCCGGGAACGTCGGGACGATCATCGCTCAGAGCCCGGCGGCCGGTGCCTACGGCAAGCCGGGGCCGATCACCTACTGCCTGTCGCTGGGCCCGCAGAACGGCAAGGTACCCGCGAAGGCCACCCTCAACGGGATGAACCAGGACCAGCTGAAGAGCTACCTGTCCGGCGCCCACTTCGATCTCAGCAACCCGCTGATCACCTCGCAGCCGGACCCCAAGGTCCCGGCGGGCAACATCATCGACGTGATCGACGCCGCCAACAACAACGCGCCCCTGGACGGCCAGCAGGTCCCGGACGTGAGCAAGGTCCAGATCGGCTGGATCGTCTCGACCGGCCCGTCGCAGATCCAGCTCAGCACCAGCGGCTACCTCGGCCAGCCGTACGGCAGCGTCGTGTCGCAGATCGAGGGCCTGGGCTTCACCAACGTCAAGCCGGCGGTCGACAGCTCGGCGGGCCAGCAGCAGGCCGGCAACGTGACGCGTATCAGCCCTGGGGACGGCCCGCACACCGCCGACACGCCGATCGTGGTCTACTACGCGCCGCAGCCGCCGGCGCCGCCGACCTCGTCGACGACCTCCCAGCAGTGCGACCCGGGGCAGGACCCGAACTGCCAGCAGGGCGGCAACCCGACGTCGACGACGTCAGGGCCGGGCAGTGGCCAGAACACGTCGAACCCCATCTGTGGCTTCGACCCGACGGCACCGGGCTGCCCGAGCGCCCCGACGACGTCCAAGAAGGGCGGCGGCGGTAACTAAGCGGCCCGCGCTTATAGCGAAGCCCCGCACGGAGTTCCGTGCGGGGCTTCGCTATGCGTTGTCGGCTGTTGTTTGTTAGTCGGCTCTATTAGTTGGCCGCGCTGAGAACCACCGGCGCGAGCCCGGCGGAGCGCTCGACGGCTCCGGCGTCCCCGCACACCGTCAGCCAGTTCGCCAGCATCCGGTGGCCGCCCTCGGTGAGGACGGACTCGGGGTGGAACTGGACCGCCTCGACCGGGAGCTCGCGATGGCGGATGCCCATGATGACGCCGGTGTCGGTGCGCGCGGTGACCAACAGGTCCGCGGGCAGCGTCTCGGGCTCTATGGCCAGCGAGTGGTACCGCGTGGCGGTGAACGGGTCCGGGAGGCCCTGGAAGACGCCGGCGCCGTCGTGGGTGACCGTGCTGGTCTTGCCGTGCAGCAGCTCCGGGGCGCGGCCGACCACGGCGCCGTGCGCCACGGCGATGGACTGCAGGCCCAGACAGACGCCGAAGACCGGGATCCGGTGCTGCTCGGCGTAGCCGACCATCTTCACGCAGATGCCGGCCTCCTCGGGCGTCCCCGGGCCGGGAGAGAGCAGGACGCCGTCGTAGTCGTGCGCGGCCTCGACGCCGATCGCGTCGTTGCGCACCACCTCGCACTCCGCGCCGAGCTGGTACAGGTACTGAACGAGGTTGTAGACGAAGCTGTCGTAGTTGTCGACGACCAGGATCCGCGCTGCCATGCGGTGAGCCTACCGGCAGCGGGGAGCGGCTACTGGGAGACCGTGTTGCCGCTGAACGGCATCAGCGGTTCGATCCACGGGAAGACCCAGCCGAACAGGAGCACCACGACCAAGGCCGCGACGGCCAGGGCGATGAGGACCTTCACGTAGACGGGCCCGGGAAGGCGCCGCCACAGATACGCGTACATCGCCAGCTCCTCTCTCTACAGACTTCTCTATAGAGCTCTCTATGTGGTTTTACCAGAGTCCTATTGGAACTTGGGGGCGTTCACCGTCAACGCCGGGGGCGCGCCAGCCGATCGGGGCTGCCGGCCGACCAGCTCGCCGGTGACGATCATGCGCTGGGTCGAGGCCCACCACGGGTTGCACGTGGTCAGCGTGATCAGCTTCCGCGAGGGCGTCGCGTCCGGGTGGTCCGGGACCGGGGCCACGACGCCGAGGTCGGTCGGCTCGACGATGAACGGGTCGCGGTCCTCGCGGTAGGTGTACCAGGCGTCGGCGGTCTCCACCACGATCAGGTCGCCCGCGCGCATCTCGTCGAGGTAGCGGAAGGGCTCGCCGTGCGTCTTGCGGTGCCCGGCGACGGCGAAGTTGCCGACCGCGCCCGGCAGGGCCGAGTCCTTGTAGTGGCCGACCCCGCGGCCCAGCAGATCCAGGGTGGTGCCCTGCAGGACCGGGATCGGCTTGTCGCCGAGCCGCGGGATGTGCAGGATCGCGAACGCGGCGCCGGCGGTGCCGTGGCTGTCGGCGGTGTCGAACGGCCCGGGGGTGTTCGGCGCGGCCGACCGGGCGGCCGGCGGCGCGGCCCACAGCTTGTGCAGGTCCGAGACCTCGGACCGCATCGCCTCGTCGGCGACCACGTTGGTGTAGAAGAGCTGGTAGGCGCAGAACAGGAAGAGCACCATGCCGAGCGTGATCAGGATCTCACCGACGGATCGGATCGCCGTTCGCGCGCGTTCAGCCCACATTCCGCCAGTTTGTCGGCTTCACTGCGCCGGGGACGCGAACGACACGTCCAGCGGGCCGGTGTAGCCCGGGAGCGTCACTCGATCGCGTGCCTTCACGTCCCAACCGAGCCCGTATGCGCTGACGTATTCCAGGTAGGTCTGCACCGCCGGGGCGGCCATCAGCGAGGCGCGCAGCTTGGTCGGGTCGCCGACCGCGGTGATCACGTAGGGCGGGGAGTAGACGCGGCCCTGGAGCAGCAGCGTGTTGCCGACGCAGCGCACCGCCGAGGTGGGGGCCAGGCGCTGGTCCATGAGCTGGATCCCGGTCGCGCCGCCGGCCCACAGCGCGTTCACCACGGCCTGCACGTCCTGCTGGTGGATGATCAGCCAGTCCGGCTGCGGCGCGGGGGCCCCGGCGGCCGGCTGGGCGTTCGGCGGGGCGTCGTTGAGGGTCACGGACAACGCCGAGCCGGTGACCGGGGTCAGGGCGACCCGGCCGGCCAGTGCGTCGGCCTGGTCCTGGGCCGCCTTGACCCGGGCGTCGGCGCTCTGCGCGCGGGTCAGCGCGTCCTGGTTCGCGCGCTGGGCCGCGACCTGCTCGGTAAGCTGTTGGTTGTGGGCGTTCTGCGCCCGGATCACGTCGGAGAGCTGAGCTCCCCGGTCCGGCCGGATGTCCCCCTGGCCGTTGGCGGTGTCCCTGGCCGTCAGGAACAACGCCCCGGCGAGGGCGAACACCAGCACCACACCGGTGTGCCAGGCCACTCGGGAGGGCCGGACGGAGCGCCGGCCGCCGGCCGGTTCCGGGCCGGTTCCCGATTCGGGTTCGTCCAGCTGATCGCGCCCTGACGCCATGGCGGATACGCTATCGGACGCACCCTGTCGCATGCCCGATCGAGGCCGCACAGCAGCCGAGCAATCCAGGAGTGAACCGTGCCCGAGTCCAAGGTCCGCAAGAAGGCCGCGTACACGCCGCCGCCGGACAAGAAGCAGCCGATCAAGCTGGACACCGGGAACCGGGTGGTGCTGCCGCTGATGGTCGGGTGCTTCGTGGTCGGCCTGCTGTGGATAGTGATCTACTACCTGTCGAACATGACGTACCCGGTGTCGGCGCTGGGCGGCTGGAACATGGCCGTCGGCTTCGGTCTGATCATCACCGGCTTCATCGCGTCCATGAAGTGGAAGTAGCGGCGGATCTTTTTCCGTGCCGTCGTCACCGACCGTGCCCGCCCGCTGCCTAACACAACATCCACAGGCTTATCCCCAGTGTGGATAAGTACCGGAAGCCTGTGGATAACTCTCCGGGCCGTCGGTGACGACCCTGGTCACACCGGGTGAGTACGCGGCGCCGTCGACCGTGCGCGTCCGGTTGGCCGGATCGTTCAGGTGCGCGGTGTGCACGGCGGTGGCGGCGATCGCCAGGGCCAGCACCAGGGCCATGGTGCCGAAGCCGAGCCAGTTGAGCAGCCGCACCTGCTGCTCCCGCGGCGCCCTGGCCTTGCCGAGCAGGCCGATCAGCTCCGGGGCGTAGGCGTAGACCGCGCCGATCAGCGCCCCGGCCACCACGCCGCCGACGTGGTCGCGCCAGTCGATGTTGGTGTTCTGCAGCGGGATGACGATGTTGATGACCAGCACCACGACGATCATCCCGGGGTCCAGGATCTTGCGCCGCAGCCCGATCACCACCAGGCAGCCGAAGACCGCGGAGATGGCGCCGGAGGCGCCCAGGCTCGCCGGGCTCAGCGGGGTCATGAACCAGTAGGACGTCACCGCCCCGGCCAGGCCGCCGATCAGGTAGACCAGGGCGAACCGCAGCCGGCCCAGCATCGCCTCCAGCATCGGGCCGATGAAGAACAGCGAGATCATGTTCGAGGCGATGTGCACGATGTTCGCGTGCAGGAACATGGAGGTGGCCAGGCGGTACCACTCGCCGTTGGCCACGCCTATCGGCTGGCCGTCCACCCAGGTGCCCTTGGCGATCAGCTCCAGCCGCATGTCCAGGGTGTTCACCTGGAACACCCCGCCGCCGGCGGCGCCGACCTGCGAGGTGCCGACGATGTGCTGCAGGCCGAACATCACGAAGTTCAGCGCGATCAGGCTGTAGGTGACCACCGGGACCACCCGGGGCCGCAGCACCGCGCCGAAGGGGGACCGGGCCTTGGGGACCTGCTGGGCGCCGCCGCGGACGCAGTCCGGACACTGGAACCCGACCGAGGCCGGCACCATGCACTCCGGGCAGATCCGGCGCTCGCAGCGGGTGCAGCGGATCTGCGCCTCCCGGCCCGGGTGCCGGTAGCACGCCGGGAGTTCGGTCGCGGGCACGGAGGGGCTGCCTGGGCTGCCTGGCGGCATCGTCACGGTGGTCCTTCTGCTACAGCTGCTACCGGTTCCGGTTTTCGACTGGCCGGTTCGAATGTAGAGGAAACGAACACGCGGGGCACGGAGTTTCCTCCGGGCCCCGCGCGTGCCGGGCTCAGCCCTCGCGGCGCTCGACGGTGATGCTCTCGATCACGACGTCCTGCAGCGGCCGGTCCTGCGCACCGGTCGGCACGGCCGAGATCTGGTCCACGACCTTGCGGCTGTCGGGGTCCACGACCTCGCCGAAGATGGTGTGCTTGCCGTTCAGGTGGGTCGGCCGGCGCGGGGTGGGCACGGTGATGAAGAACTGCGAGCCGTTGGTGCCCTTGCCGTTGCGGATCCCCGCGTTGGCCATCGCCAGCAGGTAGTCGCGGTCGTTGAAGGTCTGGTCCGGGTGCGGCTCGTCGTCGAAGACGTAGCCGGGGCCGCCGAAGCCCTGGCCCAGCGGGTCGCCGCCCTGGATCATGAACTGCGGGATGATCCGGTGGAAGATCGTGCCGTCGTACAGCGGCTTGGTCGACTTCTCGTTGGTCTCCGGGTGCGTCCACTCACGGGTCCCCTCCGCCAGACCCACGAAGTTCGCGACGGTCTTCGGCGCGTAGTCCGGAAGCAGTCGCACGACGATGTCGCCGTGGTTGGTCTTGATGGTGGCGTACAGGTTCTCGGCCACAGTCTGTTGCCTTTCGGTTTCTCTCGTATGGACGCTCTCCATCCTCGCACGGAAGCACGCTCACTCTCCGAGTAGCCCCAATGGCCCTGAGTGAGGTTGTCTGGAGGGGTGGCCGGGCAGGCACGAATTCGAGCCGCTTGCCAGGTCGACCCTGCTTCCGGCGGCGCTGTCCGACGGGGCCGCCGGGCAGCGGTGAACACCAGATGTGAGGAGAGGCGAGGCGACGATGAGGATGCCGTTCAGTCACGAGGAGCCGGCCGGCCGTATGGAGCGCGTGCGCTGCGCCGTCCGCGACAGGACCTCCGGCGCCGCGCAGACGGTCTCGGGGGCGGCCGGGACCGCCCAGTCCGCGGCGGTGCAGGCCGCCGGTGCCGCGCAGGGCACGGCGCTGCAGGTCGCCGACCGCGCGAACGTGGTCGCCCACCAGGTCGCCGACCGGGCCTCGGTCGCGGCCGGGGTGATGGCCGAGCGGGCCCGCCCGGTGGCCGCCGAGGCGGCGGCGCGCGGCGGCGCGGCCTGGCAGGCCATCCGCTACGGCGCGCCGCAGCCCTCGCCGATGGCGCGGATCGCCTCGGTCATGCCGGTGGCGGTGGTGACCACGGCGGCCCGGCGCGGACGTGCCCCGATCGGCCTGATGGTGCTCGGCGCGGCCGGCGCGGTCGGCCTGCTGTGGTGGCGCCGGTCGCGGTCCAACGCCGACAGCGTGTGGATCCTGGACTCCGACCCCGACATCGAGCCGGTCGGCCGCTGGCAGGAGCGCGACAGCCGGGCCGGGGCGGACGACACCATGGACTCCGGCCGCCGCGAGTCGCCGGCCAACCGCTGGCCCTGAGGTTCGTCCCGCCTGATCCGACCACCCCACCGAAAGGGGTCGCGGGATGATCGCCGTCGCGCTGGGGCTGCTCAGCCTCGTGGTGCTGATCGCCACCGGAGTGGCCGCCTCCAGCACGGGCGGTGACCACCTGACCTTCCTGGGGCTCGGCGTCCAGACGACAACGGCGCAGGTCTTCCTCACCGGCGCGATATTCGGCTGGGTCTTCGTGATCGCGCTCTGGTTGCTACGCCTGGGGATACACCGGTCGGGGACGCGGTGCGCCGAGCTGGCCGCGCGGCGCAGCCGGCGCGCGAGCCAGTGGCTCGGTTTCAGCCAGGACGACGCGGACGCCGACGGCTGGGGCGGATGGGACGAATGGGGCTCGGGCTCGGGCTCGAGTTCGGGCGCGGGTTCGGGTTCGGGCTTTGTGGGGTGGCGGGCGGGGAGTGACGGAATCGGCTGGAAGGCCGGCGGAGAGCGCTTCCAGGCCGGCCCCGTGCGTGACCGTGACGGCGCTCGTGACAACGCTTGTGGTGACGGCCGTGACGGCACCCTGCCCGACGGGATCGTCGGCCGGACCGGCGCGACTGGTCACGGACGCGGCACCCCATGGCGTCCCGACGGCGGCGCCGACAAGACATACCGGGCCGTCGCAGGAGCATCGGAGCAGCCTGGCCCGCTGGGCGGCGGCCACCCGCCGCGCCCAGTCACACGGGGTCTCCCCGGCCCCGGCATGGACGGCCGCGCTCAGCGCCGCCAGATCGGCGGCGGCCCCGGCCCGGTGCCGGGCGAGGACCGCGGAACCGAGGGCGAGCGCCGCCCCGGTGAGGGCCGTCAGTAGGCCCGCCAGGAGTGCGGCGTAGACCGTGGCCGAGCCGCGGTCACGGATCCGCTGCGTCATCGGAGTTCTCACCTTCCCCATCCCCAGCTGCGGTCTCATTGGATTCATTGGATTCATTGGTCTCGTCGGCCTCGTAGGCCTCGGCATGCACGGTGAACGCCCGCAGCAGCGGCAGCCCGGCCACCGGTGCGGCGACCACGACGCGGATCAGGCCGTCCGCGGTCGTGACGCGCACGGTGGAGCCCGGCGCGGCCCGGGCCACGGCGGTCTGGACGGCCGGGGCCGGCTCGCCGCGGGCGGCGGCCCGCGCTCCCAGTCGCGCGGCGTCGACACAGCGGATCTGTGTCACCAGACCGGCCAGGACCCCGGCGAGCGCCACGGTGAACAGCACCAGCGTCGGGATGGCCAGCGCCGCCTCGACCGTGGCGTAGCCGGCGTCCGGCTGTCCCGGCCGGCGCATCAGAACGCCGTGCTCAAAGCCTTGCGCAGCACCGCGGTGAGCCCGTTCTGCACCATCGAGCTGGTGATCACCTTGTACAGGATCACGGCGAAGGCGCAGGCCGCGAGGGTTCCGAGGGTGTACTCGACGGTGGACATGCCGTCGTCGCAACGGAGCCTTCGGCCGATGGGGTGTCTCATGGTTCTTCCTTCCGGTCAGAGCAGGTGGTGGGCCAGGCCCAGGACGATCGGGACGACCCCGATCAGGACGAAGGCGGGCAGGAAGCAGCCGGCCAGCGGGGCGACGCCCCGGACCCCGGCGCGCCTGGCGGCGGCGGTGCTCGCGGCGTGCCGTTCCTTGCGCAGATCCGTCGCGCAGGCCCGGATCGCGGCGACCGGCGGCGCGCCGGACAGGCCGGCCCGGCCGATGGCCTCGGCGACCGGGCGCAGTCCGGGTTCGCCGGCGACCACCCGCCAGGTGGTGATCGGGTTGCCGCCGAGCCGGAGCAGGTGCGCGACCTCTTGGAACCGGTCGGCCAACTCGGCCGCGGCCTGTTCGCCGAGGCTGCCGAGCCGGCCCGGCGGACGCAGGCAGTACGCCACCACCTCGGCGGCGCGCAGCGGATCGGCGCCGGAGGCCAGGCACGCGGCCAGCAGGTCCGCGGCGACGGGACATATGCGCGCCGTCGCTTCGCCCTGCCGGCGCTCGTGCCGGGCCGTGCTCCAGGGGTTGTGTCTCAAATGTTTGAGAAACCTCGCCCGCAGCCGCCTGCGCGCGGGGCCCGCCGGGCCGTCGCGAGCCGCGAGGAACGCCAGCCGGCGCGCCGGATGGTTCTGCTGTCGCTGCGGCCAGCAGAGCACTGACAAACCTGCCGAGACCCCGGCCACGACACCGGTGAATGCCACACCCAGGACGGTCATGACAGGGCCTCCGCCGACCGGGCGATTCGGTCCATCCACATCACGCCGCCCAGGACGAAGACGATCCCCAGGACCAGGCAGGTCTCGCCGACGCCGGTGTGCAGGAGCATGGGGATCGGCGAGAGCCCCATGCCGGAGCCGATGATCAGCCCGACCACCGGCAGCAGTGCCAGCAACCGCGCCGAGGTGCGGATCCCGGCGAGTTCGGCGTCGAGCTCGCGGCGCTGGGCGCGTTCGGCCCGCAGACCGTCGGCCAGTTCCCCGACCGCCGCGGTCATGCCCGCGCCGCCCTCGGCGACCTGCCAGCAGGCGGCCAGCGCGGCGAGCGCTTCGCGGCCTGGCGTCCCGGCGGCCGCGCGGAGCACGGTCACGACGTCGTCTCCGGTGGACAGCGGCCCGGCCAGGCGCACGGCCAGATCCGGGCACGCGGCGGAGGCGGCGTCCCGCAACGCCTCGCGTGCTTCCCGCCCGGCGTGCAGCTCGGAGCAGATGGTGACGCAGAGTTCGATGATCTCGGTCTGCCGTCGCTCGACGGCCATTCGCACGGTGTGCGCGGTCCACGCCCGGTACCCCCGCCACGCTCCGAAGGGCACCAGGAACGCCAGGACGGTTGAGCGGGCCAGCAAAGAACTGAGCACCCCCAACGCGATCGCCGACAGCACCGTCGGCCATGCCCCGGACAACCGCAGCCGCCATTTCGGGCCGCGGGGACCGCCCAGCACGGCCGTCTCCAGGCGACGGCGTGTGCCCGGTCCCGGGAAGGCCAGGACCGCCGAGGCGGCCAGGATCCCGGCCAGCGCGGAGTTCATCGGTGGCCTCCTCGGCGGGCCGGGGAGGGGCCGTAGTCGGCGACGAACGGTTCGTCCGAGCCGCTGCCGCCACTTCCGGGCGCGTTTTTGAGGACCGGCAGGAGACGGTCCGCGGCGGCCAGGGCCTCCTGCCAGCCGGCCAGTTTCTCCAGCTCGGCATCGGGATCCGCGGGGAGCTGCTTCTCAGGCGATTCCTGGGCTTGTTCCCGGACGTCGAAGCCCAGCAGGGAACTGAGACGCTCGGCGCCGGGGCCGTAGGACGCCCTGCCCTCGGCATCGAACGCGACCGCGGGGAGCACCTCTGTCTCCCCGAACCCGCGGTCGAGGGTGCCGATCGAGGCCAGCCGCCGTTTTCCCTTGTCCCGCACCAGATGCACGACCACCTGCACCGCGGAGGCGACCTGCGCGTGCAGGGCGTCGCGTCCCAGACCGGCCGGGGCGGCGAGGGCCTCGATCCGGGCCATGACGTCCTCGACCCCGTTGGCGTGCACCGTCGCGGCGCATCCGTCGTGTCCGGTGTTCATGGCGGCGAGCAGGTCCAGCACCTCGGGCCCGCGCACCTCGCCGACCACGACCCGGTCCGGCCGCATCCGCAGCGCCTGCCGGACCAGTGTCCGCAGGTTCACCGCGCCGCGGTTCTCCTGATTGGCGATCCGGCATTGCAGCCGCGCCACATGCGGATGGTCGACGACCACCTCGGCGCACTCCTCGGCCACCACGATCCGCTCGTCGGCCGGCACCAGGCCCAGCAGCGCGCCGAGCAGCGTCGTCTTGCCGCTGCCGGTGCCGCCGGTGACCAGATACGACACCCGCGCCGTGGCGACGGCGCGCAGCAGGCGCGCGCCGTGCTCGGTGGTCAGGCCGCCGGCGGTGAGCCGCTCGACGGTGAACGCCCGGCGCGGCGGGACCCGCAGGGAGATCAGCGTGCCCCGGACCGCCACCGGAGGCAGCACGGCGTGCAGGCGCGCGCCGTCGGGCAGGACGCCGTCCACGCACGGCGCCGCGTCGTCGAGCCGGCGCCCGGCGTGCGCGGCCAGGCGCTGCGCGAGCCTGCGGACCGCGGCCTCGTCGGGGAAGCGCACGTCGGCCCGGCTCAGTGTCCCGGCCCGCTCGATCCACACCGAGTCCGGGGCGTTGACCAGGACGTCGGTGACCTCCGGATCGGCCAGGAAGCGGTCCAGCACGCCGGCCCCGGTGAGCTCGGAGCGGACCTGGTAGGCCGCCGCGCGCAGATCGCGGCCGTCGAGCATGCACCCCTCGGCGCGCAGCGCGGCGAGGATGGCCTGCATGTCGATCCGCACCGGCGGCGTGGCCAGGCGGGTCCGGACCCGGTCCACGAGCGCGGCGTTCAGCCGCAGCCGCTCGGTTCCGGGCAGGGGCGCGGGGGACAGCGGCGCGGACGGCGACAGCGCAGAGGTTTGTGACAGTGCAGAGGCCGGTGACATCGAGGAGGGCGTCGGGGTGTTCATGCCGCCGCCCGGGACTCGGAGCCGCGCCGTCCGGACGGCAGGCCGAACAGGTCGTCCAGGAAGGTCCGGCAGAAGGCGGACACGGTGCCCCGGGCGCTGGCCCCCGGTGGTTCGCCGTGCTCGGCGGCGATCGGCAGCCGGCGGTCGGCGTTGATCACCCCGGCCAGCGGCAGGCCGCCCATGACATCCGTTATGTCGAGCGGTTCCAGCCCGCCGGGCGCCGGGAGCCGCACCACCACCCGCAGGTCCGGTGAGACCAGCCGGACCGCGGCGGCCAGCTGCGCGGCCGCCGCCGAGGCCCGGACCTCGGCCGGGACCACCATGAGCGTGACGTTGGCCAGCGCCAGCGCCTCGGTCGCGGCCTCGTCGAGGGCGCGCGGCAGGTCCACCACGACCAGGTCGCCGGCCTGCGCCAGAGCGGTGAGCACGGCGCGCACCGGCTCGGCGGCGACCGCCGGCAGCGGGAGGTCGCTGCGGGTGTGCGGCCAGGTGAGGATCGGCAGCCCGCGCTGTGGCCGGGCCGCCGCCCGCGCCGCGCTGCTGGTCCGGTCGCGGCTCGCGGCGCCGTCGGCGACTTCCCCGGATCCCTCTGAATCAGAGATTTCCAGGGCGATCACGCTTGCCCGGGAAAGGGATTCCGCTGATGAGGCGTCACCATTGAAGCGGCGTCCGCCGGACCACAGATCCTCGTTGATGTCAGGGGATGTCGTGCCGAACAACGGATTCCCGGATCCGGTGCCAATCTCGCCGTAGCCGTCGCCGCCGGCGGATCCGTCCGGCGGGAGCCAGGGGTCCGCCTTCGCCGGATCGGCAGGCGTCCCGCTGTCGTACCAGGGGTCATCGGGCCTCTCGGGGAACCTGCTCTCGTGGCCCGGCAGCCGGGCGGCGAGCCGCAGGGGCCCCTCGTCCTGCTCGTCCTGCTCGCCCTCCCCGGGCCGGACCCGCGGCCAGGCCAGGACCGGCAGCCGGTCCGCGCCGTCGCCGGCCAGGCCCAGGCCCGCGGCCAGGCCGTGCCGGGAGTGCGCGGCGTAGGTCGGCAGCGCGTCCCGCAGCGAGCGGCCGGACAGCCGGCCGTCGCGCCACTGCGCCAGCTCCGACCAGCGCGGTCCGGGCTCGGTCTCCAGCCCGAACAGCAGGTCGATGCCGCCGCCGGCGGGGTCCAGGTCGACCAGGGTCGAGCGCAGGCCGCGCCGCAGGCCGGCCAGGGCGAGGGCGGCGGCCAGCGTCGAGCCGCCGGCGCCGCCGCGCCCGGACAGCACCGCGACCACCGCGCCGGGCTCCTCGCGCGGGCTGTCGGCCTCGGCGAGCAGCCCGGCCAGCCAGCGCTCGCAGTCGGGCAGGATCAGCACGTGCGCGGCGCCCACGGCGCTGCCGCGCTGCCAGACCGAGGCGTCGTCCAGGTCGCGGCCGATCAGCGCCACCTCGGGCCGGTGCGGCAGCCCGGCCCGGGCCACCTCGCCGGTCTGGTCGGCGCCGACCAGCACCAGCGGCGCGGTGGACCAGCGGCGGCGCGCGGCGCTGGGACCGGGCACGATGTCGATCCGCACGCCGGCCTCGGCGGCCACCCGCAGCAGCGCCTCGGCCAGCGCCGGATCGGAGGTCACGGCCAGCGGGGCCGGAGTCGACGCCGGCCCCGGCCCCGAGTCATGGCGGGTCAGGGCATCACGGCGGGACGGGGTGTCTGGACGGCGGCCGCGGCCCGGCCGGCCGGACACCGGATGCTGGGTGAGGTCTGGCATGGCGGCTCCCTGGGATCGGGGCCCGCCTTCGGTCGGCGGGGCACCGGCCCACGGTCGCCGAGGAATCGCAGAGTGCGCCAGGAGTGGCGGAAGCACTTGTGGATAAACCCGGGGTGGGGATAACCGCTATCCCCCGTTCGGTCTAGTGGCGACGCTGTTATTGGATGCGCGGTCTTAGTTCGTGTGCGAACTTGTGGATTTCTCAGGGAAGGGCATAACCCGACAACGAAATATCTGAACGTCTGTTGTCGGAACTGTGCCGGATCCGCGCAGAATCTGTCGCCGATGCCCGTCGTGGCGTTTGCGGGAGGGGCGGATCGGGGCTGGGAGGCCGGTCGCGGGGGTGGTGCGGCTTCCCTGAGGTCCGCACGATCCCCGCCCGGCGGAGCCGACCGCCCGGAGGCGGGCGGGGCGCCGAAGTGGGAAAAGTGAAGACCCCCGCCGGGGGGGAGAGCGGGGGTCTTCTCCACGACCAGGCTCGGGGGGGAGGAGCCGGGCCGTGGTAGCACGGTCGCGAACGATCCGTGACTTCCATGGTGTACCCGAGGCTCGCAGAATGCAAACCCCGCCCTCATCCATTACGCCGAATGACTGAAGAGAGGCCCTCTACCGGGCGCAACTGCGCTTCAAAGCCGTCACTGAGGGCGCAACTGAAGCGGTCCCGGCGTAGGACCTACCAACGACGCTATCCTCGATTGTGTGGATGAGCATGCGGACGCACGTGCGGATGGCGCGGGCCGTCCGGCGGCCTTCTTCGACCTGGACAAGACGATCATCGCCAAGTCCTCCACCCTGGCCTTCGGCCGGTCGTTCTACAACGGCGGGCTGATCAACCGGCGCGCCGTGCTGCGGACGGCGTATGCCCAGTTCGTGTACCTGGCCGGCGGTGCGGACCACGACCAGATGGAGCGGATGCGGCAGTTCCTGTCGGCGATGGCCACCGGCTGGGACGTGGAACAGGTCAAGGAGATCGTCGCCGAGACCCTGCACGACCTGATCGACCCGTTGATCTACTCCGAGGCCGCGGCGCTCATCGCCGAGCACAAGGCCGCCGGGCGCGACGTGGTGATCGTCTCCACCTCCGGTTCGGAGGTGGTCGAGCCGATCGCCGAGATGCTCGGCGCGGACCTGGCGGTCGGGACCCGGATGGCGGTCGGCGAGGACGGCAAGTACAGCGGGGAGATCGAGTTCTACGCCTACGCCGAGAACAAGGCGAAGGCGATCGTGGAACTGGCCGCCGAGCGGGGCTACGACCTGAGCAGGTCCTTCGCCTACAGCGATTCGGCGACCGACGTCCCGATGCTGGAGTCGGTCGGCCACCCCTACGCGGTGAACCCCGACCGGGCCCTGCGCAAGGAGGCCACGGCCCGCGAGTGGCCGATCCTGGTCTTCGACAAGCCGGTGGCGCTGCGCTCCCGGGTGGGCGAGCTGGCCGCCAAGCCCGCGGTCTCCGGGACGGCCCTCGGGCTCGCGCTGGCCACGGCCGGGACGATCTGGTGGCTGGGGACGCGCGGGCGGCGCCGGCGCGGCTCCGGGCCGGCCTGAGGCCGGCAGGCGGTCTTTTGAGGCCTCTGGGTCGGTCTTGAGGTCTCTGGGTAGGTCTTGAGGTCCCTGAGGCGGTCTTGAGGCCTTTGAGGTGATCCGAGGCCGTCGGCGGCCGGGGCTGAACCCTCAGCCCGAGATGCCGGGTCGGCCCGGCATCTCGGTCCGTCCGGCCCGCCGCGGCGCCGGGTCCGCCCGCCGGTTGTGGACCGAGCGCACCACGACCAGGCGGTCGGTCAGCTCGATGGTGCCGATCGCGACGTCGTCGTAGCGCATGGTCCGCGAGCCGCGGATCACCGCCAGAACCGGCTCCTTCACGGCCCCGGGCTCCTTGCCCGCGTCGCCGGTGTCGGCCGGGCGCTCCAGCAGCTCCAGGCCGTCGCCGTAGGACAGCAGGTCCTGCACGACCTGGCTGACCTTGGGGCTGATGGTGGCCACGCCCAGCAGCTGCCCGGCGGTGTCGGAGCTGGTGACCACCGAGGAGGCGCCGCTCTGGCGCAGCAGCGGGGCGTTCTCGGCCTCCCGGACCGAGGCCACCACTGTGGCGCGGCGGGTGAGGCGGCGCACCGTCAGCGTGGTCAGCACCGCGGTGTCGTCGCGGTTCGCGCTGATCACCACGTTCCTGGCCTTGGCGACCTCCGCGCGCTCCAGCACCTCGCCGCGGCTGCCGTCGCCGAGGATGCCGGCCAGGCCGCGCCGGTTGGCCTCGGCGATCCGCGCCGGATCGGTGTCGACCACCACGATCGACTCGGGGCTGTGGCCGTTCTTCAGCAGCGTCTGCACCGCGGAGCTGCCCTTGGTGCCGTAGCCGACCACGACGGTGTGATCCCGCACCTTCGACCTCCACCTCTCCTGCCGCCACTCGGTGCGGGTCCGCTCGGTGAGCACCTCCAGGGTCGTGCCGACCAGCACCAGCAGGAACAGCACGCGCAGCGGTGTCACGACCAGGGTGTTGATCAGCCGGGCCGGGTCGCTGACCGGCACCACGTCGCCGTAGCCGGTGGTCGACAGGGTCACGGTGGCGTAGTAGAAGGCTGTGAGCCAGCCGATCGGCTTGCCGGAGGAGTCGCGGTAGCCGGCCCGTCCCAGATAGACGATCACCGCCGAGAGCACCAGGATCCCCAGCGCCAGCAGGACCCGCTTGAACACCGCCCACAAGGGGCCCGAGACCGCGCGCGGCAGCACGATCGTCGGGCGGAACGGGGCCGCGTACGTGGTGTTCTCGCTCAGACCGTCAGCACCTCCACCCGCTGCCCGGCACCGAGGGCGACCACCCCTCCCCCCGGCGGTACGACGGCCAGCCCGTCGGCCAGCGCCAGCCCGCGCAGCATCGCCGGACCGGTGAACCGCAGGGGGACCGCGGAGGCGTCGGTGACGGAGACGGGCACCAGTCGAGTGTCGGTCGGATGGGTGCTGACGGCATCCCCGAGCGGCAGGAAGTGTGAGGCGTCCGCCAAGCCTGACAGCCGGCGCAGCAGCGGCCGCACCACGGTGACGAAGCCGACGACCGCCGCCAGCGGGTTGCCCGGGAGCCCGGCGACGAACCGGCGGTGCTGCCGGGTTCCGCCGTACTGAGCGAGCAGCATAGGGTGCCCCGGCCGCACCGAGACGCCGTCGACGAGCATCCGCGCGCCGAGTTCGCCCAGCACCTGGTGCACGTGGTCCATCGGGCCGCGGGCCGTGCCGCCGGTGGTGATCACCACGTCGGCCGGGGAGGAGGCGACGGTCGCGAGCAGTTCCCTGGCGTCGTCGGCGACCCGGCTCACCGTCAGCTCGACCCCGAGCGCCTCGAGCCAGGCGGTGAACATCGGCCCGAGCGCGTCCCGGATCCGGGCGCCGTCCGGCAGGCCCGATTCGGCCAGCTCGTCGCCGATGACCACCAGGGCGACCCGGGGGCGCTCGTGGACCGGCAGGTCGTCGTAGCCCGCGGCGGCGGCCAGGCCCAGGACCGCGGGGGTGACGCGGGTGCCGGCCGACAGCAGGGTCTCGCCGCGGCGCGACTCCTGGCCCTGCGGCCGGATGTCGGTCCCTATCGGCAGGTCCAGTTCGGAGCCGCGCAGGGTGCGCGTGGCGGCGGTGGTGCCGCTGGAGACCGCGGCGTAGAAGCGCTGTGGTGCGGCCGCCGCGGTTGACGCGGTCGCCGCTGCCGCGGCGGCCGGAACGGTGCGGTCGCGGTGTCCGTCGCCGCTGTCGCCGACGTGCAGCCTGCCGTGCTCGTCGACGACGCCGCGCTCCCGCCGCAGCACCGACGAGGCCCCGGACGGCACCCGGGCCCCGGTGGCGATCTCCACCGCGTCGCCGTCGCCGAGCCGGGTCGCCTCCTGCCCGGCCAGCACCTGCCCGGCGACCCGCCACGGCCCGGGCCCGGCCACCGCCCAGCCGTCCATCGCCGAGGTCGCGAACGGCGGCAGGTCGACCAGCGCGGACAGCGACTCGGCGAGGACCGCGCCGCGGGCCTGGGCCATGGGGACGCGGGTGACGGGCAGCGGGATCGCCGCGGCGCCGGCGATCTTGCGGGCCTCGGCCCAGGACGTGTTCACCGGCCGCCGGATCCTGTGGAGTCGCTGGAGCTGCCGGAGCTGCCGGAGTCGCTGGAGCTGCCGGAACCGCTGGCGCTGCTGGAGCTGCTGGAGCTGTTACCGGACTCGGCGCCAGAGCCGATGCCGGACCTGGCGCCGGACTTGGCACCGGACGCAGCGCCGGCCTGATGCCCGGCCGCGCCCACGGATCCGGGGACTGCGCCGCCAGACGTGACTGTGCCGCCAGTCGTGACCGTGCCGCCGGGCGTCCCGGCCGCCGGGCTCGCCGCCACCGAACCGCCGACCGTCCCGCTCACCGCGCCGGGGCCGCGGGCCGCGCCGTCGGCGGCCGGGTCCCAGGCCTGAGCCAGGGCGCTGAGCTTCGCGATCGGCCCGTCCAGCGCGCCGCGGCCGCCGCCGGCCGAGCTGCGCAGCCCGACCGCGTATCCGGCCAGGAACGTGGTCAGCGGCGCGGCCGGTCGCAGAACGTTGTGGGCCGCGACCCCGGCCAGGCCGAGGATCGCGTCCAGATCGCCCTCGGCGAGTTCGTGCCCCGTCAGCCCGAGTTCGGCCGCCGCGGCGGCGCACCAGTCGGCGAGCAGCTTCTTGTCGTCCATGTCCCCCATCTTCGTCTTTGTGGCGGGTCGTGTCGCGACCAGAGCGCGGGCCGCGTGAACGGCGTCCCACGTGTCGCAGTCCGCGGTGACGCCGCGCGTGTCGGGGATCCGGGTCGTGTCCAGCTCTTCGACGATCGCGAACAGGCGTGCGCCCCGCAACTCCGACAGTGCGCCCAATGCTGCCGCGAGCGCGTTACGCCGATATATCGCCGCGAGCGGCTGGTCCTTGCCCCGCTCGTCGGTGAAGAGCACTGCGTCGGCGGTCAGCGAGCGCCGCAGAAGGGTGACGGCTTGCTCGTCCAGGAACGGCAGATCGGCGGCGAAGACGGCCACGTGTCCGGCCGAGCCCACGGCCATCCCCGCGGCCAGCGCCGGCACCGGCCCTCCGCCGGGCGGGTACTCGCGGGTGAACACCACCGGTCGGGCCACCGGCCGCGGCGGGCCCACGACCGCGACCGACGCCGCGCCCCGGCAGGCGGCCAGCACCCGGTCGAGCATGCTGATCCCGCCGACCTCGAGCGCCGGTTTGTCCGCCCCGTCCAGCCGGCGCGCGCCGCCGCCGGCCAGAACGATCGCGTCGAAGGGTTCTCCGGGTCCGCTCAGAGCCTCCATGCCGCCACCCTAACCCGGTGTGGCCATCCAGTAGAACGTGTTCTAATCTGACGAGTGCTCAGATCGCGTCCGAGTCCCCGTGCACCGCCGACCGGGCGCACAGCCAGCACCTTCAGCACTCGCCCGTCCAGCCGATCACGCCGACCGCGGGAGACGCCGCCGCATGCACCCTCCGGAACACCTGGCCTACACCCCGGCCCAACGAGCCCTGCGAGCCGAGCTGCGGACCTACTTCGCCGCACTGGTCACCGAGGAGGTCCGCCACGATCTGCGCCTGCCCGACACCTCCACCGAAACGGCCCGCACCCTGCACCGGAAACTCGGCGCGGACGGCTGGCTCGGAGTGGGCTGGCCTCAGGAGTACGGCGGGCGCGGCCTGACGCCGGTCGAGCAGTTCGTCTTCTTCGACGAGGCGGCGCGCGCCGGCTGTCCGATGCCCCTGGTGGCGCTCAACACCGTCGGCCCGACGCTGATGCGCTTCGGGACGCGGGAACAGAAGGACCTGCTCCTGCCGGGCATCCTCTCCGGGGAGATCGACGTCGCGGCCGGCTACTCCGAGCCCGGCGCCGGCACCGATCTGGCGAGTCTGACCACGCGCGCCGTGCGCACCGAGGACGGCAGCGCTTATGTGGTCAACGGCCAGAAGATCTTCACGACCCACGGTGACTCCGCGGAGTACGTCTGGCTGGCCTGCCGGACCGACCCGGAAGCGCCGAAGCACAAGGGCATCTCGATCCTGCTGGTCGACACCCGCGACCCGGGCTTCGAGGCGACGCGGATCCACACCATCGCCTCGCACTACACGACCGCCACGTACTACCGCGACGTCCGCGTCCCGGTGACCATGCGGGTCGGGGCCGAGAACGAGGGCTGGAAACTGATCACCACGCAGCTGAACCACGAGCGGGTGGCGCTGGCAGCGGTGGCCCAGGGAGTGATCCGCTCCTTCGCCAAGGTGCAGAGCTGGGCTATGGAGACACCGGCTGCGGGCGGGCTCCGGGTCATAGATCTGCCCTGGGTGAAGAACACCATGGCGCGCGCCTATGTCCGCATCAGCGGTCTGCGGCTCCTTAACGGTCAGATGGTCGCGGCGCTGCAGAAGGACCAGACCGGCGGCCACCTGTCCCCCGCGGACGCTTCCGCGGCGAAGGTGCACGGGACGGAAACGCATATAGAGGCGCTGGCGGAGTTGCTCCAGGTGCTCGGCGCAGGTGGAGTCCTGAAGACGGGCTCCCCCGGCGCGCTCCTGGCCGGCGACCTCGAATTCCTCTACCGCTACGCGGTGACCAACACCTTCGGCGGCGGGGCCAACGAGATCCAGCGGGAGATCATCGCGATGACCGGGCTGGCGATGCCCAGGGTGCGGAGATAGGGAGAACTGTGGAGACCGATCCGCTGTACGAGACAGTGTCCGCGCACATAGCCGATCCGCCGTCGGAGCCGGTCCCGGCCTGGGACCCGGTGAACCAGCCGATGATCCGGCACTGGTGCGACGCGATGGGCGACGAGCTGCCGATCTACACCGACCCGGCGGCGGCGCGCCGGGCCGGCCACCCCGACGTGGTCGCACCGCCGGCCTCGTTGCAGGCCTGGACGATGCCCGGACTGCGGATGCGCGGGGCCCAGGACGGGTCCACGCGCGCCCAGGCCACGCTGATCGAGGCGGGCTACCGCGCCGTGGTGGCGACCGACTGCGAGCAGACCTATCACCGGTACCTCACTGTGGGGGACCACCTGTACGCCACCACGCGGCTCGACTCCGTGTCGCCGCTTAAGAGGACGGCGCTCGGCGCGGGCTACTTCCTGACCTCGATCACCGAATACCGCGATCAGCACGGCGAAGTGGTCGGCGAGATGTTGTTCCGGACTCTGTGGTTCAAGCCCGCGCGGGCGCAGGACACAGGGGCACAGGCATGAACCGTCCCCAGCCGGTGATCGGCCGCGACAACGCTTACTACTGGGAGGGCGTCGCCAAGGGCGACGTCCTCATCCAGAAATGCACAGCTTGTGGATCGCTCCGGCATCCTCCGTCTCCCATGTGCCCGGACTGTCAGTCCCTGGACTGGACGACCGTGAAGGCGACCGGCCGTGCGGTCCTGCACAGCTACACGATCTGCCATCACCCGCTGCCGCCCTGGGAAGAGGGCCCCTATGCGGTTGTCCTCATAGCCGTGGAAGTAGAGGACGGTGACACGCGGCCGCGCATTGTGTGTGGGACACGCGGCATCGCCAATGAGGACCTGCGTATAGAGATGGCGCTGAGTCTCGTTTACGAGGACGGGCTCGTGTTCGCCGGACCGGAGGTCTCGCCGTGACAGTCGTGGACCAGCCCGTGGAACAGCCCATGGACGATGCGCTGGAAGCCGTAGGGGAACTCTCCAATGAGGTCTTCAAGGATCTCGACATAGAGAGCTGGCGGAGTCCGGCCCACAGTAATGAAGCGGTGTCCGATGAACACGACCGCCGGCTGTGGCGGATCCTGGCCGACACCGGGCTGCTCGCCGCGGTCCTTCCGGAGACCGTGGGCGGCGGCGGTACCGGAGTGCCGGGCATGGTGCGGCTGCTCACCGACGCCGGTGCGGCGCTCGCGCGGCTGCCCCTGGTGGAGACATTCGTCGCGGCCTTGGTCGTCGACGAGAAGAACCTGCCGGAGGTGCTGTCCGGAGAGCTCGTCATCACCGCGGGGCTTACCGAGCACCCGTCCACGCTGGCCGCGCCGCTGCGGCTGACCGGCCGGCGGCTCAACGGGATCACGCAGCTGGTGCCCTACCCGCTCAGCTCCGACCTGGTGCTCGTGCCGGCTCTGCGCGAGGACGGCAAGGAAGTCCTGGCGCTGGCCTCCCTGTCGACGGCACGCATCGGCGACCAGGTGACCACCACCGGCGAGCCGCTGGGCGTCCTGGAGTTCATCGACGCCGAGGTCATGGAGATCAGCGATGCGGTCGGCGAAGCCCGTGCCTATGCGGCGCTCTTCTCCTCGGCGATGCTGTGCGGGATCGCGGCGCGGGCTCTGGCGATGACCGCCGAATACGTCGGCGGACGCGTCCAGTTCGGACACCCCCTGGCGACGTTCCAAGGCGTGGCGCTCCGGGCCGCGGACCGCTATATCGATTCGCGCGCTATGCAGGCCGCGCTGTGGGACGCCGTACACGCCATCGCAGCGCACGGCATCAACTCACCCCGGGCCCGGTACGCGATCGCCGCCGCCAAGATCTGGGCCGCCGACGGCGCGCGCCGGGTCGTCGGCTCCGCACAGCACCTGCACGGCGGGTTCGGGGTGGACATCACCTATCCGCTGCACCGGTACCACGCATGGGCCCGCTACTGGGAACTCTATGGCGGCTCCGCGGAAGCCTGGTCCGGCGACCTCGGCGAGCTGATCTCCGCTTACCCGATCGAGGAGGACGAATGACCGCGCTGCCCAAGGTCGGGGAGACGTTGCCGGAGCTGGTCATCCCGATCACCCCGACGAGGATCGTCTCCGGCGCCATCGCCTCCCGCGACTACCAGGACGTGCACCACGATGTCCCGGCCGCCCGGGAGAAGGGCTCTCCCGACATCTTCATGAACATCCTCACCACCAACGGGATCGTCGGGCGCTTCGTGACCGACTGGGCCGGTGCCGAGGCGCGCATCCTGAAGATCGCGATCCGGCTCGGCGTGCCGAACTACCCCGGGGACACGATGACCCTCACCGGGTCCGTGGCGCGCGTCGGCGAGGACGGCACTGTCGAGGTCGCGATCCGCGGCGCGAACCAGCTCGGCAACCATGTCACCGGAACCGTGACCCTGAAGGGTGGCGGCGAGTGAGCGGGTCCCTGTCGGGTGAGGCAGCGATCGTCGGTATCGGCGCCACGGAGTTCTCCAAGGAGTCGGGACGCAGTGAACTCCAACTGTGTCTCGAGGCATGCAAGGCCGCGCTGGACGACGCCGGGATAGCGCCGCGCGACGTCGACGGTCTGGTGACCTTCTCGATGGACTCCAGTCCCTCGATCATGGTCGGTCGGGGTCTGGGCGTCGCCGAACTGCGCTACTTCTCCTTGGTGGACTACGGAGGCGGTGCCGCCTGTGCGACGGTCGCGCACGCGGCGGCCGCCATCACGGCCGGCCTGGCCGACGTCGTGGTCTGCTACCGGGCATTCAACGAGCGCTCCGGACGGCGATTCGGCTCGGGGGACGCGGCAGTCCAAGCCCGCGGCGAATCGCCGATGGCCCAGCACTTCGGCTATTACTCCCCCTACGGACTCATCACCCCGGCGGCCTGGGTCGCTATGGCCGCGCGCCGCTACATGCACCAGTACGGGGCCACCTCCGAGGACTTCGGGCGGGTCGCCGTGGCGGCCCGGGCACACGCCGCCACGAACCCCGCTGCGTGGTTCTACGAGCGGCCCATCACCTTGGCCGACCACCAGAACTCGAAGCCGATCGCCGATCCGCTGCGGCTCCTGGACTGCTGCCAGGAGTCCGACGGCGGAGTCGCGCTGGTCGTCGTCTCCGCGGAGCGCGCCAAGGATCTTCCCGGCAAGGAAGTCCTTATATCGGGAGCCGCACAGGGCTCCGCACACGACCAACAGATGATGACCAGCTACTACCGCGACGACATCACCGGGCTGCCGGAGATGGGGACCGTCGCGCGGCAGCTGTGGGGCCAGTCAGGGCTCGGACCGGACGACATCCAGACGGCGGTCATCTACGACCACTTCACTCCGTTCGTCCTGACGCAGCTGGAGGAGTTCGGCTTCTGCGGCCGCGGCGAGGCGCGCGACTTCATCCGCGACGGCGCCATCCACCTCGGCGGCCGGCTTCCGCTGAACACCCACGGCGGCCAGCTCGGCGAGGCCTACATCCACGGCATGAACGGCATCGCCGAGGCGGTGCGCCAGGCCCGGGGCACGGCCGTGAACCAGGTGCCGGACGTCCGCAACGTGCTGGTCACGGCCGGGACCGGGGTCCCGACCTCGGGGCTGGTGCTCAGCGCGGCCTGAGCGGGGGCCGGCCGCGGCCGGCCCCACCGGCGGTGCGCGGCACCTCCGCCACCAGCCGTAACCCGGTGTTCCGTTGGGCGTCGGGACGATCAGTTAATCTCGGAGCCATGCCCCGTCTCGCGCTGTTCGACCTGGACGACACCCTGATCTTCTCCAAGGGCGCCTTCGTCGCCTGGGCCGAGGAGCTGGTCGCGACCCACGGCGCCACCGGCGACGTGCGCTGGTTCAGCGAGAACGAGCACATCTTCTGGACCGGCGCGCCGGACGACGCCTTCCGGGGCCTGGTGGAGTACTTCGGGCTGGACGCGGACCCGGCGGAGCTGTTGACCGACTACCAGCTTCGCATGGTCGACCTGCTCAAGCCGTTCGACGGCGTGGTGGACGGGCTGGAGGCGCTGCGCGACGCCGGCTGGCGGACCGGCATCGTCACCAACGGCTTCGGCGACTTCCAGAACGCCAAGATCGACGCGATCGGCCTGCGCGCCTACGTGGACGTCGTGTGCATCTCGGATGTCGAGGGCAGCTGGAAGCCCGAGTCGAAGATCTTCCAGCTGGCCTCCGAGCGCGCCGGGGCGCCGCTGGAGGGCGGCTGGATGGTCGGCGACTCCCTGACCTCGGACGTCGCCGGCGGCAACGGCGCGGGGCTGCACACCGCCTGGATCCGGCACGGCCGCACGCTCGGCGCCACGGACCCGCAGCCCGAGCAGGTCGTGGAGACCACCGCTGGGGCCTTCGAGCTGATCCTCGGCCGGCCCTGACGTTTCCGGTTCTGTCCGTCGGCCGACTTGTGCTGCGGGCGAATCCGGCTTGACCTTGACGTAACGGAAGCTTCTACCTTCGAAGAAGCAGCCGGAAGGACTGGCTGTTCATCGATGGGAACCGCTATGAGCTGGTCGATCGCGCAGGTGGCGCGGATGTCCGGGATCACCGCCCGGAGCCTGCGCCACTACGACGAAATCGGGCTCCTCAAGCCCGACCACGTCGGCGCCAACGGCTACCGCTATTACGAGGAGCCGCAGCTGCTGCGCCTGCAGCAGATCCTCGTCCTGCGCGAGCTGGGCCTGGGCCTGGCCGACATCGCCGAGGCGATCGACTCCGAACCGGACACGCTGGCCGCGCTGCGCCGGCAGTACGGCCGGCTGATCGTCGAGCGCGACCGGCTGTCGAGAGTGGCCGAGACCGTGCGGCGGACCATCGCCGAGCTGGAAGGGAAGCCAGAGGTGTCCGTGCACATCAACCGGCCGGAGAACCTGTTCGAGGGGTTCGACCAGTCGCAGTACGACGACGAGGCGCGCGAGCGCTGGCCCGAGGAGTTCGACCGGGCCCAGGCCAAGCGCGCGACCATGACCGAGGAGGACATGGAGCGCTGGCAGCGGGAGGCGACCGCGGCGATGATCCGGATGGCCGAGTTCATGGCCGCCGGCACCCCGGTCGACGACCCCGCGGTGCAGGAGGAGATTCACCAGCATTACCAGGGCATCTGCATCTGGTGGACGCCGAACCGCAAGGCCTACAAGTGCCTCGGCCAAATGTACGTCGACGACGAGCGCTTCAAGGCGAACTACCTGAAGATCGCCGAAGGCCTCGCCGAGTACCAGGCTGCCGCGATGGCCGCCTATGCGGACGCGCGCCTGACCGACTAGCGCCGATTCGCTAAGCGCGAATACGTATAAAGCGTCCCCTTCGCGGCCAGTGCGGAGGGGACGCCGGTCTATTCTCGCCCGAGCACCGGCTCCCCGTCTTCCGCCTCTTCGGCGACGCACAGCTGATCGTAGAAGCGGTCTCTGCGACGCAGCAGCACGACGGCGACGAGCGCGGACACCAGAGAGCCGAGCAGCACTCCGCCCTTGGCGAGGTTCAGCAACTCCGGGGTGTCCGTGAACGCGAGCTCGGAGATCAACAGCGACACCGTGAACCCGACGCCGGTCAGCGTGGAGACCGCGGCGATGTCCCGCCACCGCAGCTCGTCGGAGAGCTCGGCGCGGGTGAAACGCGCCGTCAGGTAGGCACCGCCGAACACCCCGACCGCCTTGCCGACGAACAGGCCGGCGGCGACGGCCAGCGGGATCTGGTTGCTGACCAGGCTGCCCAGCGTTTTGCCGCCGATGTACACCCCGGCGGACATGATCGCGAAGACGGGGACGCAGAAGCCCGCAGAGAACGGCTGGAGCACCCACTGCACCTTCTCGGCCGGTGACCGGGGTTCGTTGTCGCGTTCCTCATCAGCTTCGGTATAGCCGTCGCCGTGGTGCCGGCCGTGCAGCATCAGGCCGATGGCCACCCCGGCCACCGTCGCGTGGACGCCGCTGGCGTGTACGGCGATCCAGATGGCCAGGCCCAGCGGCACGTTGAGCCACAAGCTGGTGATCCGCCTGCGTTGCAGCACATAGAAGGCGACGAGCAGGACCGCCGCTATCACCAGGGCGACGGCGTCGATGTCGGCCGTGTACGCGATCGCGATGATGATGATCGCGCCGAGGTCGTCGACGACGGCCAGGGTCAGCAGGAACGCCCGCAGCGCCGAGGGCAGGTTCTGCCCGACGACGGCCAGCACCGCCAACGCGAACGCGATGTCGGTGGCGGTGGGTACGGCCCAGCCGGCGCCCGCGTCCGGGTGCCCGGCGCTGACCGCGAGGTAGACCCCGATCGGCACCACCATGCCGCACAGCGCCGAGACGACCGGCAGCGCCGCGGCGCGCGGGTTCGACAGCTCGCCGGCCTGCAGCTCGTGCTTGAGCTCGATCCCGGCCACCAGGAAGAAGAACGCGAGCAGGAAATCGGCGGCCCAGTCCGCCAGCGACAGGTCCAGGTGCCACAAGTGCGGTCCGACGACCGTGTTCTTGACGGTGTCGTAGGAAGCGCGCCATGGGGAGTTGGCCCACAGCAGTCCCAGGAGCGCGAAGACGATGAGCAGCGCGCCGCCGACGGTCTCGGCCCGCAGGACGTCCGCCACGTGCCGGCGCTCGATCCGCCTCAGCCGTGCGAAGACGCGGAACGGGGCGGCGGGGCGGTCCGGGGGCGTCATCGGGGCGTCCTGGGGTTTCGGCGGTCGGCGGCGGACGGGTGGTGATCAAGAAACCACTACCCATGCCGACCAGACTTCCCGGCGCTCCTAAGCCGTTCAGGCTACGCCATATGAGGAACCCGTATGCGGCGGTCCGGCTCCTGGGAAGACGGAACCGCCGGGTACCCGGGCCATGAGGCCCGCGTACCCGGCGGTCGGAAACACCGAGCGGACTGGATCAGTCTGGATCAGTCCTCGTTGGCGTGCGGCAGCTTGGACTTGATCAGGTCCATGACCGTGGAGTCGGCCAGGGTCGTCGTGTCGCCGACCGCGCGGTCCTCGGCGACGTCCTTCAGCAGGCGCCGCATGATCTTGCCGGAGCGGGTCTTGGGCAGCTCGGCCACGATCTGGATCTGCTTGGGCTTGGCGATCGGGCCGATCTCCTTGGAGACGTGGGCCTTCAGCGCCGCGTCCAGCTCAGGGGTCTCCTCCTGGCCGGCCCGCAGGATGACGAAGGCGACGATGCGCTGGCCGGTGGTCTCGTCCTTGGCGCCGACCACGGCGGCCTCGGCCACGGCCGGGTAGGACACCAGCGCGGACTCGACCTCGGTGGTGGAGATGTTGTGGCCGGAGACGAGCATGATGTCGTCGACGCGGCCCAGCAGCCACAGGTCGCCGTCCTCGTCCTTCTTGGCCCCGTCGCCGGCGAAGTAGTAGCCCTGCTCGGCGAAGCGGGCCCAGTAGGTGTCGACGAAGCGCTGCTGGTCGCCCCAGATGCCGCGGGCCATCGAGGGCCAGGGCTGGTCCAGGACCAGCAGGCCGCCGTGGCCGTTCTCGACGATGGTGCCGTCCTTGTCGACCACGTTCGCCGAGATGCCCGGCAGCGGCCGCATCGCCGAGCCCGGCTTGGCCTCGGTGACGCCGGGCAGCGGGGAGATCATGATCGCCCCGGTCTCGGTCTGCCACCAGGTGTCCACCACCGGGGTCCGGTCGCCGCCGATGTTCTTCCGGTACCAGATCCAGGCCTCGGGGTTGATCGGCTCGCCGACCGAGCCCAGCAGGCGCAGGGAGCTCAGGTCGAACTTCGCCGGGATGTCGTCGCCCCACTTGGCGAACATGCGGATCGCGGTGGGCGCGGTGTACAGCAGCGTGACCTTGTACTTCTGGACGATCTCCCAGAAGCGGCCCTGGTGCGGCGTGTCGGGGGTGCCCTCGTACATCACCTCGGTCGCGCCGTTGGAGAGCGGGCCGTAGACGATGTAGGAGTGCCCGGTCACCCAGCCGACGTCGGCGGTACACCAGTACACGTCGGTCTCCGGCTTCAGGTCGAACACCGCGTGGTGGGTGTATGAGGCCTGGGTCAGATAACCGCCGGTGGTGTGCAGGATGCCCTTGGGCTTACCCGTGGTGCCGGACGTGTAGAGGATGAACAGCGGGGTCTCGCTGTCGAACGCCTCCGGGGTGTGCTCGGTGCTCGCGGCGCCGACCGCGTCGTGCCACCAGACGTCCTTGTCGCCCCACGCGACGTCCGCGCCGGTGCGCTTGACGACGAGCACGTTCTCGATGCTTTCGGCGCCGGCCACGGCCTGGTCGGCGTTCGCCTTGAGATTCACCGTGCCGCCGCGGCGGTGGTAGCCGTCGGCGGTGATCAGCAGCTTCGCGCCGGCGTCGTCGATGCGCGCCCGCAGGGCGTCGGGGGAGAACGCTGCGAAGACCACGGAGTGCACCGCACCGATGCGCGCGCAGGCGAGCATCGCTACAGCGGTCTCAGGGATCATCGGCATGTAGATCGCGACCCGGTCGCCGGCGGTGACGCCGAGCTCGGTCAGGGCGTTGGCGGCCTTGGAGACCTCGTCCTTGAGCTCGGCGTACGTGATGGCTCGGGAGTCGCCGGGCTCGCCCTCGAAGTGGATGGCGACGCGGTCGCCATTGCCGGCCTCGACATGCCGGTCCACGCAGTTGTAGGCGATGTTGAGCTTGCCGCCGACGAACCACTTGGCGACCGGTTTGCCCGACCAGTCCAGTGTCTCGGTCCAGGGCGTGTCCCAGGCCAGGCGCGAAGCCTGCGTGTCCCAGAACGCCAGCCGGTCGGTCTCGGCCGCGGCGTACGCGTCGGCCTTGACGTTCGCGTCGGCGGCGAAGGCCGCGGACGGCGCGAACCGGCGGTCCTCACGGAGCAAATTGGAAAGGGCCTCGTTCGACACCGTCTCTCCTCGTTCGATGCATTATGACAGCGGTCACACTTTATCCAGGCAGTAGCACACCAAGGGAGGGCCCCGAGCACAAGGGTTTCGGCGCCATTGGTATAGACCTTTTACCTGGAGACGTCCGGACGCGCCAGACGCCGCCCACCAGGACCCGATTTCGGTGGGCGGCGTGCTCACGGTGCCGTGGCGTCATCGACGTCGGATGGACGCGCGGTCACCTCACCATAGGCGGTACCGGTCAAAACGGGGCAGAGGGTGTGAGAGCTCGATCTTCGGACGGTCTGCCTGAAGCGTTCAGCGGTCGGCACGGCGCGATCAGCGGTGGCTGAGCCGTTCGCGCACTTCACGCGTGTGCCGGCGGGCGACCGGGATCGGGATCCCGCCGACGATGACGGTCAGGTGGCCGCTTTCCCACCGGGCCTCCGAGACGGCGTCGACGCGGACCAGGAAGCGGCGGTGCGTGCGGGCGAAGCCGGCGGCCGACCAGTGTTCCTCCAGGACCGCCAAGGGGATGCGGACCAGATGACTGCTGCTGTCCGTGTACAAGCGCACGTAGTCGCCCTGTGCTTCCGCATAGGAGACGTCCTGGCGCGGGATGAAGCGGGTGACGCCTGCCAGCTCCACCGGGATGACGTCGTAGGGCCCCGGTTCGGGGGCCCTATGGGAAGTGGACGCCGGTGCCATCCGGCGGATGGCTTCCGCTAGGCGTTCGGCGCGGACCGGTTTGAGCAGGTAGTCGGAGGCGTGCAGGTCGAACGCCTCCAGAGCGAACTCCTCGTGGGCGGTCACGAAGACGATCTGCGGCGGCGTGGCGAACTGGTTGAGGAGTCCCGCTATCTCCAGACCGTCCAAGCCCGGCATGCGGATGTCGAGGAACAGGGCGTCCACAGGAGAGTTCTTCAGGACCCTCAACGCGTCTTCCCCATCCGTGGCGGTCCGTACAGAGGAGACGCGGGGGTCGCGGGACAGGAGGTAGGCGAGTTCGGCGACGGCCGGGGGCTCGTCGTCGACCACGAGCACGCGCAGGCCGGTCGGCGTCGCGATGGTCATGCGGTATGCCCTCTGCTTCTGTGCTTCTCGTGGCTACTTCCTCGGGACCCGGATCACCACAGTGGTACCCGCTCCGGGCTGGGATTCGATCGCCAGGCCGTAGGCCGTCCCGTAGACCGCGCGGAGTCGCTCGTGGACGTTGGACAGCCCCACCGAGGTGCGTGTGCCCGGCTCGGCCGGGGCGAGGGCGTCGCGCAGGATGTCCGGGGTGATCCCGACGCCGTCGTCCGCGACCGTGATCCGGTGGTGGTGCCGGGTCGGCTCGGCGGTGATGGTGACGTGGCCGGGGCCGGGCTTGCCTTCCAGACCGTGCCGTACTGCGTTCTCCACTATGGGCTGTACGCATAGGAAGGGAACCTCTACAGGGAGCACCTCAGGGGCTATCCGCAGGGTCACGTGGAGGCGTTCGCCGAAGCGGGCGCGCTCCAGCAACAGGTAGCGGTCCACACAGCGCAGCTCCTCGGCGAGCGTCGTGAACTCGCCGTGCGCGCGGAACGAGTAGCGGGTGAAGTCCGCGAACTCCAGGAGGAGCTCCCTGGCGCGCTGCGGATCCGTGCGCGTGAAGGAAGCGATGGCGGTGAGCGAGTTGTAGACAAAGTGCGGCGAGATCTGCGCCCGCAGTGCCCTGAGTTCGGTCTCCATGAGGAGGGTTCGCGACCGGTCGAGCTCCGCCAGTTCGATCTGGGTGGCGACCCAGTACGCGACCTCGCCGACGGCCCGCACCAGAGCCACGGAGGTGCTGGAGCTGTAGACCGACAGCGTGCCGATCGCCGTGCTGCCGCCGTCGTCGCGGATCCCGCCGATGCTGCTCGGCGGGATGATCGGCGCGACGACCGCGTGGCGGATCATGCAGGAATCGCTGTCGCAGTGCACGTCCTCCGGTCCGAGGACGGTCACTCTTCCGGACTTGAGCGCGGCCGTGGAGAGCTCGTAGGAGTTCTGAGAATGCCGGTGCTGTCCGGCACCGTCCCAGGTGAGGTTCCGCTCGGTGTCGTTGAAGGCCAGCGCCGCGGTGCCGAGCAGCGGCCGCAGGTGGCGGGCCGCGCGGCGGGTGGCGTCCGGGGTCAGGCCGGCCCGCAGCGGGGGCCCGGCGAGGGCGACGGCGTGCATGGCGGCATACGCGGCGCGCTCGGCCGTCGTGCCGGCCAAACGGTGCCGCTGGACGGCGCGGGACACCGCGACCGCCGGGGCGACCAGGGCGGCCACGATGCCGACGGTGGCGGGGTTGGATGCCACATGCCCCAGTCTGATGCGGTCGGAGGGTGAAGTCGAGGGTGTCGGGGGTCTGAGATCGCCGAGAGTGACGGGCTCGCGGTCGCGCCCGCCGAACGGTCGTGCTATTTTTCTGGGGTGAGCAAGGGCGAGGAGACCCGCAGACAGGTCCTGGAAGCCGCGGTCGAGGTCGCGGCCTCCGGCGGGCTGGCCTCGCTCACCATCGGCTCGCTCGCCGAGCGGACCGGGATGTCCAAGAGCGGCCTGTTCGCGCACTTCAAGTCCAAGGAGGCGCTGCAGGTCCAGGTCCTGGAGTTCGCCAGCGAGGCGTTCGTCGAGGACGTCGTGCGGCCCGCGCTGTCCGCCCCGCGCGGCGAGAAGCGGATCACCACGCTGTTCGAGAGCTGGCTGGCGGTGTCGCGGGACGGGACCGCGGAGTGCCTGTTCGTCTCGGCGGCCTGGGAGTACGACGACCAGCCGGGGCCGGTGCGGGACCGCCTGGTCCGCATGCACCTGGACTTCAACGACGCGGTGGCGCAGATGTTCCGGACCGGGATCGCCGAGGGCTTCTTCGCCGCCGGCGCCGATCCGGAGCAGTTCACCCACGACCTGCACGGGATCATGCTCATCTATTTCCAGGCGCACCGGCTCCTCGGCGACGCCAGGGCCGAGGAGAGGGCGCGCAACGCGTTCTCCCGACTGATCGAATCCAACCGCTAGAGGGGGTCATCCAGATGACCGCGTCATCGTCGTCGCACAAAAAAAGCACGATCGTTCGTGCTAAAAAAGCGCTCGCACTCGGCTCGCTGCGTACCGCTTTCGGGGTGCTGGAAATCGTCGCTCCGGGTCCGGGCGCCCGCTGGGCCGAGCGGCTCTGGCTCACCGTCCCCAAAAGGCCTTGGAGGCCGAGGACACCAGTCGCGGTGTCCGCCGGCGAGTCCTTCACGATGACCGTGCGGCGCAGCACAGTGCGCGGCACCGTGTGGGGCGCGGAGGGGCCGGTGGTCTATCTCGTGCACGGCTGGGGCGGTGTGGCCGAGCAGCTGGACGCCTTCGTGGAACCGCTGCTGGCCTCCGGCCACCGGGTGGTGTCGTTCGACGCCCCCGGCCATGGGAAGTCGTCGCAGAGTCTTGCGGGGCCGGGGCGCGCGACGCTCCCGGAGTTCTCAGAGGCTCTGTCCTGTGCTGTGGACCGCTTCGGCGAAGCGCATGCGGTGATCGCGCACTCCTTCGGCGCGGCGGCAGTGGTCCTGTCGGTTCTCGACGGCCTCCGGGTGGGGAGGCTGGCCGTCGTGGCGCCGGTGAGCGATCCGATCGGGTTCTCTTATGAGTTCGCGAAGATGCTCGGCTTCAGGGAACGCATACGTACGGGCTTCCTCAGGGTTCTGGAGAAGCGCGTGGGCGAGTCCATGGACCGGTTCGACATCCCGCAGCGGATGCGCACCGCGGACCTGGCCGGGCTGCCGCCGCTGTTGATCGTCCACGACCTCGGCGACCGCGAGGTCCCGGTGGCCAGCGGCGACCGCCTGGCCGCCCTGTGGCCCGGGGCCGAACTCGACACCTGGACCAGCCTCGGCCACTTCCGGATCCTGACCGACCCGGACGTGGTGCGGAAGGTGACGGCCTTCAGCTCGGTGCCACGAACGCTCCCGGTCCCATGACGAAGTCCGGGTCGACCTGCGCGCCGAGGTCCACGCCGGTCGCGCGGTCGCCCCAGGCCTGAGCGTTCTTCAGGTGGAAGTGGACCGCCTGCCGGGTGAACTTGGCCCAGTCTTGCGGCACCGCGTCCACTTCCATCTGCAGGCGCGCCAGAGCGGTGCGGTTGGCCGGCTCAAGGGTGTCGAAGCCCTTGTCCCGGCCCTGCTCCTGGGCCCGGACGTAGTGCGAGGCGCCGAGGCAGGCCACGAGGTCGGCGCCGGTGTGCTCGCGCAGGTAGGCGACGTCCTCCGGGCCGGTCACCTTGTTGCCGACCACCCGGATGGTGACGTCGTACTCCTTGGCGTACTCGCGGTACTGCTGGTAGACGGACACCGACTTGCGGGTCGGCTCCACCACCAGGCAGGTCAGGTCGAAGCGGGTGAACAGGCCGGAGGCGAAGGCGTCCGCGCCCGCGGTCATGTCCATCACCAGGTACTCGTCGGGGCCGTCGACAAGGTGATTCAGGTAGAGCTCGGCGGCGCCGACCTTGGAGTGGTAGCAGGAGACGCCCAGGTCCTTCTCCTCGAACCCGCCGGTCACCATCAGCCGGACGTTCTCCAGATCGCCGCCCAGCCGCGTTGCGCACAGGCTGTGGACGACGTTCTCCTCCTCCAGCCGCAGCAGGCGCGAGCCGCGTCCCGGCGGCGTGGTCTTCACCATGGACTCGGCGTCCGCGATCAGCTGATTGTCGCCGCGCAGGTAGTCCTTGATCGTCGACAGGTGGGCGGACATCGGGCTCAGGGCCGCGGCCTGCTCATCGGACAGGCCGAGCGCCGCTCCGAGGTGCTGATTGATGTCGGCGTCCACGGCGACGACCGGGCGGCCGCCGGCCGACAGGTGCCGGATCAGAAGGGCCGAGACCGTGGTCTTGCCGCTGCCGCCTTTGCCGACCATGGCGATGCGCATGCCGGGGCCTCCAAGCGCTGGGAAGGGGAACAAGTCGCGGGCTTCTCAGGGGAGCCGCGCTTGATGACAATCGTTTTCAATAAAACAGGTACGCGCTGAGTCTCGACGTCGCCGCCCCGGCGCGTCAACCATGCATCCTCCGATCGGGTGGCGTCCCCGCTACCAGTCGGTAGGTAGAGTCCCGGGCATGGACACCCGCTCCCCGATCCGGCGCCTGGCCGCCGCCCCGAACGCCGCCGAGGCCGCGGAGACCGCCCGCGAAGCGGTGGACCGCGTGCGCAAGCACAAGGTCCTGCGCAGCCAGTCGGCCCGCGTCACCGCCGAGTCGCAGCTGCGCGGCGCCCGGGCCTCGGCGGCCCTGGGCTCGCTGAGCGAGGCCGGCACGGACTGGCCGCTGGAGGAGGTCCGCCGCCGCACCGACCTCGGCGACGAGGACGGCTCCGGGTTGCTGCGCGGGGCGCTGCGGATCTCCGGCGAGCTGGGCACGCTCGCGCCGGTGTGGAAGCGGTCCCCGATCCAGGCCCTGTCCCGGATGCACCTGCTCGCCGCCGCGGGCCACCTGGAACAGGACCGGGTGGGACGGCCGCGCGATCCCGAGGCCGCGGCCGTGCTCACCGCTCTGGCCGACGACCTGCGCGACCCGGCCGCCGCCGACGTGCCGGCCGTGGTGGTCGCGGCGGCGGTGCACGCCGAGCTGCTGGTGAACGAGCCGTTCGGCTGGGGCGACGGGCTGCTGGCCCGCGCCGCGTCCCGGCTGATCCTGGCCGAACGCGGCCTGGACCCGCAGTCGCTGGCGGTGGTCGAGGCCGGGCATGTGGACCTCGGGGTCGAGGCGTATCTGGACGCCGCCCGCGGCTACGCGACCGGCACGGAGGAAGGGCTGGCCGCCTGGCTCGCGCAGTACGCCGAGGCGGTCGCGCTGGGGGCACGCGAGTCGCTGGCGGTGTGCGAAGCCATCATGCGCGGCTGAACAGCCCGACGGCGGGACGCGTCACCGCGCCCCGCCGTCCGTGCTCTGCTTCGCGTCAGCTCCTGGCCAGCGTGGTCCCGCCGTTCACGTCCAGCACCACGCCGGTCGTGAAGCCGTTCCCGGCCAGGAAGAGCACCGCGTCGGCGATGTCCTGAGGCTGCCCGACGCGTCCCACCGGAGTGGCGGCGGCCTGCTGCTCCATGAACCCGTCGCGCTGCTCGCCCAGCGGGTGCCACCAGGCGGTGTCGATCACGCCGGGGGAGACCGCGTTCACCCGGACGGGGGCCAGCTCGGCGGCCAGCGGGCGGACCGCCGCGTCCAGCGCGCCGTTGGCCGCCGCCAGAGCGGTGGTGCCGGGGAACGCCGCGCGCGAGCTGCCGGCCCCGATGAAGGTCACCGAGGCGTCCGGGGCCAGGTGCGGCAGCGCCGCCTTCAGGATCCTGAGCTGGGCGAACACCTTGCCCTCGAAGCCCTCGCGCAGGGCCTCGTCGGTGAGCTCGGCCAGCGTGCCCAGCCCCACCATGCCGCCGCTGACGGCGAGCACGAGGTGGTCGATCTTGGAACCCGCGGCCGCGAAGAGCGTGTCCACGTCCTCCTGCCGCCGCGCGTCCGACTGGAAGACGCGCACCGGGTGGCCGATGCGCTCCGCGGCCGCGTCCAGGCGCTCTTTGGTACGGCCGGTGATCAGGACGTCGGCGCCGTCGGCGGCGAACGCGCCGGCGATCGCCTCGCCGATCCCGTGGCTCGCGCCGATCACGTACACGGTCTTGCCGCTGAACTTCTGCTCGGTGGACATACCCGTCCCCTCCGTCGGATGACTCTTTGTCGAAACGATCCGTCTCGACAAGTATTGCCGAGACGATGCGTCTAGACAAATCCGCTAGGCTGCCGGGCATGGAGCGCCCGCACACCGGAAGACGCCGCAACGAGGCGGCCCGAGAGGCGATCATCGACGCCGCGATCGGCCTGCTGCAGGAGGTCGGCTACGAGGGCTTCACGATCGAGCGCCTGGCCCGCGACGCCGGAGTCGGCAAGCAGACCGTCTACCGCTGGTGGCCGTCGAAGGCCGCGGTGATCGCCGAGGCCGTCGGGACGCGCGCGCAGCACACCATCCCGCTGCCCGACACCGGCACGCTGGCGGCCGACCTGACGGAGTTCTTCAAGGCGACCTTCCAGCAGTCCGAGGACCCCAAGGTCCTCAGCGAGCTGAAGAGCATGATGGTGGCCTCGATCGAGAACCCCGAGTCCGCGCGCCCCTTCCACGACTTCCTCGCCAGCCGGCGGGCGACGCTGCGGGTCCTGCTCGAACGCGGCGCGGCCCGCGCCGAGGTCTCGGCCGACGCCGACCTGGACTTCCTCACCGATCTGGCCTACGGCCTGCTCTGGTATCGCGGCCTGGTCGGCCACCGTCCGCTCGACGACGATGCGGCGCACAAACTCGCCGACGCACTTGTCGCGGCCGCCGCGGATTCACAGAGATAATCCCCTTCGGGACATTCTGGGAAAAGGTCAGCGGTGCCGCTGCGCAAGCGGCACCGCTGTTATGAATGACACCGAGGACGAGTTAACAAGCGTCTGTTCGCCGTAGTCGCCTTCCAGGTCCTCGCTATTGCTCTCCGTCTGCCTGGCTGGCTGGCCCCTTAAGGGGTCGGTCTTTGCGTGGGTTCCCGAATCGATGTCGAGGTCGAGCGGCCTTGTGCCAAACCATTCCTTCTCTTTGAGTTGGGAGGTCGCGGGGCCTTGCTTTCTTTCTACGACCGATCAAGGTCGGTGCCAAGTGCTACTGGCCGGTTTTTACTCGCTGTCGACCGAATGGGGGAACAATCGCGCCTCAAGGTCCCCACCGGCCCCAGTCGTGGTCAGGCGTCCCGCCCAGAGCCGTCCTCCCGCCCGGATCCGTCCCTTGTGCACGGGTCTCGCTAGGGTGAAGTCATGCGTGCCATCACGATCGCGGAGCCGGGCGGACCGGAGCAGTTGGTGTGGGCACAGGTGCCCGATCCGGTCGTGGCGGCCGGCGAGGTGCTGATCCAGGTCACCGCGACCGCGGTGAACCGGGCGGACATCCTGCAGCGCATGGGCTTCTACACGCCGCCGCCGGGAGCCTCGCCCTATCCGGGGCTGGAGTGCTCCGGGCGGGTCGTCGAGGTCGGCGCCGGGGTCAGCGGGTTCGTGGCCGGGGACGAGGTGGTCGCGCTGCTGGCCGGCGGCGGGTACGCCGAGCTCGTCGCGGTGCCGGCGGGGCAGGTCGCGCCGTTGCCGGAGGGCATGAGCGCGCTGGACGCCGGCGGCCTGATGGAGACGGTGTGCACCGTCTGGTCGAACGTCTTCATGCTCGCCGGGCTCCAGGCCGGCCAGACGCTGCTGGTCCACGGCGGCTCCAGCGGCATCGGGACCACCGCGATCCAGCTCGCGCACGAGCTCGGCGCGCGGGTGATCGTCACGGCCGGCAGCGCCGCGAAGCTGAAGGCCTGCCGCGAGCTCGGCGCCGACGTCGCGGTGAACTACCGGGACGAGGATTTCGTGGAAAGGGTCGCGGAGGTCACCGAAGGCCGCGGTGTGGACGTGATCCTGGACAACATGGGAGCCGCCTACCTGGACCGCAACGTCCAGGCGCTGGCGGTGGGCGGCCGGCTGGTGATCATCGGTCTGCAGGGCGGCGTCAAGGGCGAGGTGAACCTGAACACCCTGCTGCGCAAGCGGGCGAGCGTCAGTGCAACCACACTGCGCGCGCGGCCGTCTGAAGAGAAAGCGCAGATCGTCGCGGCGGCGCGGGAAGCGGTGTGGCCGCTGATCGAGCAGGGCCGTTTCCGGGTCGTCGTCGACCGGGTGCTGCCGGTGGAGCAGGCAGACCAGGCGCACCGGGTGGTCGAGGAGAGCGGACACGTCGGCAAGGTCGTGCTGGACGTGGCGGCGGGACGCAGCAGCAGCTAATCGAGGGACGGATTTATGACGGGATTGAACGGCGACATCTTCGGAGCCATGAACATGAGCCTGAACAACGACCCCGAGCACGACGACGACATGGCCGGCCGGGTCATCGTGGTGCCCGCCGAGCTCGCCGGCGGCGCGCGCGGCGACGACGAGTCCGGCGAGAACCCGATGAACGTCGCCGAGATGGTCGAGCAGCCCGCCAAGGTGATGCGGATCGGCTCGATGATCAAGCAGCTGCTGGAGGAGGTCCGGGCCGCGCCTTTGGACGAGGCCTCCCGGGCCCGCCTGCGCGAGATCCACCGCTCCTCGATCGCCGAGCTGGAGAAGGGCCTGGCCCCGGAGCTGGTGGCCGAGCTGGAGCGGCTCTCGCTGCCCTTCGCCGAGGACGAGGTCCCCAGCGAGTCCGAGCTCCGGATCGCCCAGGCCCAGCTGGTCGGCTGGCTGGAGGGGCTGTTCCACGGCATCCAGACCGCCCTGTTCGCGCAGCAGATGGCCGCGCGGGCGCAGCTGGAGCAGATCCGGCGCGCGCTGCCGCCGGGATCCGTGCCGCCCAACATGGCGGGGGACGGCGAGCAGCAGCCGGGACGGATCAGCGGCGCGGGACCGTACCTGTAGCCGACGCGGCGCCCTCCAGGAAGGCGTCCAGGACCTTCGCGTAGTTCTCCGTCCACCATGGCACCAGGGCCGCGGTGGCGGGGAACAGCGAGTCCGCCCGGTGGTCGGCGTGGCGGTAGTGCCATGTCAGGATCCAGAAGTCGGTGAGGCGCTCCCACCAGACGCGGCGTACGGAGTCGGCGAGTTCCCGTTCGGAGAACTCGGGGCGCGCCGCGGCGTAGCCCCCGATGTACGCACGCACCAGATCCAGGTCGAGCTGACCCGAGTACTCCCCGGTGAAGAACACCAAAGCGGTGCTCACCACTTCGTCCCCACACGGCGCGACGGCCGTCTTCTCCCAGTCCACGACGGCTGTCACCCTGCTTCCGGGCTCCAGAGCCGACCACATGACGTTCCCGGCGTGGAAGTCTCCGTGAATGTATCCGACGGTCCCCACGGCGTCCGGTGCCGGCCGGAGGTGCGCGACCTTGGGGATGAGCGCTAAGCGTTCCCGTAATCGGTACGCGGACAGTGCGTCCATCTCGTCCCGGCCCGGACCGGTCTCGACCACCGCGAGGAGCTGCTCGGCCTCGGCGACGGCACGGCGCTGGGAGGTGGTCGGGACGAACAGCGGTTGGGGGACCCGGGGAAGGACTCGGGTCAGACCCGTGTGGATATCGGCGAGCAGGGTGCCCAGGCGGTACGCGTCGATTTCCTGCATATGTTTGCCGTAGCGGTGCACGCCGTCGTTCCAGGGGAACACCGCAAAGGGGCGTCCCCTTACATATGCGACCGTACGGCCGCGGAGGTCCCTGAGCGGGGCGACTGCGGGGAGACCCGCCGCCTGTAATCGGATCACGGCTTCGTGCTGCCAGCGCAGTGTCTGAGCAGCTGAGCGCCTTCGGCCGTGGGCGTCCGGCAGCCCGGAGCCCACTCCCCGCCAGGGCAGATAGTGCTTGAGGAAGTAGCGCCGATCCGTGGACGTAATCTGATAGGACCGGTTGAGAAGTCCGCTGTCCACGGGGCGGAAAGCGGTCGGCGCGGGCAGCCCGAACCGCAGAAACAGTGCCTGAAGTGGCCCTGATGTCCCCGGCATGCGCGCACTCTACATTGCGGATCATCCTTAACCTGCGCTTTATGTGCGCTGACTAGCCTCGAATGAACCAGTGGACATCCGGTGCGTCGTCCGTCAGGGCGACAAGACGCCCCGCGCTACAGCGCGGAGCGCGGGGAGGCGGACGGGCTATGGCGGCGAGCGCGAGAGGCCATCGCCGCGCGCCCAGGCGCAGCCGCCGATCCCCCCTGCGGGCTATAGCCCTGTTCGTCACCAGCACCGCGCTGGTCGTGGGCTCCGGTGTGGCGTTCGGCTACGCCACCCACCACTTCGGCAAGCATCCGAGCACCGACGCGGCCAGCGTGGTCGCTCCCCCGACCGGTCCGTTGTCCGACACCAGCGACGACTCCACAGCCACCACGGACAGCTCCGGCGGGACCGATTCCGCGCCGGTCAGCTCGCATCCGGTGATCAAGGCCAGCGGGCCGGGCACGGTCACCGAACTGAACGTGCCGTCGGCGGACACCGACTGGAAGTCGCGGCCGGTCTTCGTCTACCGGCCCGCCGTGCCGGCGAACGTGGTGCTGCCGGTGGTCTACCTGCTGCACGGGGTGCCCGGCGAGCCGGACCGCATAATGCGGTCCGTCAAGGATGTCCTGGACCAGGCGTTCACCACCGGCGGCCAGGCGCCGTTCATCGTGGCCGCGCCGACCGGGGAGGGCACCGCGCACGACGACACCGAATGGGCCGACGCCCAGGACGGCAAGGACATGGTCGAGACCTACCTGGTCAAGAACGTGATCCCGGCGGTCGAGGGCAAGACGCCGCGGCCGGCGAGCATGCGCGCCATCGTGGGGTTCTCCATGGGCGGCTACGGCGCGGCCAACCTGACCCTGCGGCACCCGGACCTGTTCAGCCAGTTCGCCTCGCTGGCCGGGTACTTCCACGTCGACGACCCGGACGGGATGTTCGGCTCGGACAGCACGGTGGAGGCCGCGAACACCCCGGACGACATGGTCCAGAAGGCCGCGGGCAAGCGGGTGCTGCTGCTGGAGGACCAGGACGAGACCGACCCGCTGATCAAGGGCGCGGCGGCGGAGTTCGCGCAGCGGCTGCAGGCCTGCGACTGCGGCGTCGACCTGTCCTGGCATCTGGAGCCCGGCGGGCACACCTACGACTTCGTCACCGGGGTCTTCCCGAAGGTGATCAGCTTCCTGGACCAGGGCTTCACCGCGACGGCTGCGAAGCCGTCGCCTGCTCCGGCCGGGTGACCCCCGGGGCGTGGTTTCACGGGAAACCTTCGCCCCGGAGCCGTCAGTTCTGCTTCTTCTGCTCGGCCGAAGCGTCCTCGTCCAGCCCCAGCATCTGGCGCTCCTCCTTGCTCAGCCGCTCCGTGCCGGTGCGCTCGGCGGACGGCGCGGTCTCGGCCGGAGCCGGAGTCTGCTGCTGCGCCGTCGTGGTGGCAGGGGGCTGAGCCGCGCGGTTCCGGTCCGCCGGCGCTGTCGTCGTGATCGCCGGCGGTTCGGACGTGGTCGAGGCGGCCGGGGCGGCCGACGTGGCCGCGGCGGTGCCGTACGCACCCTGATCCGCGGCCCCGACCGACGCCGACCCGCCGGACGTCTGGGCCACCACGGCCCGCTTCGGCCGGCTGGTCATCATCAGGGCGCCGATGATCATCAGCAGTCCGCCGCCGAACGCGTAGGCCAGGCCGGTTCCGAGCCCGCGGTTGTTCGCGCCGGTGATGGTCAGCTCGCCGGCGGCCTGTCCCTGGCGGATCATCCACAGGATGGCGAAGCCGAACGCGACCACGCCGGCGCCGAGCACCAGCGCGCGCGAGCGCAGCACCACGCCGACGACGGCCACGATGGCCGTGACCAGGAAGACCAGGAACACCGAGTCCATGACTCCGGACCTTGAGACGGTGATCCCGGAACCGAAGACCTCGTAGAACTTGTAGTCGCTGCCGTGCCGGTTGTTGTACCAGGGCTTCCAGGGGCTGACGAGCGTGGCCGCCGCGCCGATCAGTGCGATCAGGCTCCCAAGGGCGTTCCTCATGGTGCAGGCTCCTTCCGCCGCCCCCTATGGCCGACGGTAGGACGGACAACCGTACCGTGCACCTTGACAGCGGGTTCGCACGTCCGTTTGGGCGCAGCGGGCGTCGAGCATTTTGTGCGACATACCAGCAGGTCAGAACCCGCCTGCGCATCAAAGTTGAGCGCAGTCCGCGCAACCTTTTGACTTCGAGCACCCGCACCGTGCATCATTGAGCGAACTCGACTCAACCTGCCGCGGGCCTCCCCACCGCAACACCCAGCAGACACGTGGCAGCGACAACGAAACGTCTTCGCGGAGGAACCCCCATGGCACGTCCGGTCGGCATCGACCTCGGGACGACGAACTCCGTCGTCTGCGTCCTGGAAGGTGGCGAGCCCACCGTCATCACCAACGCCGAGGGCTCCCGGACGACGCCGTCCGTGGTGGCCTTCGCCAAGAACGGCGAGGTGCTGGTCGGCGAGGTCGCCAAGCGCCAGGCCGTCACCAACGTGGAGCGCACCATCCGGTCGGTCAAGCGCCACATGGGCACCGACTGGAAGATCGGGATCGACGACAAGCAGTTCACGCCGCAGCAGATCTCCGCGTTCATCCTGCAGAAGCTCAAGCGGGACGCGGAGTCCTACCTGTCCGAGAAGGTCACCGACGCGGTCATCACCGTCCCGGCCTACTTCTCCGACTCCGAGCGCCAGGCCACCAAGGAGGCCGGCGAGATCGCGGGCCTGAACGTCCTGCGCATCGTCAACGAGCCCACCGCCGCGGCCCTGGCCTACGGCCTGGACAAGGGCGAGGGCGACCAGACCATCCTGGTCTTCGACCTGGGCGGCGGTACCTTCGACGTCTCGCTGCTGGAAGTCGGCAAGGACGACGACGGCTTCTCCACCATCGAGGTGAAGGCCACCAACGGCGACAACCACCTGGGCGGCGACGACTGGGACAACGCGGTCGTGGAGTGGCTGGTCACCCAGTTCAAGAACGCGCACGGCGTGGACCTGTCCAAGGACAAGATGGCCATGCAGCGCCTGCGCGAAGCCGGCGAGAAGGCCAAGATCGAGCTGTCCAGCTCCACCGAGACCTCGATCAACCTGCCCTACATCACGGCCAGCGCCGAGGGCCCGCTGCACCTGGACGAGAAGCTCACGCGCTCGCAGTTCCAGCAGCTGACCGCGGACCTGCTGGACCGCTGCAAGACCCCGTTCCACCAGGTGATCAAGGACGCCGGCGTGGCGCTGAGCGCCATCGAGCACGTGGTGCTGGTCGGCGGTTCGACCCGGATGCCGGCCGTGGCCGACCTGGTCCGCGAGCTGACCGGCGGCAAGGAGCCGAACAAGGGCGTCAACCCCGACGAGGTCGTCGCCGTCGGCGCCGCGCTGCAGGCCGGTGTCCTCAAGGGCGAGGTCAAGGACGTCCTGCTGCTGGACGTCACCCCGCTGTCCCTGGGTATCGAGACCAAGGGCGGCATCATGACCAAGCTGATCGAGAAGAACACCACGATCCCGACCAAGCGCTCGGAGACCTTCACCACGGCCGAGGACAACCAGCCGTCGGTGCAGATCCAGGTGTACCAGGGCGAGCGCGAGATCGCGGCGTACAACAAGCGTCTGGGCATGTTCGAGCTGACCGGCCTGCCGCCGGCGCCGCGCGGCCTGCCGCAGATCGAGGTCACCTTCGACATCGACGCCAACGGCATCGTCAACGTCTCGGCCAAGGACCTGGGCACCGGCAAGGTGCAGTCGATGGTCATCACCGGCGGCTCGGCGCTGCCGAAGGACGAGATCGACCGCATGATGCGCGAGGCCGAGCAGTACGCGGACGAGGACCACAGCCGCCGCGAGGCCGCCGAGGTCCGCAACCAGGCCGAGTCCCTGGTCTACTCGACCGAGAAGTTCCTCAAGGACAACGAGGACAAGGTCCCGGGCGATGTGAAGTCCGAGGTCGACGCCGCGATCGGCGAGACCAAGGAGGCCCTGAAGAGCGAGGACTCCGCGTCCATCCGCTCGGCCTCGGAGAAGCTCGCGACCACCAGCCAGAAGCTCGGCGCCGCGCTGTACCAGCAGGCCCAGGCTTCCGGTGAGGCGGCCGGGGCGCCCGGCGGGGAGTCCGCGGGCACCCCCGGCGGTGCCGAGGACGACGTGGTGGACGCCGAGATCGTCGACGAGGGCAAGGGCGGCCAGGCCTGAGGCCGCACCGCCCGGGTTCTCCCTGAAGAACGATGAAGCACGACGGCAAGACGGCGCCGCGCGGGACACCGATCATCGATGATGGTCACGGCCCTGCGCGGCGCCACCCCCAGCGAGACTGAAGCCTTCCCGACCATGGGGAAGCGGCGGGTTCAGGAGGACCTTTCGTGAGCGACGAGTACACGGCCGAGCGGGAAGGCGAGGGCGAGCGCGCCAACCTCGCGGTGACCGAGCTGCTGGCCAAACTCGCCGAGCGGACCAACGAGCTGCAGGGCGTGCAGGCGGAGTTGGCCGAGCGCACCAACGACGTGCAGCGGCTGCAGGCAGAGTTCAGCAACTACAAGAAGCGGGTCGAGCGGGACCGGCAGGTGGTCAAGGAGACCGCCGTGGCCGGAGCGCTGTCCGAACTGCTTCCGGTGCTGGACGACATCGGCCGGGCGCGCGAGCACGGCGAGCTGGAAGGCGGCTTCCGCCAGGTCGGCGAGGCGTTCGAGGCCGTGGTGGCCAAGCTGGGCCTGGCCCGGTTCGGCGCGGCCGGCGAGATCTTCGACCCGAACCTGCACGAGGCCCTGATGAGCACCACGTCCCCGGACGTGGACGAGGTGACCGTGGCGGTGCTGTTCCGCCCCGGCTACCGGATCGGCGAGCGCGTGGTCCGCGCGGCGCAGGTGCAGGTCGCAGAGCCCGGACCGGCTCCGGAGACCGAGCCGGCCCCCGAGGCCGCGCCCAAGCCCAAGCCCGCTCCGGCGGCCCGGCCCGCCAAGAGCGGGGCCGGCGCATCGGCCGAGGAGAAGAAGCCGGCCGACGAGTCGGCGGTGGAAGTCGACGACGACGACGATTCGGGGTTGTGAGAACCCCGGGCCGCCGAACTCGTGGGCGAGGCGTGAACGACATGGCACAACCCGGACGGGAGGCGTGGGTTTAGGTGGCCGTCAACAAGGACTACTACAAGATCCTCGGAGTCCCCAAGGACGCGCCGGCTGCCGACATCAAGAAGGCCTACCGGAAGCTGGCGCGCCAGTACCACCCCGATGCCAACAAGGGCGACGCGGCGTCCGAGGAGAAGTTCAAGGAAATCTCCGAGGCCTACGACGTCCTGTCCGACGACAAGCGGCGCAAGGAGTACGACGACTCGCGCTCGGTCTTCGGCAACGGCGGCTTCCGGGCCCCCGGCGGCGGCGCCCCCGGCGGGTTCAACTTCGACATCGGCGACCTGCTCGGCGGTCTGTTCAACCGCACCGGCGGGCCGACCACCGGTACCGGCACCGGTACCACCGGCCGGACCAGCCAGGCCCGGCGCGGCGCGGACGTGGAGTCGGAGGTGACGCTGAAGTTCAGCGACTCCATCGACGGCGCCACCGTCTCGCTCCGGCTGACCTCGGACACCCCGTGCTCGGCCTGTTCGGGCACCGGGGCCAAGGCCGGAACCACCCCGCGGGTGTGCCCGACCTGTTCGGGCACCGGCCAGGTGAGCCGGAACCAGGGCGGCTTCGCCTTCTCCGAACCCTGCCGGGACTGCAAGGGCCGCGGCCTGCTGGTCGACGACCCCTGCCCGGTGTGCCACGGCTCCGGCCGGGCCGCCAGCTCCCGCACGATCCAGGCCCGCATCCCGGCGGGCGTCCGCGACGGCCAGCGCATCCGGCTTAAGGGCAAGGGCGCCTCCGGTGAACGCGGAGGCCCGGCCGGCGACCTGTATGTGGTGGTCCATGTGAGCCCGCACGCCGTCTTCGGACGCGAGGACGACAACCTGACCGTGACCGTGCCCGTCACCTTCCCCGAGGCGGTGCTGGGCGCGGAGATCCAGGTCCCGACCCTGGGCGGCATGCCGGTGACGGTGAAGCTGCCGGCCAACTCCCAGAACGGCCGGGTGCTGCGCGTGCGCGGCCGCGGCGCGGGGCGCAAGGACGGGACCAAGGGCGACCTGCTGGTGCGTTTCGAGATCGCGGTCCCGGCCGAGATCGGCGAGGACGCGCGCGCGGCGCTGCAGAAGTTCCAGGAGGCGACCGGCAACCACCACCCGCGGGCGGAGCTGCTGGACGCCGCGAAGGGAGAGTGAGGGCACCATGGCCTCCAAGAACCCGTTCCTGCCGTTGACCGACGAGACCCCCGTCTACGTCATCTCCGTCGCCGCGCAGCTGGCCGGCATGCATCCGCAGACCCTGCGGCAGTATGACCGGCTCGGCATCGTGTGCCCGGAGCGTACCGGCGGCGGTGGCCGCCGGTACTCCGCGCGCGACATCGACACGCTGCGCGAGGTGCAGCGGCTGTCCCAGGACGAGGGTGTGAACCTGGCCGGGATCAAGCGGATCCGCGAGCTCGAGGAGCAGGTCGCGGCGCTGTCCCGGCGGGTCGCCGAACTCGAGGCCGTGACCCTGTACCCGACCCCGAAGAGCACGGTGGCGCCCGCGGTGCCGGTCTCGCCGCTGCCGCCGGCCCCGCCCGGGTACCGCGGCGACCTGCTGCCGGCCCTGCCGGCGACGTTCACCACGGCCCTGGCGGTCTGGAAGCCCCAGGGCAAGTGAACTGAAGTGAACTGAAACGTTCCGCGGCCCCGCGGCGCGCCGACCGAGGCCGGCCCCGCGGGCGCTCGAAGCTGGACAACTGAATGTCGGGGGGCTGATCTCTTGGAGGTTTCACTGTGGATTCGCAGAAGCTGACGACCAAGAGCCAGGAGGCCCTGAGCGTCGCGATCCGCGAGGCCACCCGCGCCGGCAACCCCCAGGTCGAGGCGGTCCAGGTCCTGCAGGCCCTGCTCGGCCAGGTCGAGGGCACCACCCGGCCGCTGCTGGAGGCGGTCGGCGTGGACCGCGCCGCGCTCACCCAGGCGGCCGCGGCCGCCGCCGAGCGCCTGCCGTCGGCCAGCGGTTCGACCGTCTCGGCGCCCACCCTGGCCCGCAACACCCTCAACGCTTTGAACGCCGCGGGCGACGAGGCCCGCAAGCTCGACGACGAGTACGTCTCCACCGAGCACCTGCTTCTGGGCCTGGCATTGGGCAACGACGCGACCGCCGACCTGCTCAAGAAGGCCGGGGCGACGCCGAAGGCGCTGCGCGAGGCCTTCGGCAAGGTGCGCGGCTCGGCGCGGGTGACGTCGCAGGACCCAGAGGCCACGTATCAGGCCCTGGAGAAGTACGGCGTGGACCTGACCGCCTCGGCGCGGGACGGCAAGCTGGACCCGGTGATCGGCCGCGATGCCGAGATCCGCCGGGTGGTGCAGGTGCTCTCGCGCCGGACCAAGAACAACCCGGTGCTGATCGGCGAGCCCGGCGTCGGCAAGACCGCCGTGGTCGAGGGCCTGGCCCAGCGCATCATCGCCGGCGACGTGCCGGAGAGCCTGCGCGACAAGCGCCTGGTGTCCCTGGACCTGGGCGCGATGGTGGCCGGCGCGAAGTACCGCGGCGAGTTCGAGGAGCGCCTCAAGGCCGTCCTGGCCGACATCAAGGACTCCGAGGGCCAGGTCATCACCTTCATCGACGAGCTGCACACGGTGGTCGGCGCGGGCGCCACGGGCGACTCCTCGATGGACGCCGGCAACATGCTCAAGCCGATGCTGGCCCGCGGCGAGCTGCGGATGGTCGGCGCGACCACGCTGGACGAGTACCGCGAGCGCATCGAGAAGGACCCGGCGCTGGAGCGCCGCTTCCAGCAGGTGCTCGTCGACGAGCCGACGGTCGAGGACACCATCGCGATCCTGCGCGGTCTCAAGGGCCGCTACGAGGCGCACCACAAGGTGGCCATCTCCGACAACGCGCTGGTCGCCGCCGCCACGCTCTCGCACCGCTACATCACCTCCCGCTTCCTGCCGGACAAGGCCATCGACCTGATCGACGAGGCCGCCTCCCGGCTGCGCATGGAGATCGACTCCCGCCCGGTGGAGATCGACGAGCTGCAGCGCACCGTGGACCGGATGAAGATGGAGGAGCTGGCGCTGGCCAAGGAGCACGACCCGGCCTCGCGCGACCGGCTGGCCCGGCTCCGGCTGGACCTGGCCGACCGGCAGGAGCAGCTCAACGCCCTGAACGCGCGCTGGGAGCAGGAGAAGGGCGGCCTGAACCGGGTCGGCGAGCTCAAGGCCCGGCTGGACGCGATGCGGTCGCAGGTCGAGCAGGCGCAGCGGTCCGGCGACTTCGAGACCGCCTCCCGTCTGCTCTACGCCGAGATCCCGGCGGCCGAGGCGGAGTTGGAGACCGCCTCGACCTCTGCGGACGAGGCCGAGGCCGTCGCCCCGATGGTCAAGGAGGAGGTCGGCCCGGACGACATCGCCGAGGTGGTCGGCGCCTGGACCGGCATCCCGGCCGGCCGGCTGCTGGAGGGCGAGACCGAGAAGCTGCTGCACATGGAGGAGCGGATCGGGGAGCGGCTGATCGGGCAGGCCGAGGCCGTGGCCGCGGTCTCCGACGCGGTGCGCCGCGCCCGGGCCGGCATCTCCGACCCGGACCGCCCGACCGGCTCGTTCCTGTTCCTGGGCCCGACCGGCGTCGGCAAGACCGAGCTGGCCAAGGCGCTGGCGGACTTCCTGTTCGACGACGAGCACGCCATGGTGCGCATCGACATGTCGGAGTACTCCGAGAAGCACTCGGTGGCCCGGCTGGTCGGCGCCCCTCCCGGCTACGTCGGCTACGAGGAGGGCGGCCAGCTGACCGAGGCCGTCCGCCGCCGGCCCTACTCGGTGGTGCTGCTCGACGAGGTCGAGAAGGCGCACCCGGAGATCTTCGACGTGCTGCTGCAGGTCCTGGACGACGGCCGGCTCACCGACGGCCAGGGCCGCACCGTGGACTTCCGCAACACGATCCTGATCCTCACCTCCAACCTCGGCACCGGCGGCTTCGACCTCACGGTCGACGAGGCGCTGGACCCGGCGCAGGCCCGGCTGGACCGGCGCCAGCGGGTGGAGGCGGCGGTGCGCGCGGCCTTCAAGCCGGAGTTCCTGAACCGGCTGGACGCCCAGGTGATCTTCGACCCGCTGGGCACCGCCGAGCTGGGCCGGATCGTCGACATCCAGGTCGCCAAGCTGGCCGCGCGCCTGGCCGACCGGCGGCTGGCCCTGGACGTCACCGCCGGCGCCCGCGACTGGCTGGCGATCGCCGGCTACGAGCCGGCCTTCGGGGCCCGTCCGTTGCGCCGCCTGGTGCAGGCCGCGATCGGCGACCCGCTGGCCCGCAAGCTGCTCGGCGGTCAGATCCGGGACGGCGAGACGGTGCGGGTGGACGTGGACGTCGAGAACGACGCCCTGGTCATCAGCTCGCAGGCGTAATGGGGATGATCGAAGGTCGGCGGGGCGTCTAGCGTGGACTCCATGCCTGCCGCTTTGCCGACCGTCACCGCCACCCGGTACGTGACCCCGCTCCGTGAGGGCGGTTCGCTGCCCGGCCTGGTCGAGGCCTCGGACCTCGGGACGTACGTCGTGAAGTTCCGCTCGGCCGGCCAGGGCCGCAAAGCCCTGGTCGCCGAGGTCGTCGCCGGGGAACTGGCCCGGGCCCTGGGCCTGCCGGTGCCGGCGCTGGTCGGGATCGAGCTGGACCCGGTGATCGGAGCCGCCGAGCCGGATCAGGAGATCCAGGAACTCCTTAAGGGGAGCAAGGGACTGAACCTCGGTATGGACTATCTGCCGGGTTCACTGGGATATGACCCCTTAGCGTTTCCGGTGGAGCCGGAACTGGCCAGTCGCATCGTGTGGTTCGACGCGTTGGTGCGGAACGTGGACCGCTCGTGGCGGAACCCGAATCTGCTGTTGTGGCATCGCAAGCTCTATCTGATCGACCACGGCGCCTCGCTGATCTTCCACCACAACTGGCCGGGAGCGCAGAAGGGCGCCCTGGCTCCGTTCGACGCGGGCGACCATGTGCTCGCCTCCTATGCGAAGGACATGCCAGGAGCCGACGCCGCGCTCGCACCGCTGGTCACCGAGGAGCTGCTCAGGTCCGTCGTGGCGGTCGTGCCGGACGAGTGGTTGGCGGACGAGCCCGGCTTCGAGTCCGCCGACGCGGTGCGCGAGGCGTACGTCAGCTATCTGCTGACGCGTGTCGTCGGACCGCGCGAGTGGTTTCCACAGGTTGTGGACAGCTCCGCGCAGGAGGCCGCCCGGGCCCAGCAGAGCTCCGATCTCAAGGCGCGTCTCAAGGCGAAGCACCCGAACTGGATGCAGGGACGGGTGAAATGAGCGTTCAGCCTTACGAGTACTCGGTACTGCGGGCTGTTCCCCGTGTGGAGCGCGGGGAGTACGTCAACATCGGCGTGGTGCTCTATTGCCAGCAGCTCGACTTCCTCGGATGCGCGACGCAGCTGGACTCCGTACGGGTGCGCGCCCTGGATCCCACCGCTGATGTCGAGGGGATCGAGGCTCTGCTCGGCGCCGTCACGAAGGTCTGCTGCGGCGGTCCGGATTCCGGTCCCGCCGGCCAGGACGCACTGGGCCGGCGGTTCCGGTGGCTGATCGCGCCGCGGTCCACCGTGGTGCAGCCGGGGCCGGTGCACACGGGGCTCACCGCCGATCCCGCGGCCGCTCTGGACCGGCTGGCCGGGTCACTCCTCGGCTGACGCCTCGATTGATACTTCGGCCGACCCCTTGTCTGTCGCCTGTGCGGCTGCTTGAGCGGCCGCACCGCCAGGACCGGTCAGCCGCGAGGAAGCCTCGACGCCGCGCTTCTCGATGTCCGCGATCATCTCGCGGTCCGCGCGGATCGTGGCCCGGGCGTTGGCCTTCTCCACGATCGCCGGCAGCATCCCGTGGATACGGCGCAGGTGGTTGACCCACGACGGCACACAGATAACGCGGCTGCGCTTGGCGATGCCCTCCGCGACCGCCTGGCCGACCTTCTCCAGGGGATACACGCGGGACGCCGGTCCGGGCGCGCTCTTACGGAACTTGCCCAGCACCGGATGCGCGTCGGCGCTGGTGACCAGATCCGTCTTGATCCAGGAGAAGTAGGCGACGCCCACGTCCACGCCGAGGTGCTTCACTTCGGCGCGCAGACTGTCGCCGAACGCTTCAGCGCCTGCCTTGGACGCCGTATAGGCGGCGAGCGCAGGCGGATGGATCAGGGCCGCCGCGGAGGAGACCACGAGGACGTATCCCCGGTTCTTGATGACATGCGGGAGCGCGGTGCGGACCGTCCGCCAGACGCCGAGCAGGTTGATCTCGATGGTGCGCTCGAACGCCGCCGGGTCGATCGAGCGGATGAATCCGGTCGGCGCGACCCCGGCGTTGGCCACGACCACATCGATGCCGCCGTAGTGGTCGACGATGCCGTCGATCGCCGCGCCGAGCTGCTCCCACGAGGTCACGTCCGCGTCCCACGCGGTCGCGTCGGGGCCGCAGGACTCCGCGGTCTTGCGCAGTTCCTCGGGCTCCAGGCCGATCAGCGCGACCTTGGCCCCGCCACGGGCCAGACGGCGGGCCGCTTCCGCGCCGATCCCGCGTGCCGCACCGGTGATGACCACGACTTTTCCGCTGATGCCTTGCGGTCCCCAGGTTCCCATGACCAAACCCTACCGCCGGTAACTTACTGAGCGGTAGGGGTCGGCCGGGCCGGATGTCAGCCGCTGACCTGCTGGCCGAACGCGTTCACGCAGTACATCGGGCTGGGGTAGAAGGCCGCGGAGCCGTACTGGTTGACCGTCTGGACCTGGAAGCACGTCGTGCCGTCCGAGGGGATCTGATACGAGTAGCTGGTGCCCGACACCGGCACGGTCTGGTCGGAGTTCACACCTGTTCCCTTCACCGTGTAGTGCAGGTTGTAGCTCGTGGCATCGGAATGTGCCTTCCAGGACAAGTCAACGGTGGCCATACCGACCCAGCCAGGGATCTGATACTTGATGTCGCCCGGCTCCATCGGGCCTGGCGGGTTGTGCTCCGGCGGCGGAGCGGTGGTCGGGTGCGTCGTGGGATGTGAGACCGGCTTGCTGGTCGACGTCGACGTGGTCGACGGCGGATGCGATACCGATGTTCCGTTCTGGCCGCCGGACGCGACCGTGATCGTGACCGGTGCGGAGATGCCTTGGGCGGAGGTCGTGCTGCCGCCGCCGGGGTTCACCGCGGACGCCGGGCTGTTCGGGCTCGGAGCCGGAGCGCCGCTCGTCGATGTCTGTCCGCCGGGGCTGCCGCTGGTGGTGGTAGTGGTATTGGCGGCGGAGCCGGCGGTGGGAGGAAACGCGCCGCCGTTCTGGCTGCTGGACAGAGCGCTGCCGGCCCGCGGGTTGTCCGCCGAGGTGTTGCTCTTTCCACCGCCCCCGCCCTCCACGACGGCGAGGGCGGCCAGGATGAGCGCGCCGACGGTGGCCGCGGAGATCACGGCGGCCCGCTTGCCTCCCCGCTTCGGCGCGAGCGCCACCGTCTGCTGGTCGGCGACGTCGCTCGCGGTCACCGGCAGCCCGACGCCGAGCGGTGGCTGCTGCCAGTCGACGCCGGTGAGCGGCAGCCAGACGACGGTGCCGAAGGCCTCGGTGATCTGCTGCGGCGTGGGCCGGTCCGTGGGTTCCTTGGCCAGGCAGCCTTCGATGATGCCGCGCAGCTCCTCGTCATCCTCGGCGACGCCGCTCAGATCCGGCTCGTTGTTGACGACGCGATGCAGGATCGCCAGCGGTGGTCCGTCGCCGAAGGCCAGGCGGCCGGATGCGGCGAAGACCAGGAGTGAGCCCAGTGCGAACACATCGGAGGCGCTCTCCACGGAGCGCCCGTCGGCTTGCTCAGGGGACATATACGCCGGCGTGCCGAGCGTCTGGCCTGTGTTGGTCAGCAGTGAGGCGTCCAAGGCCCGGGCCACACCGAAGTCGATGACCTTGGGACCGTCCGGGCCGAGCAGCACGTTCGCCGGCTTGAGGTCGCGGTGCACGACGTCCGCGGCGTGGATGACCACAAGGGCCTCGGCGATCGCCGAAGCCAGGGCTCGAAGGCGCGCGCTGTCGAAGCCGCCGCCCTGTTCGACAGCGTCCTGGAGGGTCGGGCCGGGCACATACTCCGTCGCGAGCCATGGACGCATGCCGTCGGTCTCGGCGTTGTAGATCCCCGCGATACGCGGGCTGTGTACGCGCTCTGCTACTTGCAACTCCCGCGAGAAACGCTTGCGGAAGGCCGGGATGTCAGCCAGGTCGGAGCGGACCACCTTGACCGCGGCCTGCCGTCCGGCCGCGTCCGTCCCCAGGAAGACCCGGCCCATGGCGCCCGCGCCGAGCTGTGTGACGAGCAGGTACGGGCCGATCCGGTCCGTGGCCGCGGATTCCCCCTTGTGTACGTTGCTGTTCATATCCAACGTCATGCCTCCCCCTGTATGGCGTCCTGCCATTATGGGGCAGCAGATTGATTCGAGGCCCCCCGGCCCTCAGCGCAGACGGCGATCGTTGAGAACCGGCAACGCGCCACGTGTCTGGGCGACCAGTGCCGGATCGACGTCCACCCGCAGGACCTCTTCACCGGTACCCGCTTCGGCGACGACGTTCCCCCAGGGATCGATGACCGCAGAGTGTCCGCCGAGGGCCACGCCTCCGTTCGTCCCCACACAGTTCGTGGCGAAGACGAAGACCTGGTTCTCGATCGCGCGGGCCTTGAGGAGCACGCGCCAGTGCTCGATCCGCTTAGCGGGCCACGCAGAGCACATCACCATGTGCTCCATGCCCTGATTCAGGAGACGGCGGAACAGTTCCGGGAACCGGAGGTCGTAACAGGTCGCCAGTCCCAGCGTTCCCCAAGGGGAGGAGAGGGTGACGATGTCCTTCCCGGGCCCCATCAGGGTCGCCTCGCCCTCGCTGAAGCCGAACCGGTGGATCTTCCGGTACTGCGCCTGCTTTCCCTCGGGCCCACGGAGTACCGCGGTGTTATAGAGAATCCCCTCAGGGGTGCGCTCTACGTAGGAACCGAAGTGCAGCCACATCTCAGGGCCGGAGCCCTCGTGGGTGCGCACCTTCTCCAGCGCGGCGATCGGTTTGCTGTCGGCGATCGGCTCCGCGTGGTCGGTCCAGCCCTTGTAGTCGAACCCGCCGGCCACCCACAGTTCGGGCAGGACGACCAGTTCCGCACCGGTCTCCCGTTCGGCTTCGACCAGCTTCACCACACGGGTCCAGCGGTCCTCCGGCGCTTCCGCGTCGTCGACGGCGAGCTGCATGAGCGATACGCGCATACTGCCGATCGTGCCAGAGGCGCACCGGTTCTGAGAACCGGTGCGCCTCTGTGTTTGTTGATGAAACCCTGTGTTTGTCGGTGAACCCCTGCGTCTATCGATGAACCCCTGTGCGGGATGTCAGCTCCAGGCCAGCGCCTTCAGCGGGTCGGCGAGCACCGCGCCGATGTCCCGCAGCACCTTGGAGCCCAGCTCACCGTCGACCAGGCGGTGGTCGAAGGACAACGCCAGCGTGGTCACCTGGCGCGGCTTCACCTTGCCCTTGTGCATCCAGGGCTGCTCCCGCACCGCGCCGAACGCCAGGATGGACGCCTCGCCGGGGTTCAGGATCGGGGTGCCGGTGTCCACGCCGAACACGCCGACGTTGGTGATGGTCGCCGTGCTGCCGCTCATGTCCGCCAGCGAGGTCTTGCCTTCCCGCGCCACGTCGGTGAGGTTGTTGAGCGCGCGGCCCAACCCCACCAGCGGCAGCAGGTCGGCGCCCTTGATGTTCGGCACGATCAGCCCGCGCGGCGTGGCCGCCGCGATGCCCAGGGTGACGTGGTCGAAGTAGACGATCTCGCCGTTGGCCTCGTCCCAGCGCGCGTTGATCTCCGGGTTCCGTGCCATCGCCACCAGGAACGCCTTGGCGACCAGCAGCAGCGGCGACACCCGCACGCCCTTGAAGTCCGGCATCTCCTTGAGGCGCTGCACGAACTTCATGGTCGGGGTGACGTCGATCGTCAGGAACTCGGTGACGTGCGGCGCGGTGAACGCCGACTGCACCATCGCCGCGGCGGTCGCCTTGCGCACGCCCTTGATCGGGACGCGGCGCTCGCCGTTGACGAAGGGGGCGGCCGCCGGGGCGGTGCCGGTGGTGCCGTTGACGGCCGGCGCGGTCTGCGGCCCGGAGGCGGCCGCGTGGACGTCCTCCCGGGTCACGGTGCCGTTGGTGCCGGTCGCGACCACCAGCGCCAGGTCCACGCCCAGGTCCTTGGCCAGCTTGCGGACCGGCGGCTTGGCCAGCGGCTTCGCGCCGACCGGCGCGGACGCCGTGGCCTGAGCGGCGGGCGCGGCGGCCTGGACCGCCGGAGCGGCCGTCTCCCGCACCGCGGAGTGACCGTAGTACGCCGGGGCCGGAAGGTCGTCGTCGACCGGCTCCTCGCGGACCGTGGCGCCCATGACGTCGGCCGCCGACGGCGTCGCCGCGGTCTTGCGCGGACGGCGGCCGGAGGCGCCCTGCTTCACGCCGTAGCCGACCAGGACCGGCTCGCGCTTCTCGCTCTTGTCGGCCGCCGGCGCGGCCTTCGCCTCGGCGGTGGCCGCCACGCCCGCGGTCATGTCGTCGCCGCCCGCGGCGCCGCCGGTGCTCGGCGTGCTCGGGTCGGTGTCGATGCCGATGATCGGGGTGCCGACGTCGACCGTCGCGCCCTCCTCCACCAGCAGCTCGACGATCTTGCCGGCCCACGGCGAGGGCAGCTCGACGGCGGCCTTGGCGGTCTCGATCTCGACCAGGATCTGGTTGACCGTGACCAGGTCGCCGACCTTCACCGACCAGGCCAGGATCTCGGCCTCGGTCAGGCCCTCGCCGACGTCCGGGAGGTTGAATCTCTTGATCTCACCCATGATGTGCTCCCGATCCCTCAGTACGCGAACGCGCGGTCGACGGCGTCCAGCACTCGGTCCAGGTCCGGCAGGAACTCCTCCTCGACCCGCGACGGCGGGTACGGGGTGTGCGGGGCGCCGACGCGCAGGACCGGCGCCTCCAGGGAGTAGAAGCACTTCTCGGTGACCTTGGCGGCGACCTCGGCGCCCATGCCCATGAAGACCGAGGCCTCGTGCACGGTGATCAGCCGGCCGGTCTTGCGGACCGAGGCGTACACCGGCTCCAGGTCCAGCGGGTTCAGCGTGCGCAGGTCGATGACCTCCAGCGAGCGGCCTTCCTCGGCGGCCGCCGCAGCGGCCTCCAGGCAGGTCTTCACCATCGGGCCGTAGGCGACCAGCGTCGCGTCCGTCCCCGCGCGCACCACGCGGGAGGCGTACAGCGGGTAGGGCGTAGCGGTCGGGTCCAGCTCGGCCTTGTCCCAGTAGCGGCGCTTGGGCTCGAAGAACACGACCGGGTCGTCGGAGGCGATGGCCTGCTGGATCATCCAGTAGGCGTCCACCGGATTGGAGGCGGCGACCACGCGCAGGCCGGCCGTCATGGCGAAGTACGCCTCGGGGGACTCCGAGTGGTGCTCGACCGCGCCGATGCCGCCGCCGAACGGGATGCGGATCACGATGGGCATGCTGACCTTGCCCAGGGACCGCGCGCGCATCTTGGCGACCTGGGTGACGATCTGGTCGAAGGCCGGGTAGACGAACCCGTCGAACTGGATCTCCACCACCGGCCGGTAGCCGGACAGGGCCAGGCCCACCGCGGTGCCCACGATGCCGGACTCGGCCAGCGGGGTGTCGACGACCCGGGAGTCGCCGAAGTCCTTCTGCAGCCCGTCGGTGACGCGGAAGACGCCGCCGAGCTTGCCGATGTCCTCGCCCATGAGCAGGACCTTCGGGTCGTCCTCCAGGGCCCGGCGCAGGCCCAGGTTCAAGCCCTTGCCGAGGCTGATCTGCTGTGTCTTGGAAGTCGAGTCGGACATGTCAGTGAGCACCCTCGAAAGATTCCCAGTAAGCCCCGTACTCTGCGCGTTCCTCGTCCATCAGGGGGTGCGGCTCGGCGTAGACGTGGTCGAAGATCGAGACCGGCTTCGGGTCCGGCATGGTGACGCAGCGCTCGCGGATGTCGGCGGCGACCGTGTCCGCCTCGGCGTCGACGTCCTTGAAGTACGCCTCGTCGGCGTACTTGTTCTTCTCCAGGAACGCCCGCATGCGCAGGATCGGGTCCTTGGCCTTCCACTCCTCCAGTTCCTCGGAGTCGCGGTAGCGGGTCGGGTCGTCGGAGGTGGTGTGCGCGCCCATGCGGTAGGTGAAGGCCTCGACCAGCATCGGGCCGTTGCCGGTGCGGGCGCGCTCCAGGGCGGCCTTGGTGACCGCCAGGCATGCCAGGACGTCGTTGCCGTCCACGCGCACGCCCGGGAAGCCGAAGCCGGCGGCCCGCTGGTACAGCGGGACGCGGAACTGCCGCTCGTTGGGCTCGGAGATGGCCCACTGGTTGTTCTGGCAGAAGAACACCACCGGGGCGTTGTTCACGCTGGCGAAGACGAACGCCTCGTTGACGTCGCCCTGCGAGGACGCGCCGTCGCCGAAGTACGCGATCACGGCGGCCTCGCGGCCGTCGCGCTGCATGCCCATGGCGTAGCCGGTGGCGTGCAGCGTCTGGGAGCCGATCACGATCGTGTAGAGGGCGAAGTTCTTCTCGTTCGGGTCCCAGCCGCCGTTGTTCACGCCGCGGAACATCCCGAGCAGGTTCACCGGGTCCACGTCGCGGCACCAGGCCACGCCGTGCTCGCGGTAGGTGGGGAAGGCGAAGTCCTCGGCGGTCTGCGCGCGGCCGGAGCCGACCTGCGCGGCCTCCTGGCCCAGCAGCGGGGCCCACAGGCCCAGCTGGCCCTGGCGCTGAAGCGCCGTTCCTTCGGCGTCGATGCGGCGGACCAGGACCATGTCCCGGTACAGGCCGCGGTACTCCTCGGGCGTCAGGTCGATCGAGTAATCGGGGTGCTCGACCAGATCCCCTTCGGGCGTCAGCAGCTGCACGAGGTCCGGGCCCGCGGACCCGGCCTTCTTCTTAGCAGCGGTCTTGCCACCCGCGCCCTTGCGTGAGGTCACCACTACATGTCTCCTCTACACGTAACTCAGACGGACGTACGGCGGGATCGCCGCCGCGGTCGGTGAGGTGCTGCGGCGGCCGTGGAGTTCGGGTCGGGGTGTGACGTGGATCCCCCTCGGCCGTGCAGAGGCCACGTTACAGTGCCGAATGCGCGGGCGATGCCCCACGCCAAACACGCGAAAGCATGTGAGCGTGGCTATGTTGTAGATGTGCACGCTGATGCGGGGAAGTCGGACATAGCGGACTCGATCCGCGTCTTCCTGCTGGACGACCACGAACTGGTGCGGCGCGGCGTGGCCGAACTGCTCAGCGCCGAACCCGGCATCCACGTGTCCGGTCAGGCCGGTTCCGTCGCGCAGGCGCTGGCCGCGGCCGAGGCGGCCCGGCCGGACGTCGCCCTGCTCGACGTGCGGCTTCCCGACGGTTCGGGGATCGAGGTCTGCCGCGAGCTGAAGTCGCGGATGCCCCGGCTGGGCTGCCTGATGCTGACCTCGTTCTCGGACGACGACGCGCTTTTCGGAGCGATCATGGCCGGCGCGGCCGGCTACGTGCTGAAGGACATCAGGGGCTCGGCGCTCGTCGACGCGGTGCGGACCGTGGCGCGCGGGGGCTCGTTGCTCGACCCGACCGCCACCGAGCGGCTGCTGAGCAGGCTGCGCGTGGGCATCGTGCCCGGGGAGGCCGACCATGAGGCCGCGGCCTCCAAACTGGCGTCGCTCACGGCTTCCGAGAAGCGGATCCTGGAGCTGATCGCCGAGGGGCTGACCAACCGGCAGATCGGCGAACGGCTGAACCTGGCCGAGAAGACGGTGAAGAACTACATCACCGGGATCCTGGCGAAGCTGGCCATGCAGCGGCGTACGCAGGCCGCGGCGTTCGCGGTCCGGCATCTTCCCGGGCGTTCGCAGTAGCAGCGCCAAATGTCGGGTTCCCTATAGCGCAGGCTCCATAAGCATTCCTCGAAAGAGCTCCAGGAGGCCGGCGCGGATCTCCTCGCGGGTCGGGACGGCGCGGCTGCCGGCGCCGGCCACCGAGTCGAACAGGATCCCTTCGCTGAAGGCGATGAACGTCCGCCCGGCGCGGTCGGGGTCGGCGGCGCCCAGAGCCGCCATGAGGCCGCGTGCGGGCTCGCGGAAGGTGACGCCCGCGTCGTCATAGATGGCGCGCAGCTCCGGTCGCCTCGTCGCCTCCAGGGCGAGTTCGAAGCGGGCCAGCGCCTGCTCCCGGCGGTGCGTGAGCGTGTCGTGGAGCTGGGCGGCCACGAGGTCGGCGGCCGTCTCGGGGGTGAGCTCGTCCAGCGCCAGCAGGCCGCCGGGGTTCGCGGCGTCCTCGAAGACCTCGGCCTCCAGGCGGCACAGCCGGGCGAACGTGGTCTCCAGCAGGGCGCTGCGGGTCCGGGCGTGGTTGGAGGTGGACCCGGCGGGCAGGCCGGCGGCCTCGTCGACCGCGCGGTGGGTGAGACCGCGCAGTCCCCGCTCGGCGAGCAGGGCGATCGCGGTGTCTCCGATGAGGTCCGGACGGGAGGTCATGGCCAGACCCTAGCAGTTGACGACTACGGCTGTAGTGGCGTAGAACTACGTCTGTAGTTGGAACTACGGATGTAGTGAGGAGCGACCATGAAGGCGATCGTGGTGGGGGCGGGATTTGGCGGGCTCACTGCCGCAGCGGGGTTGTTCCAGCGCGGGTGGGACGTGACGGTCGTCGAGCGCGCCGCGGAGCTGCGGCCCGTGGGCTCCGGTCTGGCTGTTGCGCCGAACGGGTTGCGGGCGCTGGACACGCTGGGCGTCGGCGACGCGGTGCGGAAGCTGGCCGCGTTCCAGGGGGACGCCGCGGTGACCCGCTCGGACGGCCGGGTGATCGCCCGCACGGCGAGCAAGGCCATGATCAGCCGGTTCGGGGACGCGGTGATCCCGGCGACGCGGTCCTCGGTCATGGACGTGCTCACCGAGGTGCTGCCGTCGGACGTGTTCAAGCTGGGCGTCGCGGCCACAGGTATCGAGGCGGGCAGCGCGTCCCAGCGCCCGCGCCTCCTGACAGAGTCCGGCCCTCTTGAAGCGGACTTGATCGTTGCCGCCGACGGAGTGAACTCCGTACTGCGCAAGGCGCTTTTCCCGGAACACCCGGGGCCCGTTTACAGCGGTATCACCGCGTGGCGGATCCTGGTCCCGACACCCGCGGGAGACTTCCTGCCCGGCGAGGTCTGGGACGGCGGCCGGGTCTTCGGGATCACTCCGTTGGCGGACGGCCGGACCTATGCCTACGCCGCCGATCACGCCGAGCCCGGTGTCATCTATGCCGACGAGAAGGCCGAACTGCTACGGCGTTTCGGTGACTGCCACTTCCCGGTGCCCCAGCTCATTTCCGCGGCGGACCCCGAGACGATCCTGCACAACGACATCTATGAGATCGCCGAGCCGCTGTCCGCGTACCACCGAGGTGCGGTCGCGATCCTGGGCGACGCCGCGCACGCCATGACCCCGCATCTCGGCCAGGGGGCGAATCAGGCCATGGAGGACGGGGTCACCCTGGCGGCGCTCGTTGCACCGGCTCAGGGCTCTGCGGAGGTCGTGACCGCACTCGCCCGGTACACCGCCCTGCGGGCCCCTCGGGGAGCGGACATGGTGCGTCGCTCGCATCGGATGGGCGCGCTGACGCAGAGCACGTCGTGGCCCAAGGCGGCCTTGCGGAACCTGGTGATGGGCCTGGCCGGACGCCTCGTGCCGGACCTGGCGTTGCGCGCGATGGATCCGGTGGTCGCGTGGCAGCCGCCACAGTGACCGTAGGCTAGGCCGCATGACCGAGACTGCGTCGCCTCCCGTCCCCATTCGTTACGGCTTCCTGGGCCCGGCGGGGACGTTTACGGAGGCGGCGCTTCTTAGCGTTCCCGGCGCGCGGGATGCAGAGCGGGTTCCTTATGAGTCCGTGCCGGCGGCGCTGGACGCGGTACGGCGCGGCGAGGTCGCCGGCGCGGTCGTGGCGTTCGAGAACTCGGTGGAGGGCGCGGTCCCGGCCACGCTCGACGATCTGTCCACTGAGGAACCCCCGCTGCACATCGTGCGGGAGATCCTGTTGCCGGTCGAGTTCGCGCTCATGGGACGTCCCGATACGGCGCTCGCCGACATCAAGACGGTGTCCAGCCATCCGCACGCCTATCCGCAGTGCCGCCGCTGGCTGGCCGAGAACCTGCCGGACGCGCGGTGGGTCGCCGCGTCGTCCAACGCCGACGCGGCGCGGCTGGTGTCCGAGGGTGTGCACGACGCCGCCCTGGCGGGTTCGTTCGCGGCGCCGTTCTACCGGCTGGCACTGCTCGCCGAGAACATCCACGACGTCAGCGGGGCCGTCACCCGGTTCGTGATGGTCGTGCCGCCCGGCCCGCCGCCGGCCCGTACTGGCGCGGACAAGACATCCCTCGCCGTGGTGCTGCGGGACAACCACCCGGGCGCGCTCCTTGAGATCCTTGAGGAGTTCGCCGTCCGGGGCGTGGACCTGATGCGCATCGAGTCCCGGCCCACGCGGTCGAAGCTGGGCACCTACTGGTTCTCGATCGACTGCGAGGGGCACCTCGACGACGCCCGCGTCGGCGAAGTCCTCACCGGCCTGCGGCGGGTCGCCGCCGAGGTCCGGTACCTCGGCAGCTACCCGCGCGCCGACGGACGCGCCGCGGAGATCCGCAAGGGGACCTCCGACGAGGACTTCCGCGAGGCCGCCGAATGGCTGGCCGGCCTCAGGAGCCGATGAGCGCGTTCAGCAGGGTCTCCCGCTCGGCGATCGCCGTGTAGAGCTGCTCGGAGATCGAGCGCAGCGCCGTCAGCGAGTCGTACTGGTAGGCCGCGAGCACGTCCGCCATGGGGTTCTCCATCAGCGTCTGGCGCTCCAGGGCGAGCTCGGCCTGCTTCGCGCGCAGCCAGATCAGGCGGCCGCGCAGCCACAGCTCGCGCTGCGGGTGGTCCTTCGCCGGGCCCGACGAGGTCAGCGACCACTCCTCGCTGAGCTTCTGCAGCGCGGGAAGGTCGTCCTTCTCGTACGCGGCGTTGACACGGGTGATGAAGGCCGAGCGGCGTGCGATCTCGGTCGGGTCCTGGACGAGGTCCGGGTGCGAGCGGCGGGCCAGCTCCCGGTACAGGCGCTGCGCGGTCTTGCTGGGGCGCACCGGCACGTCCGGGTCGGCGGCCGGGGCCGCGCTCTCCGCGCGGGGACGCGGCGGCTTCTGGTCCTGTTCCGCGCCGCCCTCCCCGTCCTCGTCGAGCAGCCCGGCGTTCGCGGCGGCGAACAGCAGCGGGTCCTCGCCGTCGACCCGGGCCCGGGCCTCCACCGCACGGCGGATCGCCTCGGGGTCGCCGGTCATGGCGGCTTCGGTCTCGGCGGTGAGCGCGTCCAGCTCGTCGAGCCGGCCGTACAGCGGGCCCAACTGGATCTGGTGCAGCCGGGTGAACTGGTCCAACTCGGCACGCAGGGACTCGACGGCCACCTGCGTGTCCAGCAGGGTCGTCTCGGCCACCACGACGGCGTCTTCCAGACTTTGGAACACTGGCTCACTCATTGCCTGGGCAGTCTCCACGGTTGGTCCTCACAGATTTACTCAGGGCACTGCGGCAGAGAGGGTACAGGAGCGACAGGGGGCGACGGCTCCGTCTTCGGGCGTACTGTGGTGCGCAGGATGATCGACCTTAACGCAGATCTGGGCGAAGGTTTCGGGCGTTGGCGACTTGGTGACGACGACGCTCTCCTAAAGCTGGTCACCAGTGCCAACGTCGCCTGCGGCTTCCACGCCGGCGATCCTTCCACCATGCGCCGGGTCTGTTCGGCGGCCGTCGGCCGCGGAGTACGGATCGGAGCCCAGGTCGGCTACCGCGACCTGGCCGGCTTCGGCCGCCGCGACATCGAGTACGACCCTCACGAACTGGCTGACGATGTCCTCTTCCAGATCGGAGCCCTGGACGCCTTCGCCAGAGCGGCCGGAGACCGGGTCCGCTACGTGAAACCGCACGGGGCTCTGTACAACCGTATCGTGCACGACGCCGTGCAAGCCGAGGCGGTGGTCCGCGCGGTGTCCGCTTTCGCCTCAGCTTACGACGTGGATGTCCCTGTCCTGGGCCTTTCCGGTTCGGTTTTTCTCGAACTGGCGTCCACAGCGGGCCTTACAACGATCCCCGAGGCCTTCGTGGACCGGGCCTACACGCCCCTGGGCACCCTCGTCCCGCGCTCCGCGCCCGGGGCGGTCGTGACGAGCCCGGAGGAAGTCGCGGGACGTGCGGTGGAGATGGCCGTGTCCGGCACGGTCCGCGCCGTCGACGGCACGCTGCTGGAGATCAAGGCGCGGTCGTTGTGCGTGCACGGGGACACGCCCTCCGCGGTGGCCATGGCGGCCGCGGTCCGAGACGCCCTGCGGTCGACGGGGGTCGAGGTCGGGGCATTCGTGTGAGCGAGGGCCCGGGTGCCGGTGCCGGTGCCGCATCGGTCCGACCTGCGGGTCCGTTCGCGGTACTGCTCGAGTTCGATTCTTTGGAGAAAGTTCAGCGCTGCTTCGCCTGGGCCGAGCGCTGGCGCGCGGCGCGGCCCGGTGTGCTGGTCGATGTGGTGCCCGCCGAGCGGACGCTGATGGCCATCGCGACGTTCGATGACGCGGGGCAGCGCGGGCTTCGGGAGTTCGTGGCGGCGGTCGGGAATGTGGACTGGTCCGTCGCCGGTGATGGCGACGGTGACAGTGCTGGTGGCGGCGTGGCGCAGTCCGCGCAGAGCGAGATCGTCGAGCTTCCGGTGCTGTACGAGGGCCCGGATCTCGACGACGTCGCGCGGCTGACCGGCCTTGCCACAAATGAGATCGTTTCGTTGCACACGGCGGCCGAATTCACGGTCGCGTTCACGGGCTTCGCCCCCGGCTTCGCGTACCTGACCGGATTGCCGGACGTGCTGCGCGTGCCACGCCGCGACGCGCCGCGCACCCGCGTGCCCGCCGGAGCGGTGGCCTTGGGCGGGCCGTACAGCGGTGTCTATCCCCGGGAATCCCCGGGCGGCTGGCAACTGATCGGGCGCCTGGCGGCCTGGGCCCCGGCGCTGTGGGACGAGACCCGGGACTCGCCGGCGCTGCTCCGACCGGGTACCCGCGTTCGGTTCCGCGACGCGGCGGAGCGAAGCGGCCCGGACGGCGCTCCTGGCGTCTCCGGCGACCGCGACGAGGCCACGGCGGAAGCCGGCGGGCCCGGCTTGCGCGTGGTGCGCGCCGGACCGCTGACGACGGTGCAGGACCTCGGCCGGCCGGGCTTCGCGCACCTCGGCGTCCCGCGCTCGGGTGCGGTCGACCGGGCGTCGCTGAAGCTCGCGAACCGCTTGGTGGGCAACGAAGAGGGCGCCGCGGCGCTCGAGTTGACGCTCGGCGGCGGGGCGGTGTGTCTCGAGGTGGGGCGCTGGGTCGCGGTGGCGGGGGCCCGGTGCGAGGTCACGGTGTCGGCGTCGGTGCATGGGGCTGGGGACGACGACGGGGCTGCTGAAGGGGCCGGGGACGGGGCGGGCTCTCGGCAGCAGACGGTCATGCGCACCGTGCCGGGCGCTGCGTTCTATGTGCCCGGCGGTGCGGTCGTGGATGTGGGGCCGGCCGCGGCGGGGGTGCGCGCTTACCTCGCCGTGGCCGGGGGTGTGGGCGGTGCGGGGGTGCTGGGGAGCCGGTCGGTCGACCTCCTTTCGGGGGTTGGTGGGCGGGCTTTGGTGACGCGGGAACGCGTCGCGCTCGGCGATCCGACGGGCCTGCCGCCGGACATCCCGGGCCTGGGATTGGCACCGCTGCGGGATGCCGATGATCCCGTGGTGGTGCGGCTGGTCTTGGGGCCGCGCAGCGAGTGGTTCACGGACGACGCGGTCCGCGACTTGATCGCGGCGCAGTGGACGGTCGGGATGGAGTCGAACCGGACAGCGGTACGCCTGGACGGGCCCATGGTGCAGCGAGCCCGCGACGGCGAGCCGGCGAGCGAGCCGCTGGTCGTGGGAGCGGTCCAGATCCCCCACGACGGCCGCCCGGTGCTGTTCTTGGCCGACCACCCGGTGACCGGCGGATACCCGGTGATCGCCTGTGCCCACCCGGCGGACCTGGACGCCGTCGGACAAGCAAGGCCCGGAACGGGAATCCGATTCCGGATGGTCGGCACCTCAAGCCGGCGCTGAGAACCTCAGCTCGCCCCGGACGCCGCACCCGACTGCCCCCGCGGCGGGTTCATGTACGCCCCGAGCGTGGCCCGCGCCAGCGAGGACTGCGCCCGCGAGAGAAAGCGCGACCCGGGCCCGGGCCCGGAGTCGGGATCAGGGTCCTTGTCGGCATCGCCCTTGGCGGGAAGATTCTCGACGCCGGGGCTGGTCCGCTGACGCGGCACGCGCGGCGGAATCCGAGGCCGGTCCGGTTGTGGCGCGGCGGTAGCTGATGCGAGCGGATCGGGGGCGATGGGAGTCGCCGATGGCGTTGCGGACGAAGGGGAATCGGCCGCGGAAGGCTGCGGAGACGCGACGACGAGTTCGGCGCCCGCGCTTGAGGTTGCTGAGGGAATCGGCGGCCGATCGACGGCGGGCCAGGAGATCGGCGGAGAGGATGCGGAAGCATCGGCGTGTGTGGCAATCGGTGGCGAGTCCGCGAAAGCACCGGCGAGCGGCGTGTTTGGTGGCGATTCTGCCGAAGCCTTGCTGAGCAGGGGCTGGCGAGGTGGATTGGCAGGGGCCGGTATGGCAGCGGCAAGATGCGGCGAGTCAGCGGCAGTGCCGGCGGGTGTGGCATCTGTTGGCGGGCCTGCGGAAGCGGCGGTGAGTCCAGGCTGGCGCGGCGGATCGGCGAGCCTCAGCGTGGCTGCGGAAGCACCAGCGGGCGTGGCATGCAGGGGCGAGTTCGCGGCGGCATTGGTGCGCACAGGCCGGCGCGGCGGATTGGCGAGTGCGGAAGCATCGGCGGGTGTGGCATTCGGCGGCGAGTCCGCGGCAGCGTTGGTGAGCGCAGGCTGGCGCGGCGGATCGGCGAGGCCCAGCGTGGCTGCGGATGCGCCGGCGGGCGTGGCATTCGGCGGCGAGTCCGCGGCAGCGTTGGTGAGCGCAGGCTGGCGCGGCGGATCGGCGAGGCCCAGCGTGGCTGCGGATGCGCCAGCGGGCGTGGCATTCGGCGGCGAGTCTGCGGAAGCATTGGCGAGCGCAGGTTGGCGCGGCGGATTGGCGAGGCCTGGCGTGGCTGCGGATGCGCCGGCGGGCGTGGCATGCAGGGGCGAATTCGCGGCGGCATTGGTGAGCGCAGGCTGGCGCGGCGGATCGGCGAGGGCCGGTGTGAGTGTGGCATTCGGCGGCGCGCTTGCCGCAGTATCGGCGGGCACTGACTGCCGCACCACGTAAGCCTTGGCAGCGCTCGGCTCCGAACCGGGGGAGTCGGCCGGCGCGGAGTTCGTCGATCCAGCAGCCTGCGTCGCCTCGCTGATGGCAGTGGCTTCGGGGGCCGGCGGCGGGGTGGGTGCCTGCGCCGTGAGGTCTGGGCCGGAGGTTTGCGCGTCAGAGGTGGCGTCCGGCTGGGCGAGGAGTAGCGCCGCTGTTGGCTGCAGGGTCTCCGGGTCGAGCCAGCCCTGCTTGATCGCTTCCTGCTGGCAGCCGGTGCGGGAGCGGCCGTGGGCGTGGGAGATGGCCTTCCAGCTGTGGCCGGTGCGGAGGTGGCGGAGGAGGTCCGCTCTTTCGTCGTCGGTCCAGCGGGTGCCGTGTTTGGGCCATTGGGCTTTGCGGCGGGCTGTCTCGGGGTTGGGTTGTTTGGCGAACCAGGTGATGGAGCGGAGTTGGCCTTGGGGGGCCACGTAGACGATGTCGCCTTGGTGGTGGAAGACGAGTTGGTCGTCGTGGAACTCGACGCCGTCGGCGGGGATCATCAGTTGGGCGCCGGGGGTGGTCTCGGGGGCGGCTATGAGTTCCGCGCGGAGCCAGGGTTGGGTTTGGGTGGGCATTGGTCCCCCTCTGTGGTGGTTTCGGGCTGGTTTCACCAGGGTGGCAGAGGGGTGTGACAGGTTTGGGTGTTTTGGGAAAATCGGGATAAGACGTCTTATATTACTGCTGCTTCTGGCGTTTGCGGGTGCGGTTGCGGGTCAGCAGGAGGCTGGTCAGCATGCCGGCGAGGAAGGTGCCCGCGAGGGTGAGCCACATGGGGCTGGTCACCGTGACGACCCAGAAGGTGATGCTGGCTTTGTGGGTGTTGGCCAGGATGAACCAGATCGCCACCACGGCGATGACGATGCCGCCGATCATGCGGGACCGCTGGGCCTTGTCGGCCGCGGTGCGCGGGGCTTGCGGGGCCGGCGGGGGCTGGGGGGCGTCGGTCGTCATGCCCGCATCTGTTGCCGGGGTGGGGTCCCGGAAACGTGGATTGCCCCGAACAGGGGAACGGCGGTGGGGGTCAGTGGCCGTTCAGGGAGAAGACCACTGAGCCGAAGGAGACCTCGTCGCCGGGGTGGACCGCGGTGGGGGCCGTGATGCGCCAGCCGTTGACGCGGGTGCCGTTGGTCGAGCCCAGGTCCACCAGGACCCAGCCGGCCTGGGAGCGGCGGAACTCGGCGTGGTAGCGGGACACCGTGGTGTCGAACAGCTGGAGGTCGCATTCGGGCATGCGGCCGATGCGCAGGGTGCCCTGCGGGCCGCCGGGGAGGGACAGGCGCGGCAGGGAGGGGCCGCGCCAGGCCGCCTTGACCTTGAAGCGGAAGTGCGCGATGGCCGAGACCGCGTTGACCACGCGCTGGCCGAAGCCCGGCTCCTCGGCCGGGATCGGCAGGTCGGAGACGAGTTGGGTCAGCTCGCTGTGCGAGCGCACCGCGAGGGCCTGGTCTATGCGGTGCGAAAAGGTGTCGCTGGACAGGCGGCCGGCCTCGGCGCCGGCCGACAGAGCGTCGATGGCTTCGTCGCGCTCGGCGTCCGACGGCCGAAAGTCCGGCGGCTGCCATCTGGCGTTCCCGAACGGAGGACCTCCCATGGAAGTGATTGTCCAATGTCGGCCGATCGGGTGTCCAGCAAGACGGCGGGCGTGATCGAGGCCTGCGTCAGCCGCGAGGGTCGCTCACCTGGCCCAGGAACAGGATCTGGCCCGTCACGGTGTCCCTGATCAAGAAGAGGAAGGGGCGGTCGACGTGCATCTCGGCCGCTTGCTGTTGCGGCTGCCCGGGTGCGGCGCCGGCGATGACCGTGACGCCCGAGGCCGCGGCCGCCGTGGTGCCGTCCTCGTCCACGGCGACGTGGGCCTTCTGGACGACGGCGCCCACCCACAGCGGTCCGGGCTTGGCCGGGATGGCGCTCAGGTCCGCGGAGCTCGGGTCGAACAGCGACTTCATCCCCAGGGACTGCAGCGCGCCGTTCAACTGGCGGCTGGTGTCGAACGTGAACTTCGGCAGTTCCAGGTCGACCGGGACCGACGTGGCCGAGGAGGTCATGGCGGTGATCTGGTCGGCGGTCAGCGCTGTGCGGAACTTGTCGAAGGTCCCGGCGGCCGGGAGCACGATGCCCATCGCCAGGTGGTCCTGCTGATAGGGCAGTTCTGCGTACTGCCAGCCGTTGCCTTGCGCGTAGGCGAAGTCTTGCCCGCTTCCCATCGTGGAGACGTTCGCGGTCGTGCCGTCGGCCAGATGGAACGTTTTGTCCGAGGTCCGGTACTTCTCGAAGGGGGTGGCCCACGTCGCCTTGAGGTACAGGGCGTCGGTGAGGACCAGCCGGGTGTCGGCGGACATGGAGCCGGGGCCGAAGAGCTCCTTGATGAGGCCGTTGGTCTGGTCCGCGACCGTCTTGTTGATGGTCTGGCGTGCGTTCTCCGGGTTCGTGAAGTCGGTCTCGTGGACGCCGGCGTCGAAGGCCGAGGCCAGGGTCCGTAGATACGGCTGCTGGATGCCGTATCCCTTCTGCGCCCACACCGTGTCGAACTGCTGCAGGTCCGCCTTGTCGGCGAGTCCGCGCTGCACGGTGGCCGAGTCCAGGGAGCCGAGCGCGTTCGCGAACTGGTCGGCGGGCATGGTGGTGTGCAGAGCCTTGGCCATCTGGTCCGCGGTCTGCCCCTTCGCACCGGGCAACAGCATGGTCAGGACCGTGGCCAGGCTGGCCGGGGAGATCACGACATCGCCCTCGTCCTGGTCCGCGACCGAGTGGAAGACGTCGACCCCGAAGCTGTTCACGGCGGCCGAGGCGGCGCCCGCGTCGGCCCGCCCGACGATCGGCCGCGCGGCGTCGGCGCGCACCAGCGAACCGCTCGCCGACGAGGTGCCGCCGGAGGACGAACATGCCGTGAGGGCGGCCAGGGATGCGGTGGCGATCGCGGCTATCTGCTTGCGTGGCATGCGGATTGGACGCAGCCGGGGCCGATCTGGTTTCCCCCGGATCGCCTCGGCCGGGCGGGGGTGACCGTGTCCGGGGTCGATCGTTGAAGTGGTCATGAACGCCACGACCATGCCCCCGATGTCTGCCCCGGCCATGCCGCAGAACCAGGATCAGGAAAGACCCGGGGAAGTCGTTGACATCCCGCACCAGCAGGATGACGGACCGCCGGCGGAGACCGAGGCGGCGAGGGAGATCCCTGCGGAAGTCGCCGCGGGCGAGGAAACGGCGGGCGGGGCTGGGCTGGACGGGGAGGCGAGCGGGGAGCAGGACGAGAAGGGCGAGAAGGAGCCCCGCGAGGAGAAGGAAGACAAAGAAGAGAAGGACGACAAGGACGAGAAGGACGACAAGGACGAGAAGAAGGCGGCGGCCAAGCCGAAGCGCAAGAGCGCCCCGCGCAAGGCCGCCGGCGGCACCAAGACCCTCGTCGTCCTGAAGGACGGCCGGGTCCAGTACTCCGACGCGGACGCCGTCGTCGTGGTGGACCTCGACGAGGCCGCCTCCCCCGACACCGACGTGCACGACGTCCTGGACCGGCTCACGGAGCTGCGCGACGCGGCCGAGTCGCCAGCCAAGGCGGACGCCGTCAGGTCCCTGACCGACCTGATCCAGGAGAAGGCCCTGGGCTGACGGGTCAGGATTCGGCGGGCGGCTGCCACAGCGGCTCGTCGACGGTGAAGCCCACCGGCTCGCCCCAGCTGTTCCGGTACGAGACCTCGTGCACGGGACGGCGCGGGGCGACGCCCCAGCGGCCGGTCGGGTAGCCGAAGGACACGCAGCAGGACTGGACCCACTTCTCCTCGGCCGGCACGCCGAGGATCTCCTTGACCTGGTCGTCATGGAACAGGCCGAGGATCGAGGTCAGCGAGCTGCCGACGCCTTGGCCGCGGGCGGCGAGCTGGGCGTTCCAGACCGCCGGGAAGATCGAGCCGCCGGTGCGGTCGCGCTGGACGAAGGCGAACAGGAACAGCGGGACCTCTTCGAAGTGCTCGCCAAGCCACTGCGAGGACTTGGTGACCTTGGCCGTCTGGCGCGACTCGGGGCTGTCCGGGTCCGCCTCGACGGCGGCGAGCATCGGCGCGTAGACGGTCTTGTAGAGCTGGTCCAGGGCGTCCCGGTAGAGCGGGCCGATCAGCTTCTTCTTCTCCGGGTCGTCCAGGAGCAGGAATCGCCAGTTCTGCCCGTTGCCCCCGGAGGGTGCGCGGATCGCGGCGTCCAGGATCCGGGCCTGGACGGACTCCGGGATCGGGTCGGGCTTGACCCGGCGCATGGCCCGGGTGGTGTAGAGCGCTTCGTAAATGTCCATGATGATCGGCAGGGTAGATTTCTTCCCCCACCGGGGCAAGAGCACGCTCAGCCATGGCGCAGCGCGTAGCTCAGGCGGTCCGCGACGGCGGCGCGGGCCAGTCGGGCGGCGGTCGCGTTGTCCACAGCCAGGAACACCAGACCGCCGTCGTCCGGGGCGGAGCGGGTCAGCGAACCGGCGTCCGCGGCGTGCGCGATCTCGAGGACTGAGACATCCGTCGCGACCGCCGTCTCACCCCGTGGCGGGTCGGTGCCGGGCTCGGAGAGCGGGCTGGAGCCGGCGTCCGGCGGGCCCGGTGGACCGCCCGGCCCGGCGTCGCGGGCGGCGAGCACGTCGATCCGGTCGCCGGGGCGCAGGTATCCGGTGCTGCCGGCGTCGGCGAACCGCACCGGGACCGCGACCAGGCCGCTCATCAGGGATTCCGCCGCGAAGCGGGGTGGCCGGCGCGGTGGTGGGACGGAGTGCTCGGAGGTCAGCAGCGCCATCGAGACGCCGGCGAATCCGGCGGCGCCGATGACGCGCAGCCGCCGGGTGCGCGACCAGTGGCGCCGGCCGGGCATGCGGACGGCGAGCTTCGGGCGGGCGGTGGTGACGGTGGGCATTGCTCCCCCTGGCGTAGTCGGAACGCTTCGGGGAGTAATGATCCGAGGGGGTCGTCAAGCCTGTCCACCGGTCGTGGGCGACCTGTGGATAACTAGAGACGATCTGTGGATAACCCGGTGGACAACCGGGCGGCGCTCAGCTCTTTGTGGACGACGACGAGCCCGAGCTTGACGGCGACGAGGACGACGTGCCCGAGGACGACCCGCTCGACGACGAGGAGGACGACGAGGACGAGGACGACGACTCGCCCTTCGACGAGCTGCCCGAGCTCCCCGACCCCGAGGAGGCGGACGAGCCGGAACCGCCGGAAGAGCCGTTCGACGACGACGGCGCCGTGGAGGAACTCGACGACGACCGGCTGTCGGTCCGGTAGAAGCCGCTGCCCTTGAACACGATGCCCACAGCGGAGAACACCTTGCGCAGGTCGCCCTGGCAGTTCGGGCAGACGTTCAGCGCGTCGTCCGTGAACTTCTGCACGACCTCCAGCGCCTCACCGCAGTCCTTGCACTGGTACTGGTAAGTCGGCACGGGGAATCTCCTTCATCGACCTGGCACTCTGGCCGCCAGACTGCCAATTCTGCGGGATCGGCGCGTGGACTGTCCAATGCGGTGGGGTGGCCCTGTGACACACCTCACTCACGGCACCGGGAAAACCACCGCTGACGCAGCCGCGATCCTCGACAGAACCGGACGTCAGAACAGCGGGATCTCGAACCAGACGAACTTCCCGGCGTCGGTGGGCCGCGCGCCCCACCGCGCCGACAGCGCGTCCACCAGATACAACCCGCGACCGCCCTCATCTGTTTCCGCGGCCTGCCGGATGCGCGGCAGCCGCACGTCCGGGTCGTGGACCTCGATCCACAGCGCCCGCAGACCCCGGCGCAGCACCAGGTCCAGCCGCCGCGAGCCGCCGGGGGCGGCCAGCGTGCCGTCCAGCATCCCCAACTCGTCCAGCAGGCCGGGCTCGGCGAGCAGGTCCATCTCGTTGTCCTCGTCCAGGGCGCCGAGGTGGTCGGCGTACTCCCGGACCGCCGCCAGCTCCATCATGTCCTCGGCCATCGGCGGCGGCTCGGGCTCCGGGTACTGGTCGGAGTCGGAGAAGGACCCCCACGGGGTCGGCCGCGGGCTGCTGGCGTGCCGCACCGCGTTCGTGATCAGTTCGGAGACCAGCAGCTCGGCCAGCTCGGCGTGCTCGCTCAGGCCCCACTCGCGCAGCACGGCCCGCGTGTGGTGCCGGGCCGCGAACGCAGCTTCCGGACGCGCCGGCAGCGCGAGCCGCGACAGCGGCAGGTCGACCGTGGACGTCGCCATGGCGAGCACCGCCTGGTCGTCGTGCGCCTCGCTGCCTGCGGCGCGCAGCGCGGCCCGGCAGATCGCTCGGGGCTCGCGCACCACGCGCTCGATGGCCAGGCACAGCGTGCGCACACCGGTGTCCACCGACTGGTCGCGCCGCTCCACGACCCCGTCCGTGTACATCACCAGCACGTCCCCCGGGGGGATGCTGAAGATGTGGTCCTCGAACTGCACGGCGCCCTTGCCGCCGCCGGGCCCCAGCGGGCCGATGCCCAGCGGGACGTCCGGCGGGACTTCCATCGGATACGTGCCGTGCGCGGAGGCCAACAGGGGCGGCGGATGTCCGGCGTTGGCTAAAGCGCAGCGCCGTGTGAAGGGGTCGTAGATCGCGTACACGCAGGTGACGAGGATCTCCTCGTTCAGCCCGCGGACCAGTTCGTCCAGATACGACAGCAACTGACCGGGCTGCACATCCAGCACCGCGTAGGCACGCAGTGCGGCGCGCAACTGTCCCATGACGGCGGCGGCGTGCGCACCGCGTCCCTGGACGTCTCCGATGACCACGCCGATCCGTCCGGCCGACAGCTCGACGACGTCATACAAGTCGCCGCTGACTTCGGAGGCTGCGCCCGGCGCATAGCCGACGCGGATGGAGACACCGTCGGGCAGCGGTAGGTCGGTCGGCAGCAGGGACTTCTGTAGCGCCAGCGCCAGGGTCCGCTGCCGGTCGAACATGGCCGCGTTCTCCAGGGCCAGCCCGGCTCGCGCCGCCAGTTCCTCGACCAGCTCCAGGTCCGCCGTGTCGTACCGGGGTGTCGGGTCCGCGTCCTCGGTCAGGGCGATGGCGAGCACTCCGCGCACACCGCTGGGTGCCAGAAGGGGCACAGCGATCAGCGACTTGGCGTCCAGCAGGAGCGCCTTGCGGTCGCACTCCTCATCCTGGTCCAGCGCCTTCACCCTCGGCGCGCCCTGGATGAGGACCGGCCGGCCGGTCCGCAGCGCGCGGTCACAGGGATGGCGCGCCGGGTAGTGGATCTCCGTACCCGCGCGCATAGGGGGACACGGAGAGGTGTCCGTACTGTGCACCGTCACCAGACGCTGTGCGACGCCGTTCTCATCCAGCAGGTCCACGACGCAGGTGTCGGCGAACGCCGGGACCAGGATCTCGGCCAGCGCGGCGAGCGTCCGGCCGGTGTCCAGCGAGGTCCCCAGCTGCATACCGGCGCGCGACAGCACTGCGGCGCGCACAGCGGCCCGCGCGGCGGCGCGCTGCTGGTCGTCGCGGCTGGCGTCGGAGCCGAACAGGTCGATCGCGGTCACCACGGTCCCGGTGACCATGCCGCCGTTCATCATCGGCGCGGCGCGCACGCGGGCGAGCAGGGAGTCACCGTTGCGCGTGGTGATCGGGAAGGAACCCTCCCATGTGCCCCCGCGTTGGACGGTCGACCCGATGGAGTCCAGGTGTGACAGAGCGTTGCCGTTGGTGCCGTCGGCGACCACGAACTCGGTCCACGGCCGGCCCAGGACCTCTTCGCCGTACCAGCCGAAGAGCTCCTCGGCGGCGGGGTTCCAGCCGGTGATCTGGCCCCGGTGGTTCAGCACCACCACGGGGTCGGGCAGGGCTTCGAGCACCGAGATCGCCGAGGTCTGGGTGCTGTTCGCGGGCACCAGTTCGGACGGTGGTTGCGGCCGGGCATGCGGGAGCTGTTCCCCGGTCCCCGGCTGACGTCGCATGTGAGGTACCAACCGCTCTGCCGAACCCTGACGTTCTTTAAGCGCCGAGTCTGCCACTAGCGGCGGCCTCAGCGCGAGAGAACCCCGCCGGGAGATTCGTCCCAGTGGCGAACGCTTTCCCCGGCGACCGCCATGTCGACCGGCCGGTCGTGGGGTTCGACCGGGAGGTCTACGTCGAGCTCGCCGGGATACAGCAGCGCCGCCACCCGGGGGCGTGCGGCGCGCGGGGACGCCTCGATCCTGGTCAGCACCCGGTCGTAGCTGCCGCCGCCGCGCCCCATGCGGATGCCGTCGGGGGACACGGCCAGGGCCGGCACCACGATCCAGGAGGCTGACAGCACGGCGTCCCGGCCCAGGGACTCGGCCGGCTCGGGGATGGGGCTGGGGCGGGAGCCGCCGGGCGGGATCCTTCGAACGAGTGAATCAGGGTCGGAAAACCACCCCCACGACAGGTCCATGTCATTCTCTAGAATAGGTAACAGGACGCGGATACCGCGCCCGCGCAATCCCGCCAGCAGCGGGCCGGTGTCCGGCTCGGTGCCGAAAGAGGCGTAGGCGGCGACCACGTCCGCCCCGCTCATCTGCCCCACCAGCACCTCGCACGCCGCAGCCGCCCACGCCGCACGCCTCTCGGGGGCGCACGCGCGCCGTGCGGCCAGCAACCGTGACCGGATCGTGCCCTTGGCAAGGCCCGGGTCGTTGAATTGATTAGTCATGCTGTGCTCAAGAATGCCAGGCCGGGAGAGGAGCCCCACCGATGTCCCTCACGGCGGTGGTCTTGGTGTTGCTGGCCGCGGCCGCTGTCGCGTTGGCCGGCATGAACCTGGCCCTGCGCCGGCGGCTGGAGCACCTGGAGGAGACCACCCGCACCGCGCTGGCCGAGGCCGCCAGCGAGGTGACCGGGCTGGAACAGGGCCGGGAGGACCTGGAGCGGCTGTCCGCGCTCGATCCGCTGACCGGGGTGTGGAACTACCGGTACCTGCAGGGCGCGCTGGCCCGGGAACTCGAAGCCGCGCGGGCCACCGGGGTGGGCGGCGCGCTGCTGATGATCGATGTCGACGACTTCCGCCAGGTCAACGCCGGATACGGCCATCAGCGGGGCTCCGCGGTGCTCCGGGAGCTGGCGCAGCGTTTGGCGCTGGAAGTGCGACACGCCGACACTTTCGCCAGATACGGCGGCGAGGAGTTCGTCCTCATCATTCCCGGCACCAACGCCGAGACCGCTGCGAAAGTCGCCGAACGGCTCTGCTACGCGGTCCGCAAACTGACTTTCGACGCAGGTCCGGACGGGGACCCGGAGCAGGGTCCGTTCCAGTTGACGATCTCCGTCGGCGGTGTGATCTTCCCCGATCACGGGACGCACGCCGCGACGCTTTTGCGGGTCGCTGATGAACAACTCATGGCAGCTAAACGTGACTCTCATGGAAGTTGGCGCATCACCTGATAGCGTCCCGATTCATGGTGGAGGTTCGCAAAGCAGTCATCCCATCGGCGGGTCTGGGCACCAGATTCCTGCCGGCGACCAAGGCGACACCCAAGGAGATGCTCCCGGTCATCGACAAACCGACGATCCAGTACGTCGTCGAGGAAGCCGTGACCGCCGGGCTGACCGACATCCTCATGGTGACCGGCCGCAACAAGCGGCCGCTGGAAGACCACTTCGACCGCGCCGCAGAGCTCGAAGAGGCGCTGCAGGCCAAGGGCGACCACGCCCGGCTGGAGCAGATCCGCGCGTCCGCCGAGATGGCGAACGTCCACTACGTCAGGCAGGGCGACCCCAAGGGCCTGGGCCACGCCGTCCTCAAGGCGGAGTCCTATGTGCACGGCGAACCGTTCGCCGTCCTGCTCGGCGACGACTTCATCGACGAGCGGGACCCGCTGCTGCCGGCGATGATCGAGGTCCGGCAGCGCTACGGCGGCTCCGTGGTCGCGCTCATCGAGGTCCCCGAAGAGCACATCCACATGTACGGCTGTGCCGCGGTGAAGCCGGCGGCGGACGGTCCGGAGCTGGACCAGAAGCACACCAGCCTGATCCAGATCACCGATCTGGTGGAGAAGCCCAGTGCCGACCAGGCTCCGTCGAACCTCGCGGTGATCGGCCGCTATGTGCTGGACCCGGCGGTGATGGACGTCCTGCGCGAGACGGCTCCGGGACGCGGCGGGGAGATCCAGCTGACCGACGCGCTGCGCACCCTGGCGAGTGATCCGGACATCGGCGGGCCGGTCCACGGCGTGGTGTTCACCGGGCGCCGGTACGACACCGGCAACCCGATCGACTACCTGAAGACCGTGGTGCAGCTCGCGGTGGACCGGCCCGATCTGGGCCGGGAGTTCCGTGACTGGCTGTCGGCGTACGTGAGCGCCGGCTTCGAAGCCTGAAGCACAGACCGAGGCACTGACTGAAGCACAGACCGAGGCACTGACTGAAGCACAGACTGAAGCACAGACTGAAGCGCTGACTGAGGCGCTCGGCGTCCACGTCCGTGGCATAAGGGATGATGGACGCATGTCCGATTCCGAGAACGCGACGCTGCGCAGTGTCGACGACCACCTGAAGACGGTCCTCGACACCGTGCAGCTGCTCGCCCCGATGGAGCTCCCGATCACCGACGTGAACGGGCTGGTGCTCGCCGACGACGTGGTCTCGGCCATCTCGCTGCCGCCGTTCGACAACTCCTCGGTCGACGGCTACGCGGTGCGGCTGGCCGACCTGGAGGGCGCCGCCGAGGACAGCCCGGCGGAGCTGCGCGTGCTCGGCGACATCGCGGCCGGCTCCGTTCCCGAGGGCATCCTGGAGCCGGGCACCTGCCTGCGCATCATGACCGGCGCGGTGGTGCCGCACGGCGCGGAGGCCGTCGTGCCGGTGGAGTGGACCGACGGCGGCACGGAGAGCGTGCGCATCACCCGGGTCCCGGAGCGCAACGCCCACATCCGCGTACTGGGCTCCGACGTCGCCGCCGGCGACGTGGTGCTCAAGGCCGGCACCCGGCTGGGCCCGCGCCAGATCGGCCTGCTGGCCGCGATCGGCCAGGTCCACGCTCCGGTGCACCCGCACCCGCGGGTCGTGGTGCTGTCCACCGGCTCGGAACTGGTCGAGCCCGGCACGCCGCTGGGCCCGGGCCAGATCAACGACGGCAACGGCCCCGCGCTGACCGCCGCGGTGAACGCCATGGGCGCCACCGGCATCCGGGTCGGCATCGTCGGCGACAACCCGCAGGGCGTGCTCGACGCCATCGAGGACCAGCTCATCCGCGCCGACATGGTGGTCACCACCGGCGGGGTCTCGGTCGGCGCCTACGACGTGGTGAAGGAGGTGCTCTCGACGCTGGGCACCGTGGAGTTCGCCAAGGTCGCGATGCAGCCGGGGATGCCGCAGGGCTTCGGCACGGTCGGCGAGGACCGGATCCCGATCTTCACGCTGCCGGGCAACCCGGTCTCGGCCTACGTGTCCTTCGAGATCTACATCCGCCCGGCGATCGAGAAGATGATGGGCATCGAGACCGGGCCGCGCAAGACCGTCACCGCGACCTGCTTCGGCGCCTTCACCTCCCCGGAGGGCAAGCGCCAGTTCGCCCGCGGCGTCTACGACCCGAAGGGCCTGAGCGTCCGGCCGGTCGGCGGCCACGGCTCGCACCTGGTCGGCGACCTGGCCCTGGCGAACGCGTTGATAGTGGTGCCGGAGTACGTGACCGAGGTCGTCGACGGCGACGACGTCGAGGTGATCGTGCTGGACGGCGGTCCCCGGTGAGCCCCGAACAGCCGGCCGGCGGCAAGTCAGACCGCCTGACGCACATCGACTCCGCCGGCGACGCGCGCATGGTCGACGTCACCGCCAAGCCGGTCTCGGCCCGCCAGGCGCGGGCGACCGGCTTCGTGGAGGTCTCGCCGAAGGTGGTGGAGCTGCTGCGCGGCGAGGGCGTGCCCAAGGGGGACGCCCTGTCGGTCGCGCGCATCGCCGGGATCATGGGCGCGAAGCGGACGCCCGACCTGGTCCCGCTCTGCCACCCGATCGCGATCAGCGGCGTGAAGGTGGCGCTGGAGGTCGAGGACTCCGGCGTCGCGATCGCCGCGACGGTGAAGACCGCGGACCGCACCGGCGTCGAGATGGAGGCGCTGACGGCGGTGGCGGTCGCCGGGCTGACCGTCATCGACATGGTCAAGGCGGTCGACCCGGCCGCGGTGCTGACCCGGGTCCAGGTGGAGACGAAGTCCGGCGGCGTCTCAGGGGACTGGTCGCGCGAGGGGTAGCGCCATACGGCGCGGCGGTACAGCGCGGACTCGATAACTCTTGCGACTTAGAGGTCTCGGTGTCATGGTGCCTCGAACGCGGGCTGTGAGCATCCTCACAGGTCGGGTTCGTATTAGGCCGATCAGACATCTCCCCGAGATTTCAAGGACGCGCCATGACCGATACCGGATCGAGCACAGCGGCCGCACCTCCGCCCGAGAACGACACGGGGCGCCTCGACAACGCCTCCCGCGGGCGCATCTTCGCCGTCATCGTGGTCGTCGTCCTCTTCGCCGAGGTCGCGCCGCTGCAGTACACGATGGTCTCGCCGGCGGCGCAGCTGATCGGGCGCAGCTTCCCGGGGGTGGGGAGCAACATCGCGTGGATGACCATCGTCTTCGGGCTGGTCGGCGGGGCGGCGACGCCGATCCTGGGCAAGCTGTCCGACCTGTACGGCAAGCGGAACATGCTGCTGGCGGTCGGGGTGTCGTTCCTGATCGGGTCGCTGATCTGCGCCACCACCAGCAACTGGACGCTCTTCCTGATCGGGCGGGCGTTCCAGGCGGTGGCCATCGCCGCGGCCACGGTGGCCTACGGCCTGATCCGGGACCTGATCCCGCGCAAGTACGTGCCGCTGGCGATCGGGCTGGTGTCCACCGGGCTCGGGGTGTCCGGGGTCGGCGGGATCATGCTCTCCGGGGTGCTGACCGACACCGCCGGCTGGAGCTACAAGTCGCTGTTCTGGTTCCTGGTGATCTACACCCTGGTGACGCTGCCGCTGCTGTTCATCGTGTGCCCGGAGACCAAGTTCCGGGCCCGCCAGAAGCTCGACCCGTTCGGCGCGCTGCTGCTGGCCGGGGGCGTGGGCTTCGCGCTGCTGTACGTGTCCAACGGTGCGAACGTCGGCTGGACCGACCCGCTCTACCTGGGCTACCTGGTCCTCGGCGTGCTGCTCGTCGCGGCCTTCGTCGGGTTGGAACGCAGAGTCAGCCAGCCGATCATCGACCTGCGGCTGCTGTTCTCGCCGAAGGTCTCGGTGGTGCTGTTCATCGCCTTCTTCGCCTCGATCGTGGTCGGCATCCAGGCCTTCGCCATCCCGTACATGGTGTCCACGCCGAGCCACAACGGCCTGATAGCCCTGACCCAGCAGGGCGCTGCCGCCCGCTTCAAGGGGCTGGTGCAGCCGAACCAGATCCCGGTGAAGGTGCTCGGCGACATCGGCTACGGACTCGGGTTCACGTTGCTGGGCTTGGCGTTCCACGTCCAGGTGTGGGGCTCGTCGGTATCCATGTTCTCCGGCGCGGCCTCCGGCCAGCTGTCCGGGAAGATCGGCGCACGCAAGCCGTTGCTGATCGGGATGTTCACCTTCGCCGCCACCAGCGGTGTGTACGCCGCCGCGCACCACGGCGCGCTGACACTGGCCCTCGTCGGCATCGTCTTCGGCGTCGGGTTCGGCGCCTACTACGCGACAACACCGAACCTGTTGGTGGAAGCCTCTCCGCCGGAGCAGCAGGGAATCACAGCGGGCATGCTCGGCGTGTCCAACTCCATCGGCACCGCTGTGGGAACCGCTATAGCGGCGGCTTTCCAGGCGGCCCATCCTGTGCGGCTGGTCGTGGCCGGACAGACGGTGTTCGCCGGTACCCCGGACCCGAAGACCGGGGTGACGGAGCGCGCGGGAGTGTTCACCGACACCGCGTACACGCAGATCTTCATCGCCTGTGCGATCGCCGGCACGATCGCCTTGGTCGGCACGTACTTCATGCGGTCCGGACGGACGCCGTCCACGGGCGGTCTGGGCTACCTGTCGGACACCGCTCCCGAAAAGGAAACCGCACCCGCATAAGGGAAGGTCAGACAGGCGCCGCCACCACAATGGGCTCACACCGGGCGTTCAGACACAGGCCGGTGGTGAGTGAGAAGTCGAAGTTGTGCGCCAAGCAGCGCAGAACCAGACCCTCCGGCGCCTCGTCGATGACGGCACCCTCGGCGAGGTCTTCACCGGAGTGCGGACAGTAGCGCGTCACTTCGAAGGTTCGGTCGCCGGAGCTAAGGGTGACGGTGGTATTAGGGTCGCGCTTGTCGTAGTCCTCTATAGCCTGCAACGCATCAGCATTGGCGTGCTTAAGCAGAGCGAAGAGATATGCGTTGTCGACGTCCGGACTATGCAGAGTCTGGAAGCGTTGCGACAAAAGCAGGTCGTCCCAGCGGATGTCTCCGCGAAGCACTGCATCCAGCCAACGCGCCTTGACACGGAAGGTGTACTGCGCAGGCTCGTCGGAGCCGAGGTGTACGTCCCACACCCCGCCATCTGCGCCGGTCACCTCGAACCGGACCGTCATCGCGATCCGCTCCAGGAAGTACGGACTCATGGAACGAAGCCGCGCGAAGTGCTCAGCGAACCGGTCCGCAAGGCCTGAGCCCGCAGCAGGATCGGGATACGCAGCCCATAGGTCGGCGGCCTCCTGCGCACGGGAGTCAGAGCCACTATGGGTGTTCCCCTCCCAATGCGGATCCCTGACGACCTGATGGTCGGTAGCTGCTATATGAACGCCGTCCCCTGGAAGCAGTCGCAGCGTCTCGGCCGGCAGTTCGTCAGACCCGCCACAAGAAAGCACCAAACGCGGCTTCACCGTCCGCACCAACCGTTTCACGGCTCTGAACCACGGCTCCGAAGCATCCACCGCCAGCAGGTCCAACGGGCCGCCGACTTCGATCATGGCGCGTCGCACCTGCGCCAAGGACAGCCGCGCATCATTGCAGTGCAGCACCGAAACACCGTCTACGAAGACCAGAAAAGCGGCCCGGTGCGCCATCGGCGACTGCTCGGGAACGACCGTCAACCAGTCACCGCGATCGTTGAGCGGAAGCCGCTGCCAGCCTTCGACTTCCACGATGTTCTTCACCCCGGCCCCGCTCAGCTGGTCGCGGAGAGCAGAGGAGGGATAGGCCGGGATCACCACCGGGACCGCTTCGTCGAGCCCGGACAGAAAAGGCAGGTCCAGGTGGTCCGCCTGCGCACTCGACACCGCGACCCAATCGGCCGCCAGAAGCCCGGGAACCGTATGCAGGTGGCTGTTGTCCGGGAAAGGGAACCACGACCCTAAGAAGGCCCCGCCCGGGGAAACCCACGGATCGCACAGCAGCCGCAGATCCGGCGTCTCGACACGCAGACCCACGTGTCCTGTCGAACTTATGAGTGGACCGGGCACCGGCTCATCCTGCCCCACGACAGAGCCGGGGCCAACCCCGAGTTGGGGCGGCCCCGGCTGACCTGCGCGGCAGGGAAAAGCGGTATGTCAGATAGCTGCTTCGAAGGCCTTCGCCATCACAGCGTACCCGGCGTCGTTCGCGTGGATGTTGGGACCGACCGGGGCCGGCGCGCACATCCAGGTCCACTGGCAGATGCGGGCCACGTTCAGCGGCACGGTGACGCCCGGCTTCAGCGGCACCTGGTCGATGAAGTCGTTGCTGTCGAACGCCGCGCTGACGTCGGCCACCCGGACGCCGTTCACCGGGTACTCGACCGCGAAGACCGCGTTGAACAGGTTCAGGAACACCGCCGAGAGCGTCGCGGTGCTCTGGCCGGAGGAGCCGGTGAGCCAGGACGCGAGGAACGGGTTGTAGTACGTCGACCCGACGAACTCGGTCTTGTGCCCGGCCGCGGAGCGCAGCGTCTTGAGGATGACCGGCAGGTCCTGCGAGGTCTGCTTGATCCCGTTCAGGCCGCACTGGATGTCCAGGCCGGTGGCGCTCGCGCAGCCGTCGACGTCGTTCGCGCCGATGTCGAGGGTCACCAGGACCCGGTCGCCCTTATGCGCCTTCAGGAACGAGGCGGCGGCGTCGAGCTGGTTCTTGTACGGCTCCGGGTACGGGCAGCCGCCGTGGATCATCGAGCCCGTGGTCTCGCCGGGGCACGCCAGGTTCACGTACTTGGTCCCCTGGGCCTTCAGCGAGGCGGCGATGTCGTCGGCGTAGCCGTGGCCGCTGATGTAGCCCTGGCCGGTCACCGCGTTCGGCTGCCAGCCGGCGCCGAGCGAGTCGCCGAGGGCGAGGTAGTAGTCGTACGGCTGGTGCTTCCAGCCGTCGGTCGCGCTCGCTGGGCCGGCGCTGACCGCCAGGCCGCACAGCGCGGCGGCCGCGAGCGCGGCGGCCTTGCGCAGGCCGAGTTTGGGAACGTGCATGCTGTGGGTCCCCTCCCAAGAAGATCGCGCCGCCCACAAAGGCCCCATCGCACATACATGTGGCGGCGAACACCTGGATGCTACTGGTAGGTAGCCGCCAGGGGTAGGGGAGGGTGATTCGAGGAGAACGACCGCTTAAGTCGGTTGCCGAACGCCGCCCGAGTCAGTTGTCGAAGGGCAGGACCAGCGTCCGCAAAAGCCCGGCCAGGGCCTTGCGATCCTCGGCGGACAGCCCGCCGAGCAGGTCGCGCTCCTGCGCCAGCAGCCCCTCGAACGCGCCGTCCACGCGCTCGCGTCCGGTGTCCGAGAGCTGCACCAGCACCCCGCGCCGGTCGCCGGGATCGGGCAGGCGCTTGACCAGGTCCTTGGCCGCGAGGCGGTCGATGCGGTTGGTCATCGTGCCGCTGGTGACCAGGGTCTGGGTCAGCAGCTTGCTGGGGGTGAGCTGGTAGGGCGCGCCGGCGCGGCGCAGCGCCGAGAGCACGTCGAACTCCCACGGCTCCAGGTCGTGCTCGGCGAACGCGGTGCGGCGGGCCCGGTCCAGGTGCCGGGCCAGGCGGGAGACCCGGGAGAGGACTTCGAGCGGAGCCACGTCGAGGTCGGGGCGCTCGTGGTGCCAGGCCTCGATCAGCCGGTCCACCTCGTCCCGGCAGACCCCGGGGTCCGCGGAGGCGGCGGTGCCGTTCTCGGCGGGGGGCGCCAGGCGGGCTGAATCCTGCGTCTGTGGCGTCTCCACCGCGTACCTTCTCCTCAGCGTGATCCGAGACCCCAGCCTAGCGGGAATGTCGGCACCGAGCATCTTGACATCGAGATTCTTGACCGGGCAGACTCTAAGTATCTCGACGTCGAGATACTTTGCCCATCTGCGACCTGCCGGGAGGCGTCATGGCCGACGACATCTGGAACGCCCAGCAGTACCTGCGGTTCGAGAACGACCGCCTGCGCCCCTTCCTGGACCTGGTCACCCAGCTCGACGCGGACGGCGACGTGCACACCGTCGTCGACCTGGGCTGCGGCCCCGGCAACGCGACCGCGCTGCTGGTCGACTGGTGGCCGGACGCCCGGATCGTGGGCGTCGACTCCTCCCCGGCGATGATCGAGGCCGCCCGGCGGCAGGAGGTTCCCGGCCAGGTCGACTTCGAACTCGGCGACCTGCGCGACTGGCACCCGGACGCCAAGGTCGACGTCCTGCTCGCCAACGCCGTGCTCCAGTGGGTGCCGGACCACCTGGACCTGCTGCCGGACCTGGCCGCGCAGCTCGCCCCCGGCGGCGTGTTCGGCTTCCAGGTCCCCGGCAACTTCGAGGCGCCCTCGCACCTCGCGCTGGCCGAGATGAAGCGCCGGTGGGCCGGCCGGGTCCCGGACGACCTGGTCAAGCCCGCGTCCCACGACCCGGCGGTCTACCTGGAGAAGCTCGCCGAGGCCGGGCTGGAGCCGGACGTGTGGGAGACCACCTACACCTACCTGGTCCCGGCCGACCCGGACCCGTCCGTGCCGTGCGGCGTCACCGAGTTCGTCCGCGGCAGCGCCCTGCGCCCGGCGATCAAGGCCCTGAGCGAGACCGACGCCGCCGACTTCGTCGCCGAATACGACACCCTGGCCCGCGCGGCCTACCCGATCCGCGAACTCGGCGGCCACACCGTCCAGCTGCTGCCCTATCGGCGGATCTTCGCCATCGGCCGCTCGCATTAGCCGACCACACCCGGAGGGGAAAGAAATGCTCTCATCACTCCATCACACCCAGGTAGCGGTCCCGAAGGGCGCGGAGGACATCTCGCGCGCCTACTACGTCGGCGTCCTGGGCATGACCGAGCTGCCCAAGCCGCCGGTCCTCGCCGCGCGCGGCGGCTGCTGGTTCGCCGCCGGCGGCCTGGAGATCCACACCGGCGTCGAGGAGCCCTTCGTCCCGGCGCGCAAGGCGCACCCGGGCATCCTGGTCACCGACATCGACCAGCTGTCCGCGGCGCTCACCGCGGCCGGCCACGAGTACACGTGGGACACGAGCATCCCCGACCGACGGCGGCTGCACACCTTCGACCCGCACGGCAACCGCCTGGAGTTCATCCAGGAATAGCGCTGCGACCGCTACTCCGCCGGCAGCTCCCGGGCCCGTTCTTCCAGCTCCTTGAGCAGCCCCTGGATTTCGCCGCGCACGTAGTCCCGGGTGGCGACCTCGCCCACCGCCAGGCGCAGCGAGGCGATCTCCCGGGTCAGGTACTCCATCGTCGCGATCGACAGCTCTTCGCGGTTCCGGTCCTCGGCGACCTGCACCTTGTCCCGCTCGGCCTGCCGGTTCTGCGCCAGCAGGATCAGCGGCGCGGCATAGGCGGCCTGGGTCGAGAACGCCAGGTTCAGCAGGATGAAGGGGTACGGGTCCCAGCGGATCGCCCTGCTGATCACCAGGATGTTCAGCGCGATCCAGATGATGACGATCACGGTCTGGATGACCAGGTACCGCGCGGTGCCGAAGAACCGTGCGATGGTCTCCGAGACCCGGCCGAAGGCGTCCGGGTCGAACGACGGCTTCAGCGAGACCTGCCGCCGGCCGCGCGGCTGGTCCAGCCGCGGCGGTGTGTACTCGCGCGCCACTTAGCCCTCCCCCACCTCGGTGCCGGTCCGTTCCAGGCCCGCGGCCCCGGCGTCCTGCTCCTCCAGCAGCTCCACGACCTCGCGGGCCTCCGGAGGCAGTTCGTCGTGCGGGTGTTTGCCCGGCCGCATCCGCCAGTCGTCGGGCAGCAGGTGGTCCAGCACGTCGTCGACGGTGACCGCGCCCAGCAGCCGGTCGTCGGCGTCCACCACCGGCACCGCGACCAGGTTGTAGGTCGCCATGTAGGCCGTGACCTCGTTCAGCATGGTGTCCGGGGTCAGCGGCTCCAGCTCGACGTCCACCGCCGCCGACACCAGCGCCATCGGCGGCTCGCGCAGCAGCCGCTGGATGTGCACGGCGCCCAGGTAGCGGCCGGTCGGCGTCTCGGTCGGCGCGCGGGTGACGAACACCAGCGAGGCGTTCGCCGGCGTGCGCTCCTCGTCCCGTACCAGCGCCAGGGCCTCGGCCACGGTCGCGTTCGGCAGCAGGATGATCGGGTCGGAGTTCATCAGGCCGCCGGCGGTGTCCTCGCGGTAGGTCAGCAGCCGCCGCACCGGGTTCGCGTCCTGCGGCTCCATCAGGGCCAGCAGCCGCTCGGCCTCGTCCGCGCTCAGCTCGCCGAGCAGGTCCGCGGCGTCGTCGGGGTCCATCGCCTCCAGGACGTCGGCGGCGCGCTCGGACTCCAGCTCGCCCAGGATCTCGACCTGGTCGTCCTCGGGGAGCTCCTCCATCACGTCGGCCAGGCGCTCGTCGTCCAGGGCCGCGGCCACCTCGCCGCGCCGCCGGGGCGAGAGCTCGTGCATGACGTGCGCCAGGTCCGCGGCGTGCAGCTTGTCCAGCGCCGCGACCAGCTCGGCGGCGCCCTGCGCGCCGGAGACCTCCAGGCCCTGGACCGCGTCCCAGTCCACGGTCAGCGACTCCCCGCGGCGCCGCAGCCCGCCCTTGGCCGCCTTCTGCACGAACAGCTTGGTCAGCGCCATGTCCTTGCCGGCGCGCTCGGGCTCCAGGGCCACGTCGCGCACGGTCGCGTTCTCGCCGGTGGCCTTCAGGGTGACCCGGCGGTCCAGCAGTTCGGCCAGCACCAGGGTCTCGCCGGCCCGCTGCTGGAAGTGCCGCATGTTCACCAGGCCGGTGGAGATCACCTGGTTGCTCTCGATCGAGGTGACCCGGCCGATCGGCAGGAAGACCCGCCGCCGGCCGTGCATCTGCATCTCCAGGACCAGGCCGAGCACGCGCGGGGCGGTGTCGCCGGCGCCCATGCTGACCACGATGTCGCGGATCCGGCCCACCGGTTCGCCGTCTGCGTCGAACACAGAGCGGCCGGCGAGGTGGGAGACATATACGCGGGACAGGGCCCTCACGTCATCCTCCGCATCGTCGTCAGCGCGGCCGGCACGCTCCCGGCGGCCGCGGGTGGTCAAGATGAGTGTGCTGCCTCACGGGCCGGTCGAAACGCCGCCGACCGCGCGACGCCCCAGGTCCGATGATGTGATCAGGCTACCGGTTCCGGCCCCGCGCGACAGACTCCGCTACTCCGTCCCCGCCCCGTCGGCACGTCGTCTAGTCTCATGGCGTCACCGATCGACGGGAGAACCGTGCGCACGTCCCGAGGAACCGCTGTTCGCGCAGGTGCCGCGGCCGTCGCGGCCGTGACCGCCGCGGCGGTGCTGGCCGGCTGCGGCTCCACCGGCACCAACGGCGTGGCCAAGAAGGGCGCCGGATCCATCGTCGCCACCGCCGAGGACGCCGTGCTGAACGCCGGCAGCGTCCACATCCAGGGCCAGTTCACCTCCGGCAACCAGCCGGTCGCGCTGGACCTGCGGCTGGTGAAGGACAAGGGGGCCTCCGGCACGGTGACGATCGGCACTGAGGTGCTTGAGCTTCTGCGGGTCGGGCCGGACGTCTACGTCAAGGGCGACCAGGCCTTCTACCAGTCGGTGCTGTCCCGGCTCGGCGACGGGTCCGCCCCGGCGCCGAGTTCGGCGGGATCGGCTCCGTCCACGGCGCCGTCCTCGCCCGCGAGCAGCCCGAGTCCCGGCTCGAGCTCCTCCGACAACAGCATCGCGGTCACCGCGATGCAGATCAACTACCTGCACATCGGCCCGGCCGACGCGCAGTACCAGACCTTCGCCTCGCTGACCGATCCGCGCCAGCTGCTGGCGCAGATCATGCAGGGCATCGGATCGCTGGGCAAGGACGGCCAGAAGGACATCCGGGGCACCAAGTCGATCGTGTTGTCCGGCGCCAAGGACACCCGGGTGTACGTGGCCATCGACGGTCAGCCCTTCCTGGAGCGGGTGCTGCCGCCCGGCGGCGGGACGCTGGACTTCATGGACTACGACTCCCAGGTCACGCTGAACCCGCCGCCGCCGGGCCAGGTCGTGGACATAGCCAAGCTCGCGAAGTAGCCGCGGCCTGCCGGTCACACCGGCAAGGCCAGTCAGGCCAGTCGGGCCAGTCGGGCCAGTCAGAGCACAGAGGCGAAGGGCTTGCCGTCCAGCACGATCTCCGGCTCGACGCCCAGCGCCGCGTAGACGTGCGCCGCGACGTCCACGTGCCGCAGCGTGCCGTAGTCAGCACCACCTTCAATGCCCGGGCCGCAGGCCGCGATCCAGGCGGTGCGCTCGGCCTGGCTGTCGCCGCCGTGGCCGCCTTCCGGGACGTGGCCGTGGTCGGTGACGGCGATGAAGGTCCAGTTCTCGGCCGTCCGCTCCGCCCGCGAGGCCACCGCGGCCAGCAGCCGCCCGACCCGCGCGTCGGTGCGGCGGATCGCGGCCCGGTACACGTCCCCGCAGCCCAGGTCGTGGCCGGTGGCGTCGTTCACGCCGAGGTAGACGAACGCCGCGTCCACGTCCTCGGCGGCCAGGACGCGCTCGGCATCGCGGGTGACCGCCTCGTCGCCCTGGTCGCAGCCCTGCGCGGACTGTCCGAAGGTGGCGAAGCTCAGCCGGGACGGCGCCGCGAACATCGGGCCGTGGTCGGCCGTGGTGGCCAACGGCGGCCAGGCCCCGACCGCGAGGTAGGTGTGCAGGCCGAAGTCGCGGGTCAGCACGGTCAGGAAATCCGGGTGCTCGGCGAGGCGGTGCCCGGCGAAGTCGTTGCCGCCGATGCGGTGCCGGTCGATGGTGGTACCGGTGACGGCGGTGGCCCAGCAGGGCCCTGAGACGGTCGGCGTGCCGTCCTCGATCCGGACCGGGGCCAGGAAACCCTCGCCGGCGATCCGGTCGAGGTGCGGCGTCGGCTCGGCCTCCAGGAAGTCCAGGCGCGTGCCGTCGATGCCGATGACCAGAACGTGTGAAGTGCGTGCAGTGCTCATGTCTCCCCTGATGTCCGGTCCGGCTAAGCGATCCGCGCGAGATCATCCTCACGAACCGCGCCTAGCAGCGGAAGCCCCGCGACGAAACGCTCGACGTCGGCGACCGCGTACGCGCCGAGCAGTGCGACCTCGCTGCCCATCGCGCCGGCCAGGTGCGGTGTCACGACCACGTTCGGCAGCAGGAACAGCGGATGCCCCGGTGGCAGCGGCTCGTCGGGATCCGTGACGTCCAGGAACGCGTCGATCCGGCCGGCGGCGCAGTGCCGCACCAGCGCCTCGGTGTCGATCAGGGCGCCGCGGGCGGTGTTCACGAGCACCGATCCCTCGCGCATCAGCCCCAGCCGCCGGTCGTCGAGCAGGTGGCGGGTCTCCGGCAGCGACGGCGCGTGCAGCGTCACCACGTCGCCGCGGCGCAGCAGGTCGTCGAGCTCCACGAGCTCCACCGACCACGGTGCCGGCATCAGCGCCGCGGCCTCGGCCGGGCTCAGCGTCGGATCGGCGAGCAGGACCTCGAAGCCCTCGCGGGCCAGCATCGGCAGCACCAGCCGGCCGATGCGGGAGGCGCCGACCACCCCGACCGTGCGGCCGACGTTGCCGAACCGCGGCGAGGTCGCGGACGCCTTGTAGACGCCCTCGGCGTACTGCCGCGCCATCGAGAAAGTCCGTTTCCCGGCCAGCAGGATCACGCTGAGCGTGAACTGCGCGACCGGATACGCGTTGGCGTCCGCGGCCGAGGAGGTGAGGATCCCGCGGCTCCAGAAGTCCGGGCCCAGGTGGTGTTTCACCGATCCGGCCGCGTGGACCACCGCGCGCAGGTGCGGCGCCGCGTCCAGGACCTCGGCGTCCAGCGGCGGACAGCCCCAGCCGGTCAGCAGGACCTCGGCGCCGGCCAGCGCCCGCCGGGCGCGCGGCTCGCCGAAGTCGGTCACGACCAGCCCGTGGTCGATCTCGACGACGGCGTCGAGCCGGGTGCGCAGCGCGGCCGGGAACGCCGTGGAGGCGACGTCCGGACGCATGGCGAACAACGCGGCGGCACGGCCGGCCATGAGCTCCCCTGTCTGTTGGGTGTCTGTCGGGCGATGTTCTGCCGGTACAGGTATGCCCGTTCGGCGCCCGCCGAGACGTGGGTCATGTAACCGGTTTCGTAGGATGGGGACTGTAGGCGGCTCAGCTTCCGAGGTCAAGAACACCACGTCGGCATCACGCCAGATCACAAGTCGGCCACGCCGACGTCGATGGCTTGACGCGAGACAGTAATCGTTTTAGGTTCGCGTCCCATCACCCCGAAAAACCGAACACCGAAACACCGAAACACCGAAACACCGAACACCGATGAACACCGATGCTCGCCGAAGGCAGGGAGGTACCGCATGGCAGCCGCAACGGCCGCCGCAGCCGCCGCGACAGCCGGGGCCAAGCCCCGGGCCAGGACCCGGTGGTCCCGCCTGCGGCGGGACAAGGTCCTGCTGCTGATGATGCTTCCCGGCGTGCTGTACTTCGGGGTCTTCCAGTACCTGGCGCAGCTCGGGAACATCATCGCCTTCAAGGACTACGTGCCCTTCGTCGGCATCAAGGACAGCGCCTGGGTCGGGTTCCAGCAGTTCTCGACGCTGTTCGCCGACCCCGACTTCTGGCACGCGGTTCGGAACACCTTCGAGCTGGCCCTGATCCAGCTGGTCTTCTACTTCCCGGTGCCGCTGGCGCTGGCGATGTTCCTGTTCAGCCTGACCCGCAACTGGGTGCGCAAGCTGGTGGTCAGCTTCGTCTACCTGCCGCACTTCATCTCGTGGGTGGTCGTCGTCGGGCTGTTCGTGCAGGTGCTGGGCCCCTCCGGGATGGTCAACAGCCTGCTGACGCACGACAGCCACCACGTCGTGGTCAACGTCTTCCGGGACCCGGCCTGGTTCAAGCCGATGATGCTGATCGAGCTGATCTGGAAGGACTGCGGCTGGGGCACGATCATCTTCCTGGCCGCGCTGTACCAGGTCGACGACGCGCTCTACGAGGCCGCCTCGCTCGACGGGGCCGGCTGGGCCCGCCGCACCTGGCACGTCACGCTGCCCTCGATCCGGCCGGTCCTGGTGCTGCTGCTGATCCTGCGGGTCGGCGACGTCCTGTCGGTCGGCTTCGACCAGGTCATGCAGCAGCGGGACACCTTCACGCCGGCCGCGGCGGAGGTGATCGACACCTACGTCTACAACCACGGCGTCGGCAGCGGCCAGTTCTCCGTCGCGGCGGTCGCCGGCCTGCTCAAGGGCCTGGTGGCGATGGTGCTGGTGTTCGGCGCCAACAAGGTCGCGCACAAGCTCGGCGAACAGGGGGTCTACCAGTGAGCGTCGAGAGCTCGAACCTGCGTCCGGCGTGGATGGGCCGGCCAAAGCCGGCGGTCAGCGCGCTCAAGGGCGCCACGATCGTGGTCATCCTGGCCCTGATAGCCGTGCCGTTCTGGCTGGTGCTGGCCACCTCGGTGTCCTCCGACGCCGAGGTGAACGCCAACGGCGGCTGGTCGCTGTGGCCGGACAAGCTGGACTTCTCCGCGTACACCAACGTCTTCGAGGGCGGGACCATCGGCCACGCGCTGTGGGTCTCGGTCCTGGTGACCGCGCTGGGCACCGCGGCGAGCCTGGCCTCGACGACCTTCCTGGCCTACGCGCTGTCCCGGCCGAACGTGCTGGCCGGCAAGCCGATCCTGCTGGCGATCCTGTTCACGTTCCTGTTCCCGGCCGGCATGATCCCCAGCTTCCTGGTGGTCACCGACCTGCACCTGTTCGACCACCTGGCCGCGCTGTTCGTCCCGGTGATGATCAACGTCTTCAACCTGGTCATCATGCGCGGCTTCTTCCAGAACATCCCGGAGGAGCTGTACGAGGCGGCGCGCCTGGACGGCGCCGGGGATCTGCGGACCCTGTTCAGGATCGTGCTCCCGCTGTCCAAGGCGATCATCGCGGTGGTCGGCCTGTACTACGCCGTCGGCTACTGGAACGACTACTTCCGGGCGATGCTCTACACCAACGGCGGCTCGCTGAACCCGCTGTCCACGGTGCTGCGCGGCTTCGTCATCGCCGGCAACAACCCCAACGCCGAGGCCGGCGTGGACATCACCGGCATCGCCCCGATGAAGGCGATCTCCGCCCTGGTGGTCATCGCGATCGTGCCGATCGCCGCCGCCTTCCCCTTCCTGCAGCGCTACTTCACCAAGGGCGTCATGACCGGCGCCGTCAAGAGCTAAGGAGCCGCACCGCCATGTCGTTCACCAGCCCCGCGCAGCAGATATCCCGCAGGACCGTCCTGCGCACCACCGGTGCCGCCGCCGTCGCGGCCGTCGCCGCCCCGGCCCTGGCGGCCTGCGGCGGGTCCAAGACCTCCTCGGGCGCCGCGCAGTCCAACGTCGACAAGAAGCTGATGGCCTGGCCGACCTACACCCCGGCGGCCGGCCTGCACCCGGACATGCCGGGGACGGCGGCCGGTGTGCAGGACACGTTCCTGCGCTACCCGGCGAACCTGATCCAGTCGGTGCCGACCAAGCCCGGCGACGGCTCGAAGGTGCGCGCCCTGATCGTCACCTACGGCACGCAGCCCAAGGGCCCGGACCAGAACCAGCTGTGGAAGGCCGTCAACGACGCGGTCGGCGTGGACCTGGACCTGACGATGGTCACCGACGCCGACTGGCAGACCAAGCTCGGCGCCATGATGGCGAGCAACGACCTGCCGGACATCATCATGCTGGGCCTGTACCAGCTGCCGAACGAGGCGCAGTTCCTGCAGGCCAAGTGCGAGCCGCTGGGCCAGTACCTGTCCGGGGACGCCGGCGCGAAGGCCTACCCGAACCTGGCCGCGATCCCGCCGTACAGCTGGGACTCGGTGGGCCGGGTCGGCGGCGACTTCTACGCGATCCCGATCCACCGGCCGCGGCTGGGGAACTCGTTCTTCGCGAACTCCGACCTGTTCCAGCAGGCCGGGATCTGGAACCCGACGCCGGGCGGCCTGAGCAAGGCCGACCTGACCGCCGGGCTGGTGAAGCTGAACACGCAGGGCCACTTCACCCTGGGCACCAACAAGGTCGCCTCCTTCGGGTACCTGACGCATTCCGGTGTGCACGGCACCCCCAACCTGTGGTCGCTCGCGAACGGCCAGTTCAGCACCGCCTACGGCACCGACAACATGAAGCAGTCGCTGGCCACGATGGCCGACTGGTACGGCAAGGGCCTGTACGACCCGGCGGCGCTGACCGTGTCGAGCACCCAGTGCAAGACGAACTTCCAGAACGGGACCTACATCAGCACCACCGACGGCTTCGGCGGGTTCGGCGGCTACGCGACCGCGGTGAACGAGAAGTGGAAGGTCGACTTCGTCCGTCCCTACGATGCCGGCACCGGCGCCGGCGCCAAGGCGACGCCCTGGCTGACCCCGGGCTACTTCGGCTACACGGCCCTGAAGAAGGCCTCGCCGGAGCGGGTCAAGATGCTGCTCGGCGTGCTGAACTTCCTGGCCGCGCCGTTCGGCTCCAAGGAGTGGGAGCTGATCAACTACGGCATCGAGGGCGTGCACTTCACCCGCGGCGCGGACGGCGGCCCGTCGAAGCCGACCGACCTGGGCAAGATCGAGAACTCGGTGAACGTGCCGTTCAAGTACGTCATGGCCGCGCCGATGGTGAACTACCTGGCCGGCGAGCCCGAGGCGGCCAAGCGCTGCTACCAGGCGCAGGTGGACATCGTGCCGCTCGGCGTCCCGGACCCGAGCCTGGGCATCCAGTCGGCGACCCGCAACAAGCAGTGGCCGACGCTGTTGCAGCAGATCCAGGACGGGATGAACGCGATCATCACCGGGAAGGCGTCGATGTTGTCCTGGGACGACGTCATCAAGAAGTGGAAGGGCAACGGCGGCGACCAGATCGCCGCGGAGCTCGGCGCCGAATACAGCAAGACTCACAGCTGAGGCATGATCGGGCGCATGAGCTACCTGGCCGCTTTGGAAAACGAGGTCCGTGACGTCGTGGCGAAGGCGGCCGGGTCCGCCGCGCCCGAGCTGACCTACACGCTGTACCGGCAGTTCGGCGACACCGGACACCGCTACGGCTATGAGCATCCCTACTTCGAGCGGCGCGGCCGGCTGGTCGCGGCCGGCGCGGCGGCGATGTTCGACGTGCGCGCCGACGGTGTCGACGGCGTCGTCAGCGCCGAGGTCTTGAACGTCCTGGCCGACGAGCTGTGGCGGGTGTGCGACGAGTACAGCTGGGCCCTGCCCGCGCACGAGTACCACGCGCGGGACGGCGACATGCGGCGCTGCGTCGACCTGTTCGCGGCCGAGACCGCGCACACCGTGGCCGAGCTGATCGGGCGGTTCGGCAAGCAGCTGCCCGAGGACGTCACCATGCGCTGCCGCGAGGAACTGCTGGACCGGGTCTTCATCCCGTTCGCCGACGACCAGCGGCCGATGGCGTTCGAGAAGATGACCAACAACTGGCTGGCCGTGGTCGCCGGCGGCGTCGGGATGGCCGCGCTGGCCTTCTTCCCGGACGACGCCAAGCGGCTGGCGATGATCCTGAAGCGCGCGCAGAAGTCCCTGCGGCGTTTCATCGAGCACTACCCGGACGACGGCGGCTGCTCGGAGGGCATGGACTACTGGGTCTACGGCTTCGGGTACTTCGCCTACTTCGCCGAGGCCTGGCGCGAGCGGGGCGGCCCGGATCTGTTGCTGGACGCCAAGATCCGGGAGATCGCGGCCTTCCCGGCGCGAGCCGGGTTCGGCGACGGCCGGTTCCCGAGCTTCTCCGACGGCTCGGAGACCGCGGCGATCCCGACCGGGCTGATGGCCCGGCTGGTCGAGCGGCTCGGGGTCCCGGCGCCGTACACCGAGGCGGTGCCGAGCTTCGCATCAGACTTCTGTCACCGGTGGCCGCACGTCGCCAAGAACATCGAGTGGACGACGGAGCGCGTCCTGGGCCGGACGGTCTCGCCGGGTGTCTCCTATCTGCCGGATCTGGCGTGGGTCGTGGACCGCGGCGGCGAGGCCGAGTTCGCGGCCAAGGGCGGCCACAACGACGAGTTCCACAACCACCTGGACGTCGGCCAGTTCATCCTGCGCGGCCACGGCGAGACGCTGCTCGCCGACCTCGGCGCGGGCGAGTACAACGCCGACTACTTCGGGCCCGAGCGGTATAAGGACGTTCACACTGCCGCCGAAGGGCACTCGATCCCGCTGGTCGACGGCCGGGGGCAGCAGCCGGGCGCCGAGTACGCCGCGAAGGTCGAGCGGTTCGCCGAGACCGGCCAGGGCGCGATCCTGACGCTGGACCTCACCGGGGCGTACGACGTCCCGGGCCTGCTGGCCCTCGGCCGGCGTTTCACCTGGCAGCGGCACGGCAGCCTGGTCGTGGTGGACCGGATCCAGACCGATCGCGCGATGCCGCTCGAGGAGCTGTACCTCAGCCGGATCCGGCCGGCGGTCGAGGCCGATCGCGTGGTGTGGGAAGGCGAGAAGGCCCGGTGTGTCCTCACCTGGTCGGGCCCGGTCGAGATGGGGCCCGAGCTGGACACCGTCGAGACCACCGGTCACCGGGGCGAGCTGGAAAGCGTTTTCCGTCTTCGGCTACGATGCTCGGTCGAGGCTGGTGGCAGCCGGCTGGAGTCCGTGTTCACCGTCGAGCGCAAGGAGCGTTGATGGCCGGCGCGTTGGATGTCCCCGAGGACCGCGAGCTGTCGGAGTACACCGGCTGGACGCGGCAGCACTGGCTTACGCAGGCCGACCACCTGCTCGATTCCGTGAAACCGTTCGCCTCGCCGCATTCCGCGCGTTTCGAGCTCCCGGGGCGGCCGAGTGTTTCGGGGTTCGACTCCGATGCCCTCGAAGGCTTCGCGCGCACCTTCCTGCTCGCGGCGTGGCGGATCGCCGCCGACCGGGGACAGGGGCCGGTGGCCGAGGTCCTGATCGCGCGGTACTCCTCGGGCCTGGCCGCCGGGGCGGACGCCTCGCATCCCGAAGCCTGGCCTCGGATTCCGCAGGGCCGGCCGGGGCAGCCGATGGTGGAGGCGGCCTCGATCGCGCTCGGGCTGCACTACACGCGGGAATGGCTGTGGGACAAGCTGGACACACGGGCGCAGGGGCTCGTCGCGGACTGGCTCGGGGAGTTCGTGGGCAACCCGACCTGGCCGAACAACTGGATGCTGTTCCAGACGGTCACCGAGGAGTTCCTGTCCTCGATCGGCGCGCGGTATGAGGAGTCCGAGATCCTGCGGGGTCTGGACGCCACCGAGGACTGGTACGTCGGCGACGGTTGGTACACCGACGGCGCCGGCCGGAACTTCGACTACTACATCGGCTGGGCCATGCACCTGTATCCGCTGGTGTGGACGCAGATGGCCGAGGGCGGCGCGCGCAACGACCGCGCGCTGGCGGCCCGCGAGGTGTACCGGGGCCGGTTGCGGCAGTTCCTGGAGCGCTACTTCGACTTCTTCGGCGCCGACGGCGCGCCGATCCACCAAGGCCGCTCGCTCACCTACCGGTTCGCGGCCGCGGCGCCGATCTGGATCGGGGAGATGTTCGACTGTTCCCCTTACGACGCCGGGCTTTCGCGGCGCGCGGCCAGCGGCGTGCTGAAGCACTTCGCCGAGCACGGCGCGCCGGACGAGCGCGGGCTGCTGACCCTGGGCTGGCACGAGCCGTTCCTGCCGATGGTGCAGAACTATTCGGGCCCTGCTTCGCCCTACTGGGCCTCGAAGGGCTTCATCGGCTTGATGCTCCCGGCCGACCACCGGGTGTGGACGGCGCCGGAGTCGCCGCTGCCGGTGGAGGCCGGCGACTTCGAGTCGGCGATCGGCCCGGTCGGCTGGACGCTGAGCGGGACGAGGAGCGACGGCATGGTGCGCCTGCTGAACCACGGCAGCGACAAGGCCCGGCACCACACCCCGCCGTTCGACGAGCACACCGACGTCTTCTACTCGCCGCTGGCGTTCTCGACGGTCACCGCGCCGGACACCGCCCCCGAGGCGTGGGCCAAGCGGGTCGGCAACCACGTCGCGCTGATCGCGCCGGACGGCCGGGTCACCTCGCGCGGGGCGATCGAGCCGATCGGGGTGGCGGCCGAGTGGGGCGCGTCGCGGCACGTCCCGGGCTTCGAGGAGGAGCCCGGCGGCGCGGTGCGACCGGTCGAGGGCGCGGAGATCGAAACCCAGACGTTCGTGAAGGAGGGCGCCGAGATCCGGGTGCACCGGGTGACGGCGCCGGCCGGCTGGACCGTGCGCGAGGGCGGCTATCCGGTCGCCGGTCCCGAGCAGGTGCTGCCCGGCGAGAACGAGAAGCTGCCCGGCGCGTTCGCGATCAACGACCTCGGGGTGATGTCGCGGATCGAGAGCCTGGGCGGGTGGACCGCGGCCGGGGTCGAGCACGAGTTGGGCGCGAACGCGTTGGGAGCCTTCTCGGCGACGCCGTATCTGACGGCCGAGCATCCCGGAGGGACGGCTTTCTACCGGTCCAAGGTGATGGTGTACCGGCTGCCCGAGGGAGACGCCGAATGAGCTGGCCGCTGGCGTTCTCGACCCTGGGCTGTTCGGGGCTGCCGTTGGCGGACGTCGTCGATCTGGCGCGGTCGACGGGGTGGCTCGGGCTGGAGCTTCGAGCCGCTGATGACGAGCCGGTGCACGTCGGACTGTCGCTGCAAGAGCGGGTCGCTGCGCGCGATGTGCTGGAGTCCGGAGGTGTCATGGTGTTGGCGGTCGCCTCCTATGTCAGAGTGGCGCGCGGTGAGGTCGGCGACGACGAGTGTGTCGCCGACGCTTTGGCGCATGCTGAGCTCGCACGGGATCTCGGGGCGCCTTACGTGCGTGTCTTTCCCGGGGCGGAGGAGCCTGGCGCCGAGGCGGACGCGCGTGCGGTGCGGCGGCTGAACGCCATCGCCGCGCGGTTGCCGGAAGGCGTGGGGATCCTGTTGGAGACTCACGACAGTCATCCACAGGGTGTGGATATCGCGCGCGTTCTGTCTCAGGTCTCCGGTGATGTGGGCACCATCTGGGACGTCATGCATCCGTGGCGGACCGGCGAGCCGATCTCCGTCACGAAGGACGTGCTGGCTCCGTATCTGAAGCATGTGCAGGTGAAGGACGTGCTGTCGCCGGAGGAGCGCACGCCGTTGCCGCTCGGCGAGGGCACTATTCCGTTGGCCGAGTTCTATGCCGCGCTGCGTGAACTGGGATATCAGGGCTGGATGTCGCTGGAGTGGGAGTCCAAGTGGCACCCCGAAGCCGTGCCGCTGGCCGAGGCGCTGAAAGTGAAGCCGGCTCTCTGAGACCCGGCGCTGTCACCGGTTGATCAGCGGCCGCACCGAGTCCCGCATCACGATGTGGGTTCCCAGCACGACGTGCTGGGTCGGGGCGGCCGCCTCGTCGCGGTGCAGGGCCAGACGGACGGCTTCGCGGCCGAGTTCCATGTGCGGGATCGAGACGGTGGTCAGCGCGGGGTACAGGTCCTGGGCCTCTTGTTCGTCGTTGTATCCGATCACTGATACCTGGTCCGGCACGGACACCCCGGCCTCGCGCAACGCGACCAGGGCGCGGGCCGCGATGTGGTCGTCCCAGGCGAAGACCGCGGTGAAGTCCGGCGGGCCCGCGGCCAGGCGCTTCTTGAGCTCGGAGTAGGCGAACGGCGGCAGCTGGTTGCCGATGATGACCAGGCCGGGGTCCTCCTCGGCGCCGTAAGCGTGGATCGCGCGGCGGTAGCCGTCGAGGCGGTCGCGGGTGGTGGTGTTGGCCTCGTCGCCACCGATGAACAGGATCCTGCGATGCCCCTGCGAGAGCAGGTGGCTGGTCGCGGCGAAGGCGCCGCCGGCGTTGTCGTACTCGACCACTGTCACCGGCAGGTTCTCGCCGGGCGAGGGCCGCCCGCAGACCACCAGGCGCGAGCCCGCGCTGTCCAGCAGCCGGGCCAGGCGTGCCATGTGCTCGCGGTACTCGGGGGTGTCGATGACGCCGCCGACCAGGACCACCGCGTCCACGTTCTGCTCGCGCAGCGTCTCGACCAGCTTCACCTCGCGCTCGGGGTCGCCGCCGGTGGTGCTGACCATGCACAGCCGGTCCTCGGCCATCGCCTGTTGTTCCACGCCGGAGGCGACACGGTTGTAGAACGGCGAGGTGAGGTTGGACAGCAGGACCGCGATCATCTTGGAGCTGTTGCCGGCCAGCGCGCGGGCGTGCGCGTTGACGACGTAGTCCAGCTCGCGGACGGCGCGCAGGACCTTGGTGCGGGTCGCGGCGGCCACCGGGTAGTTGCCGGTGAGGACCCGGGAGACGGTGGCGACGGAAACCCCGGCGCGGGTGGCCACGTCGCGGATGGTCGCCGCGCGGCCGGCGGTGGATTCGCGGTCGATCTCAGAGCGTCTGGCCACGGGGAAAGAATACGTTTTCTAAAGCGTTTCTCCTAATCATCGCGTAGGAGAACAGCCAACTGCGTGCGTGATCGGACGCCGAGCTTTCGGTAAACGCCGGTCAGTACGGATTCCACGGTCTTCACCGACAGGAACAGGTTCGCCGCGATCTCGCGATTCGGCAGCCCTTCGGTGACCAGCGCGACGATGCGCTGCTCGGCCGCTGTCAGGTCCAGGTCCGGCGCCTGGGCCTCGGCGACTTCGGCCGGCTCCCAGAGCGGCGCCTGCGCCCGGCGGAAGACCGCCGCCGCCTGGTCGTGGAAGTGCCGCGCCGAGGCCGCGCGCCGCCGCCGCTTGTCGATGATCGCGCGGGTGAGCAGGACGCGGCCGCGCTCCAGCGGCAGGCCGAGGGTCAGGAAGGTGTGGTCGGCGCGGTGCAGGAGGGCTTCGGCGCGGGCGTGATCGCCTTGCGCCGCCTTGAGGACGGCGTCCGCCCGGTCCAGCGAGGCCAGGACGCCGCGCCGCCCCAGCTCCTCGGCCGTCCGCCGGGTCTCGGTGACGACCGCCGCCGCCTCGTCCGTCTGCCCGAGCGCGACCAGCACCTCGGCGAGGTCGGCGTGGAAGCGCACGGTGGCCGGATCGACGATGCCCTGCTCCTCCACCAGGGTCCTGACCCGGTTCAGATCCTCGCCGGCCGCGGCGGTGTCGCGCAGCAGCAGGTGCACGGTGCCGGACAGCGCGAGGCAGCGGGTCTGGAAGATCTGGTCCTGTTCCTGCGCCGAGGCGGCCGTCCCCCGGTCGGCGAGGCGCAGCGCCTCCTCCAGCGTGCCGCCGGCCGTCTGCGCCAGCGCGCAGGTGAACAACACCGGACCGGGGGAGGCGCGCTCGGCGCCCGGGAGCTCTTCGAGCCGGCGCGCGCTGCGGATGGCGGCGGACCCGAGCCCGGCCCGCGCGTCGATCTCGACCGCGCCGCGCAGCAGCAGCGCGCGATCGGCGTGGCTGCCGCTGCGCTCGGCGTGCGAGGTGAGCTGGCGCAGATGGTGCCGCGCCTCGTCGAGCTGGTCGGCGAAGAGCGCGAAACGGACGGACAGCCACCGCGCGGAGTTGATGAGCGCACCGGGAGCCGGATCGGGGCTGAGCACCAACGCCCGGCGCAGGACACGCGGATAGGAGGGCTCGCCGATGAGCTGCTCGATGCGCGCGAGCATGACCAGCGCGACAGCCCGCGACTCAGAATTCTGCGAGAGCTCGGCGGCCCGGACGGCGGCCCGCGCGGCGTCATGGGCGCGCCGGTTGTCGCCCAGAGCCAGGTGCGCATGCCAGGCGGCGCGCAGGTGGACGGCGGAGAGCAGGGCCGGATCGCCGGCCGCCTCGGCATCGGCCAGCGCGCGGCCGAGGATGTCGTCGAGGCCACCGACGGCCTGCCCGGCCGCATCGACGACCGCGAGCCGGGCCCGCGCGCGGGCGGCGTGATCGGACTCGGTGCGATCGAGGCGCGCGACGGCGGTGCGGGCGAGGTGGGGGCGGCCTGCGGCTGCGGCGTCGGTGGCGGCGGCGAGGAGGAGGGCGGCGACGGCGGTGGGGCGCTGGGGGCGGTCGGCGGCGACGAAAGGCGGTTGGCGGGCTGAGTCTGCTGTGGGCACGGTGAGCGGCTCGGCAGGGGCGGCGGTGGCTGGTTGGCGGGCCGGGCTTGCCGCAGATGGAGTGTGTGGTTCGGCGGCGGGGCGCTCTGCGGCAGCGGCGGAATTGGTTGCGGGTTCTGCGGCTGTGGCTGCGGCCTGATTCTCCTGCCGCACAGCAGCCGTCCCGCTCACCGGAGCCGGCATCGGCGCCAGCGACCCGTTCGCCGCCCCGACCCCCGACCCGACCCCCGCTTGGGCATCCTGCACCGGCAACAGTTCCGCCGCCAGCAGCCACAGCTCCGCCGCGCGTCCCGGATCGCCGCGTCGGCGCACCGCGCGGGCCGCGATCGCCAGGTCCGAGGCGACCTCGAGGTCCGGCCGGTCCCGTGCCGCCGATGCGCGGTGCCACAAGCGCGCAGTGGGGTCCGTCGCCGTTTCGGCGAGGAGCAAGTGCGCCGTGCGGAGTGTCTCCTGCGATGCGTCTGCCAGGACTGTGTCGCGGACAGCCGTGGCCGGGAAGGTCACCATGCCGTGCACGTCGACCGTGATCAGGCCGGCCTGGTCCGCGCAGGCCAGTGCTTCCAGGGTGTCCGGGCCTGCTGTGCGGCGCAGGGTGGGGATCGCGGGGTCGGCGGCTATCGCGGCGATCAGCAGGGTGCGCCACACGCTGTCCGGTGTGGGCAGCTCGTCGATCCAGCCGCGGACGCAGCGCCGGGCCGCCGCCGGTGTCGTCACCGCGTCGAGGGCGCCCGAGGCTGCGTCCAGGCCGCGGGCGATTTCCACGGTCAGCCGGGCGTTGCCGCCGGTCGCGGCGTGGACGCGGGCTGCGACGCGGAAGCCGATTCCGCGTTCCTGCAACAGGGTCGCGGTCTGCTCGGCTGTCAGCGGGGGGACCGGGAGTTCCAGGGTGTCGCGGCCCAGCAGGTCCAGGGGGCCGCCGGGCCGGGTCGCGGCGACCACGGGGAAGGTGTGGCGGGCGAGGTAGGCCAGGATGTCGAAGCTCTCCGCGTCCCACCACTGCAGGTCGTCGGCCAGGAGCAGGATGCGCTTGTCCGGCGGGGCCGCCGCTTCGGCGCAGGCGCGGGCGGCCAGGCGGATCGCCACGCGGTCGGGGGTGCCGGGGATCCGGCGGAGGGCCTGGCGGATGGCCGCGAGCCACGGCTCGGGCAGATCGGGGGCCTCGGTGAGGAGGTCGGCTATGGCGGCGAAGGGGACGTCGCGGTCGGCGGGGGCGGCGGTCAGCCAGACCGCGTGGTCCCCGCGCGTGATCCAGGGCTCTGCGACCGTGTCCAGGAGTGCGGACTTGCCGCGGCCGGCCGGCGCCGCCAGCACCGTGGGGAGGCCCTCGGCGGCGCGCGCGGCCAGGGCGGCGACGAGCTCCCCATGCCCGATCATGTCAAGTCCTTGGCGGTCACGTTGCCGGTGGCGGCCGCGGTTTCCGCTCGTGGCGGGCCGTGGTGGCTGTTCGGGGAAGATTACGCCGCGCTTGCCCTCGGTCACAAGAGTTCCCGTTGTGTTCCCAGCCACGACGCGCTGAGTGAAGAAGACGCCCTGAGTAAAGAGCTGGTCATGCGCGAGCTGTTCAAGGGTTTCCCCCGATGCGGTGCGGGGCGATCTTCAGCAAATTCTTAGCTCGCCACCCATCCCCTCTACCCCACCGAAGGCAGAGATGAAAAACACGTACACGCGGCGACGCGCCGCGGCGGCCGGAGCGGCTGTCGCCACCATGGCGGCCGGCTTCGGTCTCATTGCGGCCTCCGCGCAGACCGCGCAGGCCTGGGACATCAACCCGGCCTCCTGCAAGCACGTGCCGCACAGCCACAAGCACGGTGTGCAGCCTACGGAAACGCAGACGCTCTGCGACCGTATAAACGCCGCCGGGCACGCGGCCGCGTCGGGTTCGGAGACGCTGGCCTACGGCGGCGGTGTCGACGGCATCGGCGTGAACAGCGGGCACGCCAAGGTTTATTTGGTGTTCTATGGGACCCAGTGGGGTTCTCAGAGCACGAACTCCAGCGGGCTCGCCACCTTCTCCGGCGACCCGGACGGCGCGGCGCCGGTCGTGCAGAAGATGTTCAAGGACATCGGCACCGGCGGCGAGACCTGGTCGGCGGACCTGACCCAGTGGTGCGACGGCCCGAACGTGGCCTCCGGCGCGACCAGCTGCCCGACCAACGCGAACTTCGTCCCCTACCAGAGCGGCGGCGTGCTCTCCGGCGTCTGGTACGACAACGGGGCGGCCTCGCCCTCCGCGGCGACCGGCCACCAGCTGGGCGTCGAGGCGGTCAACGCGGCGGCGCACTTCGGCAACACCAGCGCGGCGGCGAACCGCAACGCCTACTACGTCATCCTGTCCCCGCACGGCACCGACCCGGACGGCTACCAGGACCCCAACACCGGCTACTGCGCCTGGCACGACTGGAACGGCGACACCACGCTGAACGGCGGCGCGGTCACCAGCAACTACGGTGACATCGCGTTCTCCAACCAGCCGTACAACATGGACGTCGGCCAGACCTGCGGCACCAACTTCATCAACTCCGGCAGCAGCGGTCTGCTGGACGGCTACACGATGACCCTCGGGCACGAGTGGCACGAGATGATGTCGGACCAGAACCCGGCCGGCGGCTGGACCAACCAGACCTCCTCGAGCTCCTACTACCAGCAGGAGAACTCCGACGAGTGCGCGTGGCTCAAGCCCGGCACCACCGGCGGCGCGGCGAACGTCACCATGGGCTCGGACTCCTTCGCCGAGCAGGCCAGCTGGTCCAACGACACCAACGGCTGCGCGATCTCGCACCAGATCCTGACCCACAACGGCGGCGGCTCCGGCACGGTCTCCGTCACGCAGCCGGCGGCGCAGACCTCCACGGTCGGCACCGCGGTCTCGCTGCAGATCCAGGCTTCCGACTCGGCCTCGGGCCAGACGCTGACCTACGCGGCCACCGGTCTGCCGCAGGGCGTCGCCATCGACAGTGGCAGCGGCCTGATCTCCGGCACCCCGACCACGGCCGGGACCTCGAGCGTGACCGTCACGGCCACCGACTCGACCGGCGCCTCGGGCTCGACGACCTTCGGCTGGACGGTCAACGCGACCACCGGCGGCGGCAGCGTGATCGTCAACGGCGGCTTCGAGAACGGCTCGCTGTCCGGCTGGACCACCTCCGGTGTCACCAGCGCGACGACCTCCGGCCCGCACTCCGGCGCCTACGCGGCCGAGCTCGGCAGCTCCAACCCGACCAGCACCTCGAGCATCGCGCAGACCTTCACCGCGGGCACGGGCAACAGCACGCTGGGCTTCTGGTACAACGTGACCTGCGACGACACCGTGACCTACGACTGGGCCACGGCGACGCTGAAGGACAACACCACGGGCGCCACCAAGACCATCCTGCCCAAGACCTGCACCAACCCGACCTCGGGCTGGAAGCAGGTGACCGCCTCGGTCACGGCCGGCCACAGCTACACCCTGACGCTGACCAATAAGGACGACAACTACCCGGGCGACCCGACGTACACCCTGTACGACGACGTCACGGTGTCCTGAGTTGATCAGTTCCCTGTGACCGGAGCGCGGGTCCGGTGCCCACACGCCGGATCCGCGCTCCTGCCCGCAGGTGTCAGGACTGTCAGAACCCCGGGGCGGCGCCGACCGCCTCGTGGCGGGCCCGGACGGTGGCGATGGTCCGGTCGCCGTCCGTGTCCCAGATCTCCTGGTTGAAGATCTCCACCTCGGCACAGCCGGTCCAGCCCGCGGCGGTGACCAGCTCGCGCATCCGCACGAAGTCGATGTGGCCGTCGCCGACGTGCCCGCGGCCCAGGAGCATGTCGGCCGGCAGCGGCACGACCCAGTCGCATTCTTGGTAGGACAGGATCCGATTCCCCTTGCCGGCGCGGGCGATCGACGCCTCCAGCCGCGGATCCCACCACACGTGGTAGGTGTCGACGACCACGCCGACCTGCTCGGCCGGGAACGCCTCGGCGAGGTCGAGCGCCTGCCCGAGCGTGGAGACCACGGCCCGGTCCGCGCAGAACATCGGATGCAGCGGCTCGATCGCGAGCCGCACGCCGTGGTCCGCGGCGAACGGCGCCAGGTCGGCGATGCCCTGGGCGACGGCCTCTCGGGCGGCGGGCAGGTCCTTGGACCCGGAGGGGAGCCCGCCGACCACGAGGATCAGCACGTCGGTACCGACACCGGCTGCTTCGAGGACGGCTTGCTTGTTGTCGGCCAGGGCCGCGGCGCGGTCCTCGGCGGAGGCGGCGGTCATGAAGCCGCCGCGACACAGGCTGGTGACCTTGATGCCTGATGCGCGCACGATCTTGGCGGCCGCCTCGATGCCGATCTCCTGGACGCGGTCGCGCCACAGGCCGATGGCCGGGATACCCGCGCGGACACAGCCGTCGACGGCTTCGGCAAGGGTCAGGCGCTTCACAGTGGCCTGATTCAGCGAGAGTCTCACGAGGGCACGACCTCCGCGAACCGCGCCGCCGCCAGCTCCGGATCGTCGATGACACCGGCGATCTCGGCGAGCCGCAGCAGCTCGGTCAGGTGCGTCGCGTCCCGCGCCGTCTCCAGGCCGCCGACCATGCGGAAGTGGTCCTGGTGGCCGTTCAGGTAGGCCAGGAAGACCAGACCGGTCTTGTAGTTGAAGGTCGGCTTCTCGAAGATGTGGCGCGACAGAGCGATCGTCGGTTCCATCAAGCGGTCGTAGGTCTCCAGGTCGCCGCGGTCCAGGGCTTGCAGCGCCTGCGAAGCGGGGCGTGCGATGCCGTCGAAGATGCCCAACAACGCGTCGGAGTAGGTGTCGGCGTCGCCCTTGATGAGGTCGGGGTAGTTGAAGTCGTCGCCGGTGTAGAGGCGGATGCCGTCCGGCAGCGCGCGGCGGAGCTCGAGTTCGTGGTCGGCGTTCAGCAGCGAGACCTTGATGCCGTCGACCTTCGCCGGGTTGGCGTTGATCAGCTCCAGGACGGTCGCCATGGCTGTCGGGATGTCGCAGGAGCCCCAGTAGCCCGCCAGCATCGGGTCGAACATGTCGCCCAGCCAGTGCAGGATCACCGGATCCGAGGCCTGATTCAGCAGCGAGCCGTAGACGCTCAGGTAGTCGTCGGCGGACTGCGCGGATGCGGCCATGGCGCGGCTCGCCATCAGGATGACGCGCGCTCCGGCCTCCTCGACCACGCCGAGCTGTTCCTCATACGCGGCCTGAATGTCAGGGAGTGAATGTGTGCCGGCCGCGAGCTGGTCCGTGCCGGCCCCGCAGGCCAGCAGCGCCGGTACCCGGGCCGCGTCCACGGCCTTGGCCGCCGCGCCGCTGCGCCGTATCAGCTCCTGCGTGGCCGCCCAGTCCAGGCCCATGCCGCGCTGGGCGGTGTCCATGGCGTCCGCGATGCCGAAGCCCAGCGACCACAGGTGCTCGCGGAAGCGCAGGGTCGCGTCCCAGTCCAGGATCGCCGGTCGGCCGGGGCCGTTGTCCGCCGAAGGGTCCGCCACGACGTGCGCGGCGGCGTACACGACGCGCGAGGTGAAGCCGGTCATGGCGGTGCTCACTTCCCGGCGCGGTCGAGGTCCGGCACGGAGACCTTGCGGCCCTCGCGCCAGGACTGCGCGCCGAGCTCGGCCAGCTGCACGCCGCGGGCCCCGGCCCACAGGTCGTGCGTGTACGGCGCGTCGGCGACCAGGTGCGCGAGGAACATCTCCCACTGGACCTTGAATCCGTTGTCCAGGACGGCGTTGTCCGGGACCTCCTGCCACTGCGCCACGAAGTCCTCGGTCGCCGGGATGTCCGGGTTCCACACCGGCTTGGGGGTGGCGGCGCGGTGCTGGGCCTTGCAGTTGCGCAGGCCGGCGACCGCGCTGCCGTGCGTGCCGTCGATCTGGAACTCGACCAGTTCTTCGCGGTTGACGCGGGTGGTCCACGAGGAGTTCAGGGAGGCGACGATGCCGCCTTCGAGCTCGAAGATGGCGTACGCGGCGTCGTCGGCGGTGGCCTGGTACTGGCGGCCTTGCTCGTCCCAGCGCGTCGGGATGTCCGTTCGGGCCTCGGCGTAGACGCTCTGGACCGGCGCGACCACGTGGTCCAGCACGTAGCGCCAGTGCGGGAACATGTCGAGGATGATGCCGCCGCCGTCCTCGGCGCGGTAGTTCCACGACGGCCGCTGGGCCGGCTGCCAGTCGCCCTCGAAGACCCAGTAGCCGAACTCGCCGCGCACCGACAGGATGCGGCCGAAGAAGCCGGAGTCGACCAGCCGCTTCAGCTTCAACAGGCCCGGCAGGAAGAGCTTGTCCTGGACCACGCCGTGCTTGATGCCGGCGGCGTCGGCGATGCGCGCGAGGCTGATCGCGTCGTCCAGGGTCTCGGCGGTCGGCTTCTCGGTGTAGATGTGCTTGCCGGCTTCGATCGCCCGGGTGATGGCCGGGACGCGGGCCTGGGTGACCTGCGCGTCGAAGTAGACGGAGACCGAGGGGTCGGCGAGGGCCTCGTCCAGCGAGGTGGTCCACTTGTCCAGGCCGTGCTGTGCGGCCAGCGCCTCGATCTTCTCAGCGTTGCGGCCGACCAGGACCGGCTCGGGCCAGACGGTGCGGCCGTCGGGCAGGAGCAGGCCGCCCTGCTCGCGGATGGCGAGGATGGACCGCAGCAGGTGCTGCCGGTAGCCCATCCGTCCGGTCACACCGTTCATGGCTATGCCGACTACTTCGCGCGTCATCGCAGCTCCCGAGACCTAGTTGTGATCACCGAAAGGCCCGATCAGCACTGGAAAGCGCTTTCCCAACCGGTCCCGAGGCGATAGGTTACGAGCGTGTCCACGCAGCGGTCAACACCCTCGCCGGCCCCCCGCCGCGGTGGCGCCACCCTGCAGCAGGTGGCCGACACCGCGGGCGTCTCGCTGGCCACCGCTTCCCGGGTGCTCAACGGCAGCACCCGCACCGTCAACGCCGAGCTCAGCGAGCACGTGCGCGAGGTCGCCGCGCGCCTGCGCTACGTCTCGCACGGACCGGCGCAGGCGCTGGCCCGGGCCACGACCTCGCTGGTCGGCCTGCTCGTGCACGACGTCAACGACCCGTACTTCTCGGCGATCGCCGCCGGCGCGATGCGCGTGGCGCGGGAGCAGGACCTGCTGGTGATGGTCGCGAACACCTACCGCGACCCGGCTCTGGAACTGGACTACATCACGCGCCTGGGCGCGCAGCGGGCCCGGGCGATCCTGGTCGCCGGATCGCCGCCGGTGGACCCGAAGCTGGCCGGACCCCTGCGCGAGCGGCTGCTGGACTACCAGCAGGGCGGCGGTCGGGTGGTGGCCATCGGCGACCAGGGCCCCGAGATCGACGCGGTGCTGCCGGCGAACGTGGAGGGGGCGCGGGCGGCGGCTCTGCATCTGACCGCGCTCGGGCACCGCGAGATCGGGATGATCGCCGGTCCGCGCGGTCTGGTGACGATCGCCGACCGGTCTGAAGGTTTCCGCAGGGGATTGATGGAGAGCGACGGCGATCCGGCCGGCTATGAGATCGAGGGCGACTTCACCCGCGACGGCGGCTACGACGCGACCCGGCGGTTGCTGGCCGAGCGGCCCGGCATGACGGCGGTCTTCGTGATGGCCGACGTGATGGCCATCGGCGCACTGGCGGCGTTGCGGGAGGCGGGACGGCGGGTGCCCGGCGACGTGAGCCTGGTCGGCTTCGACGACCTGCCGATCTGCGCCGACCTGGTGCCCGCGCTGACGAGCGTGCGGGTCGACGCCGAGGGCATGGGCGAGCAGGCGATGCGGATGGTGGTCGCCCCGGCCGCCGAGGTCGAAGCCGAGGACGAGGGGCGCGCGGTCGTGCACAGCGCCACGGAACTGATCGTGCGGGGGAGCACGGGACCGGCCGCCTGAGCCGGTTCGCAGTACACGTATATATAGGGGTGGGAATTGAGTCTGCTCGCTTCCGAGGCTTCGGCTGCCGGTGCGCCCGGAATCCTGGTCCCCGTCGTCCTGTGCGCGGCCTTCCTGCACGCGAGCTGGAACGCGATCCTCAAGTTCGTCTCCGACAAGCTGACCGCGTCGCTGCTGATGACGGTGTCCGGCGGCGTGCTGGCGGGGATCGGCGCGTTCGTGCTGCCGGTGCCCGATCGCGCGTCGTGGGCGCTGCTGCTGGTCTCGGCGGCGTTGCACGTCGGCTACTTCCTGATGCTGATCAAGACGTTCGAGATCGGCGACTTCAACCAGGTCTATCCGCTGGCGCGAGGGCTGTCGCCGGTGGTGGTGGCGGTCTTCGCGACGTTGCTGGGCGATCCGATGTCACGGCACCAGACGGTGGGCATCGCAGTGGTCTGCGGCGGCTTGACGACACTGGTCTTCTCGGCGGGACGGCCGAAGCGCACGCAGGGCAAGGCGCTCTTCTGGGCGGCGATGACCGGGCTGTCGATCGCGACGTACACGGTCACGGACGGCATAGCGGTGCGGCATTCCGGGACGGCCGCGGGCTACACGGCGTGGATGATGCTCGCGGAGAGCACCATGATGACGGCCGCGTGTGTAGCGATCATGGTGCGGCGCGGTCGGGCGCCCGAGGGGGTGGGGGTGCTTCCCACGCTCAGGAAGCTGAGTCGGGGCGATGTGGTGCGCGGGGTGATCGCGGGCGCGCTGTCGCTGTTCGCCTACGGCCTGGTGCTGTGGGCGCAGACGCGCGGGGCGCTCGCCGCCGTGTCGGCGCTGCGCGAGACCAGCGTGATCTTCGGCGCGGCGCTGGGATCGGTGTTCCTGCGCGAGCCGTTCGGGCGGTACCGGATCTTCGCGGCGGTGGCGATAGCGAGCGGGATCCTGATCCTGGAGGCGGCCTGAGAGCAGCAGACCGCCCCGGCTCAGATCCGCACCGCGTCCAGCGCCGTCCGCATCCGCATGACCCGCCGCTCCAGCCGCCCGACCGGTCCCTCGCGTCCGTTCTGGTCGATCAGCAGCGCCAGGGTGCCCTCGATGGCGCCGAGCCGGTTCGACAGCTCGTCCAGCATCCGCGGGGTGACGCCGGCCTGCTCGCGGAGCATCTCGGCCTGCTCCTTCAGCTGGCGGTTCTTGCGGTGCAGTTCGGCGAACACGCCGACCTTCGCGCGCAGGACCCACGGGTCGAAGGGCTTGGTCAGGTAGTCCGCGGCGCCGGCGGCGTAGCCGCGCAGCGTCTGGTGCGGGCCGTCGCCGGCGGCGGTGAGGAAGATGATCGGGGTGTCGCGGGAGCGTTCGCGCAGCCGGACGTGCGCGGCCACCTCGAAGCCGTCCATGCCGGGCATGCGGACGTCCAGCAGGATCACCGCGAAGTCCTCGCGCAGGACGGCGCGCAGCGCCTGCTCGCCGGAGGCGGCGGTGACCAGCTCGTGGCCCAGCGAGCCCAGGATCGACTCCAGGGCCAGCAGGTTCTCCGGGCGGTCGTCGACCAGCAGGATCTTGATGTCGGCGCCGGACGGCGCCGAGGCGCGGTGCGCGTCGTTCACTGGGCCGGGCCTCCTGCCGTGGGCTGCGCGCCGGTCTCGGCGTCCAGCCAGCCTCGCATGACGGTCAGCAGATGCGGGGTGTCCACCGGCTTGGTCACGTAGTCCGAGGCGCCGGCCTCGATCGACTTCTCGCGGTCGCCGCGCATGGCCTTGGCGGTCAGCGCGATGATCGGCAGGTTCTTGTAGCGGTCGATCTCGCGGATCGCGGCCATCGTGGCGTAGCCGTCCATCTCCGGCATCATCACGTCCATCAGGACCAGCGCGACGTCGTCGGCGCGCTCCAGCGCCTCCAGCCCGGCGCGGCCGTTCTCGGCGTTCAGGACCGTGCAGCCGTGCTGCTCCAGGACCGAGGTGAGGGCGAAGACGTTGCGGATGTCGTCGTCGACGATGAGGATCTTCTCGCCGTCGAAGGTGATGTCCGAGCCGGCCGCGTACAGCTCCGTCGAGGGCAGATACAGGTCCGGGTGCGGGGCCTGTTCGGGGATCAGCGGCAGGGTCGGGGCCGGTTCGGCGATCGCGCTGGAGGGACCCGGGCTCGTGCCGTAGCCCATGCTGCCCGTGCTGCCGAACACCGCGCCGCCGTCCGGTCCGACCGCGTGCGGCAGGAACAGGGTGAACGTCGAGCCGCGGCCGCGCTGGCTCTCGGCGCGGATGCCGCCGCCGAGCAGCTTGGCGATCTCCCGGCTGATGGACAGCCCCAGGCCCGTGCCGCCGTAGCGGCGCGAGGTGGTGCCGTCCTCCTGCTGGAAGGCCTCGAAGACGGTCTGGATCTTGTCGTCCACGATGCCGATTCCGGTGTCGGACACCGCGAAGGACACCGCGGGCTCCAGCGCCACCTCGTTGCTGTCCTCCGGGCCGCCGAGCACGATGTCGCCGACGGTGTCCACGACCAGCTCCACGTGCCCGGTCTCGGTGAACTTCACCGAGTTCGACAGCAGGTTGCGAAGGACCTGCTGCAGCCGCTGCTCGTCGGTGAACAGGTGCGCCGGCACCGAGGGCGCGACCCGCACCCGCAGCTCCAGGCCCTTCTGCTCGGTCTGCGGCCGGAAGGTGGCCTCGACGTAGTCCACCAGCTGGCTGACCGCTATCCGGGCCGGCTGCACGTCCATGCGCCCGGCCTCGATCTTGCTCAGGTCCAGGATGTCGTTGATCAGCTGGAGCAGGTCGCTGCCCGCGCCGTGGATGGTCTCGGCGTACTCCACCTGGCGCTCGGTGAGGTTGCCCTCGGCGTTGTCGGCCATCAGCCGGGCCAGGATCAGCAGGCTGTTCAGCGGCGTGCGCAGCTCGTGCGACATGTTCGCCAGGAACTCGGACTTGTAGCGCGAGGACATCGTGAGCTGGTTCGCGCGCTCCTCCAGCTCCTGCCGCGCCTGCTCGATCTCGGAGTTCTTGACCTCGATGTCCTGGTTCTGCCGGGCCAGCAGCTCGGCCTTCTCCTCCAGCTCGGCGTTGGAGCGGCGCAGCTCCTTCTGCTGCATCTGCAGCTCGTCGGTGCGGGCCTTGAGCTCGTCGGCCAGCCGGCGGGACTCCCCGAGCAGCTCCTCGGTGCGGGTGTTGGCGGTGATGGTGTTGACCGTGACGCCGACCATCTCCATCAGCGATTCCAACAGGGCCCGGTGGACCTCGTCGAAGCTGTGGAAGCTGGCCAGCTCGATGACCGCCATGACCTCGTTCTCGAACAGGACCGGCAGCACCGCGACCGAGGACGGCGGCGCGGATCCGAGCCCTGAGGAGATGCGGATGTAGTCCACCGGCGCGTGCTGGATCAGGATCGGCTTGCGCTCCACCGCGGCCTGGCCGACCAGGCCCTGGCCCAGCCGGAAGCGCGAGGTGACGTCCGGGGACTCGCGGTCCACGCCGTAGGAGGCGATGAGGTTCAGCACCTTCGTGCCGGACTCCTTGCGGGCCAGGTAGAAGGCCCCGTACTGGGCGTTCACCAGCGGTGTCAGCTCGCTCATGATGAGCGCGGAGACCGCGTCCAGGTCGCGCTGGCCCTGCATCATGCCGCTCATCCGGGCCAGGTTCGTGTTCAGCCAGTCCTGCTGGTCGTTCCGGCGCGTGGTCTCGCGCAGGTTGCCGATCATCTGGTTGATGTTGTTCTTCAGCTCGGCGACCTCGCCCTTGGTCTCGACCGTGATCAGCCGGGTCAGGTCGCCGGCGGTCACCGCGGTCGCGACCTCGGCGATCGCGCGCACCTGGGTGGTCAGGTTGGAGGCGAGTTCGTTCACCGACTCGGTGAGGCGCTGCCAGGTCCCCGAGACGTCCTCGACCGTGGCCTGCCCGCCCAGCTTGCCCTCGGTGCCGACCTCGCGGGCCACGCGGGTGACCTCGGAGGCGAACGCGGAGAGCCGGTCCACCATGGTGTTCAGCGTGGTCTTGAGCTCCAGGATCTCCCCGCGCGCCTCGACGTCGATGCGCTTGGACAGGTCGCCGTTGGCCACCGCGGTGGTCACCTGCGCGATGTTGCGGACCTGGCTGGTCAGGTTGTTCGCCATCGCGTTGACGTTGTCGGTGAGGTCCTTCCAGGTGCCGGCCACGCCGCGCACGGTGGCCTGGCCGCCGAGCTTGCCCTCGGTGCCGACCTCGCGGGCCACCCGGGTGACCTCGTCGGCGAAGGTGCCGAGCCGGTCCACCATCTTGTTCAGGGTGGTCTTCAGCTCCAGGATCTCCCCGCGCGCGTCGACGGTGATGGTCTGGGTCAGGTCGCCGGAGGCCACGGCGGTGGCCACCTGCGCGATGTTGCGCACCTGGGTGGTGAGGTTGTCGGCCATGGAGTTCACCGAGTCGGTGAGGTCCTTCCAGGTGCCGGCCACGCCCGGGACCCGGGCCTGCCCGCCGAGGCGGCCCTCGGTGCCCACTTCCAGGGACACCCGGGTGACCTCGTCGGCGAACCCTGAGAGCTGGTCCACCATCGTGTTGATGGTGTCCTTCAGCTCCAGCATCTCCCCGGCCACCTCGACCGTGATCTTCTGGGTCAGGTCGCCCTGGGCGACCGCCGTGGTGACGCCCGCTATGTCGCGGACCTGCGCGGTGAGGTTGCGGGCCGCGGAGTTCACCGAGTCGGTGATGTCGCGCCAGATGCCCTCGGCGTGCGGGACGGTGGCCTGACCGCCCAGGCGGCCCTCGGTGCCGAGCTCTCGCGCGACCCTGATCACCTCGGAGGCGAAGCCCGACAGCTGTCCGACCATGGCGTCGATGGTGCGGGCGAGCTCGGCCACCGGCCCGGTGCCCATCTCGTCCAGGTCGCCGGACAGCGCGATCTTGCGCGACAGGTCGCCGCGGGCCACCGCCTGGGCCACCTCCAGGATCGCTCCGAGCTGGCGGTCCAGCTCGGCGTCCGCCAGGCGTTCCGATTGCAGCGTCATCGCCGCGCCTCCTTGACGTGGGCGGGCGCTCCGCGCTGGTGTCCGACGGTCGTTGACTCTCAGTGCTCTCGGAGTCACCCGTCGTACGGCGGCCGCCGCCCGGTGTTCTCTCGGTCTGTCACAGTCTCGCAGATCGTCGGGGCGGAAACGGATGAACCATACGATTAGCCCGCACGGGAGCCCCGGCCGGGCTAGGCTCGAAGACGATGGCCCCTCGCACCCCCCGTACACCTCTTCCCCGAGACCGCCCCGAAGAAGCGGTCCGGCTGACCCTGCTTTCCCAGGCCGGTGAACTCCTGGCCGGCACGCTGGACCGGCGCCGCCTGGCGGCGCTGGCCTCCCAGCTCGTCGTGCCCAGGCTGGCCGACTGGGTCGCACTCTATCCGCCCGCGGACCAGCGCTCCGGAACGGGCTCCTACGTGGGTACAGATCACTCGAATGTGTCATCCCCGTTGGCACCGGAGCACATCTGGCACCGGGAGGAACGCAGGCTGGACGCCCTGGCCGCGGCGCTGGCCGACTGGCGGCCGCCGGCGGGTGAGGATGGTCACGTTCCCGGATCCGGATACGGATCCGGATCCGGATACGGCTCCTGGCCGGTCCCGGTCCCCTCGCCGTACGGCCAGGCGCTGCCGATCCCGCTGATCGCGCGCGGCGTGTCGCTGGGCACCCTGGTCCTGGGCGGCCCGGGCAAGCGCGGCTTCGCCGGCCCCATGGTGCCGCTGGCGATGGAGCTGGCCGCGCGGATCGCCGGGGCGCTGGACAACGCGCGGCAGTACGCCGAGCAGCTGGAGATCGTCCGGGGCCTGCAACGCTCGCTGCTGCCGCCCTCGCTGCCGACGGTGGAGGGCCTGGACATCGGCGTGGTCTACGAGGCCGCCTCCAACAGTGACGGGGTCCACGTCGGCGGCGACTTCTACGACGTGTTCCCGATCAGCCGGAAGGTCTGGGGCTTCGCGGTCGGCGACGTCTGCGGCACCGGCCCGGAGGCCGCGGCCCTGACCGGGCTGGCCCGCCACTCGCTGCGCCTGCTGGCCCGCGAGGGCCGCTCGCCGGTCTCGGTGGTCGAGCGGCTCAACCAGGCGGTGCTGGAAGAGGGCGAACTCGCCGGCGACGCGGGCCGTTTCATCACCCTGCTGTACGGCGAGGTCGAACCCCGCCCCGACGGCTCGGCCCAGCTGGTGATGGTCTGCGCCGGCCATCCGCTGCCGCTGATCCTGCGCCAGGACGGCAGCGTGCGCGCCGCCGCGAACCCGCAGCCGCTGCTCGGCGTGCTTCCCGACCCGACGCTGTACGCCGAGGACGTGGAACTGGGCGCCGGCGAGGTCCTGCTGGTCTACACCGACGGCGCGAGCGAGCGCCGCAACGGCCGCCAGATGCTCGGCGACGAGGGCGTGGCCGCGGCGCTGTCCGGCTGCTCGGGCATGACCGCGCCTGGCGTCGTGGCGCGGGTGCGGCAGGCGGTCGTGGACTTCGGGGCCTCGGGGACCCGGGACGACCTGGCGCTGCTGGCCCTGCGAGCCTCCAAGGGCTGAGATGCGGTCCCGAGCCGGGGGGACCGCTCGGGACCGCGTTGGGCCTGGGACGGCCTTATCGGTTATGACGCCTCATCCCGGCCGATGGGTTGTATCGGTTGCTCTTCTATTAGATACGCGTGGAAGAGAACCGTGCGCAGGTAGGCGTCGAAGGATTCGTGGCGCCTGATGCGGCGCCAGTGCAGGTGGATCTTGACGAACGCGGCCTGCACCAGGTCCGCGGCCAGGTGCCAGTCCCCGCACATCAGATAGGCGGTGCGCCGGAGCGCCGCGCCTTTGGCGGCGACGAGTTCGGCGAACTCCGCCTCGTACGACCTGTCCATCCCCCACCTCTTCCTGCTCCTGCGCCGGCAGGAGTTATACGGAAGTAGGGGTGCGCGGGGTTGCTTCGGTCACCGCCGCGTGTACGCGAGCTGCGATACGCCCAGGTACCCCGAGGCGAAGCCGGCCTCGCAGTAGGCCAGGTAGAACCGCCAGGTGCGGCGGAAGACCTCGTCGAAGCCGTGCGCGGCGACCTTCGGCCAGTTCTCCTCGAAGCGCCGGCGCCAGATCCGCAGGGTGCGGGCGTAGTCCAGGCCGAAGTCCCGGCGCGCGGCCAGGCGCAGGCCGGCGGTGTCGGCGGCGTAGTCGAGCTCGGGGATCGAGGGGATGAGGCCGCCGGGGAAGACGTACTTGTGGATCCAGGAGTACGAGTCCTGGGTGGCGAGCATGCGGTGGTGGGCCATGGTGATGGCCTGGATGGCCACGCGGCCGCCGGGGGCCAGGTTGCGTTCGATGGCCTGGAAGTAGCCCGGCAGGTAGCGCCGGCCCACCGCCTCGATCATCTCCACCGAGACCACGGCGTCGAACGGCCGTTCCTCGGCCACCTCGCGGTAGTCGGCCAGGCGGACCTCGACGCGGTCGGACAGGCCGGCCGCGGCGATGCGCTTGCGGGCCAGCTCCTGCTGCTCCTCCGACAGGGTCACGGTCAGCACCGTGGCGCCGCGCTCCCCGGCCGCCTTGATCGCCAGCCCGCCCCAGCCGGAGCCGATCTCCAGCAGCCGCGTGCCCTTGCGGACCCCGGCCGCGTCGAGCATCGCGTCGATCTTGCGCAGCTGGGCGGCGTGCAGGTCGCCGGGGCCGTCGGCGTCGGCGACCGGGTCGAACAGGGCCGAGGAGTAGGTCATCGACGGGTCCAGGAACGCCTCGAACATGTCGTTCGACAGGTCGTAGTGCGCGTGCGCGTTGTGGCGTGCGCCGTGCCGGTCCCCGTCCTGGTCGCGGGGGACGTGCTGGGCCGCGAGCGTGCGCAGCCGCTGGAGCGGCCTGGGGACCAGGTCCTCCAGCCGGGCGGCCAGCTCGGTCAGCAGCGCCACCAGCTCATCGCCCGTCTCGGTGTCCCACGCGCCGGTCTGGTAGGACTCGCCGAACCCGATCAGGCCGTCGGTGCCCAGCCGGTTCAGGAACTCCTCCGGCCGCCGCACCCGCAGCACGGGGCCGCCGCCGCCGGGCACGCCCGCGCCGGCCAGCGCCAGGCCGTTGGGTCCCACCACGGTGACCGGGACGTCTTTGAGCGCATGGGTGAACAAGCGGCGGGCGATACGGGCGCGCACCGGCCGGTCCGGGACCCGCGCGAGGTCGGGCCAGCGGTCGGTGTCGATCAGCGGGATGGCAGGGTGGGTCATGATTCCACTCCGAGATCCGGGTCGGGGCACTGGACGCCTTCAGTAACGTAACACGCTCTTGATCATCAGGCGCGGACCCGCCCGGCGGGCGTCAGGACTCGTTGTAGGCCCTCGGGAGCGGCAGCCTGGAAGGCCTCGGCGATCACATCGGTGTAGCGGGGCGGCCGTGCTCCGGCCGGGTCCGCCGCACCGTGGTGATCAAGGAGGCACGCATGGCTGAACGCCAGAACGAGCCGATTCCAATCCCGGACGCGCGAGAGCAGCGTATGACCGGAGCCGGGCAGGACGATGCGCGCCACATCGTGCCCTTCTGCCCGGGCCCGCGCGGCGTATTCGTAGGAGGAGCGAGGCGAGGTGACCTGGTCGCGGGTCCCGTGCGCCAGCAGAAGGCGCCGCCCGGCCAGCTGCGCGGTCGGTTCGTCCCCGGGCAGCCACGGCGCCAGCCCCAGAACGCCGACCACACCCGGCGCGTCGGCGGCGTTCACCACGGCCCGCCCCCCGAGCGAGTGCCCGCCGAGCACCAGGGGCGCGTCGCCGTACTGCTCGGCGAGCCGCGTGACAGCCCAGCGCACATCCGGCACCGGAGCCCGCTCGTCCCCGTTCCAGCCCTGATAACGGAAGCACATGGTGTGCACCGCCACCCCGCGCTCGGCCAGCCGCGGAGCCACAGCCCGCGCGATCATGCGCACCCGCGTCACCGCCCCGCCCCGCCGATGCGGCGCCTGATGCGATTCTTCCCTGCCCCCGTGCGCCAACAGGACCGCGCCGACCACGCCACCGGCAACCGGGCGGATCGGCGGATCGAGGCGGGGTTCGAATTCCCTGCTCACGGGAGCGAGGGTACCGCTGGGAGGTTCGTGTTGCGAAGCATCGTCTCGGGGGCCGGGCGGGTGGGGGCCCGGCGAGCGAAAAAGCCGAAGCCCGCCGGAGCGAAAGCTCCGACGGGCCCCGGCCCTACAGCGAAAGCGGAAGCGCCGGCCTCACGCGGCCTTGCGCTGCTCCCCCGCGGCCTCGGCGAACTCGTCGCGCGGGCGCTCGATGGAGCCCAGGCCGACGGCTTCGCGGCGGAAGAACAGGGCCAGGGTCCAGTCGGCGATGACGCGGATCTTGCGGTTGAAGGTGGGGACCCGGCTCATGTGGTAGGTGCGGTGCATGAACCAGGCCGGCCAGCCGCGCAGGCGGATGTTGTAGACGTCGGCGACGCCCTTGTGCAGGCCCAGGGAGGCCACCGAGCCGACGTGCTTGTGCTTGTACTCGTGGGGCTCGAAGCCGCGGACGACCGCCACCACGTTGTCGGCCAGCTGCTTGGCCTGGCGCACCGCGTGCTGCGCCGAGGGGGAGCACCACTTGCCGGGGTTGGCCAGGTCCGGGACCTGCGCGCCGTCGCCGGCGGCCCAGACGTTGGTGAAGCCCTCGACCTGCAGGGTCGGGTTGGCCTTCACGTGGCCGCGCTCGCCCAGCGGGACGCCGAACTTCTGCACCACCGGGTTCGGCTTCACGCCGGCGGTCCACACGATGGTGGAGGCCACCATCTTGGTGCCGTCGGACAGCTGCACGCGGCGGTTGACGCAGGACTCCAGGAAGGTGTTCAGCTTGACCTGGATGCCGCGCTTCTCCAGCTCCTTGACGGTGTACTCGCCCAGGGCCGGCCGGACCTCGGGCAGGATGCGCCCGGAGCCCTCGACCATCACCCAGCGCATGTCCTCCGGGCGGATGTTCGGGTAGATCTTGCAGGCGTCGCGGGCCATGTCCTCCAGCTCGGCGATGGCCTCGATGCCGGCGAAGCCGCCGCCGATGAAGACGAAGGTCAGCGCCCGGCGGCGGATCTTCTCGTCCTTGGTGGTGGCCGCGATGTCCATCTGGCCCAGGACGTGGTTGCGCAGGGCTATGGCCTCTTCGACCTGCTTGAAGCCGATGCCGTTCTCGGCCAGGCCCGGGATCGGCAGGGTGCGCGCGATCGAGCCGACCGCGATGACCACCTGGTCGAACTCGATCTCGTAGGGGTCGCCGACGATCGGCTCGATCGAGGCGACCTTGCGCTCGTGGTCGATGTCGGTGACCCGCGCGGTGAGCACCTCGGCGCGCTTGAGCACCCGGCGCAGCGGCACCACGACGTGGCGCGGGGACAGGGAGCCGGCCGCCGCTTCGGGCAGGAACGGCTGGTAGGTCATGTACGAGCGCGGGTCGACGACCGTGACCAGCGCTTCGTCCTTGCCGAGCTTCTTGAGGATGCGGTGCGCCGTGTACATCCCGACGTAGCCGCCGCCAACGATCAGAATCCGAGGGATCGCCTTGCCGTTCCCGCTCGCCTTACCCACTTGATGCTCGCCTCCGCCGCCTAGTCCAAGGCCGCCTTCTCGACGCTCGATCTTCTTACTTCTCAAGCGTAGAGACGTTCAGAGGGTGCCCGGTGCGGCCGGTGTTAACAGCTGGTGTCGGCGGGAAGATTTGTGCGCGTTTGACAGTGGATGCGCTGGTGACGCTGGTCACACTGTGAGCAACATTACAGCTATCCCGACACAGTGTCAGGTAGTGAGACACATTCGACGATGTGTAGAAGAATAGCGCCGCCCGTGAATACGAGCGGCGCCACGGGAGAGTTCCCGCCCCTTTCTCAGGCGGTGTCTCAGGCGATGGTCGGCGACCTCAGCCCGAGTACGGCCGGACGACCCGATCGGCTTTCGCGACGAAGGAACCGTCCGTCTTCAGCCCCCAGCGCGGATCCGAAACGATCTTGTACAGCTGGTCGTCGGTGAGCGGGCCGTTGCTCCACTCCACGACGTTGATCAGCATGTGGTCGGGCCGGGTGATCATGACCGTGTTGCTGTGCGTCGGCGGGCCACTGGCCGGCTCGCCGGTGCCGTGCACCACCATGACCACCGAGCCGTCGGAGAGCGTGCCCGCCGCGCAGTAGTCGGTCTCGAAGGCCGGGTAACAGACCGACTGCGGGCTCTTCCCCCGCAGATCAGGAACGCTGTGCGCCGCAGCCTTTCGGCCGACTGGTATGCGGTGACAGCGGCCTTCGGATGCTTTTCGCAGGTCAGGCGATACTCGCCGCGATCCCGTCCAGGATGTCCCGCTCGCTGATCACGACCTCCGGCGTTCCCAGGCTGGGCGCCACCCGCTCCATGATCGCCAGCAGGATCAGCGCCCCGGCCCCGATCACGTCGGCGCGCCCCGGGTGGATCGCCGGGACCGCCTTGCGCTCGTCCGGCGTCATCCCCAACAGCTGTGCGGTCATGTCGCGGACCCGGCCCAGCGAGATGTGCGACAAGTGGACGCGGGAGGAGTCGTACTCCCGCAGGTCCAGCGCGACCGCGCCGAGCGTGGTCACGGTGCCGGCCAGGCCCACCAGGGTGCGCGCCTCGTCCAGCGGCACCGCCTCGGCGGCCCGGTCGATCAGCTTCTCGATGTCCGCCCTCGCCGCCTTTACCTGGGCCTCGGTCGCGACACCGTCCGACTTCAGGTGCCGCTCGTACATCCGCACGCTGCCCATGTCGACGCTGCGGGCCGCGATCACGCCGCGCTCGTCGTCGCCGAGCACGAACTCCGTCGAACCGCCGCCGATGTCGATGACCAGGTACGGCGCCTGGTGCCGGTCGTGCGGCAGCTCGGCGGTGGCGCCGGTGAAAGCGAAGCGCGCTTCCTCGTCCCCGGTGGCCACGTACGGCTCGACGCCGAGGATGCCCTTGACCCCCTTGACGAACTCCCCGCGGTTCTCGGCGTCGCGGGTGGCGCTGGTGGCGACGAAGCGCAGCGGGATCGGCTCGCCGCCGCTGTTGCGCTCGATCAGGTCCTGGTACTCCAGGCACGCGTTGAAGGTGCGCTCCAGCGCGGCCGGGGCCAGCCGGCCGGTGGCGTCCACGCCCTCGCCGAGGCGCACGATGCGCATCTCGCGCACCACGTCCTCGGTCTTGCCGGTCCGCCGGTGGACGTCCGCGATCAGCAGCCTGATGGAGTTGGTGCCGCAGTCGATCGCGGCGACGCGCTTCGTCATGTCGTTCATGTTCCGCTATGCACCCGCTTCCATGCCCGGTTCGACACATGGCCCGGACTTCCACCACTCCGGCAGCAGCGCCAGCGCCTCGTCGCCCAGCGGGTTCACCCCGGGGCCGACGGCCAGGGAGTGGCCGACCAGAACGTGCAGGCACTTCACGCGGTCCGGCATGCCGCCGGCGGTCGGGAAGCCCTCCAGGACCTCGATGGCGTCGCGCCGGGACCGGTAGTCCTCGTCGGCCGCGCGGTAGGCCGCGGCCAGCTCCGGATCGGTCTTCAGACGCTCGGTCATCTCCTTCATCAGCCCCGAGGCCTCCAGGGTGCCGATCGCCGAGGCCGCCTTGGGGCAGGTCAGGTAGAACAGCGTCGGGAACGGCGCGCCGTCGTGCAGCCGCGGCGCGGTCTCCACCACGTCCGGGTTGCCGCAGGCGCAGCGGTGCGCGATCTGGCGCACGCCCCGGGGCGTGCGGCTCAGCTGGGCCTCGACGGCGGCCAGGTCGACCTGGTCGACCGGGGGCGGCGGGGTGGACTCGGGGGTGGGGGCGTCGTTCGTCATGGCCCGTCCAGCCTACGTCCTGGCAGGTACTTCCAGCGGAGTATGACGGCTGCCTTCCGCTGAGGGACGCGTAGATCAACTCCGGTGTGCCAGGGTCGTGAGGTCATCGCGAACTGTAAGAGACGAATACGTCGAGGGGGACGTACCGATGCTTCCTGCCCTGCGCGTGGTCGCTGTGCTCCACGCGCTTTCCTTCCTGCTGCAACCGATCCTGGCGGGCCTGTTCCTGTCCGGACAGGACACGGCGATCGACTCGCACGCCACCAACGCCATGGTCGTCGTGGCCCTGTGTCTGGTCATGACCGTCCTGGCGGTCCCGGCCTGGCGCCGGGGCCTGGTGCCCCGCGCGGCGTTCACCGTCTCGGCCGCCCTGCTGGCCGTCGAGATCGTGCAGACGGGCGCCGGCTTCGGCCACGTCATGTGGATCCACATCCCGCTGGGCGTCCTGATGATGGGCGGCGTCGCCCAGCTCATGCCGCTGATCATGCGTCCGTACAAGCCGGCGGCCGCCGCATGAGCAGCCTTCGCGTGTCCCGCCGTGGCGCGCTGCGGCTCTTCGGCGGCGCCGGGATGGCGGCGGTGCTGGCGCCGGCGCTCGCGAGCTGTGCCAAGCCCGGCGATGACGGGATCAACCCCGGCACCCTGACGAGCAAGGCGAAGCTGCCGGAACCGTTCAGCGTTCCGCTGCCGATCCTGCAGGCCTTGGCCCCGGATTCCACCGATGCGCAGGGCGTCCACTTCTCGATGACGCTCAAGCAGGCCGAGGTCGAGATCCTGCCCGGCTACAAGACGAAGGTCTTCGGCTACAACGGGACGTTCCCGGGGCCGTATCTGGACGTGCACGCCGGCACGCCGATGGTCGTGCACCAGACCAACCAGCTGCCGGTGCCGATCGTCACGCACCTGCACGGCGGCCTGACCCCGCCCGCCGACGACGGCTTCCCCACCGACCTGGTGTTCCCGCAGGCGCTGGCGGACATGGCGAACCCGGGCACGGCCGGGTCGATGCCCGGCATGGGTGGCATGGAGGGTATGGACGGCATGCCGACGATGGCGGACCCGTTGGCGCACATGACCGCCGTACAGCGGGACTACGTCTTCCCGCTCAACCAGCGTGCCGCCACGCTCTGGTACCACGACCACCGCATGGACTTCAGCGGGGCGCAGGTCTGGCGCGGCCTGTTCGGGCTCTGCGTGGTGCGCGACGCCGAGGACGACAAGCTGCCGCTGCCCAAGGGCGATCGCGAGATCCCGCTGATGATCGCCGACCGCGCCTTCGACGCCGACGGCCAGCTGATCTACCCGGTGAAGGACCCGACGCTGCTCGGCAAGCCGGGCATGGACAAGTCGATCGCCGCCGGCGCGCAGGGCGACGTGATCCTGGTGAACGGCGCGCCCTGGCCGTATCTGGAGGTGGCCGCGGTGAAGTACCGGCTGCGGCTGGTCAACGCCTCCAACGCGCGCCGCTACGAGCTGGAGCTGGACGGACCCGGCGGCGGGGAGTTCGTCCAGGTCGGCTCCGACGGCGGCCTGTTGGCCGCGCCGCTGACACATTCCACGCTGCACATGTCCCCGGCCGAGCGCTTCGACGTGGTCGTCGACTTCTCCAAGTACCCGGTCGGCTCGACCGTGACCCTGAAGAACTCCGCCGACAGCGGCGGCCCCGGCCGGGTGATGCAGTTCAAGGTGACGTCCAAGGCCTCGGACGACTCCTCGGTCCCCGCCACGCTGTCCACGGTCGAGAAGCTGACCGTGGACGGGGCCAAGCGCCGCATGGTCTTCGCCTTGGACGGCGACCAGTGGCACGTGAACGGCAAGGCCTTCGACCCGGCGCATCCGCTGCTGAAGCCGGTGTTCGGCAAGACGGAGCAGTGGACGGTGACCTCTGTGGAACGGCACCCGGTGCACCTGCACGGGGCGCACTTCCAGGTGACGGGGCGCGGCTCCGGCGGGCTCGGGGAGTACGACCACGGTTGGAAGGACACGGTGGAGCTGTCTCCGGGCTCTGAGATCACCTTCGCGGTGCGGTTCGACTCCTACCGGGGGCGGTATGTGGCGCACTGCCACAACCTGGAGCACGAGGACATGGGGATGATGGCGACCTTCCAGGTCGTGTGACCGGCGGCGGGTGCCGTCACGGTGTCAGCGGCACCCGCCACGTCACCCGCGTTCCCCAGTCGTCCTCGGCCGGACCGGCGTGGAAGCTGCCGCCGAGTTCCCGGGCGCGGGCGGCGAGGTTGGTCAGGCCCTGCCGGGCGGTGCGCGGGCTCGGCCGCCAGCGCGGCATCGGGGCGCCGCCGTCGTCGAGGACGTCCAGGGTCAGTGTCGTCTCCGGCGCCGTCTCGACGGTCACCACCACATCGACCCGGGTGGCGCCGGCGTGTTTGGCCGCGTTGGCCAGGGTCTCGCGCACGGCGGCCACCAGGTGCGCGCCGGTGTCCCCGCCGACCAGGGAGTCCAGCGGGCCGGTGAAGCGGACCGAGGGCTCGAAGCCGAGTACGCGGGCCGCGCGGGAGGCCTCGCGCAGGACCCGAGCGCGGGTGGAGGTCGCCTCCTGGTCGGCGGTCAGCTGGAGGTCGAAGATCGTGGTGCGGATCTCGGCGATCACGGCGTCGAGCTCGTCCATGACAGCCTCCAGCCGCTCCGCGGCGGCAGGCAGGTCCGGGTCGGAGGCGCCCAGGCGGCGGTTGAGGGTCTGCAGCGACAGGCCGGCGGCGAAGATCCGCTGGATGGTGAGGTCGTGCAGGTCGCGGGCGATGCGCTCGCGGTCGGCGTAGACGGCCAGCCGGTCCTCGGCGGCGCGGGCCTCGGTGAGCGCCAGCGCCAGACCCGCCTGGTGCGCGAAGGCGGTGGCCAGCCGGACGTCCTCGTCGTCGAAGCTCCGGCCGCCCGGGGCGTTGGCCAGCACCAGCGTGCCGATCGGCCGGTCGTCGCGCTGCGCCAGCGCGGCGTAGACGATGGCGCCGAACCGGCGGAACGGCGGCGCGAGTTCCTCGGGTGTGCTGGAACCGGCCTCCAAGGTGAAGGGACGGCCGGTGACCGCCACCCGCACCGAGTGCCGATGCGGTTCCACGAGCGACCCGCGCACCTGGTCGGCGGCCAGGCCGGTGGCCACGTCGATCCGCCAGCTGCCGTCCATGTGCTGGAGCAGCAGTGAGCAGTGGTCGGCGCCGGAGGCCTCCCGGGCCCGCTCGGCGACCAGGGTCAGCACGTCGTGCGGGTCCTCGGCGAGCAGCATCAGGGTGATGACGTCCGTGGCCGCCGAGAGCCAGGACTCACGGCGGCGGGAGGCGGCCAGCGCGGCGCGCAGATCGGCTGTTTCGGGTGATTCGCGCGTATCGGACATCGGTCCGAGTCTAGGCCGGGGGCCGCGAAGGCGCCCGGTGGCCCTGGCGCTACTTCAGGAATTCGGCGGCGACTCGCTGCAGGATGTCGTTCGCCTCGACCTCGCCGATCGTGACGCGCGCGCCCTCGCCGGCGAACGGCCGGACCACGATCCCGGCGGCCTCGGCCTTCGCGGCGAACTCCACGGTGCGCTCGCCCAGGCGCAGCCAGATGAAGTTGGCCTGGCTCTCCGGCACGGTCCAGCCCTGCTCGCGCAGCGCGGCGGTGACCCGGGTGCGCTCCTGGACCAGCGCCTCGCAGCGCTCCAGCAGCTGCTTCTCGGCGCGCAGCGACTCGATCGCGGCCACCTGCGCCAGGCTGTTCACCCCGAACGGCACGGCGGTCTGCCGCAGCGCCGCGGCGACCGGCTCGTGCGCGATCGCGAAGCCGACGCGCAGTCCGGCCAGGCCGTAGGCCTTGGAGAAGGTGCGCAGGACCGCCACGTTGGGGCGGTCGCGGTAGAGGTCCACGCCGTCGGGGATGCTCTCGTCCCGCACGAACTCCCGGTACGCCTCGTCGATCACCACGAGCACGTCGCCGGGGATCCGGTCCAGGAAGCGCACCAGGTCGTCCTCGGGGATCGCGACGCCGGTGGGGTTGTTCGGGTTGCACACGAAGATCAGCCGCGTGCGGTCGGTCACCGCGGCGGCCATCGCGTCCAGGTCGTGGTGCTCGCCGGGGGTCAGCGGCACCCGCACCGAGGTGGCGCCGGAGATCTGGGTGATGATCGGGTACGCCTCGAAGGAGCGCCACGCGTAGATCACTTCGTCGCCCGGCCCCGAGGTGGCCTGCAGCAGCTGCTGCGCGACACCGACCGAGCCGGTCCCGGTCGCCACGTGCTCCACCGGCACGCCGAAGCGCTCGGCGATCTCCGCGCTCAGCGCCGAGCAGCCCATGTCCGGGTAGCGGTTGAAGTTCTCCGCGGACTTCTGAACCGCTTCCAGCACGCCCGGCAGCGGGGGGTAAGGGTTCTCATTCGAGGACAGCTTGAAGGCGGAAGCGTCGGGGTTCTTTCCCGCCTTGTAGGCGGGGATGCCGCGCAATGCTTCACGGAGCTTCGGGGTCTGGACGTCGTCGGCCACGGCTGGAATCTCCTTCTCGGGGTTGATCTCAGATTAACCGTCCCGGGACTTTTCGCCGACCGCCCGAAGCGGGACATATCAGGTGTGACCCTCAACGGATTCGCCTACGGAGAGTTGTCATTCGGAGCGGACGGTCAACCGGCCGATCCCAGCCAGCGAGGAGCCGCCCCGGCGGTGGCCCTCGGCGCGGACGTGACGGACCTGCTCGTGCTCTCGCACGGCTGGCTCGACGACCCGCCACGTGCGCAGATCCTGTACTCCGGCCTCACCGCGGCCATCGCCCAAGCCGGCGGCGCCCCGCCGGGACTGGCGGTCCTGGGGATCCTGTGGCCGGCCAAACGATTCGACGCCGAGCCGGAGGTCGAGGCCGCGGCGGTGGCGGCCGGCGCCGGCGACCCGAGCGGCCGGGCCGCCGAGTCCTTCGTCACCCGGATCCGGCACCGCGTCGGCGGGGAGATCGAGCGGCTCCCGGTGTCGGCGGAGTACGCCAACCCCGGCGACCACCAGGCCGCCTTCTTCGGCCTGGAACCCAGGACGCTGCTGGAGAGGTTCGGGTCGCTGGAGGACGGCATCTCCGCCGTCATGAACCTGGCGACCTACTACGAGATGAAGGCGCGCGCCGGCGCGGTCGGCAAAGGGCTCGTCCCGGTGCTGGCCGCGGTCCGCGCAGCGCGCCCGGAGGTCCGGCTGCACCTGGCCGGGCACAGTTTCGGGGCCCGGGTGATGGCCTCGGCGCTGACCAATTGCGAGCCGTTCCCGGTGTCGTCGATGACGCTGATCCAGGGGGCGTTCTCGCAGTTCGGGTTCGCCAAACAGTGGGACGGCGTGCACGACGGCCTGTTCCGCCCGGGGTTGTTCGGCGGGCGGCTGAAGGGGCCGGTGGTGGTGACGTACTCGCACCACGACGAGATGGTCGGCATCCCCTATGAGCTGGCCTCGCGGCTGGCCGGGGACCAGCCGGACACGACCGGGATGGTGCGCGACAGCGATGTGCGCGACGAGTTCGGCGCGATCGGCCGGCACGGCGCGCTGTCGTCGCCGGAGTCGGTGTGGGGACGGATGCTTCCGGTGGAGGGCGCGGGATACGCGTTTCCGGCCGGGGCGATCAGCAATCTGGATTCGGCCGAGTTCGTCAGCAGCCACTTCCATGTGATGACGCCGGAGATGGGGAAGGTGCTGGTGGCCGCGATGGCGGTGCGGGAGGCGCCCGAGTAGGGGCCGTGCCTTGCGGATCCGGCCGCGGCCTCATGGCCGGATCTGTCACTCCTGTGTCATTGCGGACTTCGGGGGCGGCGGCGAGGCTTGAGGCATGAGCCGCCGCGTGGTCTTCCTGGTCTTCCCGGACTTCCAGCTGCTCGACCTCACCGGGCCGCTGGAGGTGTTCTCGCAGGCGGACAGGCTGTACCGGTCGGATCGCCGGCGGTATGAGACCGAGGTCGTGGCCTCGGCGGCCGAGCCGGTGACGGCGTCGGACGGCTTGGCCGTCGTACCGCACCGGACCATGGCCGAGGCCGCCGGGCTGCTGATCGACACGCTGGTGGTGGTCGGCGGCCGCGGGGTGCGGGCCGCGAGCGAGGATCCGGCGTACGTCGAGTGGGTCCGGGCGGCGGCGGGTCGAGCGCGGCGCGTCGCCTCGGTGTGCTCCGGCGCGTTTCTGTTGGCCACCGCGGGACTTCTCGACGGCCGGCGCGCCGTCACGCACTGGGAGTCCTGTGACGAACTGTCCGAGCGGTTCCCGGACGTGCTCGTCGAAGCGGACCCGATCTTCATCCGCGACGACCCGATCTGGACCTCGGCCGGGGTCACCGCCGGCGTGGACCTGGCGCTGGCGCTGGTCGAGGACGACCACGGCGCGGAGGTGGCGCGGGGCATCGCCAAGCAGCTGGTGGTGTTCGTGCAGCGGCCCGGCGGCCAGGCGCAGTTCAGCCGCCAGCTGGCGGCGCAGCGCCCGGGACGCGACGCGCTGCGCGAGACGCAGGCCTGGATCGCCGACCACCTCGACGACGACCTCAGCCTGCCGGCGCTGGCCCGGCGCGCGGCGCTGAGCGAGCGGCACTTCTCGCGGGTGTTCCGCGCCGAGACCGGGATGACGGTCGCGGCGTACGTCGAGGCGGCACGGATCGAGGCGGCGCAAAGGCTGCTGGAGAGCACCCGCGACGGCCTGGACCGCATCGCCCGCACCTGCGGCTTCGGCACGGTCGAGACCATGCACCGCACCTTCAACCGGACGATCCGGGTCACGCCCGGCGAGTACCGGCGGCACTTCAGCGTCCGCAGATAAGGACGCTGGCTTTCACGACGCTGGCCTTCACGGCGCCGGTTTACGTCGCTGTCTTTCACGACGAGGAGTCGATCATGCCCCGCATCGCTATCCCCCTGTTCCCCGGCTTCATGCCGCTGGACCTCGTCGGCCCGTACGACGTCCTGCGCTTCCTGCCGAACGCCGAAGTCGTGTTCGTCGCCACCGAACCCGACGTGATCGCCGGCGCCGACGGCGGCTTCGGCCTCAAGGCCCAGGCCACCCCCGACGACATCGACGCCTGCGACATCCTCCTGGTCCCCGGCGGCCGCGGCACCCGCGACTACGAGGCCCGCAAGCCCCTGACCGACTGGATGGCCCGCATGCACGAAACCACCACCTGGACCACCTCGGTGTGCACCGGCGCCCTCCTCCTCGGCGCGGCGGGCATCCTCAAGGACCTGGACGCCACCACCCACTGGAACGCGATCCCCGAACTCGAAGCCTTCGGCGCGCGCTACACCCCCGAACGCGTGGTCCGCCGGGGCAAGGTGGTCACGGCGGCGGGCGTCTCCTCCGGCATCGACATGGCCCTGACCCTGACCGGCCTGATCGAGGGCGAGGAGTTCGCAAAGGCGGTCCAGCTCTGGATCGAGTACGACCCCCAGCCGCCGCACGACACCGGCTCGGTCGCGAAGGCCGGCCCGGAGCTGGCGGCGAAGACGCCGGGGCTGATCGCGGGCGGGGCGCGGAGGGGGTAGGGCGCGGTTTTTTGTGCGCAGCGCTCTCAGCGAGGCTGCCCCAATGACCCGTCCGAAGCCCGCCAGCGCCGCCCCGCCGCGCCGCGCAGGATCGATGAGTGGTTGAGATTTCAACCATCTGCATCGAACCTCAAGGAGTCCCCATGGACCTCGCGTTGCGCGGCCGCGTCGCCGTCGTCACCGGCGGCAGCAAGGGTATCGGTCTCGCCGTTGTCAGGACCCTGCTGGATGAAGGCGCTTTCGTTGTGGCCGCTTCGCGGTCGGAGTCGGCGGGACTGGCTGATCTGGCCGGGCCGAATCTGGTGCATGCGGCCGGTGATCTGATGGATCCGGAGTTTCCGGAGCGGTTGGTGGCGCGGGCTGTCGAGGCGTTCGGGGGTCTGGACATCCTCGTCAACAACGCCGGGGGTCCGCCGCCCGGTGTCGTGCTGCCGCGGGGGCCGTTTCTTGATGGCGGGGACGTCGACTGGCAGGCCGTCTTCGACTTCAACCTGTTCGCCGTCGTGCGGCTGACGCGCGTCGCGCTGCCGCACCTCGTCGGGCGCGGGGGCGCGATCGTCAACGTCTCCTCGACGCTGGCTCGGCAGCCCGCCACCAACAACTACGAGTACTCGGCCGCGAAGGCGGCGCTCAGCCATGTGTCCAAGAGCCTCGCCGAGGAGTTCGGGCCGCGGGGGGTGCGGGTGAACACGGTGCTGCCGGGGGTCACGCGGACCAACTGGTGGACCGATGAGGGCGGGGTCGCGGACATGTTCGCCGGTGCCATGGGGATCGACCGGGACACCTTGCTCGACAAGGCGCTGCCGGAGAATCTGCGGTTGAGTACCGGGCGGATCGTGGAGCCGCAGGAGGTCGCCGACGCGGTGGTGCTGCTGGCGTCGCCGCGGTCGCGGGGGACCAACGGTTCGGAGTTCGTGGTGGACGGCGGGATGTTGAAGGAGCTGTAGGAACCGCTTCGGGGCGGCTGCCCGAACAGCCCCGCCTTACCGGCGCGCGCGTCCCGTGATCGATTGCGGAGGCGCCCGCGCCGGTTTAGGTTACCGACCAGTAGTGCCGAAAGCCGTATGCCGTGCGCCGTGCGCCGAGCGCCAAGGAGGAGGCAGCCATGCCCGTGCTCCGGTCCCAGCTGGACCCGTCGTCGGAAGCCGCGCGCGGCGATCGCGAGGCGGTGCTGGCCGCGCTGGAGCGGATCAGGGAGCTGCAGCGCAAGGTCATGGCCGGCGGCGGCGAGAAGTACGCCGAGCGCCACCGCTCGCGCGGCAAGCTGCTGGCCCGGGAGCGGCTGGACCTGCTGCTCGACGAGGACTCGCCGTTCCTGGAGCTGGCCGCGCTGGCCGGGACGCATGATCCGGCCGAGACCGTCGGCGGGGTGTCCGGGATCGGAACCGTGTCCGGGGTCGAGTGCGTGATCGGGGCCAACGACCCCACGGTGAAGGGCGGTGCGGTCGGTCCCTCGGGTGTGGCCAAGCAGCTGCGGATGCTGGAGGTCGCCGAGCGGAACCGGCTGCCGCTGATCTCGCTCACCGAGTCCGCGGGCGCCGATCTGCCGCGGCAGGCGGACATCTTCGTGCCGGGCGGGGCCTCGTTCAAGGGGATCTCGCGGTTGTCGGCGGCCGGGATCCCGACGCTGTCCATCGTCTTCGGGTCCTCGACGGCCGGCGGCGCGTATGTGCCGGGCATGAGCGAGTTCACGGTGATGGTGAAGAACCAGGCCGCGGTCTACCTCGGCGGGCCGCCGCTGGTGAAGATGGCCATCAACGAGGACACCGACGACGAGACGCTCGGCGGCGCGGACATGCACGCGCGGGTCTCGGGCCTGGCCGACCATCTCGCGCGCGACGAGCGGGACGCGATCCGCATCGGCCGGCAGATCATCGCCGACCTGCGTTGGCGCAAGGCCGGCCCGGGGCCGACCGAGAGCCCCGACGCCCCGCTCTACGACGCCGAGGATCTGCTCGCGCTGGCCCCGATGGACCTGCGGCGGCCGGTCGAGGTGCGCGAGATCCTGGCGCGGGTGCTGGACGGCTCGCGCTTCTCGGAGTTCAAGCCGCTGTACGGCACCACCCTGGTCTGCGGCTGGGGCTCGATCCACGGCTACCCGGTCGGCATCCTGGCCAACAACGGCATCCTGTTCTCCGAGGAGGCCAACAAGGGCGCGCACTTCATCCAGCTGGCCAACGCCCGCGAGGTGCCGCTGCTGTTCGTGCAGAACATCACCGGCTTCATGGTCGGCTCGCGCTACGAGCGCGGCGGCATCATCAAGGACGGCAGCAAGCTGATCAACGCCGTCTCCAACTCCACGGTGCCGCACGTGACGCTGATGGTCGGGGCCTCCTACGGCGCCGGCAACTACGGCATGTCCGGCCGCGCCTACGACCCCCGCTTCGTGTTCACCTGGCCGAACCACCGGATCGCCGTGATGGGCGGACGGGAGTTGGCCGGGGTGATGTCGATCGTGCAGCGGCAGAAGGCTGAGAAGGCCGGGCAGCCGTACGACGAGGCCGCCGACGCGCAGACCCGCGAGTTCATCGAGGCGATGGTCGACGGGCAGTCCGACGCCGTCTACGCCAGCGGCCGGCTGTGGGACGACGGCGTCATCGACCCGCGCCAGAGCCGCACCGTGCTGGGTCTGGCGCTGTCCGCGATCGACTCCGGGCCGGTGGCGGGGACACGGGCTTTCGCGCCTTTCCGCATGTAGTCGTGACGACGGTCACAGCTCCACGGCCGACTGTCCGACCTGTGAGACAGTGACGCCATGCCGACGTATCCGACCTTCTCGACCGTGCTCGTGGCCAACCGGGGCGAGATCGCCCGGCGGGTCTTCCGCACCGCCAAGGCGATGGGCCTGCGTACCGTCGCCGTGTACTCCGAGCCCGACGCCGACGCGCCGCACGTGCGCGAGGCCGGCGTCGCGGTGGCGCTCGGCGGCAGCACCAGCGCCGAGTCGTACCTGGACGTCGCCAAGATCCTGGACGCCGCGCGCAAGACCGGCGCCGACGCGATCCACCCCGGCTACGGCTTCCTGTCGGAGAACGCCGGCTTCGCCGAGGCGTGCGCCGAGGCCGGGATCGTCTTCGTCGGACCCTCGCCCGAGGCGATCCGCAAGATGGGCATCAAGCACGTGGCCAAGGCGATCGCGAAGGACGCCGGCGTGCCGGTGCTGCCGGACGCGCTGCTGACCACCGACGAGCCGGAGGACTGGCGCGAGGCCGCCGAAGGCGTCGGATTCCCGTTGCTGGTGAAGGCTTCCGCCGGTGGCGGCGGCAAGGGCATGCGGCTGGTCTCCGCGGTGGAGGAGCTGGAGAACGCGGTCTCCGGGGCCCGGCGCGAGGCCGCGGCGGCCTTCGGCGACGGGACGGTGTTCCTGGAGCGCTACCTGACCGCGTCCCGGCACATCGAGATCCAGGTGTTCGGCGACATGCACGGGAACGCCGTGTTCTACGGCGAGCGCGAGTGCTCGGTGCAGCGGCGGCACCAGAAGGTCGTCGAGGAGGCGCCGTCCTCCGCGGTCGGCGCGGAGGTCCGGGCGCGGATGGGCGAGGTCGCGTGCGCGCTGGTGCGCGAGCTCGGCTACGTCGGCGCCGGGACCGTGGAGTTCCTGTTCGACGACACCGCCGACTCCTACTACTTCCTGGAGATGAACACCCGGCTGCAGGTCGAGCACCCGGTCACTGAAGAGGTGTGGGACCAGGACCTGGTGCGCAGGCAGTTCGAGGTCGCGACCGGCGCGGTGCTGACCGCGCCCGACGCGGACGCCATGCGCGGCCACGCGATCGAGGTCCGCCTCTACGCCGAGGACCCGGCCCGCAAGTACATCCCCTCGCCCGGGACGCTGGCCCTGTACGAGCACGCCGATGTGCCCGGGATCCGTTATGAGGACGGCGTCCGCAGCGGCAGCGTCGTCTCGCACTACTACGACCCGATGCTGGCCAAGGTGGTCGCGACCGGTGCCACCCGCACCGACGCGGCGCTGAAGCTGGCCTCGGCGCTGGCCGGCATGCGGATCCACGGCGTGAAGACCAACCGGGACCAGCTCGTCGCGATCCTGCGCGACGCCGACTTCCTGGCCGGGACCACGCGGACCGACTTCCTGGACCTGCACCCCGCGCTGGCCGCGCCCGAGGACCGGGTCGACGTCACCGCGCACCTGGCGGCGGCCATCGCGGTGTCGGTGCACCGGCGTCGCGAGTCCGGCGGCGCCACGGCGTTCGCGCCGGCGGGCTGGCGGCTGCTGCCGTACGACGGTGCCAACGCGGCGTGGACGCGGCAGGACGTGCGCCGCGCGCCCGAAACGCCGGTTACGTACCGTTTGGACGGTTCGTCCCTGTACCTGATCCACGGCGGGGCCGAGTACGAGGTTTCCCTGAAGGATCTGGGCCCTGACTCGGCACGCGTGGCGGTGGACGGGGTCGACCGGCTGTGCCGGGTGCGGGTTGCCGACGACACCGTGGTGTGGGTCGACGACAGCGACGGCGGGCACTCGGCATGGAAGCCGACGCCGCGCTTCCCGGACGACGCCGACGCCTTCGCGACCGACGACGGGGCCGCTGAAGTGCCCGGGACCGTGGTCGCGGTGGCCGTGGCGGCCGGGGACCGGGTGAAGGCCGGGCAGGTCCTGGTGACCATGGAGGCCATGAAGATGGAGCACCAGGTGAAGGCCGGGCGTGACGGAGTGGTCGGGTCGGTGGACTGCGCGGTGGGGCAGTTTGTGGACGCGCACCAGATTTTGGTGACTTTGGCCTGATGGGGCGTGCGGAGATCGTAAGTCCCGCGCGCGCATAGTGCTGGCGTGCGGGGCGTTTACGGCACAGAATCGGGGCATGCCTGCCACGCAAAGAGCTGAGACGCGCGACCCGGTGGAGTTCCACTGGCTCGGCGACATAGTGCGTGTGAATCTTGACGAGAACGCGCGGGGCCCGGTCCTGGCCTACGGGGGCGAGGAGTGGGACTGGACGGGGTTCGACTCCCGCGTCCGCAAATGCGTGACCGGGATCCGCAGCGACCGGCTCCAGCGCGGCCAGCGCGTCGCCGTGCTCGCCCGCAACCACCCGGTCCACTTCGAGACGCTGTTCGCGGCCAGCAACATGGGGCTGGTCTGCACCTGGCTGGACTGGCGCCTGGACCGGGCCCACCTGGTCCACGCCCTGAACGAGGCCGAGGCCCGGATCCTGTTCGTCGGCGAGGAGTTCGTGGAGCTCATCGAGGACTCGATGATGGAGATCTCCTCGGTGGTCAGCACCATCACGGTCGGCGGCCGCGAGGACGAGTACGAGGAGTGGCTGGAGACCCACGAGACGCACGAGGCGCTGCTGCGCGCGGCCCGCGAGGTGGCGGCCAGCTCCGGCCGCGGCGAGGACCCGGTGCTGCGGCTGTACTCCTCGACCGGGAAGAAGGGGCCGACGCGCGGCGAGTACACGCACCGCGCGCTGCTGGCCTCGGCCTCGGCGACGCTGCGCCGCAAGGCCCTGAGCCGCGGCGACGTGGAGGCACTGGACGCGCCGGTGACGGTGCACGAGGCGGCGGTGCGGGTGCTGGCGAACATGTCGGCGGGGGCCGCGACGGTGTTGGTGCGGGAGGAGTAGGACTCTCCTGCCGCTGCCGCTGCCGCCGCTGCTACTGCCAGACCTACTGCCAGACCTACTGCTTCGCCTCGGCCCGGGCCGCCCGCGCCGTCTTGCGGGCCGCGCGCCGTACCTTCGCCTCGGCCTGCTCCTGCACGATCAGGCGCGGCTGCCCCTCCAGGTGCGACAGGCCGTTCCAGGCCAGGTTCACCAGGTGCGCGGCGACCTCGGCCTTGGGCGGCTTGCGGACGTCGAGCCACCACTGCCCGGTCAGGGCGACCATGCCGACCAGCATCTGCGCGTACATCGGGGCGAGCTTGGGGTCGTAGCCGCGGTGCATGAAGTGCACGCCGAGCAGGTCCTCGACCTGGGAGGCGATGTCGGAGATCAGGGAGGCGAAGTTGCCGGTGGAGGTGGTGACCGGGGAGTCGCGGACCAGGATGCGGAAGCCGTCGGTGCTGGACTCGATGTAGTCCAGCAGCGCGAAGGCGGCCTGTTCCAGCAGTTCGCGGGCGTGCTCGCCGGTCAGGCCGGAGGTCACCATGGACAGCAGCTTGGCCATCTCCCGGTCCACCACGACCGCGTAGAGCCCCTCCTTGCCGCCGAAGTGCTCGTAGACCACCGGCTTGGACACGCCGGCCTTGGTCGCGATCTCCTCCACCGAGGTGGCGTCGAAGCCGCGTTCGGCGAACAGGGTCCGGCCGATCTCGATGAGCTGCTCCCGCCGTTCCTTGCCGCTCATCCGGGTGCGGGACGCCGGGGCCGGGGTTCGGGAAGTCACCAGGGCATTCTCTCAGGTTCGTCGCGACATGACGCGACCGGGGCGGAGGTTGCCTCCGTATGTGGGTCCGTCAGGCGCGCCTACTGGCCGAGCTTCGCCCACCCGTCTCCCACCACCGCCCGTTAAGGAGTCGCTTCGCGACCCAGTTTCGCCCACCCGTCTCCCACCACCGCCCGTTAAGGAGTCGCTTCGCGACCAAGTTTCATGGCGACCCGCTCCCGCGAGGGCCACCGCACGTCGCGCACCCAGCCGAACTTCTCGAACAGCCAGATGACCCGGGCCGAGGAGTCGATCTGGCCGCGCAGCACGCCGTGCCGGGCCGAGGTCGGGTCGGAGTGGTGCAGGTTGTGCCAGGACTCGCCCATCGAGAGCACCGCCAGCCACCACACGTTCCCGGAGCGGTCGCGGGAGCGGAAGGGCCGCTCGCCGACGGCGTGGCAGATGGAGTTGATCGACCAGGTCGTGTGGTGCAGCAGGGCGATCCGGACCAGCGAGCCCCAGAAGAAGGCGGTCAGTATCCCCTGCCAGCTCCAGGTGACCAGCCCGCCCACGGCCGCCGGCAGCAGCAGCGAGACCAGCACCAGGGCCGGGAAGGCCCGCGAGACCCGGACGATCGCGCGGTCCTTCAGCAGGTCCGGGGCGTACTGCTGCTGGTTGGTCTGCTCGGCGTTGTACAGCCAGCCGATGTGCGCGTGCCACAGGCCCTTCATCAGGGCCGGGACGGTCTCGCCGTAGCGCCACGGCGAGTGCGGGTCGCCGTCGTGGTCGCTGTAGCGGTGGTGCTTGCGGTGGTCGGCGACCCAGCGGATCACCGGGCCCTGGACCGCCAGGGAGCCGGCGATGGCCAGGACCACCCGCAGTGCTTTCTTCGCCTTGAACGAAGAATGGGTGAACAGGCGGTGGAAGCCGACGGTGATGCCGTGCCCGCTGATCGCGTACATCACCACCGCGATGATCAGATCGGTCCACGTCAGGCCCCAGCCCCAGACCACGGGGACGGCGGCCACCAGGGCCACGAACGGCACCCCGATGACCAGGCTCAGCGCGAAACGTTCCTTGAAGGTCTGGGTCTCCCCGCCGAGGGTGCCGCGAATCGGCGCCGGGGTCGTGGGCTGCTGCTGGGGTACGGACGTCGCCGTCATCGCGATCATGCCTTGGGGGGAAGTGCCCTGGTGGGGCTGGCGGATCGGGGGAACTGACCGCAACTTACGCTGCCGTAGGTTGGGTGACAAGGATGACACGGCGGGTGACGCTCGGATGTCGGATCGGAGTACTCACTTCGGCGGGCTCCACCGGCCCCGTCTGCCCGGTGCCGCCGCGGGCAAACCAGAGCGCGTGAAGGCCCGCGGATGTGCGAAACTGGCGACGACGATCCGCCATGGGGTAATTGGCAGCCCAGCAGACTTTGGATCTGTTTGTCCAGGTTCGAGTCCTGGTGGCGGAGCACTGGGAGGACGTCAGGGCCCGCGGCCGCGGGCCGCCCTCGCGCCGGATGGCTGCTCGCAACCCCTCCCCACGATCGCTACCCTCCTAGGGAACCGCCGCCGCCGAAGTGCGGCGCGCAGCACCGCACCCACGCTAGGAGTCGCTTCATGACCGACCAGCACGCGCCGACCGTCATCATCCTGGCCGCCGGCGAGGGCAAGCGGATGAAATCGGCGACGCCGAAGGTGCTGCACGAGCTGTGCGGGCGCACGATGCTCGGCCACGTGGTGGCCGCGGCGCAGGACCTGGCGCCGCGCCGGCTCGCGGTGGTCGTGGGCAAGGGCCGGGACCTGGTAGCGCCGCACGTCGAGGCGATCGCGCCGGAGGCCCGCGTCGTCGTGCAGGAGCCGCAGAACGGCACCGGGCAGGCCGCGCGGCTGGCGCTGGAGGCCCTGGCCGCCGACGGCGAGGCCGCCGACGGCACGGTGCTGGTCCTGCTGGGGGACGGCGCCATGGTCACCGGGGACACGCTGCGCCACCTCATCGCCGTGCACGAGAAGGCCGGCAACGCCGTCACCGACCTGACCGCCGTGGTGCCGGACCCGACGGGCCTGGGCCGGATCCTGCGCGAGCCGGACGGCACCGCCGAGGGCCGGGTCCTGGGCATCGTGGAGGAGAAGGACTGCACCCCGACGCAGGCCACCATCCCGGAGATCAACTCGGGGATCTTCGCCTTCGACGGCAAGGTCCTGCGCGACGCGCTCAGCCGGCTGACCACGAACAACGCCCAGGGCGAGGAGCTGCTCACCGACGTGCTGGCGATCGCCGTCGGCGACGGCCTGCCGGTCGGCGCCGTGGTCGCCGCCGACTACCACGAGGTGCTGGCCGCCAACGACCGCGCGCAGCTGGCCGACCTGCGGCGGCTGATGAACCGGCGGATCACCCGGCACTGGATGGTCCAGGGCGTCACCATCGTGGACCCGGCGACCACGTGGATCGACGTGCACGCCACCTTGGAGCCGGACTCCACGATCCGCCCCAACACCCAGCTGGAGGGTGCGACGCGGATCGCCGCCGGGGCGGAGATCGGCCCGAACTGCACGCTGAAGGACACCGTCGTCGGCGAGCGCGCGCGGGTCACCAACGCCACCACCGACGGCGCCGAGATCGGCCCGGAGGCCACCGTGGGGCCGTACACGTACCTGCGCCCGGGCACCAAGCTCGGCCGCAAGTCGAAGGCCGGCGGCTTCGTGGAGATGAAGAAGTCGACGATCGGCGACGGTACGAAGGTGCCGCACCTGGCCTACATCGGCGACGCCACGATCGGCGAGGGCTGCAACATCGGCGCCGGCGTCATCACCGCCAACTACGACGGCTACGACAAGTTCCCCACGCGCATCGGCGACCACGCCTTCGTCGGCACCAACACCACGCTCATCGCCCCGGCCGAGGTCGCCGACGGCGCGTACATCGCCGCGGGTTCGGCGGTGAACATGCCGGTGGGCCCCGGGGAACTCGCGGTGGCGCGCGGACGGCAGCGCAACATCGCCGGATACGTCGCGCGCAAGCGTCCGGACTCGGTGGCGGCGAAGGCCGCGGAGCGCGCGATCGAGCGGGCGGCGGGCGAGGTACGGACAGCCGTTGAGACCAATCCCACAGGCGGTGAGACCGACGGACCGGGGGACGCGGTCTGAACGACTCGTTGCGTCTGAGAGTATGAAAGAGCTACGGCCCCTCGTCTCTTAGGAGAACCCACCGTGACCGGCCTCAAGACCACCGGTGAGAAGAAGCTCATGCTCTTCACCGGACGTGCTTATCCCGAGCTGGCCCAGGAAGTCGCCGAAGAGCTGGGGGTCGAGATCGCCCCCATGAAGGCGCACGACTTCGCCAACGGCGAGATCTACACCCGATTCGAGGAGTCGGTGCGCGGCAGCGACGCCTTCGTGATCCAGTGCCACTCCGCCCCGATCAACCACTCCATCATGGAGCAGCTGATCATGGTGGACGCGCTGAAGCGGGCCTCCGCCAAGCGGATCAGCGTCATCACGCCCTTCTACGGCTACGCCCGCCAGGACAAGAAGCACAAGGGCCGCGAGCCGATCTCCGCGCGCCTGATGGCCGACTTCTTCGCCACCGCCGGCGCCGACCGGCTGATGGCGGTGGACCTGCACACCGACCAGATCCAGGGCTACTTCGACGGCCCGGTGGACCACCTGTTCGCGCTGCCGATCCTGGTGGACTACATCAAGGGCAAGTACGACGCCTCGAAGCTGACGGTGGTCTCCCCCGACGCCGGCCGGGTGCGTACCGCCGACCGCTGGACGGACCGCCTGAACACGCCGCTGGCGATCGTGCACAAGCGCCGCGACCCGAACATCCCGAACACGGTCTCGGTCCACGAGATCGTCGGCGAGGTCAAGGGCCGCACCTGCGTGCTGGTCGACGACATGGTCGACACCGCCGGCACCATCTGCGCGGCCGCCGAGGCGCTGTTCGAGAACGGCGCGGCCGAGGTCATCATCGCCGCGACGCACGCGGTGCTGTCCGACCCGGCGACCGACCGGCTGAAGAACTCGCGCATCAGCGAGGTCATCTTCACCAACACGCTGCCGATCCCGGACGAGAAGCGGTTCGACAAGATGACCGTCCTGTCGATCGCGCCGATGCTGGCCCGGGCGATCCGCGAGGTGTTCGAGGACGGCTCGGTCACGTCGATGTTCGACGACCACAACCACTGAGCCTCACCCTGGTGCTCCGGACCACGTCGTGGTCCGGAGCACTGCTTTGTGGGCAGTAAGCTGGACCTTTGTCCGGCGAGGGCGCGGATGGACATCCTGCGCCGTTATCGACGAAACAAGGAGAACGAAATGGCTGAGATCCGTATAAGCGCTGAGGAGCGCTCCGAGTTCGGCAAGGGCTTCGCCCGCCGGGCCCGCGCTGCCGGCAAGATCCCGGGTGTCGTGTACGGCCACGGCGAGTCCGTGCGGCACGTGCTGCTGCCGGGTCACGACCTGATGATCGCGCTGCGGACTCCCAACGTCCTGCTGAACCTGGAGTTCGGCGACGGCAAGACCCAGCTGGCGCTGCCCAAGGACGTGCAGAAGGACCCGGTCAAGCGGACCCTGGAGCACGTGGACCTGCTGCTGGTGCGCCGCGGCGAGAAGGTCACCGTGGACATCCCGATCACCGTCACCGGCGAGGTCGTCACCGGCGCGGTCCTGGACCACTCGCTGAACAACCTGACCGTGACCGCCGAGGCCACCCACATCCCGACCGGCATCGAGGTCGACGTGGACCGCAAGGAGGAGGGCTTCCAGCTCTTCGTCCGCGACCTCCCGCTGCCCACCGGCTCCGAGCTGGTCACCGACGGCGACCAGCTGGTGCTGCAGGTCGTCGTGACCCGCGCCGAGGTGGCCGAGGAGGCCGCCGAGGGTGAGGCCGCCGAGGGTGCCGAGGGCGAGGCCGGCGAGGCCGCGTCCGAGGAGTCGGCCGCGGAGTAAGCACTCCGCGCACCGCTATCCTGGTCATCATGACCACTTCCGAGACCCGCGATCAGCTCTGGATGATCGCGGGTCTCGGCAATCCCGGGCCCGGCTATGCCGGCAACCGGCACAACGTCGGCTTCATGGTCGTGGACCTGCTCGCCTCGCGGGTCGGCGGCAAGTTCAAGTCCCACAAGGCCCGCGCGGACGTCGTGGAGGGCCGCCTCGGGATCGGCGGGCCGCGGTTGGTGCTGGCCAAGCCGAAGACCTTCATGAACCTGTCTGGCGGCCCGGTGAAGGCGCTGCGGGACTTCTACAAGATCGAGCCGGCGCAGATCGTCGTGGTGCACGACGAACTCGACGTCGACTACGGCACGCTGCGGCTCAAGCTCGGCGGCGGCGACAACGGCCACAACGGCCTGCGCTCCATCTCCTCGGCTCTGGGGACCAAGGACTACTACCGCGTGCGCTTCGGCGTGGGACGCCCGCCGGGCCGGCAGGATCCCGCGGACTTCGTGCTGAAGGACTTCTCCTCGGTCGAGAAGAAGGACCTGGACTACCACGTGGACCGGACCGCCGACGCGGCCGAGGACCTGATCCGGCGCGGGCTCGTGGACGCGCAGAACCTGTATCACGCGGCCTGACGGCTGACGCGCATGCACCGATCGGTGGATGCCGGTCCTCAGCCGGATCGGCGCCGGGGACGAGCTCGCTGGCCGATCCGCCAAGGGGTGCCCGAGGGCGAACCTTGAGGCATGGCAGCGATCGAGGTACGGAACCTCAAGAAGACCTACGGCGACACCACGGCCGTGGCCGATGTCTCCTTCGAGATCGGCGAGGGCGAGATCTTCGGCATCCTCGGCCCGAACGGCGCCGGGAAGACCACCACCGTGGAGTGCATCAGCGGTCTGCGGACGGCGGACGCCGGATCCATCCGCGTCCTGGGCCTGGACCCCGAACGGGACCGCGAGGACCTGCGCCAGGTGCTCGGGGTGCAGCTGCAGGAGAGCCAGCTGCCGGCGAAGATCCAGGTGCGGGAGGCGCTGGAGCTGTACGCGTCGTTCTACCGCGAGCCGGCCGACGTCGAGCAGCTGCTGACGCAGTGGGACCTGACGGACAAGGCCACGGCACGCTTCCGCAAGCTGTCCGGCGGCCAGAAGCAGCGCCTGGCCGTGGCGCTGGCGATGGTGGGCAACCCGCGGGTGGCGGTCCTGGACGAGCTGACCACCGGGCTGGACCCGCACGCCCGCCGCATCGCCTGGGAGATGGTCGAGCAGGTCCGCGCGGCCGGGGTCACCGTGCTGCTGGTCACCCACTTCATGGAGGAGGCCGAGCGGCTCTGCGACCGGGTCGCGATCATCGACGCCGGCCGGGTGGTGGCCGTGGACACCCCGGCGGGGCTGGCGGCCCGCGGGTCGGCCGCGGGGCAGCGGATGCGGTTCCGGCCCTCGGAGCCGGTGGAGGACGCCCCGCTGCTGGCGCTTCCCGAGGTGCGCACCGTCGAACGGCACGGCGCGTACCTGGAGGTCACGGGCACCTCGGAGGTGATCGCCGCGGTCACCGCCTACCTGGCCCGGCGGCAGATCATCGCCGCCGAGCTGCGGGTCGAGCAGAGCAGCCTGGACGACGCCTTCATCGCGCTGACCAGCCACCCGAATGCCGGCGACACGAACCCTGGCCACACGAATCCCGGCCACACGAACACCAGCGACACGAATCCCGACGCCGCCGCCTCCGCGTCCGCCACCCCCGTCCACGCCCAGGAGTCCTGATGGGCACCGCGACCTTCTCCTCCCGCTCCTCCCGTCTGCTGCCCGAGTTCCGGATGACCGGCAACGGCTTCCGCACCCTGGTCCGCACCCAGGCGCGGCTCTTGTGGCGCGAACCCGCGGTGGTGCTGTCCGGCGTCGTGCTGCCGATCGCGCTGATCACCGTCTTCGGTCTGATCCCGGCCTTCGGCAAGCCCTCGGCCTCGCTCGGCGGCCGGACGACGCTGGACGTCTACGTGCCGACCTTCGCGATGCTCTCCTCGGTGCTGACCGCCTTGACCGCGCTGCCGGTGTCGTTCGCGGACCTGCGGGAGCGCGGGGTGCTGCGGCGCCTGGCGGTCTCGCCGGTGCCGGCCGCCGGGCTGCTCGCGGCGCAGGTCGCCGTGATCGCCACGACGGCCGCCGCGACCGCGGCCTCGGTGGTGCTGATCGGCGTGGTCGGCTTCGGGGCCGCGTTCCCCGCGCACCCGGTGCTGATGCTGGCGTCCTACATACTGGGGACGACGGCCTTGCTGGCGATCGGCCTGCTGATCGCGGCGCTCGCGCCCTCGGCGGGGGTGGCCACCGGCTTCGGCGTGCCGACGATGATCCTGAACTTCTTCTTCGCCGGCGTGTACGTCCCGCTCCAGCAGCTGCCGCAGTTCCTGCGCACGGTCAGCGGGTTCGTGCCCTACGGCGCGATCGTGGACACCTGGTCCGGGACCGGCGCGGCCTGGCAGCATCTGCTGGTGTTGGCGGGGTACACGGTCGTCGGCGCGCTGGCGGCGGCCCGAGTCTTCAAGTGGGAGTAATGGATTCGGCGAAGGTCCAGCAGTGGATCCCCTATGTGGGCCTGACCGTCTCCCTGACGCTCGCTCTGAGCATCGGCCCCCGGACCGCGGCGTACTACGCCGTGGTCCTCGGCGGTTCCGCGGCCGCGGCCCTGTGGCTGCGCCGGGGCATGGCCATGCTGGAGGAGCAGGATCCTCCCGTGCTGCGCGCCGTGGTCTACTACGCGGTCCTGCTGGCGCTGCTGGCGACCTTGATCCTGACCAGCCCGCTGTTCGGCTTCTTCGGCTTCACCGGATACCTGCACGCTCTGGTCCTGCCGGGCCGGACGAAACTGGTGGGCATCGCGGGCACCGCCGCGGCGATGGCCACCACGCAGATGGGCGGGATCGCCAACATCCATGGTGTCGGCGTCTATCTCTACCTCGTCCTGTTCGCGGTGAACCTGATGATCGCTGGCGCCCTGACCGTCACCGGCGTGGCCGAGCAGGAGCACCGGCGCGAGCTGGCCGAGGCCAACGAGCGGCTGCGCGAGATGCTGGAGGAGAACGCCGGGCTGCACGCGCAGCTGGTCGCGCAGGCCCGGGAGGCCGGCGTCCTCGACGAGCGGCAGCGGCTGGCGGGGGAGATCCACGACACCATCGCGCAGGGGCTGACCGGCATCGTGCGGCAGCTGGAGGTCGTGGAACGGTTCGAGGACGACGCGGACAAGCGGCTGCACCACCTGACCCTGGCCCGGGAACTGGCGCGCGAGAGCCTGGCCGAGGCGCGCAGGTCGGTGCGGGCACTGCGGCCGGGACCGCTGGCGGTGGCCCAGCTGCCGGAGGCGCTGGCCGAGCTGACGGCGTCGTGGTCGCGCACCGCGGGGATCCAGGCGCGGGTCGAGGTCTCCGGTCATGCCGTGGTTCTGTCGCCGGAAGTGGAAGTGGTGTTGTTCCGGGCCGCGCAGGAGGCGCTCGCCAACGCCGGGAAGTACTCGGGCGCGAGCCGGGTCGGGGTGACGCTGTCCTACACGACGGACGTGGTCGTCCTGGACGTCGTCGACGACGGTCGCGGTTTCGAGCCCGGCGGGGAGCCGTCGGGGGACGGGACCGGCTACGGCCTGACGGCCATGCGCTCGCGGCTCAAGCAGATCGGCGGGACGCTCACGATCGAGAGCGAGCCGGGGGACGGGACGGCGATCAGCGCGGCCGTACCGCTCGCGCCGCCTGTGACTCCGGCTGCTGACGGGTTGCCCGGTGCGGTCCCGGTCGCGAGATGATGGCGCGCATGACTGCCATCCGCCTCTTGATCGTGGACGACCACCCGATCGTCCGCGACGGTCTGCGCGGCGTCTTCGACGGCGAGGAGGGCTTCGAGGTGGCCGGCGAGGCCTCCGACGGGGCCCAGGCCCTGGAGCGCGCGGCGGAGTTGGGGCCCGATGTGGTGCTGATGGATCTGCGGATGCCGGCCATGGGCGGCGTCGAGGCGATCCGCCGGCTGCGGGCCGATCGGCCGGATATCAGGGTCCTGGTGCTGACCACCTATGACACCGAATCCGATGTGCTGCCCGCGATCGAGGCCGGCGCGACCGGCTATCTGTTGAAGGACGCGCCGCGCGAGGACCTCATCCGCGCGGTCCGCGCCGCGGCGGAGGGCCAGCCGGTGCTGGCGCCGACGGTCGCGCAGCGTCTGATGACCCGCGTCCAGGCGCCGCCGGCTCCGGTGCCGGCCGGCGAGGCGCTGACGGACCGGGAACTGGAAGTCCTGCGCCTCGTCGCCTCCGGCACCACCAACCGCGAGACCGCTCGCACGCTGTTCATCAGTGAGGCCACGGTCAAGACCCATCTGCTGCACGCGTACGCCAAACTCGGTGTCCGCGACAGGGCGGCTGCGGTCTCCGAGGCGTACAAGCGCGGCCTGCTCAAATAAGCGTCGCGAGCTTGGCGGCGGTCTCCCCGACGTTGTAGTCCCCCGGCAGGGTGTCGAAGAGAACGATGTCGGCGACCATGTGCTCGGTCCGAAGGTGCTTGATGGCCTGGTACTCCGCTGAGTTCCACCAGGCCCGGACGGCTTCCAGGGTGGGGAACTCGATGAGGATCATGTCCCCGTCCCAGGATCCCTCGACGACGTCCTTCGCGCCGCCGTGGAAGGCGAAGCGTCCGCCGAAGGGGTCCATGGTCCCCTGGATCCGCTCCAGGTACTCGACGATGTCCGCGCAGAGTTCGACGGAACGGACGCTGGCCAGTGCGTAGGCGGTCATTTCGCTGGTCTCCTCAAGCTGTCGTATTCGCTGACGAGATCAAGGTTCTCAGGGGGATGACACCTGGCGCGATTACCCGGCAGGTAATAGATTCCTAGATCACGGGGCGGGCCGAAAACAGTGCTTAACCTGGGAGTTGTGGATGTCGATGGGAATGGTCCTGAATGCCTTCATCGCTGCGGCGGTCGGCGGGATCTGCCTGTCAGGACTGTTCAAGCGCGGCAGGGAGCGCCGGGTCACCCGGGTCAGCGGCACCGCCGACCGGTACGAGGCACAGGTGAGATGACACTGGCCGCATAGGCCTCATAGACAACACAAGGGCGGCGTCCTCGCGGACGCCGCCCTTCGTCGTTCCCGCTCAGCCGGTGTTCTTCAAGCCGGCGGCGATGCCGTTCACCGACAGCAGCAGCGCCCGTGCCAGGTCCGGGTCCACCGGGCGGCCCGCCTTTGCCGCCTCGCGCTGCCGCTTGAGCAGCGAGACCTGCAAGTACGAGATCGGGTCCAGGTACATGTCGCGGACCCGCAGCGTGCGGGCCAGCGTCGCGTTGCGGCCGAGCAGTTCGGACTCGCCGGTGATGCGCAGCACCTCGGCGACCGTGCGCTCGTACTCCTCGGTGATGGTGTCGAAGAAGTGGTGCAGCTCGCGCGGCACCAGGGTCTCCACGTAGTGCCGGGCGATCCGCAGGTCGGTCTTGGCCAGCGTCATCGAGACGTTGCCCAGGAAGTTGCGGAAGAAGTGCCAGCGCTCGTACATGTCCTGCCAGTCGGTGCCGGCGAACGCCGGGTCCTGGCGGACCGCGGCCAGGCCGGTGCCCACGCCGAACCAGCCCGGCACGATCTGCCGCGACTGCGTCCAGCCGAACACCCACGGGATCGCGCGCAGGCCGTCGATGCCGGCCGAGGTGTCCGGGCGGCGGGACGGCCGGGACCCCAGGTGCAGGTCGCCGAGCAGGTCCACCGGCGTGGAGGCGAAGAAGTAGGCCGGCAGGTCCGGGTGCTCGACCAGTTCCCGGTAGCGGTCCTGGCCCGCCGACGAGACCCGGTCCATGGTCGCCGACCACGTCGCCAGGTCCTCCGCGGACTGCCGGGGCGCCCGGTGCAGCACCGTGGCCTCCAGCGTCGCGGCCAGGGTCAGCTCCAGGTTCTCCCGCGCCAGGGCCGGGATCGCGTACTTGTCGGAGATGACCTCGCCCTGCTCGGTCACCTTGATCTCGCCGTCGAGCGTGCCCCACGGCTGGGCCAGGATCGCCTCGTGCGAGGGGCCGCCGCCGCGGCCGACGCTGCCGCCGCGGCCGTGGAACAGCCGGATGCGGACGCCGTGCCGCAGCGCGGTGTCCCGCAGCTCGCGCTGCGCGCGGTGGATCTCCCACTGCGAGGTGGAGATCCCGCCCATCTTGTTGGAGTCGCTGTAGCCGAGCATGACCTCCTGCACCCCGCCGCGCGCCGCGACGATCGCCGCGTAGGAGGGGTCCGAGAGCAGCTCGTCCAGGATCGCCCCGGCGATCTTCAGCTCCTCGGGGGTCTCCAGCAGCGGCACGAAGCCGATGGCCGCGGTGTGCGCGTGCACGTCCACCAGGCCGGCCTCGCGGGCCAGGACCACGGCGGCGAACAGGTCGTCCACGCCGCGCGTCATCGAGACGATGTAGGACTCGATGACGTCCGGGCCGTACTTCTCGAAGGCCGTGCGGATCGCGGTGAACACCCCGAAGGTCTTCACTCCGGCGGCGTCCAGCAGCGTGTCGGCCGGGACCTGGCCGAGCGGCGAGAGCGGACGCGAGGAGGCCAGCTCCTTGGCCAGCAGCCGGGTCCGGTAGTCGCGCGGCAGGTCGGAGTAGCGCCAGGGCTGGTCGCCGAGCCGGTCGAAGAGCTGGGCCAGCACGTGGTGGTGGGCGTCGGCGTGCTCGCGCACGTCGAGCACCGCGTGGTGCAGGCCGAAGGCGGCGATGGTGCGGATCGCCGTCTCCAGCTCGCCGGTGGCGATCAGCTCGCCCCGGTCGGCGCGCAGCGAGTCGCGCATCAGGCTCAGGTCGCGCAGCAGCTCGGAGGTGCCCAGGTAGTCCCGGCGCGGGTCGTGGACGCGGCCCTCGGCGATGCGGGTCCGGGTGTTGAGGAGCTTCTGCCGTATCGTCGTGGCCTTGAGCCGGTAGGGCTCCTCGGCGTTGAGCCGCCGGTAGCGGTTCGGGATCTCCGGCAGCGCCTCCAGGTCGGCGTCCAGGGACGCCCGCAGCGCCTCGGTCGGCGCCGCGATCCGCTCGGAGGTGGACAGCAGCTCGCGCAGCGAGTCCATGGCCGCCAGCGCGGTCCGGATCGCGTGCTCGTGCTGGAGCTCCAGCACGTCCAGAGTCATCTGCGGGGTGACGTTCGGGTTGCCGTCGCGGTCGCCGCCGATCCACGAGCCGAAGCTCAGCGGACGCGCCGACAGCGGCAGCTCCACGCCGAGGCGCCGCAGCTCGAAGGCGAGCTCCTCCAGCACCTCCGGGGCGGCGTGCGCGGCGAGCTCGTCCAGGTAGTAGACGGCGTTGCGGGCCTCGTCCACCGGCTCGGGCCGGGTGATCCGGATCTCGTCGGTCTGCCACAGCTGCTCGACGTTCTCGGCCAGCCGGCGCTCGTTGTACGCCGTCTGCGGCGCCTCCAGCAGCTCGGCCACCTTGCGCAGCTTGGCCAGCACGGTGCGCCGCGCGGCCTCGGTCGGGTGCGCGGTGAAGACCGGCCGGACCGACAGGTGCGACACCGCGTCGGCGGCGGACCCGGCCAGGCCCGCGGCCTGGATCCGGTCCACCGCCTGGCCCAGCCACGAGCCCTCGGCGGCCCGGGTGGCGGCCAGCTCGCGGCCGCGGTGGACCTGCTCGGCGGTGTTGGCGAGGTTGAAGTAGGCGGTGAACGCGCGCACCAGCTTGATGGCCTGCTCGGGGTCCACCGCGGCGAGCAGTTCGGACACGTCGGCGCCCTGCTTGCCCAGCGCGCGGATGGCCTCGACCTGCTCCAGCAGCTCGGGGCCGTGCTGGCGGACCAGGGTCTGGCCCAGCAGGTCCCCCAAGCGGCGGATCGCGGCGCGCAGTTCGGCGTCGTCGGCGGTGCGAGGGGTCGTTTCTGGCGGGGTCTCTACGGCTGTGTCGTCGTTCTCGGTCGACGGTACGGCGGACACAAGAGCCTCCTGTTACCTGGCTGGATCGTCCGATTCCTGCCCACTCTATGGTCGGCGGGCATTAGGGGCCGATCTCTGTCCGGCCACTGGACTTAGAGGGTGCGCGGATCGGTGGCCGGGCGGAAAATCGTCGGAGCTCCGAGCCTGGCCGCACCGGTGCCTTGCCATGCGCTGCGCTGCGCTTACGGCAAGCCAAGGACCCACAGCCAACAACGGGCTGAGGGTCCTTGTCCGGCGCGCCCAGCCTCGTTCCCGACGAGTTTTCCGTGCGCTACGGCGGCGCTGCCGCCTCGCCAGACCGGCCACCAATCCGCGCACCCTCTAACCAACCGCTCTTCCTTGGCCCGCCGATCGGCCATAAGGTGAACCGATAACCCAGGACTTGAAACGGGGGCGCACGTGGCCGCTACTGATCCCGACGCGGCCGTGGGCTCCCAGCCCGCGGACCCGCCCTTCGGCGACGGCTACAGCACAGGGAACGGCTACGGTACCGAGCACAGCTACGGCGCCGAGAACGGTTACGGCGCGGAGCACAGCTACAGCGCCGAGCACAGCGACTACAACTACGCCGCGCAGAACGGCTACGACCCGGTCGCGGCCCCCGGTCCCGATGCCGATCACCAGGCCGGCGCCGCCGGGCTCGAGTCCGAGCCGGAGCCGCGTCCCAGCCGCGGTGGCGGCCGCCGTGCGGCCCGCACTCAGCAGGCCAAGCGCCGCCGGATCCCGGCCTGGCTGGAGATCCTGGGCTACGTGGTCATCTCGCTCACGCTGACCTCGCTGATCAAGACCTTCCTGGTGCAGATGTACTACATCCCCTCGCCGTCGATGGAGCCGACGACGTACAAGGGCGACCGGGTCTTCGTCGACAAGGTGTCCACGTGGGTCGGCGGCGCTCCGGCGCGGGGCCAGGTCATCGTCTTCCACGACCCGCACAACTGGCTGATGAGCTCGGCCGGCAGCACCGGCGGTCCGATCAACCTGCCGGACCTGCTGGCTGACGTGGGCATCCTGCCGGACCAGCACGACGACCTGCTCATCAAGCGGATCATCGGCGTCGGCGGCGACACCATCGAGTGCAAGACGCAGGACGGGCCGGTGTACCGCAACGGCGTCGCGCTCGACGAGCCGTACATCATGAACGGCAAGCAGGGGATGCCCTGCTACAACGGCGTCTACAAGGTGACGGTGCCGCAGGGCGACCTGTGGGTGCTCGGCGACAACCGGGAGCACTCCGGCGACTCGTCGTGGAACTACCTGAAGAAGGGCGGCGACGCGGGCTTCGTGCCGACCAAGAACGTGGTCGGACACGTGGTCGGGGTCGTGTCCTGGCTGCGGGACGACCATCCTGCGGGTTCTTAGGTCTTTCCACGGGTCTTCGCTTCATGGTGGTTAAGAGTTCTTCCTAACCTGCGAACACTTTGGGAGCCCACCCTTGTCTCCCAAGGAGCTTCCGCCCCATGACCGCAGTGAATCGTCGCCGGTTCCTTCAGATCACCGGCGGCGCCGCCGCCGCGACCTCGATGCCGATGCTCACCGCGAGCATCGCCCGCGCCGCCGCCGTGCAGCCCGCCCGCCGGACCGGCACCATCAACGACATCGAGCACGTGGTGATCCTGATGCAGGAGAACCGCAGCTTCGACCACTACTTCGGCACGCTGCGCGGCGTGCGCGGCTTCGGCGACCCGCGTCCGGCGCGGCTGCCGAACGGCAAGGCGGTCTGGCACCAGGCCGACGCCTCGGGCACCGAGTTCCTGCCCTGGCGGCCGGCCGGCGTGCCGGACCTGGGCCTGAAGTTCCTGGACGGCCTGGACCACAGCTGGAACGGCGGCCACCAGGCCTGGAACCACGGGAACCACGACCAGTGGATCCCGGCCAAGGGCCCGGGCACGATGGCGCACTTCGAGCGCGAGGACATCCCGTTCCACTTCGCGCTGGCCGACGCCTTCACGGTCTGCGACGCCTACCACTGCTCGCTGATGACCTCGACCGACCCCAACCGCTACTACCTGTGGACCGGCTTCACGGGCAACGACGGCAAGGGCGGCGGCCCGGTCCTGGACAACGCCGAGGCCGGCTACGACTGGACCACCTACCCCGAGCGGCTGCAGGCCGCCGGCGTCTCCTGGAAGATCTACCAGGACACCGGTACCGGCCTGGACGCCAACGGCTCCTGGGGCTGGACCGACGACGCCTACATCGGCAACTACGGCGACACCTCGGTGCTGTACTTCCACCAGTACCAGAAGGCCGAGCCCGGCGACCCGCTGTACGACAACGCGCGCACCGGCACCAACGCCGCGGCCGGGCAGAGCTACTTCGACGTGCTGGCCCAGGACGTGAAGAACGGCACGCTGCCGCAGGTCTCCTGGATCACCGCGCCGGAGGCGTTCAGCGAGCACCCGAACTGGCCGGTGAACTACGGCGCCTGGTACGTCTCGCAGGTCCTGGACATCCTGTCCTCGGACGAGGAGCTGTGGAGCAAGACCGCGCTGTTCATCACCTACGACGAGAACGACGGCTTCTTCGACCACGTGGTCCCGCCGTTCGCGCCCGGCGGCCCGGTCGGCGGCGCCTCCACGGTGGACGCCTCGACCGAGTACTACTCCGCCGGCCGCGGCTTCGACGAGGGCTCCTACGGTCTGGGCCTGCGCGTGCCGATGTTCGTGGTCTCGCCCTGGAGCAAGGGCGGCTGGGTGGACTCCGAGACCTTCGACCACACCTCGGTGATCCGCTTCCTGGAGAAGCGGTTCGGCGTCCACGAGCCCAACATCTCGCCCTGGCGCCGGGCCGTCTGCGGCGACCTGACCAGTGCCTTCGACTTCGGCCTGCGCCAGACCCAGGTCCCGCCGCTGCCGAGCACCGCCTCCTACGTGCCGCCGGACCACGCGCGGCACAACAGCTACCCCGTGACCCTGCCGGCGACCGCGTCGATGCCCAAGCAGGAGGCCGGCCGGCGCCCCGCCCGCGCGGTGCCGTACGACCTGGCGGCGGACGGCCGGATCGCGGGCGGGGCGCTGCGGATCGCCTTCGCCAGCCACGGCGGCGCGGGCGCGAACTTCGTCGTGAGCTCGACCGTGGACAAGACCGGCCCGTGGAGCTACACCGTCGGCGCCGGCCAGGGCATCGACGGCTCCTGGAAGCTCGCCGGCGTCTACGACTACGACGTGCGCGGTGCCAACGGCTTCCTGCGCGAGTTCAAGGGCGACGCGGCCAAGGCCGGGCTGGACGTCCTGGCGGAGCACGTCGGGAACAGCCAGAACCTGAGGCTGCGGCTGACGAACTCCGGCCCCGCCGACGTCACCGTGACCATCACCGACTCCTACGGCTGCGACCGCCCGGCCACGCACCGCGTGCGCCCCGGCGCCTACGTGACGCACGTCGTGAACGCCTCCGGTGCCGACGGCTGGTACGACGCCGTCGTCACCTGCGACCACGACGCCGCGTACGTGCGGCGGTTCGCCGGCCACGTGGAGAACGGCCGGCCGAGCCTCAGCGACCCGGCGATCATCACCGGCTGACCGGGCCGGACACGACTGAACGCCCCGGGGCACCGCCCCGGGGCGTTTACGTATCCCTTATTGATCGAGGGCTTACCGCGCTGGGGCGACCATCGAAGCATGAAGTCGAGAATCGCATCGGCCCTGGCCGTTCTGGCCTGTGTGGGCGCCCTGGCCGCGTGCTCGGGCAAGGGATCGGCCGGCACGGGCGGATCCGCCCCGGCCGGCGCGGGCGTGACCGCCACCTCGACCGCGCCCGGCGGCGCGGCCGCGGGCGCCAGCAGCGCCGGCACCGTCGGCAGCACCGACTCCCACGGCGTGGCGGACGACCCGGACGGCGACCTGAACTCGCTGGACCAGCAGCTGTCGGACATCGACGGCGCGCTGAGCTCGGCCGAGCCGACCCAGACGGCCGGCGACAACGGCTGAGCCCGCCGGGCCCCCACATCTTCCTTCGTCCTCGAATCCTCCAAGGAGGGACCACCATGTCCATGCGTACCCGTCTGAGCGCCGCCGCCGTCGGCGCCATCATCGCCGTCGGCGCCGTCGCCCTGCCGGCGCAGGCCGCCACCACCTCCGACAACGCCGCCGGCCTGGCCAAGGCCAAGGCCGCGGTCACCGACGGCATCACCGGCCGGCTGACCGACCTGGGCAAGATGCAGACGGCGCTGGCCGCCTACAAGGACGTGCCGGACGCCGCCCGCGCCACCCTCACCCAGCTGCTGGCCTCCGACGTCTCCGGCCTGACCGCGCTGAAGACGAAGGTGGCCAGCGAGACCACCGAGGCCGCCGTCCGCGCGGACGGCAAGGCGATGGTCGACGACTACCGCGTCTACATCCTGGTGGCGCCGAAGGTCCACCTCACGCACGCGATGGACGTCGAGACCGCCGCCGCGGCGCGTCTGGTGAAGGTGCACGACGAGCTGGCCGACCGGCTGGCCAAGGACCCGGCCGCCGACACCCAGGCGAACAAGGACCTGCTGGCCGACATGAGCAGCGCGGTCCAGGCCGCCACCACCCGGATCTCCGGCCAGGACGCGAGCCTGCTGGGCCTGCAGTCCGGCCCGGACGGCAAGGCCCTGACCGCGTCGGTGAAGGGCGTCAGCGGCGCCGCCAAGGACGCCCGCGCCGACCTCAAGAAGGCGATCACGGACGCCAAGACCGTGCGCGACGTGCTGAAGGGCGCCAAGAGCACGTCGAACGGCTGACACGCATTTGGCTGACAGGGCTCTGGGAGTCCGAGCTCTGGCGCCGGGACGGCGGGGAACGCCGTCCCGGCACCACCACCGCCGGCGCGCCGGGTCGGGACGCCCGCGCGCCGGTGACGACGAGTGAATCATCGAGCTGAGCACCGCCCGCCGCTGGGTCTCCGGCCGGCGCCAGGGCGGTGCTCGCGCATGGATGAGGCCCCGCGGTACGTCTGCGGGGCCTTCTCACGTCTGGATTAGGAGCTGCACCGGAGGCCCTTGGGGCCTACTCGCGTATCACTCAAACGTGAGCATCCGAGACGTCATGTTCGATTAAGCAATCACGCTCAACGCTCGGGCAATCACGGCGCGCGGTAGAGCAGCCTCTCACTGAGAGGAGCGGCAGGCTGCTGCGGTCTACAGGAGTCCTGCCAGGAGGTTCAGGACTCCCTGAACAAAGGTCACAAGGCTCTGGAGGATCATGGTTGGCGCCTTTCTTATAGGGCTCGGTCAGATATTCCCGAGGCGGGCAGCATAACCATCGCCGTAAGCGAATGGCACATCGAATGGCCCGAATGGATGAGCATGCATTCCTGCGGGCTCATCCGAGCCGTTCTGATCGGGAATTTCCGCCTATCCGCTTGAGTGCAAGAAGTCAAAGCCACGAATCCGATGGAAGGTGTGTGGTCGGCGCTGAAACGATCACTGGTCAACCTCGTCCCACACAGCACCGACGCCCTGGCCGCGCTGGTCAAGACCCGACTACGCGTCATGCAGTACCGGCGCGACGGCTTCATCGCCGAAACCGGGCTCGGCCTCGAACCACCGTTGAACGTCAGCCCTTCATCCTCAGCAGCGCCGCCTCGACACCTTCACCGATCGCCATAGCACTCGGCGAGCCTTCCTGGCCGAAGGTGTCCTGAGTCGACCGGCGCTGATCGTATTGCAGCTCGGCCTGATACCGAAGGTCACATCCTCAGCTATCACTGATCGTCACGTGTCGGCGGCGTTTCTACAGACGTCCCACAGTGAGCCTTGCACCCCTATAACTGATCACGTGATCGCCACCTCGTCGGACAACGTGAGCGCCTCGAAGGCCAGCAACGGGATCTGTGAGGGCACCGCTGATGTCCTCGATGCGTGGGTGATAGTTCCATCGCATCTCCCACTCCTCGCCGTCGCCCCACAGGCGGCGTGACATGTGCTCTGGTCGTTCTGGGGAGTTCGGACGGCGCAGCGGGTCCCGATACCACAGGCCGACCGCCCATTGCCCGCAGACATCGACGGCGGAGAAACGCGCTACGAGCGCGGCGAGTAACGTGCGCACATCCGGGGTCGTGGGCTCCATAAGTCGGTTCAGGACGTCTTTTTCGGCAGTGCTTATAGGCACGTCCAAGTTCGCGAGCCGTCCCGAGCCGTAGTCGGCGGGGCATGTCGCCGTGTGGCCGAGGTGGCCGCTTTCATCGGCGGTCACAGTGATACTCGCTCCGGTCGGGAGGTGGCGCAGTCGGAAGCCTGAGACACTCTTGTCGAAGCTTTCCACCCGAAGCCCGGCAAGCTCACCAAAATGCACATCTTGCGTCTGCCGCACTATGTAGCTCATGACCTTGTCCGGCTCGTCAGTGATGAGGACCAAATCGTGGTACCTCGGGGACACGGTGATCCTGTACCAGGAGAGGGCGAAGACGAAGCTGTGCGCTGGAAATGCACTCGCGGCGCCCGCATTGAACAAGTGAAGCGCCAGTAGCGCCCGAAGTTCGGCTTGACCGGGGCTGCATGCATCTAACCCCAGACTCCCGTCGGGGGCGACTCCAGCCAGCGCCGACCGCATGCTCTCCTCTGTGTAGCCAGCCCGGATTCCAGCAACTACGTGCCGCGTCGAATTGAACATGAGTACCTTTGCCCATACGGTCGGCCGCTGATCGGGCATCTAGCGGATTACGAAAGTTCGATGCGCCTTCACAGAGCTACCGCACGCAGTGCCCGTGCTAAGGGTGCATGTCCGCCAGGACGCGGGAGATGCTGCATCTTGTCCGGCCTTCTGCCGACCAGGAACGGGCGAGTTTTTCGGTGATGACGCTACAGGTGCTGCCCTGCATCTCATCAAGCAGTCAAGGGGTAGCTAGTGAATATTCACTCGGACGGCTCAAATATCTGACAAAGCCTCGACGATCGAGCATCGGAAGCCAGGACGCTGTGAAGCCTGCCGACACGGGCGTCACGCCAGTCTCACGCCAGCGCTGAATCATGACCCGTCTCGGCATCTCCTCGCCAAACGATGTGAGGCCTTTAGCCCCGAGGATGGGTGCCCCGGCTTGAGTGAGCAGATCAGCGGCAAGTATGGAGCCGGGTTGCTGCTCCATTGGGTGGACGCCCATGTGCATACCACCGGAAATCCATGATCCACTTGCAGGATTGAGTAGACGAACGACTACTCTTCGTGACCTCGGGTTGACGAGAACGGAGAGCTTCGCAATGTCGGTCGTCCCTGAAGCGGACCGTCAAGGCCTACAGGCCATGACACTGTCTGTACCGGCAGGCGTCAGTGCAGCGAACGGCACCTCTGCGTCGGCGGACTGCGAACAGCCTCAGGATCACGGATGGGGATACCAGATGCGATCCGGCCTACCGGAACCCGAACCCGCCTGTATTGATGACATGGAAGCCGACAGGAGGACACAACGACAGCACACTGGGATAGCGACAGCGCTGACGCCGGGTTCTGTCCATCGTTCCGCTGCCGGCACCGGCATGCCGCAAGACGTAGGCGGTGCTCGTCGACTGCTGTCTTGGAGCCTCCTCAAGCCGTTGACCGCGATGGCACTGTCCTCTCAGTCACGACGTGGCTGGACCTCGACAACCGTCAAGATCCATGAACAGGTCATCCAGCAATATCGGGTTCAAGCCTCGCAGTGGGCCGGAGAAGCCGACTGCACAGTGCCAGGCGTGGAGGCCGCCGCGAAAGCGATGGCCGACGCGTTGATCGCGTTCGCGATCCAGTGCGAGACCGATGTGAGCCCCACCAGGTCACTGGCCGCCAACCAGGAGGCAGTCGCCATCTACCGGCGTTTGGCCGCAGCTCACCGACCCAAGTACCACGCTGACCTGGCCGCGGCTCTGAGCAGGCTGGCCGACCGCTACGAAGCCGCAGCACACTCGGATGATGCGGTGACCGCCACCGAGGAGGCTGTCACCATCTACCGGCATTTGGCCGCAGCCCGTCCCGACAAGCACTATGCCGACCTGGCCACAGCCCTGAGCAGGCTGGCCGACCGCTTCGAAGCCGCAGCCCGCTCAAGTGAGGCGATGATTGCCACCGAGGAGGCTGTCACTGTCTACCGGCGTTTGGCTGCGACCCAACCCGACTTCTACAACGCGGAGTTGGCTGCAGCGTTGCATGCCCTGGGCGTCCGGCGTGCCCGCGAAGAACGGCATGCCGCAGCGCTGGGCGCCGCTGAAGAGTCCGTGAGCCTGCGCCTACGACTGGCCGAAGTCAAACCGGACATGTTTCTGGCCGACCTCGCCGCCTCGTTACGTGTGCTGGCCGGCCGCTACGACGACAATGGATACCCCGAGAAGTCACTCGCCACGATCCACCAGGCCACCACGGCTTACCGCCGATTGGCCGAGCAGCAACCTCGCACCTTCGGCCCGGATCTGGCGGCGTGCCTGGTTGACCTGCTCTACCGCCAAGATCCAGACGACCACTCGCCAGAGAGCCTGATTCTCATCGAGGAAACCATCGCGGCACTGCGCGTCGCAGCCGATGAGGACCCGACCGGCGGATACATCCCGGATCTGGCCGCCTGCCTGCTGGCCCTGGCTGCACGGCTGGAGGCCGCAGCCCGGCCGGATGACGCCCTCGAGGCCACCGAACAGGCGGCCATTCACTATCGGCGCCTAGCCGAACTCGACCCCGCCACCTACCAGCCGGATCTGGCCGCCTGCCTGCTGGCCCTGGCTGCACGGCTGGAGGCCGCAGCCCGGCCGGATGACGCCCTCGAGGCCACCGAACAGGCGGCCATCCACTATCGGCGCCTAGCCGAACTCGACCCCGCCACCTCCCAGCCGGATCTGGCCGCCTGCCTGCTGGCCCTCGCAGTACGCCGCAGTGGAAGCGGCCGGCGCGATGGCCTGGCCGCACTTGAAGAAGCCGTCAGTCACTATGAGCGCCTAGCCACCGACCGCCCAGATCGCTACCGTCAACACTTCGCCTCCGGTCTGATGTTGCTAAGCATCTGGTGGGACGCGCTGGGCCGGCACGAGCCAGCCGCCACCGCCGCTCAAACCGCCGAAACGATCTACCGGCAACTTGCCAGTCACGACCCTGATACCCACTTGGCCGAACTCGCCGCTCATCTGCACGGACGCGCCACCCGCTGCTCCCCGCTGCTAAACCCCGACGCCGTGAACAATCTGCAAGAGGCCGCCGCGCTCTACCGGCGCCTAGCCCACAACCGCCCATCTGAGTTCACCCTTGACCTCGCAGGCTGCCTGACCGACCTGGCTGAGTTCCACGCCAGCCTCAACCAGCGTGTCGACGCACTGGCCGCCGCCGAGGAAGCCATCGTCCTCTATAGGCAACTCGCCGATACCGCCTCAGCCCTTCACAGCCCCCGCCTGGCCGCGGCACTCCATACCCTGTCTCGCCACCTCGGCATGCACGCCAAACACCTCGCCCTCCGGGAGGCCGTCGACCTCAACCGGCGCCTGGCGGAGACCGACCCAACTACCTACCAGCCCCGCCTAGCCGCCACCCTCCATACCTTGGCGACCGCCCTGGACGGGCTCGGCCGAACCGGCCAAGCCGACAGCTCCCGCACCGAGGCCAACTCCCTGCTCCACGAGGGCGAATCAGCTCCTGTGACCTCAAGGAACCAAAATCCCGCCGCACACTGAGCCAATCCAGCGTTCCATGGTGATCGCGTTCATGCCTGGGGTCCGTGTGTTGCACAGGACATTGCGGATGCGGCGTCGGCCAGGACGCTATGAAGGCGGCGGTGAAGTTGGAGCCGCGGTCCCGGATCAGGAACTTCACCGTGGCAGCAGCGTCGCCGTCTCAGATGTGGTGGTGGATGCTGATGTGCGGGGTCTGGCTGTAATCGGCTGGGTAGGGTCGTCGTGCCGATCAAGCCAGGTGTGTTGCCACCGGTGCCAGAGGCCACACTGCACGGGTGGCGAGGGCTGCGTTCGGCGAAGGGGTCGCTGGCGATGCGGGTGCGTGAGGAGCTCGGCTCGGTGTTCGCCGATGGCCGATTTGCGGCCACGTCTTCTCGCCGGGGCCGTCCGGGTCTGCCGCCGGGGATGTTGGTGCTGGTGGCGGTGTTGCAGTTCGCGGAGGGTCGGACGGATCGGGCGGCGGCGGCCGCGGTGCGCGGCGGGATCGATGTGAAGTAGGCGCTCAGGTCTTGAGCTCGACGATCCCGGGTTCGATTGCAGCGTGTTGTCGCAGTTCCGGGTACGGTTGTTGCCCGTGGCTTGGAGGCGGCGCTGTTTGAGGCGCTGGTAGACAGGGGTTTGCTAGCCGCCGACTCCGTGGCGTGCTTCCCCTCTGGCAGACCCAGGCCCTCACGCACCTGCTTGACCCCGCAACGGCCTTCCGGCGGCGAACACGGCTGCGCGGTCACCAGAATCGACAGCTCGACGCACGCCGCGTCCAACTGGTCGGCCGCCGCCTCCCAAAAGCTCACTCAAATCAAGTCCTAGCCTGCCGAATTTGACGGCGGTGGCGGCAGTGAGCGCCGTTCCGGTCAAAGTCACCGATGTGCCGCCGGACGTGAGGCCTTGGTGGGGTTGATGGTGCTCAGGGTCGGGACGGACACGGCTAGGGCCAGGTCTGGGGTGGGTTCAACGCGCTCTTCTCGCGGATCTTCAAGGGCGGGAATGGCGCTACTGGTGGAGTCCTGCGGGGCAGAGGCCGATGCGGCTTCTGCCCCGCAGAGGTAGGTGGGCCGCAGCCCGGCTGGATTGCCGGGCTGGGTGGGTGCGTCAGATGCCGGGGCCGGCCACGTAGGTGAAGCCGCCGGTGAGCGTGGCGGAGCCGCCCGTGGTGCTGACCACGAGGTCGACCGCCCCCGCGGTCCCGGGCGGAGTGACGACGGACAGTTCGGTGTCGCTGACGACCGAGAACGGCGCGACGACGCCACCGACAGTGACGGACGAGGTGGTGGTCAGGCCGGTGCCGGCGACCGTCACCCCGGTGCCGCCCGAGGTCGGGCCGGAGTTGGGGGTGACGGAGGTAGCCGTGGGGGCGTCCACATAGGTGTAGGACAGCCCGTTGCTGGCGCCACCGGCCGTGTGGACCGTGATGCCGACCGATCCGGCCGCGGCGCCGGCAGGCACCGTGACGCTGATCAGACTGTCGGAGATCACGGTGGGCGTGGCGCTGTTGGCACCGAAGTCCACGCTGGAGGCGGTGGACAGGCCGGTGCCGGACAGGGTGATGGTGTTGCCTCCGGCCGTCGGTCCGGAGTTGGCGCTGAGCGTCGCCTTGAACGGCGCCCCAACGTAGAAGAACGACAGCGGGTTGCTGGTCCCACCGCTGGTGGTCACCGTGACGCCCACGGTCCCGGTGCCGGAAGGGGAGATGGCGGTGACCGACGTAGGCGTGTTGGCGGTGATGGTGGCGGACTTGGTGCCGAACTTGACGGCGGTCGCGCCAGCGAGGTTGGTGCCGGTGATGGTGACGGTGGTCCCGCCGCCGGTGGATCCCTGGTTCGGAGAAATGGGCATGAGCGTGCTCCTTGTGCGTTGAACGGTTGATTTTGGTGGAGTTCGGGCGCTAGTCGCTGCCCCTGGTTGTGTTTGCCGGAGGCCGACATCGCGCTGTCGGCTGCCGGGCACCTGTACGTGGCCGCGGTCGAACGCCGCCGGCGGCGCAGACCGGAACGTTCAGGTGATCGCGATATCGCAATAACTGGTCCGCCGAGTCCGCATCCCCTGCTGCGCGGGCAGGACAAACGGTCGGTAAGGAACCGAACCCTGCGTTTGGGATAGAGACCCCGTAGAGCCGGGAGTATGCGAATCATTCACATGCCGACCCCCCTGGACACGCAGTACGAGTCACTCGTACCAGCTGGCTCCGGATGCTGGCTGATATATGACTGCACTACGGGAATACCCAATACGGCACTAGCCGCGAACGCTGATGAGGTCGACGTCACTCATATTGGGGATGTATGCGTTGCCTCGGCGGCATGAGCCAGCAGCGCCTGCCCGGCGCTGGGCCCGTCGAGGGGAGCTCACCGGTGTCGTGGGCTGCGGCTCTGCTTCGACCTGGAGAGACCGGTGATCCTCGTTGGGCGCCGACAGGGTGTTGATCAGTATTCCGTGGGAGCGAGCCGAACGGATACGGCGCCGAGCAAAGCGACATCGCTGATATCCTGTCTCAGGCTACTGCGCATCAGACTGGCTCCCTCGTGTCGAAGGGGAGCACCTGTGGCGGCGGTGCCTGAATTGTTGTGGATGCTACATAGTTCACTCTCGGGCTGATCTCCATGTCGCCTGGGCTTCAAGGCGAAATTCTCCAGAGGACTGTCGACCGTTGATTTCGATCGGGGTTCCTCATGAGATATCCGCAAGACGGCGCCGTCACAAGTCCGGGTCGGACTGGGTCGCAAGCCGCGCTGACTGCCCGCCACTGGACGCTGGACGAGGGCGGCGCTCTGGGAATGACGACCTTGGCTTCTTCCCGCCCGGAATCGAAGACGGCGTGGCACTCCCCACGGTCGCCCTGGGATAAATGCCGTCGCATGACGGGCTGGCGATGGGCGGAGCGCGGAGACGACCGGCCGCCGGGACAGAGGGCTTCCTCTGCCCCGGCGAGACGCTACGCAGTTCCGGTGGCCGGTTGGGCTGCGGGCCGCTGATCAGATTCCAGGTGCGGCGGTGTAGGTGAAGCCGCCCACGGCGGTGGCGCTGCCACCGGTGGTGGTGACGACCACGTCGGCGGCCCCGGCAGTACCGGGCGGGGTAACGATCGACAGTTCCGTGTCGTTGATGACCGTGAACGGCGCGACGGTGCCGCCGACGGTGACCGACTGTGTGGTGGTGAGGCCGGTTCCGGTGACCGTCACCGCGGTGCCTCCGGAGGTCGGGCCGGAGGAGGGGGTGATAGTGGTGACCGTGGGGGCGTCCACGTAGGTGTAGGAGAACCCGTTGTTGCTGCCGCCGGCGGTGGTGACGGTGACGCCGACCGACCCCGCCGCGGTACCCGCGGGGACGACGACGTCGATCAGGCTGTCGGACACCACGGTCGGCGTCGCGCTGTTGGCGCCGAACGCGACGGAGGTGGCGGTCGCGAGCCCAGTGCCGCTGATGGCGACCGTGTTTCCGCCCGCCGTCGGCCCGGAGCTGGTGCCCAGGGCGGCCTTGAACGGGGCTCCCACGTAGAAGAACGACAGCGGGTTGCTGGTGCCGCCCGCTGTGGTCACGGTCACTCCCACGGTCCCGGCGCCGGACGGCGAGGTGACCGTGACCGAGGTGGGGGTGTTCGCGGTGATGGTGGCCAGCTTGGTGCCGAAGTGCACTGCGGTCGCACCGGCGAGGTTGACTCCGGTGATGGTGACGGTGGTCCCGCCACCGGTGGATCCCTGGTTAGGAGAGATGGGCATTCGCGTTGCTCCTTGCAGTTGGCTGATGCGCGACTCCTGGTGCGGCGGGCGGTCGCGGCCGCCGACCGCGTTGTCGCAGGTCGACGTGGGATTGGTCGGCCTTGAGTACCGAGAGGAGCAGCTGTGGTCACCGCGCCACGCGTGGCGGTGACCGGGCTGCTCGGGCGGTCGCGACGGTGCTCGTGATCAAGCCCGTCGAGTCCCGGCCGCCGGCGCCCGGGCAGGGCGCGGTGGCGGGCAGCCGAACCTTGGTCCAGGACTGGGGACCCCGAAGGAGGGGGCCGGGAGCATACGAACCGTCGTCTGTATGACGCCCTTTAGGGACTTGACGTGGATCCGCCGCACCTGCCGGGTCCCCGGGGACACCGACTGGTGGCTGATTCCTCCTCCGGGGTGCCCTTGCGGCACGGACCCCGACCGCCGTTCGACGGATGGCCGAGCTCCTTGCCGCTCCCCCGGGAGGTGGGCGGCCCACCGGTTTAGCTACTTTCAGTAACCGTCGCAGGTCTCCGGGCCGCAATAGCCCTGCCGCGAAATCACTCTTTCGAGCGAAGAGCGACCATGGCGCGAGCGTGGTGCCATGGTGGATCAGGGGCCTTGTGTCGAATCTGCCGGTTGTTGCGTCGTGATGTTCCCGCGGAGCGATCCGGCGCCGAGGTGGCCGACTGTCGAGCTTGAGCCGGTCGTGCCGCGTGCCCACGCACGCGCCGCGGCTGAGCCCGCCGAACGGCTGAGCCGCGCCAGGTCATCGCCTGGGACACGGAAGAGTGATTTTCGCATCAGGGCTATTGCGCCCCCGGGACCTGTGGCGGTTACTGAAAGTAGTTAGACCTCTAGGCCGTCCCACTTTCCCCGGCGAGCGGCGCCGGCTCACCGTCAGCCCTGAGCGGCGGTCGAGCCCCGCACCTCACCCGTCATCCGCCGCGTGCCGCCGTCCCGCCGCGGAGCACTCCGGCACACCCGGCGTGTGCCTTCACGGAAAACCCGCAGGCCGCCGGCCGGATCCCGGCGCGATGAGAGCTGTCGAAAGGAAGGACCCCGCGTCATGGCGCCAGTCATCAGCAGCATCAGCCCGATCCAAGGCCCTACGGCCGGAGGTACGGCTGTCACGATCACGGGAACCGGCTTCACGGGTGCGACCAGTGTGTTGTTCGGTTCGGTCTCGACGCCGTTCATCGTGGTCAACGCCACAAAGATCACCGCCACTTCGCCTGCCGGCTCTGGTTCGGTGTCGGTGACGGTCGCATCGCCGAGCGGCACGAGCAACGGTGTCACCTATTCATACGTGGCGGCGCCGGTTGTCAACGGCATCAGCCCCACGAGTGGACCGACTGCGGGTGGGAACACGGTCACGATCACCGGGACCGGGTTCACGGGTGCCACCAGTGTGTTGTTCGGCTCGGCGTCGGCGGCGTTCACGGTGGTCAGTGCCACACAGATCACCGCCACGGCACCTGCGGGTACAGGTTCGGTGTCGGTCACCGTGACGACACCGGGCGGGACGAGTAACAGTGTTAGCTACACGTACGTGGCGGCGCCGGTAGTGAGCAGCATCAGTCCGGTGCAGGGCCCGAGTACGGGTGGGAACACGGTCACGATCACCGGGACCGGGTTCACGGGTGCCACCAGTGTGTTGTTCGGCTCGGCGTCGGCGGCGTTCACGGTGGTCAGTGCCACACAGATCACCGCCACGGCACCTGCGGGTACAGGTTCGGTGTCGGTCACCGTGACGACACCGGGCGGGACGAGTAACAGTGTTAGCTACACGTACGTGGCGGCGCCGGTAGTGAGCAGCATCAGTCCGGTGCAGGGCCCGAGTACGGGTGGGAACACGGTCACGATCACCGGGACCGGGTTCACGGGTGCCACCAGTGTGTTGTTCGGCTCGGTATCGGCGGCGTTCACGGTGGTCAGTGCCACACAGATCACCGCCACGGCACCTGCGGCACCCGTGGCGCCGGTCGCGGTCACGGTCGTCACTGCCGGAGGCACCAGCAACGGGGTGTTGTACTTCTACGTCCCGCCGCCGACCGTGGCCAGTGTCTCCCCCTCGATGGGGCCGATCGCCGGCGGCAATACCGTCACCATCACCGGCACCGGCCTGACGCTCACCACGGCCGTCCATTTCGGAACCGGCGCGGCCACCGGAATCGTGATCGTCTCAGACAATCAGATCACGGCCCAAGCCCCCAGCGGTTCCGGAACTGTCGCTGTCATGGTGACCACGCCGGGCGGCACGAGCCTGCCGGGAGTGGGCAGCCCGTACTACACCTATGTCGCCCTCCCGGTCATCACCACCCTCAACCCCACTCAGGGACCGGCCAGTGGCGGAAACGCGGTCACCATCAGCGGAAACCATCTCGGCCTGACCACATCCGTCCTGATCGGCGGAATCAGAGTGCCCTTCGTCGCCATCTCAGATGGCGAACTCGTAGCCGTCAGCCCGGGCGGCGCCCCCGGCCCCGTCTCCGTCACGGCGACCACACCGGGGGGCGTCAGCAACTCCGCCAGCTACCAGTTGGTCGCTGGCCCGGGCGTGTGAGCCGGAGCGGAATCGATACGCCTTGCGACCGAATGCCCGGCGTGGGGCCTGTGCTGAGGAGGAGCCTCGCGTCGCGGTTGCCGGGACAGGGGAACGGCCGTTCCGGCTGCTGCGTCCGGGGATCCAGCATGCTTTGACACCGCCTGGCCTGGACCCTGGTGCTGTTCCTGAACGGCGGACCTGCGAAAGCCGAGGGCCCGTATCGACTGGAGGATGCCTTGGGCTGGGAGCCGGCGGATTCGGCGTTCGATCGCAGTGTGCTGCCGCAGTTCCATCCGCGGATCCATGTCGACTTCAACTTCGTCACTCTGAAACGGGATGAAGCCATCACAACGGGCAACAGAGTCCTACACCGCTCGGCTCTGGTTGCGTCAGCGAGATTCATTTGTGGGCCATCCGAATGACTACCTGACATAGGTGGGTTGCCCGCAGCCGGCTCTGGCGAGATCACGGATGACACATCGTAGGTTGGCATGCGCTGGTTGCGCTGAAACCTCCCAGGATTGAGGAGCAGGTACCTTGCAAAGCTGGCAAAAACGGGGTGCATGGACGACCTTGGCCTTCACTGCGCTGACCGTGGTGGCCTTCGCTTCACCGGCTGAGGCGCAGGTGTCGTCGACGACCACGGTCAGCGCGTCGCCTTCGACGGCGCCCACGGGGCGATCGGTAGCATTAAATGCTGCGGTGACCTGCGCTGGAGACCCGAGCGGTGGGCTCGGCATGACGTTCTTCGACGGCGGAAAGCTGCTGGCGACCGTCCCCGTGGCGGCGGACGGGACGTCGAGCCTCACAACCGGCTTCACCACGACCGGCGCTCACACGATGACGGCGGCGTACAACGGCGACGGCAACTGTGACGCGTCGAGCGGCACGACCACGGTCGAGGTGACGCCGACACCGCCGCCCGGGCCGGACATTCACAACACCTACGATATCCACAACGCTTACAACAACATCCATATCACCCGCATCCACAATATCCACATCCACAGCATCCGCATCCACAACATCCACATCCACAGCATCCGCATCCACAGCATCGTCAAGGATGGCGGCCGCCATCGATCGTGGAAGTCCGGGTCGAACAGGCATCGGAAGTCGCACTGACTGCCCCGCGACCAGGCCAGGACGACCCGAGGGAATGACAACCCTGTTTACTCCCGCCCCTGACTCGGTCATGGCGTAGCACTCCCCAGGTCGGTCGCCCCGGGAGCATGTGCCGTCTTATGGCCGCAGGCCATGTGCGGAGCGCGCGAAGGCGACCGGTTTGCCGAGCGATCTCGCCGGGCCAGAGGGCTTCCTCTGTCCCGGCGAGGGTCTTCACGGGTCCTCCACCCTCGGTGGCCAAGCCGAGGAAGCCGATGACGACGATCGTCGCGACGGCCGAAGTCAGGAGGGCCAGCGAGGTAAGGGCACCGACGTTCCAGCCGTCAGTGGCTGTGGTGGCGCGATGAGTCGAGGTCAAGAACAGTGCCGTTTCGTGCGCAGGAGTAAGGGTTGTGGGTGACGGCACGTTTAGTCCGACATGGCGAGGCTGAGCAAGACGGGGGCGGGCGTAGAGCTGTGTGCGGTGATCGTGGCCTCGCCGGCTGGATGACCGGCGCTGACGCGGTGGACCACGAAGACTGAGGTCCCGGACTTGTTGCGTCGGATGAAATCGAACACACGGTTGCCGTCAGGGCTGATCCAACGGCGCATCGCGACTGGTTCGTTGGCGTAGCTCGCGCTCTGCCAGTCGTGATACGTGAGCGAGACTCCGACGAAGGAAGCACTCTGGTCTGGGACGTCCGGCTGGGCGCCATATGTGATGGCGGCGTCGATCGCTGCAGCGAGGGCCACCGGAGACAGGTTTTCTGCTTCGACGCTCCAGCAGTTACAGCAGATATCGGCCGAGCTCTGGCCCGTGCTGGACACTGTGGCGGTCAGGGTGACGGTTGAGAGCGGGCTGGTCCAGCTCGTGGAGAGGTAGACGGTGTCCCCGTCGATGTTCTCGGCGGGAATGTCGCGTCTCCAGTCGATGGGGAGTGCGAGTGTGACTTCGTTGCCAGCGGACGATCGGGTGCCCACCGGCTCAGCGAGCCCACCACCGTCCGGCGGAGGTTCTGATCGTCCGATACACGATCGTCGGGTCTTGGCACTGGCCATCAAATACTGCTCGACCTGCCGTTTGATGGCGCCTTGGCCACACTTTGAGGGGGTCGGGCAACGGTCACCGGAACGGTCCCCGAACTGCGCTGCGTGACGGCCTAGCGGTCCGCGCTCGGCCGAGTCGCGGCGAAGAGGTCATCCGCTGCTAGCGGGTCGAGCCGAATCGCTGCGCCCGTTTTAGGGGCGTCAAGAATGGCGCCGGCGCCGACGAAGATTGCCACATGATGAGCAAAATCGCTATTCCCATAGAAAACGAGATGCCCTGGCTTCAACGAGGTAAGGGGAACGGCCGGTCCGTGGCGATACTGGTCTGTGGCGGTGCGGGGAATGTTGATTCCGGCACTTGCGTAGGCCGCCATGGCCAACCCTGAACAGTCGTAGCCGGCATCGCCTTTGGCCGGCCCTTTGCAGCCCCAGACGTGCATCAGTGGCGACTCCATACGGGTGGCTTATGCGCATGTCGCTGGCCGCGGCCGCACGATCCGAACCGCCGCCAGCGCTTCGAATGGCCACCCGGTCACGTGCGCTTTCGTGAAACGCCCGGCTATTGAGTCACTCGGCCGTCGGACCCACCCGCCCAAACGAGCCAGGGGTAGAAGCGCTGGCGTTCACCTCCCGACCAACCCACGCTGCTCATGGAGCTGAAGCCCGGCCCATGCCCTGAGTGGCCTCGTTTGTCCGCTCCAGGGGAGGGGATCACGCCGTGTGAAGCTTGCGATGCAAGGGACCATCTCTCAATACCGGGAGCAATGATGCCTGTTCTTCAACAGCAAGATATAGCGGTCGACCAGTCGCTGATGAAGCTGCTTACTTATCGGGCGAAGAGCCGTCCATACGAGCGCGCATTCACCTTCGTAGACTTCCCTGGGTCTGACGCCACCGGGTCCCACCGCACTTTGACCTGGAGCCAGCTCGAAGCGCGGGTACAAGCAATAGCAGTGCAACTGGTGCAATGGGCGAAGCCAGACGACCGCGTAGCGTTGGCGCTACCGCAGGGCCTTGATTATGTGGCGGCATTTCTCGGGTGTCTGCGCGCTGGCGTCGTGGCAGTGCCGCTGCTTCCTCTAGATGCGGCCGGCCACGCCGACCGTGTGGCCAGAGTGCTTGAGGACTGCGAGCCAGCTTGCGCCTTGGTGCCATTCGACAGGGCGCAGGAGCTGCGGACGTTTCAGGGGGCGTCCGGAGCGCGCGAGATTCCGCTTGTGCCCGTCGCCAGCGGGCACGTGACGCCAGATACTCCGAGCGAGCGGCCGGCAGCGATATCCCGCGACTGCCCGTCGTCATCGTTTGAGCCAGAGTTGGACGAGATAGCATACCTGCAGTACACGTCGGGTTCGACGCGCTCGCCCGCCGGAGTGATGATCAGCCATCGCAACATGGTCGTCAACGCGCTCCAGGCGCTCGCGAGCCTCGGTACTCCACTGCCACAGTTGACCGCCGTCAGTTGGCTTCCCCTGTTCCACGACATGGGTCTGATGCTCGGCATCGTGGCCCCGATCGTCGGCGGGTTCCCCGCCGTGCTGATGGACCCCGTCGCATTCCTGGAGAAGCCGGAGCGATGGCTGCGCCTGCTTGGCCAGTACCCGGGCACAGTCTCGGCCGCGCCGAACTTCGCGTACGACTATTGCGTGGCGAAGCTCGACCATGCGCGGATCGGCGAGCTGCGGCTCGACCGGGTGAAGATGCTCGTCAACGGAAGCGAGCCGGTGTCGTCGACCTCCTTGCAACGCTTCCAGCAAACCTTTGCGCAAGCAGGCTTGCGCTCGGAAGCGCAGCGGCCTTCATATGGCCTTGCGGAAGCCACCGTGTTTGTCACCACCCGTGTTGAGACGGCCGCTCCGTTGTACGTGGCATGCCGCCGCGACCGGCTCGCTGAGGGCTATATCGAGCCGGTCCCGCCAGAGACGGAGCAGACGGCATCAGACGCGGTCACAATGCTCGTGAGCTGCGGCGTCCCGGTTGGCCAAGAGTTGCGGATCATCGATCCGAGGACCCGCGCCGTACTGCCGGATGACACCGTGGGCGAGATCGCGGTACGCGGCCCAAATGTTGCCCGAGGCTATTGGAAGCGCGCCGAGGAGACGGCCGAGGTCTTCGAGGCAGTGGTGCCGGGCACGGGCGAGCAGCCCTGGCTACGCACGGGCGATCTCGGGGCGGTCCACGACGGGCGGCTGCTGGTGACCGGCCGCCTCAAGGATCTGCTGATCGTCGACGGCCGCAACCACTATCCGCAGGACATTGAGGAGACAGTCCGGGCTGCGCTGGATGCCGCGCCCAACGAGCGGATCGCAGTCTTTTCTGTGCCAGGGGAAGAGGGCGGTGAACAGGTCATTGCCGTAGCTGAGCGGCGCCGGGCCCAGATCCCGCAGGGCGCCGAACGCGCCGCACTCGATAGCGTGGCACGCGGTCGAGTCGCCACCGTACACGGACTGCGGCTCGAAGGGCTCGTTCTGGTCAGCCCCGCCACGATCCCGCGCACCTCCAGTGGCAAAGTCGCGCGAGTCCAGTGCCGCGCCGCGTTCTTGCAGGGCCAATACGCCGAGCACGGCGAATCCGGCACACCTGATGGCGCCGCACATGAGCTCACAGCAGCGCTCGAATCCGGAGAGCAGAGCGTGCAACGAAATGGGTGATCTCCCGATGGGGAACGCGGGCCTCGAGGCTGATGTGCGCAGGCTGGTCTTACGCCGTCTGCATGAATGGCACAAAATCGACCCGACGTCCGTCAAGCCCGACAGACCGCTCGCCGAACAGGGTGTGAGCTCGCGCGACGCGGTGGCGCTCGCCGCGGAACTGTCGCAACTTGCCGAGGTCCGCCTTCCGGCGACGCTATTGTGGGAAGCCTCGACGCTCGATGACCTGGCGCGCGTTGTCGGCGAATACGCCGGGGCCACGACGCCACCGGTAACGTGCCCGAATGCAGCCTCCTCCCCGGGGGCGGTACAAATCGCCGTGGTCGGTGTTGGCTGCCGACTGCCCGGCGCGGTGAACTCGGCTGAAGAGTTCTGGCGTCTGCTTACCGCCGGCTCAGACGCCGTCTCCACGCTGCCCGAAGACCGGTGGCAGGGGTTTGCCTCGCGCGGTGATCCCGCAACTGCCGAGGTGACCAAACACGGCGGGTTCCTTGACGACCTTGCGGGCTTCGACGCGGAGTTCTTCGGTATTGCGCCGAGTGAGGCCGCAGCGATGGACCCCCAACAGCGCCTTTTGCTGGAGGTCGCTTACGAGAGCCTGGACCACGCCTCGATCCCAGCTCACTCACTCGCCAGCACGCGAACCGGGGTGTTCGTCGGTGTCAGCGGCAACGAATACGCGCACCTGACCACTTCCACTCTCGAGGGCATCCAAGCGTGGACTGCGCCGGGAATTGCCCTGAGCATCGTCGCGAATCGCTTGTCGTACTTGCTCGATTTGCGCGGTCCCAGCCTCGTTGTAGATACCGCGTGTTCTTCTTCCCTCGTGGCAGTCCACCAGGCGGTGCGCAGTCTCGTCGGCGGCGAGTGCGACGCCGCGCTCGCCGGTGGCGTCAACATCTTGCTTTCTCCCATGGTGACGCTGGGATTCCAGCGTGCGGGCGCACTTGCACAAGACGGCCGGTGCAAGACCTTCGATGCTGCGGCGGACGGCATGGTGCGCAGCGAGGGCTGCGCCGTCGTGGTCCTCAAGAGGCTTTCCGACGCTGAGCTTAGCGGGGACCGCGTCCTCGCCGTAATCCAATCAAGCGCAGTCAATTCGGACGGCCGCTCCAACGGGCTGCTAGCACCCAATGGGGCATCCCAGCGCGCTCTGTTATCAGAAGTCTATGCCCGAGATGGCGTCACCGCCGCCGCAGACGTCGACTACGTTGAAGCGCACGGCACAGGCACGGCACTTGGCGATCCGGTGGAGGCTGGAGCTTTGGGAGCTGTGCTGGGCCGCGGACGTGACCCAGACCGGCCGCTGCTGGTCGGCTCGGTGAAGACCAATCTTGGCCACCTCGAAGCCGCGGCCGGAATTGCGGGGCTCGTAAAGACCGTACTGGCGCTCCATCACGGCGAACTGCCGCCGAGCCTGCACTTCGAACAGCCCAACGACCACATCGACTTCGACGCCCTCTCGCTACGGGTAGTCACCGGGCCCGAGCCCTGGCCCCGCTACTCGGGCCACGCCACCGCAGGCGTATCGGCGTTCGGGTTCGGCGGCACCAACGCCCACGTAGTGCTTCGCGAATACGCACCCGCCGAGGCCCGCCCAGCGCCGGACGAAATTGCGGCGCCCGGCATGATCGCTCTGGACGCGCCGACGAGTGACAGACTGCGGGACGCCGCTGGAGACCTTGCCGCATGGCTGAATTCGCCACAGGCGGCCGGGGTGCGTTTGAGCGATGCGGCGCACACGCTTGTGAGGCGCCTCGGCGCTGGCCGGCATAGGGGCGCCGTTGTCGCACGCAGCCGTGAGCAAGCAGCTGAAGCGCTTACGCGGCTGGCGGCAGGTGAGCCGCACCCAGGATGTGTTGAATACCAAACCGACGCTCAGCAGCGCGTCGAGGCCGGCTCGGTGTGGGTGTTCTCAGGCTACGGCTCGCAGTGGCCTGGTATGGCCCGGCGTCTGCTGGACGAAGAGGCAGCCTTCGCTGCGGCCATCGACTCGATGGAGCCGGTGCTCGAGCGCTGCGCCCGGTTCTCCCTGCGCGACGTGCTCGCGACGGACTCCGCCCTGAGCGATCCCGCCATCGCACAGCCGGCGCTATTCGGGGTGCAAGTGGCGCTCGCTTCCCTGTGGCGGGCGTACGGACTGCGGCCCGCCGCCATGATTGGGCACTCCATGGGAGAGATCTCCGCGGCTGTTGCTGCCGGAGCACTCTCGCTCGAAGCGGGTGCCCAGATTATCGCCTCCCGCTCGCGCCTGCTTAGCGGGCTGACCGGCGGAGCCATGGCCGTCGTGGGCTGCAGCGAGGGCGAAATCGCGGGCATGGCCGGAGACCTGGCGAGCATCAGAATCGCTGTTCACTCGTCTCCCGAACAGGCCGTTGTCGCCGGAACAGCCGCAGACGTCGAACTGCTGACATCCCGAGTCGAGCAGGCGGGAATGACTGTGCGCGCTCTAGATATCACAGCGGCCAGCCACACGGAGCACGTCGACTCCGTTCTGGAAGCTTTCTCAAAGGAACTCGGTGTGGTCACGCACCAGGAACCGACGTGCCGGTTCTATCGGACTGCCGTTGAGGACCCGCGCGGAACCAATCCTCTCGATGCCGTCTACTGGTTGCGAAACCTGCGCATGCCGGTGCGCTTCCGCCAAGCCGTGGCCGCAGCCGCGGAGGACGGCCACCGCGTCTTCCTCGAGATCTCTCCGCACCCCACACAGCTGCATCCCATCGCGGAGACGCTGCGCGCAACTGGGGTCGAAGACGCTCTGTTGCTTCCCACCCTGCGCCGCGGCGACGACGAGACAGCAGGCTTTCGCCTCTCGCTGGCCGCCCTGATGCTCCGAGGCGATGTCGATCTCAACCGCTACAAGATTTATCCCGATGCGCAGATCATCGACATCCCCTCGAGGCGCTGGCGGCATCGGACCTACTGGGCTGGGCTTCAGCAGAACTATGTGGCCCCGGAACCCGAGAAGGCACTCCTGCACCCTGTCGCGGCCCAGCCGGTACTGAGCGCGTTAGACCGGCTGCGCGCGTGTGTTGCTCAAGTCCTGGGGTATGCGCCCGCCAGTGTCGACGGTGACACACCGCTAACACAACTCGGTCTCGATTCGTTGCAGGCTGCGCGGATCGTGACTGTCATCAAACGGGAGTTCGGCGTAGAAGTTCAGCCTCGGCTGCTCCTCGACGCGGGCACCGTTGCGAGCGTCGCCGCTCACCTCAACTTGATGCCATCAGCATCCACACCACGGAGCTGCCATCCGCAGCCGCGCGACATGACGGAACGCATGATTGCGCAGGCGTGGCAGAACGTCGGCGGCCGACCACCGGCCGGCGTGGACGACGAGCTGTCCGAGCTGGCCTCGGACTCCGTGCTGGCTGAGGCTTTCACTCGCGCCGTCAGCGCAAGCATCGGATGCTCCCTGGACACTATCGACCACTCGGATTCCCCGATCACTATTGCCTCGCTTGCCGACCGACTGCGGCCGCTGGCGGAGGCGCCCGTGGAAGGGAACCTCCGTGTGCTTCGCCCCGGTGGAAGCCGTCCACCGCTCTTCCTCATTCACCCTGCGGGCGGTACTACCGCCGTCTACCGCCCACTGTGCGACCGGCTCAGTACGGAACAGCCCTGCTTCGGGCTCGAACGACTGGACGAAGCAACCGACGTAGGCGACCGCGCGGCGCAATACGCTCGCTTGATCTGGGAGACCCACCCCGACGGCCCCTGGGCGCTCGGTGGCTGGTCGTATGGCGGCATCGTCGCGCAGGAGGCTGCGCGGCTGCTCGTGGAGGCTGGAGGCGAGGTCGGCGTTCTACTCCTGATCGATAGCGTGCTGCCGCTACCTATGCCCGCCCTCAGTTCGGGGCAGGCCGCTTGCGAGCGATACATGGCCTTCGCCGGCTATGTACGCAGCACCTACGGAGCCGAGCTGGAGTTTCCGTACGACGAACTGGCTCTGATGAACGATGCGGAGCAGATCGACACGGTCATGGGTATCTTGGAGAAGAGTGGAGCTTTGCCGCCTTCCATCCTCAAACACCAGCGCGATTCCTACACCGACCTCCTCAGCGCCGAGCGGCACGATCCGGTCTCCTACTCCGGGCGCACTGTCCTCTATCGAGCGAGCGAAACGGCTCCCCACACGGTTTCCGACCCGCGTTATGAGCAGCATGACGAGGCCCTCGGATGGCAGCGACTATGCCGCGATCTGACGGTGAGATCGGTACCGGGCCACCACTTGGCCTTGCTTGACCCGCCTGTCGTCGATGTTCTCAGCAACCTGTTCATCGCAGATCTTGAGTGCGTTGAACGGGAGCCCGCTCCGTCAACTCCGTAGTTGGGAAGCCATACCATGCCCCACTCCTTCAAGAGGATCGCCGCGTCGGCGCGCACTGCCGTCCCAGGCGGCCCCGTTCCAGCCGCGGCGCCGCGACTAGGGGTCCGGACGGCGGCCCCAAGACCGCTTCATGCGTCCCGAGGAAGGCTTCGCCAGGCCGCGGAGGACGATGTCTGTGCGCGCCAGCCACCTGGCAAGGCGATCACGAAGCCGACCTGCAGATCTGCACGCCGGCGCACAAAACCGCCATGTGGAACTGAGACAATCCGCCGCAGCAGGCAGGGAATCGCGTAGTAGGTCGCCATCGCGAACAGCCCGTCTCTGCATCGGCGCCACGCACGATTGGCCCGAACAGAACTTCAGCGTTCGAGGCCGGTCCTGGCGTAGTGCTTGCGTAGTGCCCTGGTTCTTTGCACGATCCGTCGCCGCGCGAAGCAAGCCGATACGACACGAGGATGAGTCAAGAGTGGACGAAGACCGCTCGGTTATGCAGGCCACGGCCGAATCCACTACGCGGCGCCAGACCCTGACCGGATCCAGACGTAGTCGTAGTCGTCAAGCATCATCGACGATCGCGGCACGGTTGCGCCCACGTTCCTTCGTGGTCATCAACACCGACTTCACACGACTCTGGCTCGGGCAAGCCGCGTCCGGCATCGGCGACCAGCTGGCGCTGACGACCATGGTGCTCTGGATCGGCACGACGCTGCTTCGTGGCGAGCAGCGCGCACCCGCCGTGGTCGCAGGGCTGATCGTCGCCGAGTCGATTACGGTTTTGCTTGTTGCACCTGTCGCAGGGGTCTTTGTGGACCGCTGGGACAGGCGCCGCATCATGCTGGCCGCAGACTTGGCTAGAGCCGGACTCTATGCGGGAATTGTACTTGTGGCGGCTGTCGGCGCGAGGCACGTGCAGCTCTGCATCGTGCTCCTATACGCCGTCACTGTCGGATCGGCGGCTGCGGCCCGGTTCTTCATTCCGGCCCGTGCAGCCTATGTCGCCGACATCGTCCCGGGGGCCGCCGCGCGTGCGCGGGCCTCCGGAATTGGCCAGGCAACCGACGCAGCAGCGATCATCGCCGGACCGCCTCTCGCCGCACCGCTCCTGTTGTCTGCAGGACCGCAGTGGGCCTTGGCGCTGAACGCGGCGTCGTTCCTCTTTTCCTACGCCGTGGTCCGTCGTGTCCATGCCCCGGCCCTTGCGCGGTTGACTGTTGACGAGTCAGGCGGCTGCACCTTGGGCCTCTGGAGAGAGTTCGTCGCCGGAGTGCGGTTCATCGCGAGGAACCGCGTGTTGCTGGTTCTCACTGTCTCAGTGGTGGTCAGTACACTCGGGGCTGGGGCGCTCAGCGCGCTCGGCGTCTTCTTCACCATGCGGAACCTGCACGCAACGGCAAGCTTCTATGGCTTCCTTGGACTCTCCTTCGGCATCGGGATTGCAGCCGGTGCCCTGGCCGGCGGAGCGCTTGCCGCGCGTTATGGTCCGGCTCGGGTTCTCAGCGGCGGACTGCTGTCGGCAGGGCTCTTGGTCACCGTCTATGCCAAGCAGGGCAGCCCCTGGCCCGCACTAGCCGTGCTGGCACTGATTGGAGTGCCGGTGGGCGTGCTGAATACGCTGATCGGCTCGATGCAGTTGGCTGTGACGCCGCGCGAGCTTCTCGGCCGGGTTAACGCGACGATCAATCCTATCCAGCAGGTGGCCGGCTTGGTCTCAGCAGCCGTCGCAAGCTGGCTGGTCAGTAGCGCGCTGCCAGGGCTGAACGCGGATATCGGTGGTGTGCACTTCGGGCCGATCGACACCGTCTACTTCGCGAGCGCAGTGCCCATCCTCGCCGGAGGACTGTACGCCTTTCTCGCGCTACGGCGTGAGCATCACGGACTATCCTAGATCTAACATGCGCGCGCATTTTCCAGGTGTCGAATCCATCTCGCCGTCGGATGGGGACGACGGGGGCGGTCTCCCGGATCCGGTTCAGAAACGAATAGGGTCGTGTTGTTGGGCGAGGTCAGCGGGGAGCTCAACGGGAGGCATGACTGGATCGGTCATCGGCTGTCACCACCTTTCCGGGCGGGGGATTAGCGCGAGCCGGGTAAGCGGGGGACCCAGGACGGGGTGGGATCGTCGCGGTTCAGTGCCTTCTCGATGACGATCATCTTGTGATAGCAGTGCAACGCCGTGACGGTGCGGTCGAGCAGGGATGGTTGCCGATGACGTTCCTGGAAGTGCAGGCCGTCAACGAGCGTCCGCCATCAACGGAGGCTGGGATAGTCCACAGGATCGGACAGAACTCAGCCCTCGTTCGCAGGCCTCGGATCCAAAGACCGGCCATTTGGTAGACGAGCCTAGGCAGAGGCCGGTCCACTGGCGCGGCGCGCAACTTCGCGACCGTAGCGGCAACAAGTGGTCCGCTCGACCGGCTGAAGGTGGTCCGGCCGAGCGCGGTGCGGGTGTCATCCATGACTGAACCGTCCGCTAGATCTTGTCAAGCATCGCCTCGTCGGCTGTACTCCAAACACAGTCAGCATCACCGGCGACAGCCGACGGAAGGCGCACCGTGGAGTTCACCCGGCTCGCGCCACGGGGCGCGCTGCGCTTTGGTGGTCGCAGGTTCGGATCCCGCTGAAAGAACCCTCTGACCAGACAATCCCCCCAACTGTCGCGTGAAGTGGCGCCCTGAGACCCCACCCGAGATCCGAACTCCTGATCTGAGTCTGTTAGTGGCCGCGCCGCGCGCAGAGTAGCGCTATGCCACATTTGGTTACCCGCCTTGGTAACCGCATGCCGACGCAACAATGACGAACAGGGCCGCGCCACCGCCTGCGAGGCGCGTTGGGAGCATGTCGGCCAAAGGCTGCGACCGTGGCGCCGATCTCGGTGGTGTCCTTGACTTCGGCGCCGATCTGGACGAGGCGCAGCTGTGGGTCTCAGAGGGCGCTAAGTGAGCTGTAGGAAGCGCATCCGTCGGTGTCTGGGCACTCCGGCCAGTTCGAGCTGCGGGAGATCGTGAACGGATCCTGTTTCAGGCACGGGCCGGCTGCGCGTGGCTGCCGCTGCCGCACGATCTTCCGCCGTGGTCGGCGGTGTACTACTACTTCGCCAAGTGGCGTGACGACGGCACCGATCAGTTGATCCACGATCTGCAGATTTGGCAGGTGTGGGAGAAGACTGGATGAGCCGAGGATTCGACTGCGGTGGTGATGGACTCCCAGACGGTGCGGGCGGCGAACTCCGTGCCGGCCACCATCACAAGCCTGGATGTGGGAAGGCAGTCCCCGGGCCGTAAGCGCGGGATTGCCACTGACGTCATAGGGCTGATTATCGGCTCCGAAAGGGGCGAAAGCTTATCTAACGCCCTCTAGGGGGCACAGCAATGCGCTACGGCTACCCGACCGTTTGCCCTGCTTTCCCTGCTGGGTGCACTGTATTGCTCGAAGAAAGGCGACCCGGTGCGCCAACCTGCCGAACGCCTGCCCCAGGAGCTGATCGGGGCGGAGTCCACCGCCCATATCGGCCCCGACCTAGCGAGCGCACCGAACCCGCATGCCACAGGGCAATGGGCACCTGAAGACCCTCAGGCTGGGGCAGGCGACCTGGACCTGCAGATCCCGAAGGGGTGCCGGGCCGGGCCGCCCTTCGCGAGCGCCTGAAGCCCGCGCCGAGCCGTTCGACGTCGTTCGGCGCGTAGCCGTCTCGCGACCCGCTGCCCCAGGTGATGGCGACGGTTTTAGGAAGGCAGGCCGAGGCCGGCGGCGAGCACCGGCCAGGAGGCGGCGAACGTGACCTTCCAGGAAATCCAGTTGTGAATACCGCCCCTGTAGAAGTCAGCTTGTGCCGGGATGCCGAGCATCTTCAGTCGGTTGATGAACGCGATGTTCTGCGGTAGCAGTACCCCGCCCTCCGCCCAAAGCCCGAGCGTTCCTGCTAAGTCCTGAGCTTCTTCGCCGACTCCGTCGCCGCAGGAGAGGAACAGGGAGGTCCCACGCAGGTTGGCCGCTTGTGAGTAGGGGTTGTTCTCGTCGCGTAGCCGTCTGCCGATGCTGCTGCTCGGATCCCCCCATACCGCGTTCGGTGAATATCCCTGCCACAAATCGCCCATCATCATCAGTAAGGATGTGCCGGGAGTAGTCGTGTCGACGATCCCGCTGTACGACGCGGCTGCAGCGAAGGTCCGCGGGTAGTGCGCAGCCAGGATCATGGCACCGTAACCGCCAGAGGATACGCCAGCCACAGCGCGTTTGGGTTTCGCGTGGTAGTCGCGTTCCATTAGTTGCATGAGCTCTACGGCGTCGAAGGCTTCGTAGTCGGGTCTTTCTTCGCCGTTGTTCCACCAGCGGGTCGCCAGGGCGATCGGGCTGTTGTCGGGCATGACGACGATTAGATTCCTTGTGGAGACGAAGGACTCGATGTCAGTCTCCCGAGTCCAGGCGGCGTAACTGTCCCTGCCGCCATGCAGAAGGAAGAGCACGGGCCATCGGGTGCCGTCTGCGTCGGCGCTCCAGCCGGTTGGGACGATGATCCTCACAGGGACCACGGAGCCGACAGCGGCAGAGCCGACGTCGAGGTCGGCCATGTGCGGGTCGAGCCAGGTCTCGGATTGGACGTATGATCCGTCGTCGGCCTTTCCGGTCGGCGGGGCGACCGCGATCGGCCTCGTGGATGAAGAGGGCACCGGTGATTGCAGTGACGGCGGGACCGGAATAGTCGAGGCCGATTGAGTCATACTTTGAGCCGGCATTGGGTCATCTGCCTGACCTGCGGATGAGGTCGGCGAAGAGGTCAACCAGACACATGACGTGAGTGCGAGGACCAAGGCCAGACCCCAGGCTGGACGTGGCATGTTAGACATCGTTCTTCTCTCTCAGGCGGGCGCATGGGGCGGTCTGCATCAGTGTCCGTAATGTCGGAGATATTCGCCACGAAGGCCATCGAACTGAGACGGCGGCGAACGCAGGTCCAGGCACAGGCTGTGCAAGCCGACGGCGCATAGTTGTTTGCGAGCTGTAGGGAAACTCGGAGCCGGTTGCTCGCTAGGCTGGCGACGTGTTCGGATTGTCTGGCGAATCTGACGTCAGCAGGAGCACCCGCCACAGTCTCGACGCCCATGTCAGGCCAAGTCGGCTCGTGGAGGGTGCCCCGGTCTCGTGGATCTTCGATGACGGTCTGAGCTGATCTTATGCGGCTTTTGTGTGCGTGATGGGCTGTGTCGCGTGATCCGTCTGGGTGGTTTCCTCGAGTGCTGTGAAGAGCTTCGGCATCTGGGCGTCGTCTTTGACGCGGCGGAATTGGGCGTGGCCTGGGCCATGCCGGTGCCGGTCCACAACATGACCATCTTGCCGTCGCGGCAGCGGGTGGCGTTCTTGTTGACGCGCCGGGCGATGGAGAACATCTCGGGCAGGCCTTTGGCGCAGCGATGCGGCGACACCAGGTGGGCCTTCTCCAGCGAGGCGGCCAGGTTGTGCATGGCCCGCTCGGCCCGGACCGCGTCGGGCTAGGTGAAGATCACGGCCAGCTTGGCGTCGATGCGGGCGCGGTCGGGCTCAGACAGGTGGTCGGCGACGTTGCGGCGCTTGCGGATCTGGCGTCTTTAAATAGCGATGGTGCGCCGCCCGTGCTCAGTGAAGACGCTGCGTCATCGGGTGACCAAGAATGCTGCTCTTCTCAACACCCCATCGTGGCTGTCACGGTCGGTGCATCTGGTCCCACATGCTGTCCCAGGGGGCGCGCGGTCCGGTGCACAACCAGATCGGCACGTCCTGGTTGGCAACCTCAATGTTCACGTGGTCGAGGTGGACGGTGCCCACCTGGCGCACCGAGTTGAAGAACCCTGCGATCCAGCGACCGTCGCCACCAACATAGAGTACTTGACGAGTGCTTGCAGGTGGCGGCCCGGCGTACCAGTAGCCCCGCTCTGGCCCGTACGCCGCAGGCAGACCGTCGGCGCGACCGAAGACCTCCAGCGCGCTGGCTTGCCAATAGGAGTCACCCATCACAGCCGTGTGTGTGCGAACGGCTGGGGGCACGCGGTGGTAGGCGGCTGCCGTGGCTTCCGCGAGTTTCGGCCAGCCGTAGCTACCGCTGGACACGAAGTCGACTAGCGTGACGCCGGTGAACCCGTCCGCTGGACGGACTGGCAGGCTTACGTAGATCGCCAACGGAACGGACAATACGAACACGGGCCAGGTCGGAACCCAGCGCCACCAGCGCGCCGGAGGACGACGCTCGATCCGTGCAGCCGAAGCCGCGAACAGCACCGCATACAGCCCTGCGAGGTAGTAGTAGCGGTCGGCGGAGTACACGAGCACGACGGGCACCACCACGCCCGCCCAGCCGAACATTCGATAGTCGCGCAGTTCTGGAGCGCACAACAGGCAGTAGAATCCATGGCACACGAGGAAAGCGCCGACTAAGAGGCCCGCCATCAACACCGCGAGCGGCACTATGGCCATTGGACCTCCAAGCAACCTCCGGTCCTGCTCTATGACCACCCCGCGCATTAACAGATAAGGCCATCCATGGTTGGCCTGCCAAACGAGGGTCGGCAGCGTGAACAGCACGGTGATTGCGCCGCCCAACCACAGCAACGGACGAGACAACAGTCTGCGGGGGCCTGCGACGAGCGCACCGATGGCCAGCCCGAGCCAGAAAAAGACGATCAAAAACTTGGCCTGCATCGCGACTGCCGAGGCGATCCCGGAATACAACAGGAGTCTGTCAGCGCGAGTCCGCACCCAACGCACCACTAGCCAGCTGACCAGTACCCAGCAGAACGGGTCCACCGTGTTGGTCGCCAGCATGTGTCCGGACTCGAGAAGCTGAAAAGACAGTGCGTACGCTGCCGCCGCCATGATCTGTGCTCGCGCAGCGCCGCCGAATTCGCGGGCAATGAGCGCACACAGTACTACGCCGAAGACCGTGAGCAGCATAGGCAGAAGCCTCATGCCGACCACAGAGCCGGGAAACAGCAGGTCAAAAAGCCTGGCCAGTTGGGGCAGAAGCCAAGGATTATCCTCGTATCCCCAGGCAGGGTGGTATTTCCCGGAAGCAAGAAAGTAGAGTTCGTCACCGAAGTAGCCGAACCGGGCACTCACCGCCAGCAGCACCGCCCCGGTCGCGCCCGCGATGGCGAGCACCGGCGCGCGTGAGAACGCCGGCAGGGTTCCCGACTCTTTCTGGCAGGCGTCGGCAGTGCTTACCGCCCCGGAGAATTCTGATAGGCCCACGAAATGCTCCAACCCTCACGGTTCCGGACGGCCGCAGTGGTTCGGCCGAGGTCACGCCCTGGCGGCGGTGAGCCAGTAGCGCACCCGGTCTGGCAGCCTCGCAGCCAGGGCGCCGAGGTGAGCGTCGAGGCCCACCACATACCGAGGCCTGGGGTAACGGGCGGTGAGGGCCTTTACAATAACCTGAGCAGGACGGCTCGGAGGCAAGCCACGGTGCTCGGTACGTTTGGCTGATGTTCGTGCTGCGGTAATTTGGTCCGCATATTGCTCACGTGCGGCATCCGGCAACGTCTCCTCGAGTTCCGCGAAGGACGCAGCCATCTTGCTCCATACCTGTGTAGCAACGGCACCGGGCTCAATCAGCACAACCTTGATGCCGAAAGGTGCAAGCTCGGCGCGCAGGCTGTCGGTCAAGCCGACAACGCCGAACTTCGAGATCTGGTACGGGCCATGGATAGTTCCGGCGATCCGGCCGACGATCGAACCCACCTGCACGATGCGGGCCGTCCCGCTCTGCCTCGCGGCAAGTCTCAGCGCAGGGAGCACTGCCTGGGTAACCGCAAGGTGGCCGGTCAGGTTGATCTCCAACTGTCGCCGAAACGCGTCGAGCGGTGTGTGCTCCAGCGGCCACGGCATGGGCATGGCAGCATTGTTCACCAGGCCATCGAGCGGACCGTCCGCCACCACTTGCTGCGCTGCGGCGGACACCGATTCAGGGTCGGAGAGGTCCATTCGTAACACGCGGACTCCTGCCGGATGATCTCGCAGCAGGGCTTTCTCGTCCGAATCAGAACGCACTGTGGCCCACACTCTGGCGCCTATACGCACTAGTTCGTCGACGCAGGCCCGCCCGATCCCGCTCGACGCCCCCGTGACCATATATGTCCTTACCGCCATGAAATGAAGCATATTAGTCTCGCCCGCTGGAACGATTCAGACACGCGGGTCTGGTGAGCCGGATTCGATCTGAAGACGGCGAGAAGCCTGTCCTCGCAGGTCAAATTGCGGGGTGGGGTTCGTGGAGGATGCCACGCGGTCAAGTCGGGGGACGCAGGGCCAACTACACGAATACCGTCCGATTGCCTGACCTGCATGGACGGACTTCTCAATTATTGACCAGCACAGGACGCCTGTCCGCCGGACGGAAGTAGCCGCTACATCGACCCCGTTCACCGCTACTTTGACAGACCCTGATCAGACGGCAGGGGGCTGCTGGTAGGTGAAGGCGTTCCAGGAGTTGCTGCCGCCAGCGGTCGTGACCGAGACGGTGATGTTCTGGCCCGGGGATTGTTGCGGCGCGACGGTGGTGACCTGGGTGTCGGAGATGACGCAGAAGTCGGCCGAGACGTTCTGGAAGGTGACTTGTTGCGTGGTGGCGAGGTCGGTGCCCGTGAGAGTTACGGGGGTACCGCCTTTGGTCGACCCGGTGTCGGGGGTGACGTTGGTGACGGTCGGCTCGGGCCAGTAGGTGTAGAAGAGGCCGGCGGCAGTTCCGCCCGGGGTGGTGACGGTGAGTGGGACGGTGCCGGGGTTTCGTGTGGGGGCCAGGGCGAGGGTGAGCTGGGTGTCCGTGGCGGACTGGATGGTGGCGGGGTTGGGGCCGAAGGACACGGCGATCGCACCGGCCAGGTTGAAGCCGCTGATGACGGCGGTGCTGCCCAGGATGGAGGGACCTTCGGCGGGGTTCACGTCGTTGATCTGCGGGGGTGGGAAGTAGATGAATTCGCCCAGGAATCCGGTGCCGCCAGGGGTGGTGACCGTCACGGGGACGGCCCCGGCTCCGGCGGGGATGACGACGGTGATCGAGGTCGCGGTGTTGGTGAGGATTGTGGCAGCTGCGGCACCGAAGCGTACGGCGCTGGCGTTTGCGAGGTTGTGGCCGTTGATGGTCGCGGTGGCGCCGCCCGCGGTGCTTCCCGCTTGGGGGATCAGGGTCAGCGGGATGACGCTGAGCGTGCCCGCATCGGTGTTGGTCACGTAGAGGCTGGAGTCGTCGGGGGCGACGGCGACGCCGGTGGGGCCTTGGCCGGTGCTGAGGTTTCCGGTGAGTGTGTTGGTGGCGGTGTCGATCACGCTGGCGGTGTTGGAGCCGTTGTTCGCCACGTAGACGTGGGCGCCGTTCTGGCTGACGGTCACGAAACGCGGCTCTATACCGACTGGGATACTGGCGGTGATGGTGTTGGTGGCGGTGTCGATCACGCTGATGGTGTTGCCGCTGAGGTTGCTGGCGTAGCCGCGGGTGCCGTCGGGGGTGATCGCCACGACCGCGGGACCGCCGGCCCCGGGGATGGTGGCGGTGATGGTGTTGGTGGCGGTGTCGATCACGCTGATGGTGTTGCCGTCGCTGTTGCCCACGTAGACGTGGGCGCCGTCCGGGGTGACGGTCACGCCGATCGGCGACCCTCCCACCGGGATGGTCGCGATGACGGTGGTGGTGGCGGTGTCGATCACACTGACCGTGTCTGAGCCGTTGTTCGCCACGTAGACGTGGGCGCCGTCCGGGGTGACGGTCACGCCGATCGGCGACCCTCCCACCGCGACGCTCGCCGTGACGGTGTTCGTCGCGGTGTCGATCACACTGAGCAGGCCGTCGTCGGACACGGCCGCGTAGAGGTGGGCCCCGTCGTGCGCGATCGCCAAGAACGCCGGCCCCGCACCCGTGGGAATGGTCGCGAGGACACCCTCGGTCGCGGTGTCGATCACGACGAGCGTGTTCGACGAACTGCAGGCCACGTAGGCGCGTGTCCCGTCAGGAGACAGCACCACTCCCAGCGGGTTGCCGCCCACCGGCAGGACGGGGTCGGCGGCCGAAAGCAGGGCAGGGATCCGGAGTTCCCGGCTGGGCAGGGACAACGATCGCGTATTGGTGAACAAGGCACACACTCCCTTGGATGGTCGGTTGTTTCGGCACCGGTGAACGGCGCCGTGAGAGGGCCCACGTCGGTCGCACGGGTCACCGCCGGACCGGTGGAACATCCCCGCGAGCCTCGGCTTGGAACCGGGGGCTTCTGCGGGTCTTCCCGAAAGGGCTGTCAGATGCTGGGGCCGCTTTCGTAGGTGTAGCCACCTTGTAAAGAGAACGAGCCACCGGGCGATGCGACGATGACATCGGCGGGCCCCACTGCTTCCGCGGGCGCGATCGCTGCGATCTCGGTGTCGGAGATGACGGTGAACGCGGCGTTCTGACCGCCGGCATGCACGGCGTTGGGACCGAAGACCACCTGTTCAGTTGATGTGAGGTCAGTGCCGGTGATGGTGACGATGTTGCCGCCCGAAGCCGGCCCTGAGACGGGAACGACGGCAGTCATAGTGGGGTTGGCGAGGTAGTCGTAGCTGATGCCGTCAGCGCTGCCGCCACCGGTGACCACGACGATCGACACACTGCCGGCACTACTCCCCCTCGGCACGGTGGCAATGAGGGTGCTATCGGTGACGCCGGTGATTGTGCCCGGGTTGGCTGCGAACATCACCGCACTCGCGGTGGCTAGATTGATGCCGGTGATCGTGACGGTGTTGCCGCCGCCGAACGGTCCTGAAACCGGGCTCACCGCGGTGACCGTGGGCGCACCGACGTAGAAGAACGGCGCCGGGTTGCTCTCGCCTCCCGGGGTCGTGACGGTCACCTCGACCGCGCCCGTTCCAGCGGGTGAGACAGCGGTGATCTCGGTGGGAGAAACATTGGTGACACCAGTGGCCGCAGCGACACCGAAGCGTACCGCGGTAGCCCCCGTCAGGTCGGTGCCCGTGATGGTGACCGCGGTACCGCCGGCGGTTGTACCGCGGTTGGGGGAGATTGGCATCGGAAGCTCCTTTTCATGGTTGATCGTTCCCGCGTAGGCGCGGGTGAGATCGGCAGCCGATCCCCGGTCCAGGACCGGTACACCGTGCAAAGGCGGGGCGGCAGCATACGAACCGTCATAAGACGCCCTCGGGAACCCGGCGTGGATCCACCCACACCAGCCGGGTGCCGGGTGGCACCGAGCGGCGGATCGTTCCTCCACCAGGGCGCCCGATGCGCCTGGGGGCTGGATCGCCGGGGAGGACCAGGCGGTGCCGACTGCCGCTCCCCCGGGAGGCGGGCGGCCCACCGGTTCGACTACCATCAGTAACCTGCGCAGGTCAGCGCACCGCAATAGTCCTGACGCGATACCACCCCTTCGTGCGAAGCGCGCGGGTGGCGGAGTTTGATCTCGACGCGGAAGGCGATACTGGCCCGCGGGTATGAGCGCAAGGTCGGGGACTGGCACGGCGGTTCCCAGTCCAGACTGAGCCAGCGCGCGATTGACACGGTTCCAGAGGGGGAGGGGTTGCCCCCACTGGCATGGCGCCGGCGGGAACTTGGCACCCTGTGGGTGCCGACTATTTGGCTCTGGCAAGATTTTCGTGACGTGCCTGGTGGTTGTCGTTATAGCAGCAGGACGCGCTTTCGGAGGAGCGGGAGCCCGGCTCGTCCATACATCTGCCGCTTGACCAGCTTAGAAGTTACGTGGAATCACGCCGGGGACGGAACCTTCCGTCCCCGGCGTCACCGCGTCCACGGGAGCTTCGTTGTCTGTGGTGTCTGTCGAGAAGTGGCCGGTGCTGGGCCGGCATGAGAAGGCGGCCGAGTGGCTGCAGGTGTGGAGCGATCTGGGGCGGGCAGCCCGGACGATCGACGCCTATGGTCGAGGCCTGTCGGAGTTCCTCACCGTGTGCGAGCGTACGGGTGTCGATCCGCTGGCGGCCTCCCGGGCCGACGTCGCGGTGTCCCGGACTCGTCCGAAAAGATGCGATCGACCACGGTCCGCAGCGCCTTCGCCGCCACGGGGTCGATCTCCAAATTATTGACCTCGATTACTCAGGGGTCACAGGCCTCTGATTCTGTCCCTTGATTGTCCGTACCGCCGGGTTCGTGAACGGCAGCGAGGTCTGACCACGTACCGGATCATCCGGTATGCCGACGACTGTGCGCCACGAACGCGACTGGAGGTTGCGGATCACCGACGCCAAGACGGTGCGGGACGCGCTGAAGGGCGCCAGGAACTCCACGAACGGCTGACAGGGCACCGCCACCGCTGGCGCTCCGGGTCGGGACGCCCGGCTGCCGGCGACGACGAGCGTGTCGACGACGAGTGAACCAGTGAGCTGAGTACCGCTCGGCACCGGACCTCTGCTCATTGAGGATCTCCGGCCGGTGCCGGGCGGTACTCGCGCATGCAGAAGGCCCCGCGGCGCGCATCCCGCGGGGCCTTCTCACGCTTTTCGTTTCACTCCGACGAGCGATGCGGGCTTGTCGCCCGATCAGGCGATGAGGGGGATCAGCCCTCGTCGTCCGGCCGTCGGTGGTGCGTGCCGGAGCGGACTCCGGCACGCGTCACACACCGAGGTGTGGGCTCAGCCGCCCAGGTTCAGGCCGCCCTTGCCGAGCAGGCCCGAGGAGCCGATCAGGCCGCCCGCGCCGGCGCCCGCGCCGTTGTTCTGCGAGCCCGCGCCGGTGCCGTCGGCGTGCGTGTTGCTGCTGTCGCCCGCGCCCACGCTGCCGTGGCTGTTGTTGCCGGCCTGCGACGAACCCTGGTTCGAGGTGCAGGAGTTGTCGTAGACATCGGTGTCGATGTTGCCGTTGGACAGCACGTTCAGGTGCGTGTGCTCCAGCAGGTGGTTCAGGGGCACGGCGATCGGCGCCGCGCCGACCAGGGACTGGACGTTCAGGTCCGGGACGGTGTTGTGCGCCAGGCAGCCCAGGTTCGGGGCGACGTTGACGTTGTTCAGCGTGTTGACCGGGATCAGACCGCCCTGGCCGACGTTGTTGTCGCCGACCTTGTGGTGCTCGCGGCCGCCGTTCCAGGCGTCGTCGGCCGCCGCGGAGGCGATGCCGGCCATGCCCACGACACTCGCGCTGGCCAGCGCGGCGATAACGGTGGCGTGCTTCAGAAATGCCATGTTGATCGTTCTTCCTTGTCGATGTGGATCGATGGTGACCTGACGGGCAGGGAATCTGAAGCCCGCCACCTTGTTGCTTTGAACCATACTGCCATTCACGAAGAATCGTATATCAAGTCGGGAGGCGCGCGACCCAAGACGCTGACGAGTGATTGATTGGATGTCATTCTTCGTACTTTCCACGGTGTCTACCCAGGTCGTCTGAGCTGATCAGATGTATGACCTGTCGACATCTCACTGATGGTGCCGTGCGATGCCGGGAAGGGTGGTCCGTCGACGATGTTCCGCGTTTATTGACCCCTTCGGGGGTCCGGCGGCGTACCGTCGTCGGGCCGGTTCGTTATGACCAACGATTCGCCAGACAAAATGTATTGGCGGAGTCGGTGTGGAAAGTTGGTCGGAATGCGGCGCTCAGTATGTGGCCTGAACGCCCGCGACGGACACGTTGCGAGCGATCTCGAATCCGGGTCCCGGTGCGTCGTCGTTCCTGCACACTGTGGTCGGCGCCGGACCGGATCCCAGCGGGTCGTCCATGGTGATCGGCGCGATACACATGTTGCTCAGGACGCGGACACCGCCGCCGGTGCGGTGGCGTCCGCAGGCGTCGGACACGGTCGGGAACGGGTTCGCGGTCAGCGGTCCGGTGAACCGCAGCGGGGCGACGCACCAGTTGTCGACGAACTCCAAGGCGTTCTCGACAGCCAGGATCCCCGGGGTCGGGGCGGCCCTGGGTGCTGTCGGGGGCGCCGGAGTCGTCAGCGGTGCGGTCCTCGCCGCGGCGGTACCGGCCGAGGCCGGAACGCCACCGAGCGTGGCCGCGGTCGCGGCCGCCGCCGTCAGGATTGTTCGGGCACGCAACGTGGTACTCCCTTGACTTTCGAAGCGCGGGCCCGGCGGTCGGTGCCGGGCCCGCGCCGCTTGCTAGAGCAGGCCGCCGGGCGCGTCGCCGGCGATCGGCAGACCCGCGGTGTTGTTGCCCGTCGCGAACGGAGCCTGGGTGGCGTCCGCCGGAGCCTGGGTGGCGTCGGCCGGAGCCTGGGTGGCGTCGGCCGGAGCCTGGGTGGCGTCGGCCGGAGCCGCCGACCAGCCGTGGTCGTCACCCGGGGGGCAGGGGTCCGGCGTGGGGGGCGGGCACGGCACCGGCGGCGGCGGGGGCACCGGCGGGGTGGGGGGCGTGGGCGGCGTCCAGGTGGGCGGCGGAGTCGGGGTGCAGGAGGTCGGGCACGGCTGCGGGTCCCCGACCGGCGGCGGGCCGGGCACCATGGGGGGCGTCTGGTCCCAGCCGCCGCCGCCCAGGCAGCCCTTCTGCTCCAGCTTCACTTCGATCTTGCCGATGCGGTAGTCGGCCTTCTGCATGCCGCACAGGGCGTCATCGTCGTCGTGGTGGTGGGTGAAGGGCGCCGCGTGCATCGCCATCGGGCTGGAGCCCAGCCACGGGGCGGCACGCCAGTTGTCGTTGGCGGTGGCCGCGTTGGCCGCACCGGCGGCGGCGAGAAGCGCCCCGCCGGAGGACAAGGCCACAACGGCGAGGGACAGGTACTTGCGCATCGCCGACTCCTTTCATCGCGTTCGTGAATAGGGGAACTGGCCCCTCAACGCGGAGGAAGATCGGCAGGTCACGCACAAGGCAGCATTCGGGTGGCGTGCGGGCGAACTTAACAAAAAGCAGGCACCGGCGCCCCGTGCCGGGGCGCCGGTGCCAGAGGGCTGACAAGCAGCGAGCGGAGGTGCCCGCGGGTCACTTGAGAGCGTCGAACTGCCCGGCCACGTAGTCGCCGGCCGGCTGCTTGACCAGGATGTTGCCGCGGTTGAAGGCGTTGATCAGCGCGATCTGCCCGACCAGCGTGGCCAGCTGGTCCTCGTCGTAGTGCTTGGCGGCGTTCTCCCAGACCTCGTCGCTCACGCCGGTCCCGTCGGCCAGCCGGGTGCCCGCCTCGGCCAGCTCCAGGGCGGCGCGCTCGGCGTCGGTGAAGCAGCCGGCCTCGCGCCAGGCGGCGACCAGGTTCAGCCGTTCGGCGGTCTCGCCGGCGGCGGTGGCGTCCTTGGTGTGCATGTCCAGGCAGAAGCCGCAGCCGTTGATCTGGCTGGCGCGGATGTCGACCAGGTGCAGGGTCGCGGACGGGACGCTGCCCTCGTGCAGCGCCCGGCCGGCGCCGATGAGGTACTTGGCGAACTTGGCACCGGTCGGGGTGGCGAAGGTGTTGATGCGGGCTTCCATGGTGGGCTCCCTGGTTGTTCCGGCTGGGTACAACCACTAGGACGGGGAAGCATCGGTTCCCGTGACACGGTCCGGTGTGACCTGTGCCACGGGAACTCACATCATCTGCGCGGTGCCTTCAAAGCCTCCGGGAGCGCCGCTCCCAGGTGTTCGATGTCGGTCACGGCCTTCGCGTGCCCGGAGTCCACCGCGGAGCGTGCGATGTCCACGATCTGCTGCGGCAGCGCGACCAGGTGCCGGGCGAAGTCGTCGAAGTCGTTGCCGACCTTCTTCAACAGCTCGGCGCACACGCTGACGGCGTCGCGGCTCTCGGAGTCGCGCGGGTCGTCGTCGTCGAACAGCCAGACCGAGCCGGCCTCGGTGCCGCGGATCTTCAGCGCCAGCATGCCGCCCTGCACGTAGCCGATGCCGAGGAACTCCTCGGTGAACCGGTCGTACAGCGCCTGGTTGGCGTACACCAGGTCCTGGTGCGGGTCCTCCCGGCGCAGCCCGAACATCCACTGGTCGGCGATCAGGCCGCCGGCCAGGTTCACCGCCGGGCTGATCGGCCGGCCGCCGTCGGTGCCGGCCAGGAAGCGCCGGTAGGACGGCGGCAGCGTGAAGCCCAGATGCTGCTCCAACTGCCCCATCGCGTCCTCGGGGACCGAGCCGCTGCGCTCGAAGGCGACCGGCTCCAGCATGCCCTCGGTGAACAGCCCCGAGCGGCTGCGGTCGGCCTTCAGCGTGGCCATGCCGCCGTGGTGGCGGAACGCCCCGTGCAGCTCGATCGGCACGCAGTGCAGCAGCCGGGACTCGGCGGCGTGCGCCCAGGTCCAGCCCTGCGGCGTGGCGGTGTTCGGCCGGCCGGCCCACAGCGGGTCGCCGGACTCGGCGGCCAGCAGGTTGGCGGCGATGACGTCGGTGACCCTGATCTCGTCCACGGACAGGCCGGAGGGCGGGTCCGCGATCTGCACCGTGTGGCGCGCGTAGACGGCGAACTCCGGGTAGCCGTGCATGGTCAGGTAGATACCGTGCGGGAACTTGCGGTCGAGTTCGGGGTCGCTGAACTCGATGATCCGTCCGGCGAACTGGCCGTTCGGTATGCCGTGCCGCTGTGCGGATGCCTGTGCCATCTGAGGTCTCGCTCCGGCCTTATTCACATCTGTTGGGTCCGGTAGAAAGGTACCGGCTCCGCACCGGTCAGGGGTATGTCGCCTGACCAGGTCGCCCCTTCGGGGACAGGTTCGCCCTGAAAAATCCCCAATCGGGTGTCCGAGACGAGGCGTACCCTGGGGGATATCCCGACGCCGACTCATGGCTTCGGGCTGTTCGTCGTGCGCGAAGGGTGGCCCTTGTGAGCCTGTCCGGACTTCTTGACGCCGTATCCGCCGACCGGGGTGTCGCCGCGCTGCTGGAAGCGTCGGCCACCGCCGGCCGTACCTCCTTCGACCTGGCCGCGCCGCGCTCGGTGCGGCCCTTCGCGCTGGCCGCGCTGGCCCGGGCGCAGGCCCCGGCGGGCCGGCCGGTGCTGGCCGTGACCGCGACCGGGCGCGAGGCCGAGGACCTGGTCGCGGCGCTGCGCGGGCTGCTGGACCCGGAGACCGTCGTGGACTTCCCGTCCTGGGAGACGCTGCCGCACGAGCGCCTGTCGCCGCGCAGCGACACCGTCGGGCGCCGGCTGGCGGTGCTGCGCCGTCTGGTACACCCCGACGCCGCCACCGAGGGCGCCGGCCCCCTGACGGTGGTCGTGGCGCCGATCCGCTCGGTGCTCCAGCCGCAGGTGAAGGGCCTGGCCGACCTGGTCCCGGTGGCCGCGCGCACGGGCGAGGAGATCGACCTGGACGATCTGGTGAACCGGCTCGCCGCCGCCGCGTACACCCGGACGGACCTGGTGGAGAAGCGCGGCGAGTTCGCCGTCCGGGGCGGCATCGTGGACGTCTTCCCGCCCACCGAGGAGCACCCGCTGCGGCTGGAGTTCTGGGGCGACCAGATCGAGGAGATCCGCTACTTCAAGGTCGCCGACCAGCGCTCGCTGGAGGTGGCCGAACACGGGCTGTGGGCCCCGCCGTGCCGCGAGCTGCTGCTCACCGACGAGGTCCGCAAGCGGGCCGCGGCGCTGATGGAGGAGCACCCCGAGCTGGCCGACATCCTCGGCAAGGTCTCCGAGGGCATCGGCGTGGAGGGCATGGAGTCCCTGGCGCCGGTCCTGGTCGACGAGATGGAGCTGTTGATCGACCTGCTGCCGGCCGGCTCGCCGATGGTGCTGTGCGACCCCGAGCGCGTGCGCACCCGCGCCGCCGACCTGGCCGCCACCTCCGCCGAGTTCCTGGACGCCTCCTGGGCCGCCACGGCCGGCGGCGGCCAGAGCCCGATCGACCTCGGCGCGGCCTCGCTGAAGGACCTCGCGTCGGTCCGCGAGCACGCCATCACCCTGGGCCTGCCCTGGTGGTCGCTGACGCCCTTCGCCCCGGACCTGGAGCTGCTGCCGGAGGAGGACGCCACCGAGGTCAGCGAGATCCACGACGCCGAGCAGTACGGCGGCGACACCGGCCGCGCGCTGGCCGACGTCCGGGCCCGGATCTCCGAGGGCTGGCGGGTGGTGCTGGTCACCGCGGGCCACGGCTCGGCCGAGCGCCTGGTCGAGGTGTTGAAGGGCGCTGACATCGGCGCCCGGTACGTCCCGGAGCTGGAGACCGCCCCGGACCCGGCGCTGGCCACCGTCGCCACGGCCAGCATCGACCACGGCTTCGTCGCTCCCGAGCTCAAGCTCTGGGTGATCACCGAGCAGGACGTCTCCGGGCAGCGCGCCACCGTCAAGGACATGGGGCGGATGCCCTCGCGGCGCCGCAACGTCATCGACCCGCTGCAGCTCAAGGCCGGCGACCCGGTCGTGCACGAGCAGCACGGCGTGGGCCGCTACGTGGAGATGGCGCAGCGCACCGTCGCCGGCGCCACCCGCGAGTACCTGGTGATCGAGTACGCCGCGGCCAAGCGCGGCCAGCCCGGCGACCGGCTGTTCGTCCCCACCGACCAGCTCGACCAGGTCACCAAGTACGTCGGCGGCGAGGCGCCCTCGCTGCACCGGCTCGGCGGCGCGGACTGGCAGAAGGCGAAGTCCCGGGCCCGCAAGGCGGTCAAGCAGATCGCCGGGGACCTGGTGAAGCTGTACAGCGCGCGGATGGCCGCGCCGGGGCACGCGTTCGCCGCCGACACGCCGTGGCAGCGGGAGCTGGAGGACGCGTTCCCCTACGTCGAGACGCCGGACCAGCTGGCGTGCATCGACGAGGTGAAGACGGACATGGAGAAGCCGGTCCCGATGGACCGGCTGATCTGCGGCGACGTCGGCTACGGCAAGACCGAGATCGCGGTGCGCGCGGCGTTCAAGGCGGTGCAGGACGGCAAGCAGGTGGCGGTGCTGGTGCCGACCACTCTGTTGGTGCAGCAGCACTTCTCGACCTTCGCCGAGCGCTACGCGCAGTTCCCGGTGACCCTGAAGGGCCTGTCCCGGTTCCAGACCGACAAGGAGGCCGAGGAGGTGCTGCGCGGCGTCGCCGACGGGTCGGTCGACGTCGTGATCGGCACCCACCGGCTGCTGGCGAACTCGGTGAAGTTCAAGCGCCTGGGCCTGGTCATCGTGGACGAGGAGCAGCGTTTCGGCGTCGAGCACAAGGAGCAGCTGAAGCAGGCGCGGGCCAACGTGGACGTGCTGACCATGTCCGCCACCCCGATCCCGCGCACCCTGGAGATGGCGGTCACCGGCATCCGCGAGATGTCCACGATCCAGACCCCGCCGGAGGAGCGGCACCCGGTGCTGACCTTCGTCGGACCGTACGAGGAGAAGCAGATCTCCGCGGCGATCCGCCGCGAGCTGCTGCGCGAGGGCCAGGCCTTCTACATCCACAACCGGGTGGAGTCCATCGACCGCGCGGCCTCCCGGCTGCGCGCGCTGGTGCCCGAGGCGCGGATCGCCACGGCGCACGGCCAGATGAACGAGCACGTGCTGGAGAAGCTGATCGTCGACTTCTGGAACAAGGAGTACGACGTCCTGGTCTGCACCACGATCGTGGAGTCCGGCATCGACATCACCAACGCCAACACGCTGATCGTGGAGCGCGCGGACAACTTCGGCCTGTCGCAGCTGCACCAGCTGCGCGGCCGGGTGGGGCGCGGCCGGGAGCGTGCGTACTCGTACTTCACGTACCCGCCGGAGAAGCCGCTGACCGAGACCGCGCACGAGCGTCTGGCGACCATCGCGCAGCACACCGACCTGGGCGCCGGCATGTACGTGGCGATGAAGGACCTGGAGATCCGCGGCGCCGGCAACCTGCTCGGCGGCGAGCAGTCCGGCCACATCGAGGGCGTCGGCTTCGACCTGTACATCCGCATGGTCGGCGAGGCGGTCGAGCAGTACCGCGCGGAGGCCGAGGGCCGCGAGGTCGAGGAGCAGGTGGAGATCCGCGTGGACCTGCCGGTCGACGCGCACCTGCCGCACGACTACATCCCGGGCGAGCGGCTGCGGCTGGAGGCCTACAAGCGCATCGCGAGCGCGTGCTCGCACGAGGAGCTGGCCGAGGTCCGCCAGGAGTTCACCGACCGCTACGGACGTTTTCCACAGCCTGTGGAAAACCTGCTCGCGGTCGCGGCGTTCCGGATCGACGCACGCGCGGCCGGGCTCGCGGAGGTCGCGGTGCAGGGCAACTTCGTGAAGTTCGGCTCGGTGAAGCTGCGCGAGTCCCAGGAGATGCGGCTGATGCGGCTGTACCCGAAGACGCTGGTGAAGGCCGCCACGGACACCATGCTGGTGCCCAAGCCGATGACCGCGCGGGTCGGCGGTCAGCCGCTGCGCGACCAGGAGCTGCTGGGGTGGGCCCGGGACCTGATCGACGCGGTGCTGAAGATGTAGCCCGAACCTGTCGGTGGGACCTGGTCGAATTACTTGCGAATCATTTGCAACTGCGAGTAATTTGCAAACCAGGTCGGCGACAGGGGACGCGAGTGGGCGCGACGGATCGACTTCCCAGGCAGGTCAGGGCGCTCATCGTGGCGCGCGCGGTGAACCAGCTCGGCGGGTTCTCGCTGGCCTTCCTGACGGTGCTGCTGACAAGGTCCTTCGGCGCGAGCCTCACGGCGGCCGGGATCGTCTCGGCGGCGTTCGGCCTCGCCACGATCCCCAGCCGCCTGGCCGGCGGCCGGCTCGCGGACCACTGGGGCCGCCGGCGCACGATCGTGGCCGGGCTGGTCGGCCTGGCTGTCGCGCAGCTGGGGCTGGCGGCGGCGCCCGACATGCTCGCCGCAACGCTGTGCGCGGTCCTGATGGGGCTCGCCTTCGAGCTGTTCGAGCCGCCGAGCCAGGCGACCATCGCCGACGCGGTGCCCCCGGGCGGCCGGGCCGCGGCCTTCGGGCTGCTGACCACGGCCGTGGCGGTGGGGAGCCTGGCGGCCGGCGTGATCGCCGACGTGGTCGGGCGCTGGAGTCTGCGCTGGCTGTTCGTGGTCGACGCCGGGACCGGGCTGGCGTGCGCGGCGATCGTGCTGCTGGCGCTGGCGCCGGATCACAGGAAGGCATCCGAAACCGGAGCGCGGTCTGCCGGGCCGTCCGAACCCGTTGCGCCGCCTGCGCCCTCGCCGTGGCGCGATCGGACGCTCCTGATCGTCACCGCCTCGGGGACCGTCTTCGCCCTGGTCTCCATGTTCATGGTGAGCATGCTCCCGCTGTCCCTCGGCGCGGTCGGCCTGAATCCCGCGAACGCCGGCCTGATCATGGCCGCCGCCACCGGCACCCTGGTTCTCGCGCGGCCCGTCCTGCGCAATCCGCGGCTCGCGACCCTGTCGCACTCGGCCACCTTCGTCCTGGGCTACCTCTTGATGGCCGTCGGCTTCGGCGGTTACGCGGTCGCCCACACCCTGCCCACTCTGCTGGTGCCGACGGCGTTCTACAGCCTTGGCAACCTGCTCGTCATGGGGCGGTCCTTCGCGATGGTCAGCGAACTGGCGCCGGTCTCGGCCTCGGCGCGCTATCTCGCCGTCTACGGCCTCAGTTGGGGTGTGGCCACGCTGCTCGCGCCGCTGGTGGGGACCTGGCTCATCGGCATGTCGGGGCCCGGTTTGCTGTGGGGGGCGAGTGCTGCGGTGTGCGGGTGCATGGCGTTCGCGCAGCCTCGCGTTGTGCGGCTTGCCCGGCTCTCCCATAAGGATCTTGGTGTGATCCACTCCACAAAGCCGGTGGCGGAACGCTACGATGCGGTGTCGATCTGAGTCGATCTGTATTCGCTGTGCCGCCAGGAAGGTTCAGGACTGTGAACCACGCTCGCTCCGTCCGACTCGCCGCCGTCATCGTCCTCGGCGGGGCCGTGGCCCTGGCCACCTCCGCGTGCGGGGGCCCGATGCAGGCCGGGGCCGCGGCCGTGGTGCAGGGCCAGCGCACCACCGACGCCACCGTCCAGGACCAGGTCGCCTCCATCGTCTCGCTGGTGGAGAAGAACGGCCTGACCCAGGGCGACGTCACCGACGCCCAGCGCTCGGCGCTGGCCAAGGCGCAGATCAACCTGCTGGTGCAGCAGGCGGTGTGGCAGAAGGTCGCCGACGACCAGGGCATCACGGTCACCGCGGCCGCCGACGCCAAGGAGCACACCAGCCTGGTCGAGCAGGCCCGGGCCTCGCTGACCGGGGCGAAGTTCACCGGCAGCGACAACGAGGCGGTGGCGCTGGCCGACGCCGAGTCGCAGCAGAACTCCTCGGGTCTGGCGCCCAGCAGCGTGCCGGTCTACACCCACATCCAGGCGCTGGTCACCTCGGTGGTCGACGCCGAGGCGGCCAAGCTGCACGTGGACCCCAACGACCAGAACAGCCTGACCGCCCTGCAGGGCGCGATCACGCCGATGCTGTCCAAGGCGGCCTCCGAGATCAACGTGAAGATCTCGCCGCGCTACGGCAGCTTCGACCCGTCCACCCGGCAGATCGTCGCGGCGCAGACCACGTGGATCCGGCCGACCGCGGCCCAGATCGCCGCCGCGGCCGCCGCCCAGCAGCAGCAGTCGCAGTGACGTCCGCGCACGGTCGCGGGGCCGGGGCGGCTCAGGAAGCCGCGTAGCGCTCCGCGATCGTGTGGAACACCTTCTTCGGCTCCCAGTTCAGCTCGGGGGAGTCCGGGCCGGTCATCTTCACCGTGCCGTACGCGGCCAGGTCCAGGTCGCGGTGCGGGTCCGCCGGGTCGTGCAGGGCCCGGTAGGTGGCGAAGGTGAACCAGAAGGCGGTGTCGAGCCCGGCCTGCTCGAAGACGTCGTAGAGCTCTGTGAAGTACGTGCTCTGCTCGTCCTCGCTGCGGACGTAGTCGCCGTCGACCACCGGGGGCTCCACCGAGGAGTCCAGGATCGCCCAGGCCATGCCGCCGCGCTCGCCCGAGCCGACGTAGGGGGTGCAGCCGAACTCGGTGGCCACCACCGGCTTGCCGTGCTTGAAGTGCTCGCGGATCTCCTCGGCGAACTTGTCCTTGTTCTGGGCCGAGCGGTAGGCGTCCACGGACACGAAGTCGAAGGGCGTCCAGTCGATGAACTCCCACGGCCCGGCCGCGTACGTCACCCTCCCGTGGAAGTGCTCGCGCACCACCGCGGCGGCCTCGGCCAGGTAGCCGCTGAACGCGGCCATGATCTCCCCGAGCCGGCTCCACAGCTCCATCCCGCCGCCGCCCAGCGTCTCGATCCGGGCGTAGCTGTCCTCGCCGTCGAAGTAGCCGGGACAGAACAGCGAGGTCTCGCAGCCCGCCACGAAGACCACCTCGGTGCCGGCCGCGCGGATCCGCTCCGCGCGGCGGGCGCAGTCGGCCAGGATCTCCAGCAGCTCCTCCCGCGAGGCCTCGCAAGGGAACGGCGCGAACCAGACCTCCAGTCCGGCCTCCGCCGCGGCATGCGCGGCGGCTTCGAGCCGGTCCGGCACCGCCCCGGAGATCCGGACGGCCGTGCAGTGCAGGCCGTCGGCGATGATCCCCAGTTCGCGCCGGGCGGTCTCGGCGTCGAAGTCCGGCCGCGAGTCCTTGCCCCCGGGGAAGAACCCGGTGTCGTAGTTGATGCCCTTGCCGCGCATAACGTCCGCCCCTCCGTGATGGGTCCGGTGCTGCCTTCAGACGCGATATATCGTATCAACGCTCCGCGTCGGAGGCGGCCTCGGCGCGGGCCGCGATCATCTTCTCCAGCGGCTCGACCGCGGCCCCGCCGGTGACGCAGGCCGCGCCGATCGCGACGGCCAGCACCACGGTGCCCAGCCAGGCCATCGTCGAGACCGGCAGGGTGAACGCCCCGATCAGCCGCGCGACGCACTCGGCCAGCAGCCACCCGCCCCAGATCAGGCTGTAGAGGTTCTCCTTGGCCCGGAACTCCGCGCTCTCGGCCCGCAGTTCGTCCCACGCCGCGGTCCGCCGCGTGTCGCCCTTGGTGACGAACGGCTTCAGCCCGGCGGACATCATCGGCTTGCCGCCCCGCACCGACCACAGGATCCCGAGCGCGATCGTGCTGCTCACCGCGGAGTCCTTGGCGAGCATCAGGCGGGCGTCGCCGGAGACGAAGGTCAGCGCGATCGCGACGACGTTCACCGTCAGCATCAGCATGGCCAGCGCGTTGAGCTGCCGCTTGGCGACCGCGGCGAAGATCGTGCGGGCCGCCGGCACCACGCTGCTCAGGCCCAGGGCGGCGGCGGTGCCGACGCCGAGGCCCGCGTGCAGGGCGTAGTAGCCGCCGAGCGGGATCGCGATGTCGAGGACCAACGGCACCAGGGTCTGCTTCAGGGTGTTCGGCTGGGCGGCGGCCGTTTCCTCGGCGGTGTTCGTGTTCGCGGTGTTCGTGTTCGTGTTCGTGTTCGCAGTGTTCATGGTGTCGGTGATGACGGCGGTCATCGGCAGTCCCCTCCCGGACGAGTCCCTTAGGTCTGACCCAACTTTAGGCTGGACCTACTCACTAGGTCAAGCCTAATATGGAGGCATGGAGACCCAAGGACTGCGCGAGCGCAAGAAGCGGCAGACCCGCGAGGAGATCGCCAACGTCGCGACCGCGATGTTCGCCGAGCGCGGCTTCGAGAACGTGACCATCGCCGAGGTCGCCACGGCCGCGGGCGTGGCGAAGATGACCGTGACGAACCACTTCCCGCTGAAGGAGGACCTGGTCTTCGACCGGGCCGAGCACATCGTCCACGGTCTGGCCGAGGCGGTCGGGGCGCGGCCCGGGGGCGAGCCGGTGCTGGCCGCCGCGCGCCGCTACCACGCCGAGCAGCTGGCGGCCGGCGACCCGACGCTGGGCCATCGCGGCGTGGGCTTCTCGCGGCTGGTCACGGCCAGCCCGGCGCTGGCCGCGCGCGAGCGGCAGATCCACGACCAGCGCGAGCAGGCGCTGGCCGAGGTCCTGGTGGCCCAGGCGGAGCCGGAGCAGGAGCTGGCGGCGCGGGTGGTCGCGGCCCAGATCGCCGGGGTCTACCGGATCCTGTACTTCACCGGCCGCCGCCTGTTGCTGGAGGGGGTGCAGGACTCGGAGATGGCCGCGGCGTTCGCCGACCAGGCGCGCCGGGCCTTCGCCCTGCTCGATGCCGATCTCAGCGGCTTCGACCCGCGGCCGCGCCTACGATCTACTCCATGACCGAAGCCCCGCCGCCGGACACCGGCCGCATCGTCTTCCTGGCCACCTCGCCCCGGGTCGCCCTCGGGCTGCTCTCCTGGCCGGCCTGGGAGACGCTGCGCGCGGCCGACGTGGTCTTCGCCGCCGACGCCGAGCACCCGCACATCCCGTACGTCGAGCAGGCCACCGGCGCCGTGGTGGCGCTGCCGGACCACAGTCCGGCGATGGCCGCCGAACGCCTCCTGGAGGCCGCCACGCCGTCCCGCACAGTCGTCTGGCTCGCCGAGGACGAGGAGTTCGACGAGGAGATGGCGGTCGCGCTCGGGAACCGGTTGGTGCAGCTCGCCTCCGAGTCGCTGCCCGAACTCGAAGTCCTGCCGGGTTCCTATGATCTGCCCGGAGCGCACCTGCTCGACCTCGTGGACGTCATGAACCGGCTGCGCTCGCCCGGCGGCTGCCCCTGGGACGCCGAGCAGACTCACGCCTCGCTGGTGAAGTACCTGCTCGAAGAGGCCTACGAAGCCGTGGAGACCATCGAGGACGGCGATCCTCTGACCCCCGGCCCGGGGCGCGACGCGCTGCGCGAGGAACTCGGCGACGTACTACTCCAAGTGATGTTCCACTCACGCATCGCCGAAGAACACGAAAACGATCCGTTCTCCGTCGACGACGTCGCCGACGGCATCGTGGCCAAGCTGATCCGCCGACACCCGCATGTGTTCGCCTCTGGCGACAATGGGCACAGTGGGGACGTCGACGCCCCGACGGCCGAGCACGTGGCCGCCAACTGGGAGCAGATCAAGGCCGAGGAGAAGCAGCGCGCGTCGGTGACCGAGGGCGTGCCGATGACCCAGCCGGCCCTGGCGCTGGCCGCGAAGTTGGGGAGCCGGGTCCGCAAGGCCGGGCTCGCCGTGCCCTCCGGGCCCGCCCCCGCCCTCCCGGAAACCCCTGATGAGCTGGGTGAGCAGCTTCTTGCGATGGCCGTGGCGGCGGCCGGGGCCGGCTGGGATCCGGAAGAAGTCCTGCGAACGGCTGCGCGTCGGTACCGTGACCGCGTCATTACGGCAGAGGCGGAGGTAGCCACGGGGTAGGGGTGCCGGGTTAGTCTGAACGTGGTAGGCGAAGCGGACCGGCCGACTTCTCCTCACGAATCGTTGGCTGACCGGGAGAAGAGAGACCACCTATGTTGGGCGATTTGCAGCCTTGGCACCTGATCGTCATCCTCGTTGTGCTGTTCCTGCTGTTCGGAGCGAAGAAGATGCCGGACATGGCGCGCTCCGTGGGGCAGTCCCTGCGCATCTTCAAGTCCGAGATGCGGCAGAGCCAGAAGGAGACCGAGGACGTCGTCAAGCAGGCCAATGACGCCGCGCGGGTGACCCCCGCCGTGGAGAACTCCGGTTCGACGACGGTCACCGACTCGGCTCAGAAGCACACCAACGCCGGCTGACCGGTCCGCGCTGTACCACTGAAAGCCTCAGGGCCTCCCGCGATTCGCGAGAGGCCCTTCAGTGCTGCCCGATCACTGCCCGACCACTGTCCGATCACTGCCCCGGCAGGGTGTTCTGGAACGCGCCGTGCGCGGCGGAGGTCAGCCAGTCCTTCTGGCTGTCGTCGTTGCGCAGGTCGGCGTAGACCGCCGTGGTGATCAGCACGTAGCGGTGGAAGCTGCCGAACTTGCCCTCGCGGGTGACCGCGCCGGCCTTGGCCAGCTTGGTGCAGGTGTCGGCGCCGGGCTGGCCGGCCGGCGGGCACCACTGCGCGTAGTCGCCCGTGTGCGTGGCGCTCAGCTTCTTGTAGATCGCCGAGGCGGTCGCGGCGTCGGGATAGGGGATGATCATGGCGCTGACGACGATCCGGTTGTTGTCCGGGTCGATCCAGGAGGCGGCCATGAGGTCCGTGCACTTGGCGGATTTCACGATGTTCTGCACGGCCGTGTCGCCGATCTTGGCGCAGGGCTGGGACTGCGCGTACTTCAGCGCGTAGGTCACGTTCTTGTCGTCGGTGAACGACTGCGCCACCAGGGCCTGCGCGGTGAACGGCGTCTTGTCCGTGGCCGCGTTGTCCAGGGCCGCGCCGCCGCCGGTGGAGGAGGCCGAGGCGGGCGGGGCCGCCGAGCCGGTGTAGCTGTTGTCCGGGAACGAGGCCGAGCTCGACGAGGCCGGCGTCGCCGGGGCGGTCGGGGACGCGGACGTGGTCGCCGCGGCGGGCTGCGCCTTGGTGTCCTTCTTGCTGTCGCCCTTGGTCAGCACGTAGATACCGCCCGCCGCGCCGAGGAGCACCACGACGGCGGCGACGCCCGCGACGATCCGGCCGGTGTTGCCCTTCTTCGGCGGCGGCTCCTCGCCCGGGTAGGACATGCCGGGCATCTGCGGCGGCGTGAACTGCGGGGGCGGCGGCTGCATCGTGTACTGCGGGTACGGCCCCTGGTCCGGCTGGTACGGCGCACGGTCCTGCTGCGGCGGCTGGGACTGCGGGTGCTGACCCTGGGACTGCGGATACTGGCCCTGGGACTGCGGGTACTGCCCCTGGGGCTGGGGGTACTGCCCCTGGTCCTGCGGGTACGGGATCTGGTCCTGCTGCGGCGGTTGAGCCTGCGGGAACGGGATCCGGTCGTGCTGCGGCGGCGGTCCCTGCTGCGGCGGGCCCTGGGGCGGCTGCGGAGGCACGTACGAACCCTGATTCCAACCCTCGCCCTGCGGCTGCTGCTGCGGCGGCTGCTGGGGCCCGGGCCGCGGCTGCTCCGGCGGTGGCTGGGACCCCCAACCCGGCTGGATCTGGGTCTCCCAAGGCGGCTGAGAAGACATGGTCACAGCATATGCAGTACTGATGACGGGAGTGCAGACTCTTCCTCGATCTCAGCGGCGAACAGTCCTCTATGGTCGGAGAATGGCAGACACCCCTGACGCACGCTTCGAGGCATTGGCCGCCGACATCCTGGACGGCCTGTGCCGCCGGCATCCGGACTGGGCCGGGACGCTGGGCCTGCACGAGTACGACGCGGAGCTGCCGGACCGGTCCGCCGGCGGCCTGGCCGCGGAAGCCGCCTGGCTGGCCGGGCGGGCCGCGGATCTGGCCGACCAGGACACCGCGGCGCTGTCGGTGGCCAACCGCGCGGACGCCGCGATCCTCGCCAACCACCTGGCCGCGCTGCGCTTCCAGATCGAGGACCTGCGCGAGGACGAGTGGAATCCGGCGGAGGCGAACCCCGGCATCGCCTTGTACACGCTGCTGGCGCGCGACTACGCCCCGGCCGCACAGCGGCTGAGGGCTTTCGCCGGGCGGCTGGAACAGGTGCCCTCGACGCTGGCGGACAGCCGGTCGCTGTTGACCGGCAAGCCTTTGTCGCGCATCCACGTGGAGCTCGCGATAGGCCAGTTCCAGGGCACCGTGGACCTGGTCGGGGCCGAGCTGGACGCGGCGGTCGTGGAGGCTTCGAAAGCTGATTCAGCCGGTGCCTCCGAGGCGCGGACGGCGATCGACGCGGTCCGTCCGGCGGCGGTGGAAGCACTCGAAGCGCACATCGCCTGGCTCAAGGAGCGGCTGGCCGCCGGCGACGCGGGGGAGGAGGAGTTCCGCGACCCGCGGATCGGCGCGGAACTGTTCGCCCGCAAGCTCTCCCTGAGCCTGGACGCGGAGTCGGACGCGGCGGCGATCCTGGCGCGTGCCGAAGCCGATCTGGACCGGGTCTCCGCCGAGATCGTCGAGGCCGCCGCGGACTACGAAGGCGTCGCGATCCCCTCGGCCGAGGCGGAGCGCTCGGCGCTGGTGCGGCGGGTCCTGGACCGGCTCGCCGAGGCCGCGCCGGACAACGAGACCATCCTGGAGTACAGCCGGCAGGCGCTGCTGAAGCAGTTCGCCTTCGTGCGCGAGCACGACCTCGTGACCGTGTATCCGGACCCTTATGAAGTCTCGGCCATGCCCGAGGTGCACCGGGGCGTGGCGGTGGCCTACTGCGACCCGCCCGGGCCGCTGGAGCCGGCCGAGGTGCAGACGATCCTGGCGATCTCGCCGACACCGGAGGACTGGACGCCCGAGCGCGTCGCCTCCTTCTTCCGCGAGTACAACCTGCACATGCTGCACAACCTGATGGTCCACGAGGCCATGCCGGGACACCTGCTGCAGTTGCAGCACTCGCGCCGCCAGCAGGCCCCGACCCCGGTCCGCGCCGCGCTGTGGTCCGGCTCCTTCGTCGAGGGCTGGGCCGTGTACGCCGAGGAACTGATGGCCCGCTACCGATATCCCGGCGACGGCGACCCGCGCGCAGTGCGGATGCAGCAGCTGAAGATGCAGCTCCGCATGATCATCAACACCGTGCTCGACGGCCGGGTCCACTGCCACGGCATGACCGAGGACGAGGCCATGGCGCTGATGACCGGCCGCGGATACCAGGAGGACGGCGAGGCCGCGGGCAAGTGGCGCCGCGCACTGCTGAGCAGCTCGCAGCTGTCCACGTACTACGTGGGTTACGTCGAGGTCTCCGACCTGGTCCGCGATCTGCGGGCGGACCATCCCGAATGGTCGGAGCGCGAGCTGCACGACGCGGTGCTGGGGCACGGCTCCCCGGCCGCGCGGTATCTCAGAGAGCTGATCGCCGGCTAGCGGCGCGGTTCGAGGCCGGCTTCAGGGGCCGTCTCCACGACGGCGCGGTCCATTTCCCGGGCCGCTTCGTCGCGGCCTCATGCTGAAGGCGGCGGATCCGTCGGCGCGGTCCTAGACGTTCAGGTACCGCAGAACCGCCATCACCCGGCGGTGGTCCTCCGCCGCCGGCGTGAGGTCCAGCTTGGTGAAGATGCTCGAGGTGTGCTTCTCCACCGCCTTCTCGGTCACGAACAGCCCGGCCGCGATCGCCGAGTTGGAGCGGCCCTCGGCCATCATCGCCAGGACCTCGCGCTCGCGCGGGGTCAGGGTCTCCAGGGGGTCGTTCTTCTTGCGGCGGCCCAGGAGCTGCGCCACGACCTCGGGGTCCAGGGCGGTGCCGCCGGCGGCGACGCGCTTGAGGGCGTCGACGAACTCCTCGACCTCGGCGACGCGCTCCTTCAGGAGGTAGCCCAGGCCGTTGGCGCTGGTGGAGAACAGCTCCTGGGCGTAGGCGGCCTCGACCGCCTGGCTGAAGACCAGGATGGCCATGTCCGGGTACTTGGCCCGGACCTCCACCGCGGCGCGCAGGCCCTCGTCGGTGAAGGTCGGGGGCATGCGGACGTCGGCGACGATCACGTCCGGCTTCAGGGCGTCGGCGGCCTCCACCATGCCCTTGCCGTCGTCCACCTTGGCCACGACGTCGAACCCCGAATCCGCGAGGAGCCTGGCCAGGCCCTCGCGGAGCAGGACCGCGTCTTCGGCGATCAGGACGCGGATGGCTTCGGGCATGGCATCTCCATGATGATCTGGGTCGGTCCCCCGAGTGGGCTGCTGACCGACAGAATGCCATCCAGCGGCGCGATGCGGTCGGACAATCCGGCCAGGCCGCCGCCGGTATCGGCCTCGGCGCCGCCGACGCCGTTGTCGCCGACGATCATCCGCAGGTTGCCGTCGCGCAGTTCCAGCTCGATCCAGGCCCGGGTGGCGTGGGCGTGCTTGGCCATGTTCGCCAGCGACTCGGAGGCCACGAAGTACGCCGCCGACTCCACTTCCGGGCTCGGCCGCCAGGGCAGGGCGGCGTCCACCTCGACCGGGACCGGGGAGCGGCCGGCCAGGGCGGACAGCGCCGCGTCCAGGCCGCGGTCGGTCAGCACCGCGGGGTGGATGCCGCGGGCCAGATCGCGCAGCTCGCTCAGGGCCAGCTTCACGCCCTCGTGCGCCTCGGCGACCAGCTGCGCGGCGGCCGCGGAGTCGGATTCGTCGCCGGTCTTCAGCTTCGACTTGGCCCGGCCCAGGTCCATCGCCAGGGCGACCAGCCGCTGCTGCGCGCCGTCGTGCAGGTCGCGCTCGATGCGGCGGCGCTCGGCCTCGGCGGCGCTGACCGCCTGGCTGCGGGTGGTGCGCAGGGCCGCCTCGCGGCGCGCCAGCTCGGGCCGGCCCAGGCCCAGCAGCGTGCGGCCCAAGGTGGTCTGGGCCCGGGTCGCCAGCTCCAGGACGGTCGGCCCGACGAACCAGGTGAACACCACCGCGATGGCCGAGAAGGTCAGGACGGAGGGCAGGGTGCTGATGTAGTACTCGCTGCCGTCGACGTGCATCAGCGGGATCCGGTGGTGCGGCAGGGCGCGGTACCAGAACGGCAGGGTGAGCGCGCCCAGGGTCAGCGCCCAGACGTCGACGACCGCGATGAACCACCCGAACCCCAGCGCCGAGGACAGGACCAGGTGCACCAGGTCCCGCCAGGTCGCCGGGTCGGAGACGTGGCCGAGCAGCCGCTGCAGCACGTTCCCGGCCGGAGCCGGCTCCCGGTACGGCGCGGGCACCCGCTCGCCGGTCAGGTTCAGGATCCGCCGCCGCTCGAGCCGGGCGTGCCAGCGCAGGCCCGTGATGCCGGCCAGCAGCAGCGGCAGTCCGACGACCACCAGGACCAGCGGCCCGCCGACGCTGAGCACCACGGCTATCCAGATCACCTGGACGAACGCGGTCGCGAACGAGGCGGCCAGATACCCCTGCTGGCGCAGCGCGCGCCCGGTGAAGGGACCCTTCAGCAACTCCCCCGGGCCGAGCATCGGCGCGGCGTCCTCGACCCGCCGGCCGGCAACCTTGGCTCCCACATTCGTGATCATAGGTCCAGCATCGGGGAGTGCGGCGCGGATTCCGATGGGGGTGGCCCTACTGTTCGCGCGGGGAAGACCCCCGAAACTTCCTTCGGCCCGCCCCAGGCGGCCTGGAGCGCCTCTGTTCAGCGCCTGCCCGGGGAATCCACGGCGAACAGCGCGCGGCGCGGCCCCGCCGTCTCACCCCTCGACCCTGCTGAGCACGGTGCTCGGCCTGCCGAAGGATAGGCTCTGGAGCGAAACCAACAGAGCTTAAGGAGAGATGCGACGTGGCGTCCATCGAAGCCATCAACGCGCGGGAGATCCTGGACTCGCGCGGCAACCCGACCGTCGAGGTCGAGGTGCTTCTCGAAGACGGCAGCTTCGCCCGCGCGGCGGTCCCCTCCGGCGCCTCCACCGGCGCCTTCGAGGCCGTGGAGCTGCGCGACGGCGACGCGGCCCGCTACGGCGGCAAGGGTGTCGAGCGCGCCGTGCAGGGCGTGCTGGACGAGATCTACCCCGCGGTGGTCGGCGAGGACGCCTCCGACCAGCGGCTGATCGACCAGGCCATGATCGACCTGGACGCCACGCCGAACAAGGCACGCCTGGGCGCCAACGCGCTGCTGGGTGTCTCGCTGGCCGTGGCCAAGGCCGCCGCCGAGTCCGCCGAGCTGCCGCTGTTCCGCTACCTCGGCGGCCCGAACGCGCACACCCTGCCGGTGCCGATGATGAACATCCTCAACGGCGGCGCGCACGCGGACTCCAACGTGGACATCCAGGAGTTCATGATCGCCCCGATCGGCGCGGCCAGCTTCCGCGAGGCGCTGCGCTGGGGCGCGGAGGTCTACCACGCGCTGAAGTCGGTGCTCAAGGAGCAGGGCCTGAACACGGGCCTGGGCGACGAGGGCGGCTTCGCGCCGAGCCTGCCGTCCAACCGCGACGCCCTGGACCTGATCCTGGTCGCGATCAAGAAGGCCGGCTACGAGCCCGGCCGCGACATCGCGCTGGCGCTGGACGTCGCGGCGTCCGAGTTCTACAAGGACGGCGCCTACCAGTTCGAGGGCAAGTCCCGCAGCGCCTCGGAGATGACCGACTACTACGCCGAGCTGGTCGACGCCTACCCGCTGGTGTCCATCGAGGACCCGCTGTTCGAGGACGACTGGGACGGCTGGAAGATCCTCACCGAGCGCCTGGGCACCAAGGTGCAGATCGTCGGCGACGACCTGTTCGTCACCAACCCCGAGCGCCTGGCCCGCGGCATCGCCGGCGGCCAGGCCAACGCGCTGCTGGTGAAGGTGAACCAGATCGGCACGCTGACCGAGACCTTCGACGCCGTGCAGCTGGCGCACCGCAACGGCTACCGCTGCATGATGTCGCACCGCTCCGGCGAGACCGAGGACACCACGATCGCCGACCTGGCCGTCGCGGTGGACTGCGGCCAGATCAAGACCGGCGCCCCGGCCCGCTCGGACCGCGTCGCCAAGTACAACCAGCTGCTGCGCATCGAGGAGGAGCTGGACGACGCCGCGCGCTACGCGGGCCGCTCGGCCTTCCCCCGCTTCACGCACGAGGGCTGACACCGGCTGACACAGCCTGACTTGGCTGACACCCTCGCCGCCCGCTGATACCGCCTGCCCTGACCGGCAGGCGGTATCGTCGCAGGCATGAGATCGGAAGCCGAGGGCTCGGCACCTCGGCGCTTGAGCGCGGTCCCGGCGCAGCGGCACGACGCCGCGCCGGGATCTTCGCGTTCCGCCGGCGACGGCGGCTCGGGCTCGGGCGGCCCGAACAAGAAGCGCACGCGCTACACCGCGCGCGCGGCGATCCTGATGCTGGTGCTGTGCGCGCTCGTGCTGGCGCTGGCCTATCCGCTGCAGCAGTACTTCTCGCAGGGCTCGCAGATCGACCAGCTCAAGCAGCAGAACGCGGACAAGCGCGCCGAGGTCAGCCAGCTCCAGCAGCAGCTGGCGCAGTGGCAGGACCCCGACTACGTCAAGATCCAGGCCCGGCTCCGGCTGCACTACGTGTTCCCCGGCGAGACCGGTCTGCGGCTCCTCGGGGCCGGGGACGCGGCCAGCGGCGGCCCGGACGGGACCACGGGCCCCTCGCAGGGCTCCAGTGCTTGGTACGCGCAGCTGTGGAACTCGGTGACGGCCGCGACCGGCGCACCGCCGTCAGCCACGTCCGCCCCCTCGTCAGTACCCACTTCCGTGTCCCCGACGGCGACCGGCCACTGAGGCTCGGCTACCGCACCCCGGTCACGGCGTGACCCCGAGGTACTTCAGCACCGCCAGCACCCGCCGGTGGTCCTCGTCCGCCGGCGGCAGCCCGAGCTTCGTGAAGATGTTGCTGATGTGCTTCTCCACCGAGCTGTCGGCGAGGACCAGCTGCTTGCCGATCGCGGCGTTCGAGCGGCCCTCGGCCATCAGCCCCAGCACCTCGCGCTCCCGGGCGGTCAGCGCGTCGGTGGGCCGGGAGCCGAGCAGCTGGACCACGACCTCCGGGTCCAGCACCGTGCCGCCGGCGGCGATCTTGGCCAGCGCCTCGACGAACTCGCTGACGTCGGCGACCCGCTCCTTGAGCAGATAGCCGACGCCGGAGACCCGGCCGCTGAACAGGTCGCGGGCGTAGCGGGTCTCCACATACTGCGAGAACAGCAGCACCCCGACGCCCGGGTGGCTCCGGCGCAGCTCCATCGCGGCGCGCAGGCCCTCGTCGGTGTGCGTCGGCGGCATCCGGATGTCCAGCACCACCGCGTCCGGCGGGTCGGCGGCGACCGCGGCCAGCAGCTCGTCCGCGTTCGGGACGGCGGCCGGCACCTCGTGGTCGCGCTTGGTGAGGATCTGGACCAGACCGTCCCGCAGGACGCCGGAGTCTTCGGCGATCATGATGCGCACGGGCTGGTTCTCCTTCGGCGGGCGGTCCTCAACCCACCTGAAGATAGCCGAAACGCTCGGCTCCGGCCGGAGCCCGCTGAGTACGCCCGCTGAGCCCGGCCGCTGCGTCTGCCTGCCTCGTCTGCCCGCTGTGTCTGCCCGCTGTGTCCGGCCGGCGCCGCCGGCGCGCGTCACACGTGCATCGGGAGCTTCACGACCACCCGCGTCGGGCCGCCCTGGGGGCTGTCCACGTCCAGCGACCCCTCCACGGTCCGCACCCGGTCCAGCAGTCCGGCCAGGCCCCCGCCGTAGCCGACGCGGGCGCCGCCCCGGCCGTCGTCCTCGACGATGAGCGTCAGCTTTCCCTCCTCCTGCACCACCGCCAGCGCGGCCCGGGTCGGTGCGCCGTGCTTGGCCGCGTTCGTCAGCAGCTCCGCGGCGCAGAAGTAGGCGATGGTCTCGATCGCCCGGTCCGGCCGCTCGGCCAGCGCCACGTTGACCGTCACCGGCATCGCCGAGCGGGCCGCCAGCGTGCCCAGCGCGTCGCGCAGACCGTTGTCCAGCACCGCCGGATGGATCCCGCGCGCCAGGTCCCGCAGCTCGTTGATGGCCTGCTTGGCGTTGCGGTGCGCGGTGTCGATCAGCGCCCGGGTCTCGACCAGGTCCAGCTCGGCGCCGCCGCCGGTGGCGTCCAGGTTCTCCTTGGCCTCGCCGAGCTGCATCGCCAGCGCGACCAGCTGGGCCTGCGCGCCGTCGTGCAGATCGCGCTCGATCCGGCGCAGCCGCGCCGCGGAGTCGTCCACGGCGTGCGCGCGGCTCACGGTCAGCTCCTCGACCCGGCGCTCGCTGCTGGTCGGGCCCAGCAGCACCCTCATCAGCAGGGTGTCCAGCCAGAGCCAGAACTTCAGCAGCCAGACCCCGGCGAACACCCACACCACGCCGGCCACCGTGACCAGCAGCGCGCGCGGCCAGGTGTCGAAGTAGAACCCGTCGCCGAGCTGGAGGGCCGAGTGGTGCACGACGCCGTGGCTGTCCTTGTTCTGCACGTCGAACACCGACCACCAGATCGGATAGGCGACCATGACCATGCCCTCGACCACGCCGAGGCCCAGGGTCATCAGGTACGCCACGCCCAGCGGGAAGCGCACCAGCAGGTAGGCCTGGGAGCGCCAGGCGGCCAGATCGCCCAGGGCCGCGCCGAGCTTGGCCAGCAGCCCGTGCGCGGTCTTCCAGCGGGCGTTCGGGAGCGGTGCCTCGATGTCGACGTCGAGCAGCTTGCGGGCCATCGCGCGCTGCAGGCCGCCGTACTGCTTGGCCAGGAAGATCGCGGTGGCGATCAGCGGCAGGCCGACGAAGGTGAAGGACAGCGCGCCGCCGACGGCCAGCGTGACGACCACGTAGACGAATCCCGCGATCCCGAGCGGCGCACTGATCAGGGCGAACAAATACTGGCGTGCGGTGTGCCCCGACACCGGGCTCAACAGGAAACGCTTCATGGGAAAAGCTTCGCCGATCATGGGTCGGCCGCCCACGGTGCGGCCACGGAAGTTCAACCCCCGGTTATCCCTACCATCCTTGCGCTGTCCCCACCAACATTGCCCAGCCGGCTGCGCCCTTCCGGCCCCGGGGCCGCCGGACGGCTGGGGCGGCCGCGGTCAGGAGGGGCGTGCGGGACTCGTCGTGGAGGCCGTCCAGGTCAGTTTCTCGATGCGGGTCTGGCCGCCGGCCCGGTCCACCTCGGGTACCAGATCGGCGAAGTGCTCCAGCGCCTCACTCAGCGCGGCGGCCAGGGATGCGCTGGCCAGGACCGTCTCCACGCCGCTCTCCGCGGCCCACTTGTCGGCGTCCACCGTCACTCGGACTTTGACCGTTGCCGATACGTTCACGTCCACGCACTCAGGGTAACCTCTTGCGGCCTCACGCGGGATGGCCTTCTATACGCGGCATGGCCACGGTCGCGGAGTTGATCGGCGTTCAGTCCCAGAACCCGGGCCCGGGCCTGCTCGGCCCCGCCGGTCTGCGGTATCGGCATTCCGAGATCGCCGCGCAGGCCGCCACCAGGGCCGCACTGTTCGGCGACCGGCACCGGCCGGGAACGCAGCCGCATATCGGGGTCCTGCTGGGCAACACGGACGAGTTCGTGTTCTGGCTCTCGGCCGCGGCGCTCGCCGGGGCGGCGCTGGTCGGCGTGAACCCCACGCGGCGTGGCGCCGAGCTGGCGCGCGACATCCGGCACGCGGAGTGCGAGCTGCTGGTGACCTCCCGCGCGCATCTGCCGCTGCTGGCGGGCCTCGGTCTGGAGGAGTTGTCGCTGCTGGTGGTGGACTCGCCGGAGTACCGCGAAGCGCTGGCGCCGTACCGGGGTGCGAAGCCCGCGGACGTCGTGCCGGCGGCGCCGGTCACCGAGGACACCCGGCTGCTGCTGTACTTCACCTCGGGCTCGACCGGGGCGCCGAAGGCGGTGACCTGCGTCCAGGGCCGGGTCGCGGCCTCGGGCGCGGCGATGGTGGAGCGCTTCGGCCTGACGGCGTCCGACGTCTGCTACATCCCGATGCCGATGTTCCACGGCAACGCGATCCTGGCCAACTGGGGCCCGGCCCTGGTCGCCGGGGCCACCGTGGCGCTGCGGGACCGGTTCTCGGCCTCGGGGTTCCTGCCGGACGTGCGCGCGTACCAGGCCACGTACTTCACCTACGTCGGCCGCGCGATCTCCTACATCCTGGCCACCCCGGAGCACCCCGCGGACGCCGTGAACCCGCTGCGCGCCGGCTTCGGCACCGAGGCCGGCCCGCGCGACCGGGAGCGCTTCGAGCGCCGCTTCGGCTGCCGCCTCTCCGAGGGCTACGGGGCCTCCGAAGGCGGCATCAACCTCGTCGCCCCCCGCACCTTCCCACCCTCGGTCCTGGCCCGCGGCGCCGCGGTCGGCACCACGGACCCGACCCTGGCGATCCTGGACCTGGACACCGGCGAACCCTGCCCCCCGGCCGCGTTCGACCCCGCCGGCCGCCTGCTGAACGGAGCCGCCGCCATCGGCGAACTCGTCCGCACCGGCCCCGGCGGCTTCACCGGCTACTGGAACAACCCCGCCGCCGACGCCGAACGCTTCTCCGAAGGCCGCTACCGCAGCGGCGACCTGTTCTACGCCGACACCGACGGCTGGCTCTACTTCGCCGCCCGCAAAGCCGACCGCATGCGCGTGGACGGCGAGAACATCTCGGTCGCCCTCCTGGAGGCCATCCTGGCCCGCTGGGAGCCGGTCGAGGCGGCCGCCGCCTACGCGATCCCGGACGAGGTGACCGGCGACGCGGTGATGTGCGCCCTGGTACTGAAGCAGGACACGGCATTCGACCCGGAAGCCTTCACGGACTTCCTGGCCGCCCAACCGGATCTGGGCACGAAGATGCCGCCGCGCTACCTCCGCATCGCCGCCGCGCTGACCACGACCGCCACCGAGAAGGTGTCGCGCTACGTCCTGCGGGAGCAGGGGTGGTGGGACGTCGGCGGGGACGCGGTGTGGGCGCGGGAGGCGCGGGGGGCGGGTTACGCGAGGCTCGGCGAGGTTCAGTAGCCGGGATCCCATCGGCTGTTCGGCCGCAGTTGCTCAGCAGCGACGGCGACCGGAACGATCGTCGGCCACCGCCGAGCTGAGCCTGGCCGCCCTTCCCAGCCCCCGCCTCAGCCCCGAGCCACCGGCAGCGTCAGCCGGAACTCGGCGCCGCCGCCGGCCGCCACGCCCGCGGTCACCCCGCCGCCGTGTCCGACCGCCACCTGCGTCACTATCGCCAGTCCCAGGCCGGAGCCGGGGAGGTCGCGGGCGCTGGCGGCGCGGTAGAAGCGGTCGAAGACGTGCGGGAGGTCGGCTTCCGGGATGCCGGGGCCGTGGTCGCGGACGGTCAGGGTGACCGTGCCGTCGGCGCCGGTTCTGGTGCGCACCTCGACCAGGCCGCCGTCGGGGCTGAACTTGGCCGCGTTGTCCAGCAGGTTGCGGACCGCCTTGGCCAGGCGGTCGGTGACGCCGTAGACCACCGCCTCGTCGAGGTCCGCTTTGAACACCGCCTTCGGCCAGTGTGCGGTCGCGCGGTCGGTGCAGCGCTGGACCAGCAGGTCGAAGCGGAGCTCCTCGAACAGGGCCGCCTGCTCCTCGCCGCGGGCCAGCTCGACGGTGTCGCTGACCAGCGTGGTCAGGTCGTCGAGGCCGGACATGATGCTGCGCACCAGCGCCTCGCGGTCCTCGGGGTCCAGGCGGTGGGCGTCGGCCAGCACCTCGACGTTGGTGCGCAGCGAGGTGAGCGGGGTGCGCAGTTCGTGGGAGGCGTCGGCGACCAGTTGGCGCTGGCGGTCGGTGGCCTCCTGGACCGCGTCGAGCATGCTGTTGAAGGTGGCGGCCAGGCGGCCGAGTTCGTCGCGGGGCTCGCCGGGCGAGCCGTTTATCGCGATGCGGTGCGCCAGGTCGTGGGTGCTGGCGATGCGCTCGGCGGTGCTGGTCAGCTCGGCGACCGGGCGCAGCGCGGTGCGGGTCACCAGCCAGCCCAGGCCCGCGGCCAGGACGATGCCCGCGGCGCCGGCGCCGAACAGCTGCCAGCCCAGCGTCGACAGCTGCTGGTCGATGGTGGTCAGCGGGCTCTCGATCTGCATCGCGTGGCCGCCGCCGATCTGCAGCGTCAGGATCCGCACATGCTGGCCCGCCCATTGCGTGGACCGGATGAAGCTGACCAGCGTCCCGTTCGCGACCTGGATGTCCTGCGGGGTCACCGGCAGCGGCTGGGGCAGGGCCGGGTAGGCCGCGGCAGCGTTGGTCACCGTGGACGTGGGGGTGCCGGTGCGCGGGGTCGGGTGTATCGGGACCAGCGGCGCGCCCTTGCTGTTGATGAACTGGAAGTTCAGCCGCGTCTCGCCGACCTGCGGCGTGGAGTCGTACGGCCAGATCTTGTCCCCCGACCGCTGGACGCCGGTCCGGGGGTGCGTCTGTTGCGCCTGCATCCGCATGCCCTGCTTCAGCAGTGCGTCGTCTATCTGCTGCGTCAGCGAATGCCGGACCGCGACGTAGGCGAACCCCACGCCCCCGCCGACGCCGGCCGCCACCGCGATGGTGGCCGCCAGGGCCAGCCGGGCCCGCAGCGGCGTGCGGCGCCATACGGCCACGGGGGAGCGGCGCTTGGACGACTCGGCGGGAACCTCCTCCAGGGGGGTCTGCCCGGCGCCCTCGCCGGAGTCCTGCTCGGCCCGCAGATCCGCGCTCTGCTTGGCCGCCACCAGGCGCAGCTTTCCGAACCGCTCCCGTTTCACGCCGGCGCCCGCAGCGTGTACCCGAACCCGCGCACCGTCTGCACGAGCCGCGGCTCGCCGCCGCCCTCCGTCTTGCGCCGGATGCAGGACACGAACACCTCCAGCGAGTTCGACTCCGGCCCCAGCTCGTAGCCCCAGATCCGGTCCGAGATCACTTCCCGCGGCAGCACTCGGCCGGCGTTGCGCATCAGCAGCTCCAGCAGCGCGAACTCGGTGCGGGTGAGCTCTATCGTGCGCCCGCCGCGGTAGGCCAGCCGGGACTCGGGGTCCAGCTCCAGGTCCTCGAACACCAGCCGCTCGGACTCCGGCACCGGGTCGTACTCGGAGCGCCGGAGCAGGGCCCGCATGCGGGCGTGCAGCTCGGCCAGCGCGAACGGCTTCACCAGATAGTCGTCGGCGCCGGCGTCGAGCCCGGCCACCCGGTCCCCGACCGCGTCGCGCGCGGTCAGCAGCAGCACCGGGGTGTGGTCGCCGACGCCGCGCAGGCGCCGGCACACCTCCACCCCGTCGAGCTCCGGCATCATCACGTCGAGCACGATCGCGTCCGGCGGATCGGCCGCGACCTGCTCCAGGGCGGCCAGGCCGCCGGCGGCGGTGCGCACGCGATAGCCCTGCAGGCGGAACGCCCGCGCGATCGCGTCACGGATCTCGGTGTCGTCGTCGACGACCAGCAGGCTGCGCGGTTCTCGGGTGTCCATCCCGTCCAGTATCACCCGTTTGACCCACCCGGCGAAGACGCGGTGCTGCCCGGAGTGCGGTTTCCGCCGCGTCCGCCGAAGCCGAACCCTGTGAGTCCGCTCACAACCGAACGCGCGGTGATGGTGCCGCTACTGTCCGGAGTCCCGATGACGGTCACCTGCGAACCGGTCGTCAGGTCCGTGACCGCGCCGGTCTTGCCGATCGTCACGGTGGTCTGCGGGCTGGTGTTCACCGTCACGGTCTTGCCGGTGCTGTCGGTGATGGTCAGCGTGGTGCCGTTGACCGCGGTGACGGTGCCGGTGACGGCCCCGCCGCCGGTGCGGGTCCCGCCGTTCGTGCCGCCGGTGGCGCCGCCGGTCCCGCCGCCGGTCTGCCCGAAGCCGCCGCCGTAGCCGCCGCGGGCCCGGGCCCCGGCCGCGGTGTTCGTGGTCTTGGACGAGGACGAGGAGCTGTTGCTCTTGCCCACCGCGATCCCGCCGACGAACCCGCCGGCCAGCAGCACCGCGCCGATCAGGCCCAGCGTGACCTTCGGTATCCCGGCGCCGCCGGAGCGGGCCGGCTTGAGCTGGCCGCTGATGTCCGGCGAGGACGGGGCCTGGGACAGGAGCTCGAACTCTGCGTTGTTGTTGCCGTTGTTGTTGGCGGGCTGGCCGCCGGGCTTCTCAGACATCTGTGACTTCGACTCTTCCTGCTCGTGAGGGGTTTCTATTCGTGCCGCAGTGCCTGGATGGGATGCAGCTTGGCCGCGCGGTTGGCCGGGAACGACCCGAAGAACAGCCCGATCAGCGCCGACACCGCGAAGGCCAGTGCGATCGAGGCGGGTACGATCACCGGTTTCACCCCGGCCACCGTGAACCTGGTGCCGATCAGTCCGGCGGCCACCCCGAGGGCCCCGCCGATCAGGGACAACAGCACCGCCTCGATGAGGAACTGGCCCAGGATCGCCGCACGCGGGGCGCCCAGCGCCTTGCGGATGCCGATCTCCCGGGTCCGCTCGGTCACCGTGACCAGCATGATGTTGGTGATCCCGATGCCGCCGACCAGCAGCGAGATGGCCGCCACCGCGCCGAGCAGCACCGTGAAGGTGTGCGTCGTGGAGTTGGAGGTGGCCAGCAGCGACTGCTGGTTCAGCACCCGGAAGTCCGGCGAGGCGGTGGCCGCCAGGTGGTGCCGCGCGGTGAGGATCGAGGTGATCTCGTCCTGCGCCGCGGTGGTGGCGCCGGCCGACTTGGCCTGCACCACGATCTGGCTCAGCGACCCGAAGCCGCTCAGCGAGTCCTGCACGGTGGTCAGCGGCGCGATGGCGAAGTCGTCGGCGTCCTGCAGGCCGGAGGAGCCCTTGGACTGCAGCACGCCCTCGACGGTGTAGGGGACGTTGTTGATCATGACCTGCTGCCCCACCGGGTCGGCGGTGTTGAACAGGTCGGTGGCCACCGTCTGGCCGATCACGATCACCTTGCGGGCCTGGGCCACGTCGTCGTCGGTGATCGAGGAGCCCTCGGCGATCGTCCAGTTGGTCGCCGTCAGGTAGGCCGGGTAGGTGCCGACCAGCTGCGCGATCGAGTGCGTGGCGCCCTCGTAGGTGGCCGTCGGCGACGCGGTCACCACCGGCGCCTCGTCCAGCACGTCGGGGGCGTTCACCGGGTCCACCAGCGACTGCGCGTCGGCCAGGGTCAGCGCCCCGACAGAGCTCTGCGTCCCGGTGTTGCGCGACGCGCGCGCCCCGAAGCCGCCGGCCTGCCGGGAGACCTCCAGCAGGTTCGTGCCCAGCTTGTCGATGTTGGCCTGCACCTGTGCGCCGGAGCCCTTGCCCACCGCGACCAGCAGGATCACCGCTCCGACACCGATCAGGATGCCCAGGGTGGTGAGCGACGAGCGCAGTTTGTTGGCCTTCAGGCCGGCGAAGGCGAATCGGAAGACTTCGCGGAATCTCATCGGGCGCTCCCGTGCCTCGCGCTGTGCTGTTCGGAGATCCAGCCCCGCTCGCCGTTGCGTTCGTCGGAGACGATCTGTCCGTCCATCAGCCGGATCGCGCGGTCGGCGTGCTCGGCGATGTCGTGCTCGTGGGTGATCAGGACGATGGTGCGCCCGGCGGCGTGCAGCCGGTCGAACAGGGCCATCACGTCGGACGAGGAGGTGCTGTCCAGGTTGCCGGTGGGCTCGTCGGCCAGGATCAGGCTGGGCGCGGTGACCAGCGCGCGGGCCACGGCCACCCGCTGCTGCTGGCCGCCGGAGAGCTCGTTGGGCTTGTGGTTCAGCCGCTCGCCCAGGCCCACCAGCTCCAGCGCGGCCCTGGCCCGCTGGCGCCGCTCGGTGGTGCCGACGCCGGCGTAGACCAGCGGCAGCTCCACGTTGTCCAGCGCGGTGGTGCGGGGCAGCAGGTTGAAGGACTGGAAGACGAAGCCGATCTTGCGGTTGCGGACCAGCGCGAGCTGGCGGTCCGACAGGTGCTCGACCTCGATGCCGTCCAGCAGGTACTGGCCGGAGGTGGGGACGTCCAGGCAGCCGATGATGTTCATCATCGTCGACTTGCCCGAGCCCGAGGCGCCCATGATGGCGACGTAGTCGCCGACCGGGACGGTCAGACTGACGCCGCGCAGGGCGTGGACGGCGGTGCCCTCCATGCCGTACGTCTTGCGGATGTCGGCGAGCTCGATGACCGGCTTCACACCGCTGGAGCCGCTCGAACCGCTCGGGCCGGTCACCCGCCGAACCGTCCGCCGGTGCCGCCCGTGCCGCCGAAGCCGCCCGCGCCGCCGGCGCCGCCGAAGCCGCCGGCCCCGCCCGCGCCGCCCCGGGTGCCGGTGGTGGAACCGCTGGTGGTGCGCGAGGACAGCAGGATCTGGTCGCCCTCGTTCACCCCGGAGGTGATCTCGGTGCTGGTGTCGCCGACCACGCCGACCTGCACCGGCGTCTGGGTCTGGGTCTTGCCGCTCACGACCGTGACGAAGCTCTGGCCGCCGAAGGTGGTGACCGCCGAGGACGGCACGTACAGAACGTTGGTCACGTTGTTGGTGACCACCGAGACCGACGCGGTCTGGCCCATCTTCAGCGCGGTCAGGTCCTGCTGGCCGGCCGTGAACTGGAGCGTGACGCCGTACTCGACGACGTTGGACACCACGGTCGAGGTCGGGTCGACGGACTGCACCGTCGCGGTGAGCGAGGAGCCCGGGATCGCGTTGATGGAGACCTGCGCGTCCTCGCCGGCCTTCAGCTTGGAGGCGTCGGTCTCGGCGAACTCGGCGCGCACCGTCAGGCTGGCCATGTTCCCCAGCACCACGAAGCTGCTGCCGGACTTCGCGCCGGAGGACGATGTGGACGACGAACTCGACGATCCGCCGGCCGAGCCGCCCGAAGCCCCAGAGGAACCCCCAGAAGAGCTGCCCGAGGACGAGGACGCGGCCGAGGTCGAACCCGACGTCCCGGCGGACACCGTGTCGCCGACCGAGCCGCCGACGGACAGGACCGTCCCGGCCGAGGGCGCGGTGATGACGGTGCCGGTGACGCCCTTCTGCGCGTTGGTGAGCGCGTTCTGGGCGTTGAGCACGGACTGGTTGGCCGCGTCTATCTGGTCCGGCGTGGCCGGCGCGGTGGAGACCGCCTGCTGGTCCACGGCCGTGTTGTAGGAGTTCTCGGCCTGCGTCAGCGAGGACTGAGCCTGGTGCAGGGACTGGGTGTCCTTCAGGCCGCCGCTCTTCTGCGAGTTCTGGGCCTGCGTCAGGGCATTGGTGTCCTGGGTGACCTTGTTGCCGTCCTGCGCGCAGGAGGCGGCCTTGGCAGCGCAGTCCTTCGACTGGGTCGCCTCGTCGTTGCTCAGCGTTTGTTGCGCAACTGTGACAGCGTTGGCCAGATTGCTCGCGTCCAGCGCGAGGTTGTTCTGCGTGTCGGAGAACGAGGTCTTCGCTGAGGACAGCGAGTCGGAGGCGCTCCTGAGCTGCTGCTGGCTCAGCGCGGCCTGCTGCGGCGTCTGGCCCTGCTGCAGCTTGGTGAGCTGAGCCTGGGCCGTGGCCAGCTGGGCCTGCGCGGAGGCGAGCTGCTGGTTGGCGTCGGTGGTGTCGATCTTGGCCAGCACCTGGCCGGCCTTCACCGTGTCGCCGGGTTTCACGTCGACCTCGGTCACCGTGCCCGAAGCGGTGAACGCCAGGTCGAGCTGGGTGGGAAGCGTGACGTTGCCGGAGGCGGATACCTGGGCTGTGACATCACCGCGCTGCACGGCGACGGTGCGGCCGGAGGAGGACTTGTCGGAACTCGACGAGCCGAGCAGCGCCCATGCGCCCGCTCCACCAGCGGCAACCACCACGGCGAGCGAGGTGTTTATCCAGACCCCTTTAGAGAGTCGCGGGCTATCGGTCATGGCGCCAGAGGTTGTCCTCAGTAACTGAAGCGAAGGTGAAGGGCTGCGTTCAGTCTCAAAGGTACCGTTATCAGTTCGTGACCTGGCGGTATTGGCATCGTGGCGTACCTATTGACGCCCTGGTGAATAACCGGTGATCGGCGGTAGGTTCTCCGGGTGCCGAAGATTGACTGGACCCCGGGACAGGGCCGGCGCGGCCGGCCGCTGCGCAGGGTGCTTGGCATGGGGCAGCAACAAGGTCTGTTCGTGATGTACGGACTGGCCGCCGTGGCCGTCGTGTTCGCCATGGCCGCGGCCTTCGGCGCGTTCGACGACTCCGGTTCGCCCTCCTCCGGCCGGGCCTCCACCGCGAACACGGCCCCTGGCATAGCCGGGGCGGCCGAGTCGCCGCCGGCCCCCAAGGGCGCGAACAAGTCCACGCAGATCCTGCTCGGATCGGTCCAGCACTACGCGGACCTGCTGGCCGCGGGCCAGAAGATCGTGGGCCACACGCACTACGCGAACGCGACGGCCTACGGCAGCGCCTTCGGCGACCCGAACTCTCCGGCCTCGCAGTTCTCGAAGTTCCGCACCTCGCCGAACCCCGAGAGCGACACGACGTATCTGGACGCCGAAGGCCAGGCCGCCGCGGCCTACGGCGGCGACCACGGCGGCCGGCTCGATCAGTGGCTGAAGGACATGGCCAAGCTCAAGTCCGACCTGGGGGACTGGGTCGCCACCGCCGGGCAGTACCAGCAGGGGGCGGCGCCCCAGGCGGCCCTGGACGCGGCGGCGGGGACGGTGACCCAGGACCTTGCGACGGCCCGGACGACCGCCGAATCGCTGAGTCACTGAGTCACCGAGTCACCGAGGGCCCGAGCTCGCACGGCTATACGGGATTCTCCTTAGCCATACGGGGCTCTCCTTAGCTATACGGGATTCTCCTTGAGCCAGGACAGCACTTCGCCCGCGTGCCGGTTCGGCGGGAAGACCGGGTAGAAGACGTGCTCGACCACGCCGTCGCGGATGACAAGGGTGATGCGCTTATAGAGGGTCTGGCCGTTCGCCTCGAACGTCGGCAGACGCAGTTCCGCGGCGAGGCGCAGTCCGGGGTCGGACAGCATGGAGAAGGGCAGCCGCAGCCGTTCCACCAACTCCCGCTGATAACCGGTGTCCTGGCTGGACAGACCGAACACCCGCGCCGCGCCGGCGTCGAGCAGTTCCTCGTGGTGGTCACGGAAATCGCAGGCCTGAGTCGTACAGCCTCGGGCACCCGGGATGGCGTTCCAGCCCTCGGGGACGTCCTCGCCGGGGCGGCCGCTGAGTGGATAGATATAGAGAATCGTGTGGCCGGTGCCCAGGGCGGCCAGCGCTACCGTCTCGTGCGCGGTGCTGGGGAGCGTGAGCTCCGGGACGGTCGCGCCGGGGAGATGGTCGGCGGCGCCGTCGTCCTGGGGGATCGGCAGGTCGGCGGGGAGGGTGTAGATGTCGTCCATGATGGCTTCCTCGGATTCGGGGGCCGCGGCGTCTGCGTCTTCCTGAGCGTCTGCTCGGGCCTCTCTCCTGGCGTCGCCGGGGCGTCGGCACGCGGCCCGGTCCAGGCGGGCGGCGAGGGTGTCGCGGCGCCACGTCAGCTCCCTGATGCGGCGGTCCAGGTCGCCGATGGCGTCCCGGTACTCGGCCAGCGAGGACGGGCAGTCGTCGATCTCCCCGTGGTCGGCGAGGCAGTCCAGGAACGGCCGGGTCCGCGCCGCCGGGATGCCGAGCGCGATCAGCCGCCGGACCTCCCGCACCACCCGGACGTCCTGCCCGGAGTAGTCGCGGTAGCCGTTCCCCAACCGCGCGGGGGCCAGCAGGCCCAGCGACTCGTAGTAGCGGACCGCCTTGGGCGTGACCCCGGCGTCGCGCGCCACATCGCCGATCCTCATGGTTCCTCGCTCGGTGCCTCGGGAGCTTGTGCACCGACCGTAAACCTTGCCCCCGGGGACAAGGTCAAGCGCTAGCCGGCATCTCCAGCGAGGCCAGCAGGTTGTCGTAGTCGCCGGGGTACCCGGTGTCGATCAGCGTCGCACTGTCGCCGGTGCTCGCGTCAAACCCTGATGGCGACCTTGCCCCTGGTCTTCCCGGCTCCGACATGCCGGACAGCTTCGGGGGCGTCTGCCAGCGGGTACGTGGCTTCCACGACCGGCGCGACGCGACCGGTCCCGATGAGCTCGGCGAGCGTCTCCATGTCCGGGTGCCGCTGTTTGGCGATGACCATGGTCAGCCGCTGCCGGACGAAGAGCGAGAGCGCCACTGCCCGCGCCTGACGGCCCAGGCCGAGCCACTTGCCGTCGAGCGAGCCTCCGACGATGACCAGCGTGCCGCGCGGGGTGAGGGCCCGGCGCAGCCGGGTCAGGCTGCTGTCGCCGCCGATGTCCAGGATCAGGTCGTAGCGGTGGCCGCCGGTGCCGAAGTCGGCCGTTCGATAGTCGATGACGTGGTCGGAGCCGAGCGAGCGCACGAGGTCCACCTTCTCGGTGCTGCACACACCGGTGACCTCCGCGCCGAATGCCTTGGCCAGCTGCACCGCGTACGTGCCCACACCCCCGGACGCGCCGATGACGAGCACATGCTGGCCGGCTCGGACGCGGCCGACGTCCCGCAGGGCCTGCAGCGCGGTGACGCCGGAGACCGCGACGACCGCGGCTTCCTCGTAGCTCAGCGTGGCCGGCTTGAGGGCCAGGGTGTTCTGCCGCGCGGCCGCCAGTTCGGCGAACGAGCCGCGGGCCGTGCCGAACACGTCGTCGCCGACGGCGAACCTGGTCACGGCGGCGCCGACTTCGACGACGGTTCCCGCCACGTCCATGCCCGCGACGCGGTCGCGCGGGCCGCGCAGCCCCAGGCCGAGTCGGACCGCGTAGGGCTGCCCCGTCATGAGGAGCCACGTCCCGCGATCGACGCCGGCGGCGTGAACCCGGACGAGTACCTCGTCGGCCTTGATCGCGGGCGGCTCGATCTCCGTCATCCGCAGCACATCGGCTGTGCCGTAGCCGTTCTGGACGATAGCGCGCATCATTCCGGCTCCCCCTTACTAAGTACGACTTACTTAGTACGGTACGCTGGTCGCCGTGGTTGTCAACCGTGCCCGAACCCCGCTGAGCCGGGACAAGCTGCTCGAAGCGGCGATCGCCGTCGCCGACGCCGGGGGCATCAGGGCCCTGACGATCCGGTCGGTCGCCGCCGAACTGGGCGTCAAGCCGATGTCGCTGTACCACCACGTGGCGAGCAAGGAGGCGATCATCGACGGTGTCATCGACAGCGTCTTCACCGAGATCGCCCCGCCCCCGTCCGACGTCGGCTGGCGTTCCGCGCTCGGCGAACGCGCCCACTCGGTACGCGCCGTCCTGCGCCGCCACCCCTGGGCGACGCCGCTCATGGAGTCCCGCCAGAACCCCGGCCCGGCCACTCTGGGCCACCACGACGCCGTGATCGGCACCCTGCGCCGCGCCGGCTTCTCCATCACCCTGGCCGCCCACGCCTACTCACTATTGGACAGCTACATCTACGGCTTCGCCCTTGAGGAGGCCGCGCTCCCGTTCAGCCCACAGGATGTGGAAGAAGCCGTCCAGGATTACCTGAACAAGTTCCCCTCCGAGGACGCGTATCCCTATCTGGCCGAGATGGCCAAGGAACACGTCATGAAGCCGGGATACGACTACGGCGACGAGTTCGACTTCGGGCTGGAGCTGATCCTCGACGGTTTGGAAGCTCGGCTGGCGCGCGAGGCGGAATACGGTGTCACTGACTGAGCAGCCTCGGTTAGGGTCCTGGCCATGGGCGTAGCCGACAAGTTTCTGGGGTCGAAGCGCGACCGCTTCGGCAAGGAAGTCGCTGCTCAGGTGCGGGGGCACGCCTCCGTTGCCCATGCCGAGTACGACATGGATGACTTCGTGGTCCGAGTCCGGACGTCAGACGGACGGCAGTCGGTGGTCAACCTGGCGACCGTCTTCCAGGAATGTGAGGGGGCGCCGGCAGCCGAGCGACGGGGCGCATCTCGCGACTCGTCGCGATCGTGGACACTCCCGCGGTGCCTGACACCTGGGACCAGGTCCGCCCGTTGCTGCGGCCGGTGCTCAGGCCGGCGTCGTATGTCAGCCCGGGCGAGATCATCAGTCGGCCCGTGCTCGAGTACCTGACCGAGTTCCTTGCCATCGACTTCCCTGGCAGCAGGACCTACGTCGACCCGGACTCCCGCCTCCCCTGGGACATCGTCGCCGAGGAGGTCGGCCTGACCCCGGCCGACGGCTGCCATCCGGCACGCTACCGCGTCGGGTCCTGGCCCGCGCCCGAGGTCCTCAACCGGATGAAGGCGCGTGCGGAGCAGTCCTGCAAAAGGTCAGAAGCCTGTTGACAGCGGAGGATGTGGGATTCGAACCCACGGTGACTCTCGCCACTTTGGTTTTCAAGACCAACGCCTTAGGCCACTAGGCAAATCCTCCTGACGAGCGCCCGGGCGCTCGTGAGCAGAAAGTCTCTCACAATCCGGCTGGGCCCCGTGGCCGTCAGGCGGCGCCGAACGGAAGCGTGTCCGGGCTCAGCGCGGCCGCGCCGGACCTGGCCGCGGTCAGGCGGCGGCGGTGGTGGCGGCGGCACAGGACCTCGTAGCCGATCTCGTCGGCGACGGCGGTGTCGCCGACCACGACCTGCTCGCCCTCGACCACCATCTCGCCGCCGACGGTGCGGGCGTTGTGGGTGGCGCGGGCTCCGCACCAGCACAGGGTCTGGACCTGGAGGACCTCGATGCGGTCGGCGAGCTCGATCAGGCGCTTGCTGCCGGGGAACAGGCGGGTGCGGAAGTCGGTGGTGATGCCGAAGGCGTAGACGTCGATGCTCAGCTCGTCGACCATGCGCGCCAGCTGTTCGATGTGGTCCTCGGTGTAGAACTGCGCCTCGTCGGCGACCACGTAGTCCACTTTGCCGCCGGAGGACATCATCTGCACCACGTGGTTGAGAAGGTCGGTGGTGTTCTCGACCTCCACCGCGGCGGCCTTCAGGCCCAGGCGGCTGGAGATGGTGGCGCTGCCGGCGCGGTCGTCGCGGGTGAAGATGAGTCCGGCCCGGCCACGGGCGTTGTGGTTGTGGTCGAGTTGCAAGGCGAGGGTCGACTTGCCGCTGTCCATGGTTCCGGTGAAGAAGACGAGCTCGGCCATGGTCGCACATTATCCCCTATGCGCGTGGCAGCCTGCGAACGCCGGTGATTCGGGTCCGGATACGCCCGAATGTCGGCTTCAGATACGGCCCGGCCAGGACCGCGGCCGCGGCGATCACGGCCACCACGACGAACAGCACGCGGTCGCCGGCCGTCAGCGAGGCGCGCCAGGCGGTGAGCGAGCTGTTCCAGTGGGAGCTCAGCGCGGTCCCGACCGAGACGTCGTCGATGTGCGCGACCAGGCGCACCGCGTGCAGGAAGCTGCCCGCGACGCAGCACAGCTCGGCGGCCACGGCGGCGGCCAGCGCGGTCAGCGAGCGTCGGATCACCGCTTCACGATATCCGCCGCGGGGCCGGGCCCGGCAAGCGCGTGGATCGGCCAGGTATGCGTCGGGCACGCGCGGGACATGAGTCGGCCATGCGTCGGACATGCGTCGGGCGCGGACCCCGGAAGCGGGGGCCGCGCCCGAGGGAGCGCCGACGCGGCGGATCAGCCCAGGCGGCTGATGGTCACGGCGGTGCCGTAGGCGCAGATCTCGGTCCAGACGTCGCCCATCTCCGAGGTGTCGAAGCGCATGCCGACGATGGCGTTGCCGCCGCGGTTGATCGCCTCCTGGATCATCCGCTGCATGACGTCGTTGCGGCTGTCCATCAGCGCCTTGGTCATGCCCTTGAGCTCGCCGCCGAACATCGACTTCAGGCCGGCGCCCATCTGGCTGAAGGCGTTGCGGCTGCGGACGGTGAGGCCGAAGACCTCGCCGTACACGGCGTCGATGCGGTAGCCCGGGATGTCGTTCGTGGTGACGCACAGGAAGTTCTGCTGGAACTGCTGCTGCTGGGGCGGGGGCGCGTACCCCTGCTGCTGCTGCGGCGGCGGTCCCTGCTGGTAACCGGGCTGACCGTACGGCTGCTGGCTCATTCGTCCCCCTGGGTTTGGGTGATCGGTGGTTCGTCCGTCGCTACGACGATACGACAAGGGACCCTCCGTCTGGTGGGCGAGTATGTCCGCAGCCCCAAGGGCTGGTGAAAGCGTTTTGAACACCTGGTTCTTTCTGATCGACTCAGGTGCCCGGGGGCCGGGTTCGTCTGGAAAGATTCGGGGTGTGCAATCCCTGCGCCGCCCAGAGCCCCGGCCGTCCGATCGGCGCCGCTCCGAGCCAGTGCCGGCAGACCGGCCCGATACCGGGCTGCGCCCCGGCGCCTCCGGTCCCGCGCTCCCCCGCCGGACCGCTTCGGAGATCCCCGTCATCGCCCACCGCGGCGCGTCCGAGGACGTGCCGGAGCACACGCTGGCCGCGTACGAGGCCGCGCTGTTGCAGGGCGCCGACGGCCTGGAGTGCGACGTCCGCCTCACCGCGGACATGCAGCTGGTGTGCGTGCACGACCGCCGGGTCAACCGCACCTCCAACGGCCGCGGCGTGGTCTCGACGCTGGAGCTGGCCCAGCTGCGGCAGCTGGACTTCGGCTCCTGGAAGCAGCCGGCGGGCGGCGACGACGAGTACACCGAGTACCCGGACCTGCGGCGGGAGGGCGCGCACCGGGTGCTGACCCTGGAGCGGCTGCTGGAGCTGGTGGTGGAGCACCCGCACCGGGTGGAGATGGCGATCGAGACCAAGCACCCGACCCGCTACGCCGGCCTGGTCGAGGAGCACCTGGTGGCGCTGCTGGACCGGTTCGGGCTGGCGCACCCGCGGCTCGGCGAGGCCTCGCCGGTGCGGGTGATGTCGTTCTCGGCGCTGTCGGTGCGCCGGATCCGGCGCCTGGCGCCGTCCCTGGACACGGTGCTGCTGCTGGACCGGGTGCCGCTGCGGCTGCGCGACGGTTCGCTGCCGCGCGGAGTGCGTATCGCCGGACCGGGAATCCATATTCTGCGAACGCATCCGGAATATGTGGAGCGCGTGCATTCCATGGGAAATCGCGTGCACGTCTGGACTGTGGATCAGCCCTCGGACATCGACCTGTGTGTCGAGTTGGGCGTGGACGCGATCATCTCCAACCGCCCGAAAGCAGTGCTGGCCAGGCTGGGCCGGGACGGCACGGCGCCCGGCGGCCACGGCGCGCCCCGGAGTCATCGAGCTGAACCCTGATTCACCCTGGGTTTGTCGTTTTCCGCAAGGACGAACCGGGCATCTACCGCGAGTAGCTCCTCGTCGGCAGGGAGGGAGCCGTGGGGGTCGTCATGTCGGTGCAACCGGAGAGTCCCCGGGAAACAACAAGGATGTCCCAAACGGTCACGCGCGCCCCGGCGCCGAGACCGACGGACGCAAGAGGCATAGGCGGGATCGAGTTCCCGTACACACCTGAGAGCGTCGGCACGGCCCGCCACGCGCTGGCCGACGCGTTGCAGCGCATGCGCGTGGCACCCTCGGCCGCGGACGACGCGGTCCTGATCCTCTCGGAACTGGTGAGCAACGCCCTTCGGCACGCGCTGCCGCTGGCCGGCGGCACCATCCGAGTGGCGTGGTGGATGGCGGACGACAAGGTCCTGCGCATCGCCGTGACCGACGGGGGACGCCAGCAGCCGGGACCGCGAACAAGACCCGCACCAGGGCCGGAGGCGCCAGACCTGGTGACCCCGGACTTGGTGGCCCCAGACCTGGACGACGTAGACGAGTCCGCGGTGGACGGCCGCGGACTCGGCATTGTGGGCCTGCTGGCCGACTCCTGGGGCGTGGAACCCTGGTACGCGCCGGAGACGGACGCCCCCGGCGCGCACCTGCACGCCGCGGCCCTGACCGGACTCGGCAGCGGCACGCCGCCGGGCCCCCTGGACCCGACGGACCCCGGCGCACCCAAAACGGTCTGGGCAGCGGTCCGCCTCCACGCCCGCCACGCCGCGCCGCCACCGCCCGACGACCACGACCGCCGCTGGTGGCGCCGCATGCGCGTCTCGCTGACCGCGCACCTGCCCGGCCCCGGCCGCGGCCGGCTCCGCGGCAGACTGGGCGGCTCGCGCCTGGGCGAGGCCCGCGGCGGACCGGACGGGGACACGATCGGGTCGGATACGGCCTGGGTGCCCCGCTACCCGGAGGCCCGGGTGGGGTGCGCGGCCGCGGCCTGAGCGGGATCGGGCTGCGGGGTGTGAGTGAAGTGGCGAGCGAAAGGCACGGTTGCGGCGCGGCGCTGGTGGGGCGGGGGCTGACTCGCTTCGGCGGCGGCGCGGTGGGGCCGTGAGGATTGCGGGCGGGCCTGTGGAACTGTGCGGGCTGAGCAGGTTGCGGCGCCGGCGGGGCAAGGGCTGACTTGCCTCGGCGGCGGCGCGGCTGCGGCACTGGTGCGGAGTTGCGGCTGAAGCCTGCCCTGAAGCATCCCCTGAGAAATCCCCGGCACCATCCCCCGAAGCGGGCACAAGGTGGCGCGGTCGGTGTCACATCCGACCGCGCCGCGCTTCCTTGCTTCCTTCCCTTCAACGGTCGAGCAGTCGCCGGATCTCGCGGCCCAGGATCCCGAGACCGTCCATCGTCACCACCGATTCGGGGTGGAACTGCAGGCCGGTGAAGGAGGGGCCGCGCAGGGCCGCTGTGAGGTTGGTGCCGGGCAGAGTGACGGTGTCGAGGACCAGGAACTCCGGCATGCGGGCCGCGTAGGAGTTGTAGAAGGCCACGCGCTCTGTGGTGCCGAACAGGTCCAGTTCGACCTGGGTGCCCTGCATCGGGGTGGGGAGGCGTACCAGTTCCAGGCCCAGGGCCGCGGCCAGGGCCTCGTGGCCGAGGCACAGGCCCAGGGTCGGGGTGCGGTGGTCGATCAGGAGTTTCGCCAGCTTGCGGACGCCGGTCATGCGGGGGGAGGTCTGGTCGCGCGGATCGCCGGGGCCGGGGCCGAGCAGGACCAGGTCGTAGGCGCTGTGGTCGGGTACCTCGTCGTGGGCGACGCGGGTCGTTTCCAGGCCCAGGGCGCGCAGTTCGACGGCCAGCATCGAGGTGAAGGCGTCCTCGTTGTCGATGATCAGGACCCTGCGGCCGGCCAGGGCGGGGTCGACGAGGTCCGTGGGCTCATGCTCGTTGAGCCAGAAGGCCGACAGTGATTCGTTGCGGGAGGACAGCAGGGCGGCGATCTCCGGGTCCTCGGACCAGGGCGCGGTGCGCACAGGTGCGGCGTCCTGCGGGGCGAGCGTGTTCGGTGGCGCGCTGAGCGGCGACAGGTCGGTGCCCCGTGCGCCGAATCCCACCCCGAAGGCCCGCAGCACGCCTGCCGCCTTCGCGTACGTCTCCCGCACCTCCTCGTACGGATCCGACCCGCGCACCAGCGTCGCCCCGACCGGCACCCGCACCGTCCCGTCGTTCCCCACGTACGCCACCCGCAGCAGCAGCGGGGCGTCCATCGTCGGCGCTCCCGCCTCGTCGCGGCCGATCAGGGCCGCCACGCCCGCGTAGTAGCCGCGCCCGCCGCGTTCGTGGCGCTTGATCACGCGGAACGCGTTGCGGATCGGGGAGCCGGTGGCGGTGGGGGCGAACATGGTGGTGCGCAGGATCTGGCGCGGGTCCATCGTCGTGCGCGCCTCGATGTAGTACTCCGTGTGCGCGAGGTTCGCCATCTCCTTCAGGAACGGGCCGCGCACCCGGCCGCCGAGGTCGCCCACCTCGGCGAGCATCTTCAGCTCCTCGTCCACGACCATCGCCAGTTCCTCGCGCTCCTTGGCGTCCTGGAGGAACGCCACGACGCGCTCGCGCGAAGCCGTCGCGGGGGCCTCGCGCAGCGTCCCGCTGATCGGGTTCATCACCGCGACGCCGTCCGCGAGCGACACGTGCCGCTCCGGTGTCGCGCCGACCATCAGTCCCTCGCCGGTGTCGATGAGGAAGGTCCAATAAGCGTTTCTCTCCTTCTCCAACAAGGCGCGGAACGCTCCGTAAGCCGTGTCACGCGGGGAGTCGCAGTGCCCGACGAACGTCCGGCGCAGGACGAAGTTCGATCCCTCGCCCGCGCCGATCTCCTCGTCCAGGACCCGCTTCACCGACGCGCCGTACGCCTCGTCGTCCACGTCGAAGGCCCCGTCTCGCAGCACCGGGGCCGTGGCCGGCGGCAGCTGCGAGATGCCGCATCGGTGGCGGCCGGTGATCCGCATCGCGAGCAGTGGCGCATGGTCGTCGTGGCACTCGTCTCCGCGCTCGGTGAGCTGCCGGTAGGGGACGAGTGCCAGGAGGGAGTCGGAGTCCTCTGTAGGGAGATCCGCCAGTGCCGGGAACTGCTCGAAAGCCAGTCCGGTGAGCAGTTCGACCTCCGCCTCGGCGCCGCGCCGGATCAGCGCGAACGGTCCGTCGGGGAGGCGGTTCGGGAAGTCCTGGTGTGCCATGGCGATGCCTCTCTGTGGAGGCCGCTCCGTGAGGCTCGCCGGGTCTTGTCGGAAGGTCTTCCGAGAAAAACAGAACCGGCCGCCTCGCAAGGCGGCCGGTTCGGGAGCGTGGGTGCGCTGTTACCGGGGTCCGCCTGAGACGGACCACCACCACTGTTGTGGGAAAGAGCGCATGACCGCACAGTAGCAGGGTGTCACTTGCTGTGTGGGCTCGTCTCACCCTCCGGGCCTACTAGGCTGGGCGGGAAGCAAACACCCCAGCACGAAACACCCCAGCAAGGAAGGGCCGGCACGCATGGGCAAGAAGTCGAGCAGGACCGCGAAGGCCGGGCCGGCTCAGGTTGTGGACGGCGAGATCCCGGTCGTCGGCGCACGTGAGGCGTGCCCCTGCGGGTCCGGGCGCCGCTACAAGGCCTGCCACGGGCGCGAGGCCGCCGCGTCGGCGCACCAGCACGCCGCCGAGGCGACCGCGAACAAGCGGCCGTTCGAGGGCCTGCCGGGCGAGGCCGACATCGTGGCGATGCGCGAGCTGGTGCCGGCCGCCACCGCGCCGCTGAAGCTGGCGGGCGAGCACGCCGGCCGCAGCGTCACCCTGGCCACGGTGCTGCCGATGGCCGCTCCGGCGGTGCACCGGGACACCGGCGAGATCATGCTGGCGCTCCAGACGCTGGCCACCTCCGGGGACCCGGACCGCGACCTGGCCGACGCGCTGCTGCGCGCCCTGGACAGCGAGCCCGGCACGGTCGTGGACTCGGCGGCGCCGACCACCGACGGCCCGCGGCTGCGGGACCTGCTGGACACCAGCGGCGACAGCCTGGACATCACCGTCCACGAGGACTTCTCCTTCTGGATCATCGACGGCGCGGACGTGTCGGCCGAGGCGCAGCTCTCGCTGGAGCACGCCAACGCCGCCGCGTACCCGACCAAGAAGCTGGAGTCCGTCCCCTCGGCGTACTGGACGCGCATCCGCGAGAAGGGCCACCTCCGCTGGGTCATGCCGCACGAGGAGGAGAAGCTGATGGACGCGCTGGCGCGCCTGCACGCCGCCAAGCAGTCCGGCCTCGGCGAGGGCACCCGCTACGTCGGCGCCTTCCGGGCCTGCGGCCTGGTCGTCCCGGTCTGGGACCTCCCCAAGGAGATGGAGGCCGAGGAGATCGAGAAGCCGGCCGCCGAGTTCGCCGAGCGGCTGGCCGAGGCGCTCGCCGACGACAGCCCGCTGACGAACGAGGAGCGCCGTGCGCGCGCCGGTCTGGTGAGCCGCCAGGTGACGCTGCGCTAAGGGTTGCGAGCCCTATAGCTCTATAGCTCTACAGCTCTACAGCTCTACAGACAGAAAGCGCGGGAGTCCTCTAAGGGCTCCCGCGCTTTCTGCTTGTACGCGTTACGCGTTACGCGCTACTGATGCCGCCCGCGCCGCCGCGTCGCGAAATACAACCCGGTGCCGCAGCCGAGTGCGAGCACTGACAGCACCGCCCACCACAGCGAAGCGTCGCCGCCTCCCGACGCCGTCGTGCTGTCCGCGTTAGCAGCGGGAAGCATCGTTCCGTTCTCCGGCACAGCAGGTCCGGGCTCGTCCTTGGTGCCGACCCGGGCATGCCCACTGTGTCGCGCGTGGTGCGGCGAGGCGACATACGCCGCCGGGCCCGGGGCGCCCTTAAGCGTTGACGGAGCAGCGGGGCCCGCGGTCTGCGGAACGTCTGCCGGGGTGGTTCCCACAGGGCTTCCCGGCGCGGACGTTCCAGGCATCGACGTAGGAGCCGGGGTAGTCGCCCCCGAGCTCTGACACGCCGCCTGCACATCGCCGAGCCGCAGCTTCTGTACCGGCCCGCTATAGAGCTGTTTGCCGGCGCTGTCGTAGAAGACCCCGCTGATACTCAGATCCAGATGCGCGTGCCCAGACGTAGTCGCCGTCTGCTGTGCCTGCGTGGCGGTGGTGGTGTACGAGACCTCAAGGCTCCCGTGATCCACCCCCGCGGCCCCGAGCTGGGCCCCGGTCACCGGCACCGTGGTCTTCCCGGTCGCGATGCTCGTCCCGAGTACGGTCACCGAGCTGGGGGTCGTGTGCACGTAGGTGTCGGCTCCCTGCGCCGACGGAGTGCACTCGGCATGTGTGTCCACAGCAGAGATCGAGTACAGCTTCTTGCCGTGCAGCGTGTACTCCACCGAAGGCTGCGCGTCGGCCCAGTTCTTCGCCGGGTCCGAGTGCGTCTTCGCCAGCGCCGGCTGGTCGACGGTGACCCGGTCGAGCAGCCCGGTGGGATCCTGCGTGCTGTCGGCGGAGGCGTCCCCGCCGTTCTGCACCACAGTGCTGGTCGCGTACGAGCCCTGAAAGGAGGTGAGCGAGAGCGCCGGGACGCTGTCGACGGTCACCGTGACCAGCGTGCTGGCGGCCGCGTGCGCGGTGGTGGCGGCCGACGTGGGCGTGGGCGCGGAGGCGGGTGCGGCCTGTGCGGACGCGGGCAGAGCCGCGCCTGTCAGGGCTACCAGGGCCGCCGCGCAGACGACGGTCGCCGCGGCGGTCGGCAGCAGGGCCAGGGCGCGCGGCGGGGCCGTGCGGGAAAGTGCCATGGCGGCCATGAAATCGCACGAACAGCACCGGATCCGGCATTTCGCCCGCCGCCGATTCGCGTCTCGAACAAACTTGTTTTGCGTTCAACGATCGCCCGTGGGTACTGTGCTTCCAGCCCGGTCGCTGGTGCATCCCCCGTCGCCAGCGCCCGGGTGTCTAGCTACCGGGGCGTCAGCGGCTATTACTCCACGTGTCCGGAATCGGACGGTCGCACACCGTCTTCGCCAGGCCGCAGATACGCGTCCAGCATCCCGCTGAGTTCCTCCAGCAGCCGGTCCATCGGCACGGGCCCCGCGGCCCGCGCCGAGATGACGAAGGACTGCGCCGTCAGCAGGACCGTGCGCGCCTGGAGCGCCACCGAGCCGGCCCGGATCGAGGCGTCTTCGTGTCCTTGCTCGAGCCGTACCGACAACAGGTCCAGCGCGTAGTGCTGGAGCGGGCCGAAGTCGCGGGTCAGGTAGGGCAGCAGGAACTCGGCGTCGGACTCCAGGATCTTGTGCATCAGCAGGTCGCCGTGGAACGCCCGCACCACCTCGACCGTCCCGGTGACCAGCAGGTCGCGCGCGCTGCGGCCGCCGCCGGCCAGCTCCTGCAGGCCCGCGTTGCGCCGCACCACCCTGATCAGCTGCCGGCCCAGCACCTCGGTGAGCAGGGCGTCGATGTCGGGATAGCGCCGGTACAGCGTCATCCGGGACGCGCCTGCCCGGCGCGCTACCTCGGCGAGCGTGGTGTTGCGCAGTCCCAGGTCCAGCAACGCGCTCTGCGCGGCGTCCAGGATCTTGTCGTCGCTGTGTCGGCTGCGGTCCATCGTCCGTCACGCTACCTCTAGGCTCGGGGCATGGAGGCGGAACCTGTCACAGAGGTCACATCGAGTGACGTCTTCGTCATCATCCCGGCATGGAACGAACAAGAGCGGATCGCGGCCACCGTGCGCGCCGCCGCGCTGCTGGGACCGGTGCTGGTCATGGACGACGGATCCCGCGACGCGACCACGCGGATCGCCCGCCGGGCCGGGGCCCGCGTGCTCACCACTCGGCGCAACCTGGGCAAGGGGGCGGCGATGGCCGCCGGTGTCGCGGCGCTGCCGGATCAAGCCCGCTACGTGCTCTTCCTGGACGCCGACCTCGAGGACACCGCGGCCGGGGCCGGCCCGCTGGTCGAGGCGGTCCGCACCGGGGCCTGCGACATGGCGGTCGCCCTGCCGCCGCCGCAGCCCGGCGGGGGCCACGGCCTGGTCGTCGGCCTGGCCCGGGAGGGAATCAAGAGGCTGACGGGCTTCGAGGCGGCGGCGCCGCTGTCCGGGCAGCGCTGCCTGACCCGGGACGCCGCCGAGGCCGTCCGGTACGCGCCGCGCTTCGGCGTCGAGGTGGGCCTGACCATCGACCTGCTGCGCGCCGGCTACCAGGTGGCCGAGGTCGCCGCGGACCTGCGGCACCGGGTCACCGGTGAGGACTGGCGGTCCCAGATGCACCGGGCCCGCCAGTACCGGGACGTGCTGCTGGCCCTCAGATCACGGTCCCTGCCGCCCCGGAGTCCGTGACCACCGCCTTGCCGGCGGCCTCCCAGGCCTGCATGCCGCCGGTGACGTTGACCGCCTGCACGCCGTTCTGGTCCAGGTACTGCGCCACCTGCGCGGAGCGGCTTCCGGCGCGGCAGATCACGTAGACCGGGCCCTCGGGCGTGCCCAGCTCGTCCTTGCGTGCGACGAACTCCGACATCGGGATGTGCTTCGCGGTCGGGGCGTGCCCGGCCGCCCACTCGTCGTCCTCGCGGACGTCGAGCAGCAGGCCGCCCTCGGGCAGCGAGTTCACGTCGGTCGTGGCCAGCATGAGTACTCCTAGGTCTGATGGGTCTGACGCGGTCTGGCGCGGACGGGGCTCGGGACGGCCCGGTTCCGGCTCGGGACATCCATCAAAGCATTACGGGCAGGCCACTCGGACCGGCTAGCCTTGGTCCATGATTGACCTGCGTCTCCTCCGCACAGACCCGGAGCGTGTCCGCGCCTCGCAGCGCGCCCGAGGTGAAGATCCGACCCTCGTCGACGCGCTGCTGTCCGCGGACGAGGCGCGCCGCGCGGCCGTCTCCCGCTTCGACACCCTGCGCAACGAGCAGAAGCTGCTCGGCAAGCAGATCCCCAAGGCCGCCGGGGATGAGAAGGCCGCCCTGCTGGACCAGGCCAAGAAGCTGGCCGAGGAGGTGAAGGCGGCCGAGAGCCACCAGCACGAGGCCGACGACGTGCTCCGGAGCCTGCAGCTGGCGCTGTCCAACGTGGTCATCGACGGCGTCCCCGAGGGCGGTGAGGACGACTTCGTCCTGCGCGAGACCGTCGGCACCGCCCGCGACTTCGCCGCCGAGGGCTTCGAGCCCCGCGACCACGTCGAGCTCGGCAAGCTGCTCGGCGCCATCGACCTGGAGCGCGGCGTGAAGGTCGGCGGCGCGCGGCAGTACTACCTGACCGGCGTCGGCGCGCTGCTGGAGATCGCGCTGCTGAACATGGCGATGGCCCAGGCCACGAAGTACGGCTTCACCCCGGTGATCACCCCCTCGCTGGTGAAGCCGGAGGCGATGGCCGGCACCGGCTTCCTGGGCCAGGCCGCCGAGAACGTGTACCACCTCACCGAGGACGACATGTACCTGGTCGGCACCTCGGAGGTGCCGCTGGCCGCGTACCACATGGACGAGATCCTGGACGCGGCCAAGCTTCCGCTGCGCTACGCCGGCTACTCCTCGTGCTACCGCCGCGAGGCCGGCAGCTACGGCAAGGACACCCGCGGCATCATCCGGGTGCACCAGTTCGAGAAGGTCGAGATGTTCTCCTACGTCCTGCCCGAGGAGGCCGAGGCCGAGCACCTGCGCCTGCTGGGCTGGGAGAAGGAGTTCCTGACCGCGCTGGAGATCCCGTTCCGGGTGATCGACGTCGCGGCCGGGGACCTGGGCAGTTCGGCGGCCCGCAAGTACGACTGCGAGGCCTGGATCCCCACCCAGGGCAAGTACCGCGAGGTCACCTCGACCTCGAACTGCACCGAGTTCCAGGCCCGCCGCCTGCAGATCCGGATGCGCGACGCCGACGGCGTGCGCCCGCTGGCGACGCTGAACGGCACGCTGTGCGCGATGACCCGGATGATCGTCGCGATCCTGGAGAACCACCAGAACGCCGACGGCTCGGTGACGGTGCCGGCGGCGCTGCGGCCGTACCTCGGCGGACGCGAGAAGCTGGAGCTGGTCGCGGGCTGAGGCCCGGTCTTCCCTGACAGAATGCGAGGGCGGCGCTCAATCGACTTGGATTCGATTGAGCGCCGCTTTGTTGCTTGGTGCGTTCTCCCCGAATGTTCAGGACTTCGGCAGGTTGCCGAGGTAGGCGAGGTATCCGTCGGCGTACTTCTGGAACCCGTACGAGTCGAGGAAGCCGGCCACCTGGTCCTCGGTCACGACGTGCGAGGCGGGCGGATTCCGGCCGACAGCCGTCTTGCCGGTCCACCGGTTGATCCACTTCGTGTTCCCGGTGTTGGTGCTGTCGGTGCTGTCGGTGTTGTCGAGGGTCCCGGTGTAGGTCCCCTCCCGGTACCAGGCGCTGTCGTCGTTTCCGATGTTCAACGCGATGGTCTTGCCCCGCCGTCCGGTCAGAACAGCCGACAGCTGCCACGTGGTGCCGTAGCTGTTCGGTTCCCGCCACAACGCCCCGTGCCAGCCGTCGGCCACGCCGACGGTCGTGCACTGGACGGTCTTGTTCAGCGCCGCCGGCATCTTCCCGCAGTCGTTCGAGGCGGCCGTTCCCACGAACGTGGCGGGGTGCGCCTGGTCGTAGCCGCCGTCGATCGCGAGGCGGATGGAGACGTGTTCCCGACCGGCAGCGGTGACCAGCGTGTAGCCGTCGGGGTAGTAGACGTTCGCCGGATCTTCCGGGTGGACGGCCAGGTACTTCAGCTCCGATCCGAAGTCCTTCATCTCGTCGGCGGAGCCCTTGACCGGATCGACGTAGCTGAGCTCGTCGAGGTCCTTCTTCACCAGCGTCTGGTCGGCGCGGGAATCCATGGTCAGGTCGGCGTGGTAGTCCGGAATCACCTGTACGCCCGGGAACGCCGAGCGCAGGGCCGTCTGCGTCGCCTCGCAGTTCGCCTGGTCGACCGCCGGATTCGTGGCGAGCTTGTCCACCACCACGGTGCCCGGGTTGGGCGTCCAGACCCAGTGCTGGTGCCCGCAGTAGCCAATACCCTGCGAACCTGCGCCCGGCGCGGTCGCGTCTCCGCGATGTGGCAGGGCGCTGACAGTCGTCCCGGCCGTCGCCAGCACGGCCAGTGCCACGCCCACGCCGGCCGCCTGATAGCGCCGGACCTTGACCCGGTGCGCGTACCCGGTCAGCACGCCGGGCACGACGTCCGCGGTCAGGTCGACGTCGTCCAGCGCGTCGTCGAAGAGGTGGCGCATCCTTTCGGTGTCGGGCTGTTCAGTTCCCATACGAGATCTCCCAGTGCTCGGAATCGGTGGCGGCGAACCCGTCGCCGAGCAGCACGCGCAGCCGGGCCAGGGCTCGCGAGGACTGGCTCTTGACGGTGCCGGCCGAGCACCCGAGCGCGGCGGCCGTGGCCTCCACGCTCAGGTCCTCCCAGTACCGCAGCACCACCACGGCCCGCGCCCTCGGCGGCAGCCGGTCCAGCGCCGCCAGCAGCGACAGGCGCACGCCTATGGCGCGGTCCGGGGCGGCTCGGTCCTCGGGCCACCCGGACTCCCAGGCCTTGCGCCACAAGGCTTTGCGCTCCCGGTCCGTCTTGCGCGCCGCGGTCCGGTAGGCGTTGATGAGGACCCGGTGGGCGTACGCGTCGACGTCGTCGACGCGCTGTACCCGCCGCCACGCGCGGCACAGATCCAGCAGCGCCGTCTGCGTCAGGTCCTGTGCGCTTTGGCTGTTCCCGCACAGCAGGTACGCCGTCCGCATCAGGTGCCGTTGCCGGGCGTGGGCGAACTCGGTGAAGTCCGCGAGCTCGTCGTCGGTGAGCCTGCCTAACACCGGATACCCGCCCTCCGTGGTGTGCTGTCGTTCATGACAGCCGCTTCAGAGTGCTGAGGCGTCCAGTTGGTTGCTCGGGACGGCCGTGTCTTTGCGCGGCAGCATGACGAAGGCGTAGAACCCGGCGAGGATGAACAGCAGGCCGGTGATCGTGAACATGGTGTCGATCGGCCCCATGTGCAGTCCGGCGACGTCGGTGTGGAAGTGGAGCATGACCGTGCTCATCAGCCAGCCGATCAGCACGGTCGAGCCGAGCTGGGTGACGCTGATGAACGGCATCAGCACCGAGACCACGCGGCCCAGCATCGCCCGCGGCGTCACCTGGATGACCAGCGGCTCGAAGGCGGCGTTGGCCATCCCGATGGGCAGCAGGCCCGCGAAGACGATGGGGATCGCGGCCCAGATGGACGTCTGCCGGGCGTAGACCAGGATCAGGATGCCGGAGGCCCCGACCGTCGTCCAGACCGTGTTCACCGTGCCGATCCGCGCCACCGCCCGGGTGGACAGCAGACCGCCCGCGATGGCCCCGGCGCCGGCCGCCATTCCGAGCAGGCCGTAGAGCTTGGGCGCGGAGTGCAGGTTCTGGGTGGTGAAGAAGACGTCGAGCGTGTTCATCGCCTGGCCGCCGAAGTTGGCGATGCAGGCCGAGACGATCACGACGATCAGCACCCGGGTCCTGGCGAAGAAGGCCAGTCCCGCCTTGAACTCGGTCCAGAAGCCGGATTCGGCGATGGCTTCGGCGGTCGGGGCGTTGTCCGGGATCGGGACCGAGCGGATCGCCAGGAAGGAGACCACGTAAGACAGGGCATTGATGATGATCGCCCACTGCACGCCGGCGGCGAACAACAACGGCGCGGCCAACGGCGGGCCGATCATGCCGGCCAGCGCGTCGGTGGACTGGGTGATGCCGGCCGCCTTGGCGATCTCCTCCGGACCGTTCACCACGTCGGGGACGACGGCCATGCGCGACGGGCCGAAGAACGTCCCCGCCGCGTTGACCGCGAAGACGACGGCGTAGATCACGGTGAGCCAGATCCCCACCGGAAGCTTGTCGGCGGGCAGGAAGGAGACGATCGCGAGCCCGCCGACCAGGACGGCCCGGACCGCGTCCATCCGGAGCATCGTCCGTTTCCGGTTCCAGCGGTCGGCGAAGACGCCGGCCGCCGGGGCGATGGCGAACATCGCCAGCAGGCCTGAGATGAGAACCCCGGACACGGCGATCGGGGCCCAGCTCTTGCCGTTTCCCAGCTTCGTGGCGATCCACAGGACCAGCGTCGTGTTGAAGACGTAGTCCCCGACCTTTGACACCGCCTGGCCGTACCAGAGCCTGGTGAAATCGCGGTTGATGATGGTTTTCATGTGCCCCTCCCCGTGGTGGGCACATTTACCCACAGCGTTTTAGCGAATGTCTATACGCCGTCTTACCTTTGATGACGTACGCGAAGTACGCCAGGCTCCTGAGACGTCACCGTCCGTCCCGTCTCGTCTGCTGGGGGCTCGTCGCCAATGAAACGCAGAACATCCAGCCTGCTCACCGCCGTCGCGCTGGTGTCGGGAGCGGCCGCCTCGACGCTGGCGGCCGTGCCGGCGCAGGCCGCGGCCAACTCGGGAACCTGTGCCTCAGGCTTTGAGAAGCAGGGCCCGATCAGCTTCAACCCGTCGGCCGCGGTGGCTCCCGCGACCATCGCGATCAGCGTCGCCGGCAACACCATCGACTCGAGCAACGGCTGCAAGGCCGTCCTGGACTTCGGCGACGGCTCGTCGGCCGCGCTGTCGACGGACCAGGACGTCTCGCACGTCTATCAGAACGCCGGCGACTATCGCGTCACCCTGACACTCCAGTGGCCGGGCTACTCCCCGGCGGTCGAGAGCGGGCACCTCCTCGTCGGCGGCGCCGCCGGCCAGGCGCAGATCACCCGGATCGCGGGCGTGGACCGGCTGGACACCGCGGTGAAGATCTCCCAGAAGCAGTGGCTGACGGCGGACCCGAAGAGCAGCTGGGGCCAGGCCCAGACCGCGGTCATCGCGACCTCGGGCACGTTCCCGGACGCGCTGGCCGGCGGCCCGCTGGCCGCCTACAAGCGCGGTCCGCTGCTGCTGACGCCGTCGAACTCGGGCCTGTACGGCCCGGCCAACGACGAGATCAACCGCGTCGTCCCCAAGGGCCGCACCGTCTTCATCCTCGGCGGCTACGCGGCGGTCCCGGCCTCGGTGGACCAGCAGCTGATCAACGAGGGCTACAAGGTCCAGCGCTTCGCCGGCCAGACCCGTTTCGACACCGCGCTGCAGGTCGCGAAGTTCGGCCTCGGCGACCCGGCGAACGTGGTGGTGGCCACCGGCACCGACTTCCCCGACGCGTTGTCGGCCGGCCCGCTGGCCGCCGGACCCCGGGCCACCGAGGTCGCCGGCCAGCAGCCGCAGCCGGCCGCCATCATCCTGACCAACGGCTCGAGCTTCTTCGACCCGACCACCTCGGCGTACGTGAAGAGCAAGCTCGGCACCTCGAACTGCAAGGCGGTCACGGCCGTCGGCGGCTCGGCGGTGCACGCGCTGCACGCGCTGGCCGCCGGGCAGTGCGACAGCGAGCTGTACGGCGCGAACCGCTACGAGACCTCGGCGAAGGTCTTCGGCGAGTTCGACCTGACCTACCTGGTCGGCGTGGCCAGCGGCACCACCTTCGCCGACGCCCTGACCGGCGCCGCGTACGTGGCGAACGTTCAGCAGCCGCTGCTGCTGACCGACCCGAACAGCCTGCCCGACTCGATCGGCGCCTACTTCGACGCGATGGGCAAGCAGGCCGGGATCTCCTACGTGGACGTCTTCGGCGGGTCGAAGGCGATCACGGACACCGTGTACCAGCAGATCACCGACGCCGCCCACACGGGCCAGTACAACCCGTGAGGCGGTAGCCGGTAGTCGGCAAAGAAGGACAGCTAGACGCGCGTCCCGTTTTTCCACACCCTGTGGACAAGCGGGACGCCCGGCCGGTAGGCGAGGTGGAGGAAGCTCGGGGCGTCCAGGACGGCGAAGTCCGCGCGAGCCCCGATGCCCAGGTGGCCGATATCGGTGCGGCGCAAGGCTTTGGCGCCGCCGACGGTCGCGGCCCACAGCGCTTCGGCCGGCGACATGTGCATGTCCCGCACCGCCACCGCGATGCAGAACGGCATCGAGGTGGTGTAGCAGGACCCCGGGTTGCAGTCGGTCGCGATCGCGACGGTCGCGCCGGCCTCCAGGAGGCGGCGGGCGTCCGGGTAGGGCGAGCGCGTCGAGAACTCGACGCCCGGCAGAAGCGTCGCGACGGTCTGCGACCCGGCCAGGGCCTCGATGTCCTTGTCGTCCAGGAACGTGCAGTGGTCGGCGGAAGCCGCGCCGAACTCCACGGCCAGCTGGACGCCGGGCCCGTTGCCGAGCTGGTTGGCGTGCAGCCGTACGTCGAGCCCCTTGGCCTGCGCGGCGGTGAGGATCTCGCGCGTCTGCTCCGCGTCGAAGGCGCCGCGCTCGCAGAAGACGTCGGCGTAGTCGGCGTACGGGGCGCAGGCGTCGAGCATCGGGCCCTTGACGAGCTCGACGTAGTCCTCGGGCCGGTCCTTGTACTCGGCCGGGACGACGTGCGCGCCGAGGTAGGTGACCGCCTCGGCCTGCTCGCGCGCCAGGCGCAGCGCCCGGGCCTCGTCCTCGACGGTGAGGCCGTAGCCGGACTTGCACTCGACGGTCGTCGTGCCCTGCCGCATCATCTCGCCGATGAGCCGCCCGAGGTTGTCGCGCAGGTCGTCGTCGGTGGCGGCGCGGGTGGCGGCCACGGTGGTGCGGATGCCGCCGGCGCTGTACGGCGTGCCGGTCATGCGCGCGGCGAACTCCTGCGCGCGGTCGCCGGCGAACACCAGGTGCGCGTGGCTGTCGACGAAGCCGGGGATTACCGCGCGGCCGTCAAGGTCGGCGAACTTGTCGGCGTCCGGAGCCTGGGCCGCGGATCCGGTCCAGACGACCCGGCCGTCCTCGACGACCAGGGCGGCGTCGGCGAGGGTGCCGGCCTCGGCGTGGGTGGTGAGTTCGGCGATGTTGGTGAACAGGGTGGTGGTCACTTGAAGATCGCCCCGATCGTCGCCGCCAGCCGCCCCGGCACGTCCTCCACCAGGGCGTGCCGATGATCGCGCACCGTGAAGCGCCCCGCCACCACGACATGCCGGACGTCGGCCGCCGTGGCCGCGAAGACCACCGATTCGGCGGCGTGCGCGGGCTGCACGCCGGCCAGGCGCACGGTGTCCAGCGCGATCGTCGTGAAGTCCGCGAGTGCTCCGACTTCCAGGCGTCCCGCCCCGGGCCAGCCGAGCGAGGCGTGCCCCGCTTCGGTCGCGGCCTGCAGCAGTTCCGAGGCCGGCCAGTGGCCGCGGCGTTCGGTGCGCAGGCGCTCGTCCAGTTCCACCGCGCGCGCCTCCTCGAAGAGGTCGATCACCGCGTGCGAGTCCGAGCCCAGGTTCACCGGGGCGCCGGCCAGGTGGACGGCGTGCGCCGGGCCGATGCCGTCGGCCAGGTCGCGCTCGGTCGTGGGGCACATGCAGACCGCCGTACCCGAGGTGCCCAGCAGGTCGATGTCCATCTGCGACAGGTGGGTGGCGTGGACGGCCGTGGTGCGGGGGCCGAGCGCGCCGTGCGCGTGGAGCAGTTCGGTCGGGGTCTTGTGGTGCCGGGCCAGGCACGCGTCGTTCTCCGCGCGCTGCTCGGACAGGTGGACGTGCAGCGGCATCTCGTTCTCCGCCGCGAAGGCCACCACCGGCGAGAGCTGGTCCACCGGGACCGCGCGCACGCTGTGCACCGCCGTGCCGATCCGGACCGAGTCAGAGCCCGCATACGCCTTGCGCAGCGCGTCGACCCGGTCGGCCCAGCGGCCGGCGTCCCCGTCGGAGAAGCGGCGCTGGACGTCGTTCAGCTCGGTGTCGAAGCCGCCGGACAGGTAGCAGGTGTCCAGCAGGGTGATGCGGATGCCGGCGGCCTGGGCGGCCTCGGCCAGCGCGTGGCCCATGGCGTTCGGGTCCTGGTACAGCCCGCCCTTGGGCGAGTGGTGCAGGTAGTGGAACTCCCCGACCGCCGTGACGCCGGCCAGCGCCATCTCGGCGAAGACCGCGGTGGCCAGTTCGCGGTAGGAGTCCGGGTCCAGGTGCGCGGCGGCCTCGTACATGCGCTCGCGCCAGGTCCAGAACGTGCCGGACTCGACCTGGGTGCGGCCGCGCAGGGCCCGGTGGAAGGCGTGGGAGTGCACGTTCGCCAGGCCCGGGATGGTCAGGCCGGCCAGCCTCTCGGCGTCGTCGGGGCGGGGCTTCACCCCGCAGGTGACCGCGGTGATCCGCCCCTGCGCCACCTCGATGAGCACCTTGCTCTTGATCTCGCCGCCGATCCAGGCCAGCTGGCACCAGAAGCGCTTCGGGGCTGGTGCGCTCGGTGCCGCCTGTGTGTCCTGTGTGTCCTGTGCGCTCTGAGCGCTCTGTGTGGTTTGTGCGGTCTGCGGGGCTTGCGGGTTCTCGGGGGAAGTCACTGGCACAGCTCCTGCAACACGTCGGCGAGTGCGGTCACCCCGGCCAGGCAGTCGCGGTCGTCCGCGTGCTCGCCGGGCGCGTGGGACACGCCGGTGGGGTTGCGGACGTACAGCATCGCGGTCGGTACGGCCGCCGCCAGGATCCCGGCGTCGTGCCCCGCACCCGTCGGCAGCACGGGGACGGCGCCGAAACTGAGACGGAGACTGCCCGCAAGACGGTTCCTCAAAACGTCGTCGAATTCCACGACCGGTGTGTGCGACTCGCGTTCGGTGCTCAGTATGGTGCCGTCACGGCCGGCCCGCTCGTCCGCGGCCTTGATGATCTCCTCGGTCACGGCTGCCAGGATCTCATCGCCCGGGGCCCGAACGTCCAGCCAGGCGCGCACCCGCGAAGGGATGGCGTTCGTGCCGTTGGGCTCCACGACCAGGCGCCCGAAGGTCGCCACCGCCCCGCCGAGCTTGGCCTTCTTGCGGGCCGCCAGCACGGCGTTGGCGTAGGTGAGCATCGGGTCGCGCCGGTCCTCCAGCCGGGTGGTGCCGGCGTGGTTGGCCTCGCCGGCGAACTCGAAGCGCCAGCGGCTGTGCGGCCAGATCGCCGAGGCGACCGCGACCGGCGATTCGGTGAAGGCCAGCGCCTTGCCCTGCTCGACGTGCAGCTCGACATACGCCGCGATGCCGTCCAGGCGCTCGTCGTCGCGGCCCAGCGTCGCGGGGTCCTGGCCGGCCCGCTCCATCGCCGCGGCCATCGAGACGCCGTCCAGATCGCACAGGCCCCGCGCCTTCTCGGCGTCCAGCGCGCCGGTCATCAGCCGGGATCCGGCGCAGGCGATGCCGAACCGGGCGCCCTCCTCGTCGGAGAAGCAGGCGACCGCGAAGGGCTTCGCCGGGGTGAATCCTCGGGCGCGCAGTACGTCGACGGCCGCGAACGACGACACGACGCCGAGCGGTCCGTCGAACGCGCCGCCGTCGGGCACCGAGTCCAGGTGCGACCCGGTGACGATGGCGCCGGGGCCCTTGGGCCCCCACCACGCCCACAGGTTGCCGTTGCGGTCGGTCTCCACGTCCAGGCCGCGCGCGGCGGCCTCGGAGCGGAACCATTCGCGGCACGCCAGATCCGCGGTGTTCCAAGCGAATCGGCGGTAGCCGCCGGTGTCGGAGTTCAGGCCGAGGGGCAGAAGCGAGTGCCACATTTCGTTGTAGCCGCTCGCTTCTGCTTCATCCACAGCCCTGTGGACAGTTTTTTCCACAGCCACTGTTACGCGTCACCCTCACGCATCGGCACGCGCACTCCGCGCTCGTCGGCGACCTCGTCCGCACGGTCGTAACCGGCGTCCACGTGCCTGATCACGCCCATGCCCGGGTCGTTCGTGAGGACTCGGCGGACCTTCTCCCCGGCCAGCTTCGTGCCGTCGGCGACGGTCACCTGCCCGGCGTGGATCGAGCGGCCCATGCCGACGCCACCGCCGTGGTGGATCGACACCCACGAGGCGCCGGAGGCGACGTTCACCATCGCGTTCAGCAGCGGCCAGTCCGCGATCGCGTCGGAGCCGTCGGCCATCGCCTCGGTCTCCCGGTACGGCGAGGCCACCGAACCGGCGTCCAGGTGGTCGCGGCCGATGACGATCGGCGCGGCCAGCGTGCCGTCGGCGACCATGTCGTTGAAGCGCTCGCCGGCCTTGTCGCGCTCGCCGTAGCCGAGCCAGCAGATGCGCGCCGGCAGGCCCTGGAAGTGCACGCGCTCGCCGGCCATCTTGATCCAGCGGGCCAGCGACTCGTTCTCCGGGAACAGCTCCAGGATCGCCTTGTCCGTCTTGGCGATGTCGCTCGCCTCGCCGGACAGCGCGGCCCAGCGGAACGGGCCCTTGCCCTCGCAGAACAGCGGACGGATGTAGGCCGGGACGAAGCCGGGGAAGTCGAAGGCCCGGGTGTAGCCGGCCAGCTGTGCCTCGCCGCGGATCGAGTTGCCGTAGTCGAAGACCTCGGCGCCCTTGTCCTGGAAGCCGACCATCGCCTCGACGTGCTTGGCCATCGACTCGCGGGCCCGCTGCGTGAACTCGGCCGGCTTGTCCTTCGCGAACTGCTTCATGTCGTGGAAGTCCACGCCGATCGGCAGGTACGCCAGCGGATCGTGCGCCGAGGTCTGGTCGGTGACGATGTCGATCGGCGCGTCCATCGCCAGCAGCTGCGGGACCAGCTCGGCGGCGTTGCCCAGGACGCCGATGGACAGCGGCTCGCGCTTGTCGCGGGCCTCGGTGGCCAACTGGAGCGCGTGGTCCAGGGAGTTCGCCTTGACGTCCAGGTAACGGTGCTCGACGCGGCGGTCGATGGACCGCTCGTCGCAGTCGATGCAGATCGCCACGCCGCCGTTCATCGTGACGGCCAGCGGCTGCGCGCCGCCCATGCCGCCCAGACCCGCGGTCAGGGTGATGGTCCCGGCCAGGGTGTCGTGGACTGCGGTCGCGATAGCGGAGCCCTTTTTGCTCAGCTTCGCGGCGACGGCGGCGAACGTTTCGTAGGTGCCCTGCAGGATGCCCTGCGTGCCGATGTAGATCCACGAGCCGGCGGTCATCTGGCCGTACATGGTCAGGCCGAGGGCCTCCAGGCGCCGGAACTCCTCCCAGTTCGCCCAGTCACCGACCAGGTTGGAGTTGGCCAGCAGGACGCGCGGGGCCCACTCGTGGGTCTGCATGACGCCGACCGGCTTGCCGGACTGCACCAGCATGGTCTCGTCGTTCTTCAGCGTCTGCAGGGTGCGCACCATCGCGTCGAAGGACTGCCAGTTGCGCGCCGCCTTGCCGGTGCCGCCGTAGACGACCAGCTCGTCGGGGTGCTCGGCGACCTCCGGGTCGAGGTTGTTCATCAGCATCCGCATAGCGGCTTCCTGCTGCCACCCCTGTGCGGTGATGTTCGTGCCTCGGGCGGCGCGCACCGGGCGCGGACCACTGGTCGCGGTCATTCCTGGACCCCTCTCATTCATGCGGGCGATCGACCGTATGATCTCATTCATTCAGACGGAGCAGGAACCCCACAAGGGAAGCAGGGTGGCAATGAGCCAGACAGTGGTGATCGGTGAGGCGGATCTCACTTTCGGTGACGTCGTCGCCGTGGCCCGGGGTGGCGCGCGCGTCGAACTGTCCGCGTCCGCGCTGAAGGCGTTGGCCGAGGGCCGTGCGGTGGTGGACCGGCTGGCCGCGGCCCCGACCCCGGCCTACGGCATCTCGACCGGCTTCGGCGCGCTGGCCACCCGGCACATCGACCCGGAAATGCGCGCGCAGCTCCAGCGCTCGCTGATCCGCTCGCACGCCGCCGGCATGGGCCCGGTGGTCGAGCCCGAGGTGATCCGCGCGCTGACCCTGATGCGGCTCAAGACGCTGGCCACCGGCCACACCGGCGTGCGCCCGGTGGTCGCCGAGACCATGGCCGCGCTGCTGAACTCCGGCGTCACGCCGGCGGTCCGCGAGTTCGGCTCGCTGGGGTGCTCCGGCGACCTGGCCCCGCTGTCCCACGTCGCCCTGGTGCTGATGGGCGAGGGCGAGGTCGTCGGCGCCGACGGGGTCTCGGCCGTGGCGGCCGGGCCGGTCCTGGCCGAGCACGGCATCGAGCCGCTGGAGCTGGCCCCCAAGGAGGGCCTGGCGCTGATCAACGGCACCGACGGCATGCTCGGCATGCTGATCATGGCCCTGGGCGACCTGACCGAGCTGGTGAAGATCTCCGACATCTCGGCGGCGATGTCGGTCGAGGCGCTGCTGGGCACCGACAAGGTGTTCCGCCCCGAACTGCACGCCATCCGCCCGCATCCGGGCCAGGCCGCCTCGGCCGCGAACCTGGTGAAGGTGCTGCACGGTTCGGCGATCATGGAGTCGCACCGCGAGCCCAACGAGTGCACCCGGGTCCAGGACGCCTACTCGCTGCGCTGCGCCCCGCAGGTCGCCGGCGCCACCCGCGACACCATGGCGCACGCCGCGACCGTCGCCGAGCGGGAGTTGGCCTCGATCGTCGACAACCCGGTGGTGCTGCTGGCCGACGGCCGCGTGGAGTCCAACGGCAACTTCCACGGCGCCCCGGTCGCCATGGTTCTGGACTTCCTCGCCATCGCCGCCGCCGACCTCGGCTCCATCGCCGAGCGCCGCACCGACCGCATGCTCGACGTGGCGCGCTCGCACGGTCTGCCGCCGTTCCTGGCCGACGACCCGGGTGTCGACAGCGGCCTGATGATCGCGCAGTACACGCAGGCCGCGCTGGTCAGCGAGAACAAGCGGCTGGCCGTCCCGGCGTCGGTGGACTCCATCCCGTCCTCGGCGATGCAGGAGGACCACGTCTCCATGGGCTGGTCCGCGGCGCGCAAGCTGCGCACCGCCGTCGACAACCTGCGGCGCATCCTGGCCGTCGAACTCGTCGCCGCCGCGCGCGCCCTGGAGCTGCGCGCGCCGCTGGAGCCGGCCCCCGGCACCGGCGCGGCTGTGCGCGCGCTGCGCGAGGCCGGCGTCGGCGGACCGGGCCCGGACCGGTTTCTGTCGCCGGAGCTGCGGGCCGCCGAGGACGCGCTGAAGGCCGGCGCGGTGCTCGCGGCCGTCGAGGCGGCCGTGGGACCGCTGAACTGAGGCCCTGCGGCTTGCCTCATCCCGGACCGGCGCGCGCCCGTGGGTTTCAATCCCGCTGGCGCGCGTCGCTTTTTTCTCACGGATTCTCAATACGCTGCGTCATCGTGGTCAGAAGCTGCGCGTCGAGCGAGGGGACGTAGTCGGTGCGGCCGGGGTTGATCACGAGCGCCGCTATCACGTTGTTCCAGTTGGTGAACAGGACATGGGACGCGCCCGATCGTCCCGAACCGGACCAGGCGAAGCTGGTCGCCGAACTCACCGTGGTGCCGGGGCACTTCGGCCTGGACGCCGCCATCTGCGCTGCCGCGTCGGCCGGTGAGGCGAAGACATAGATGTCCTCCGCGGCGAACGCCGTGTTGTCGTGCGCGCCGAAGTCGGCCTCCCAGACGCCGTGCGTGACCTGCGTCCCCAACGAGTTGCCGCAGAGGTCGGGCAGCGGGTGCTCGACATTGACCTCTGTGACGCCCTTACTTGTCCAGCAGTAGGTTTTCGCCCCCGGGATCGGTGCCGTACCTGTGACGGTCGCACCCCGCGGCTGGTCGAGGGTGAGTTCGGGGCGGGGTGGGGCTGGCACCACCAGGGTTCGGGGGCGGCCGTCATGGCGCGGAAGCTCGTCGCTGGCGGATCATGATTCCCATGCGGCTGAGATTCTCGGTGTGGACCAGGACCCTGATGGCGTCCCAGGAGGCCCGCCACAAGATGGCGATCTGCTTCGTCGGCTCGGCGATCGTGCTGGTCGGCTGGATGGTGTTCCTGGCCAGCACCCTGCACGGGACGGCGAAGGTGAGCCACTGGTCGACCGTGTGGATCGGCCTGGACACCATGGAGGCGCTGGCGCTGGCCACGCTCGGGATCCTGCTGGTCCGGCACGACCACCGGGCCCGCACCGCCGCCACCGTGGCCGCGACCCTGTTCGGCATGGACGCCTGGTTCGACGTGATGCTCTCCACGGGCGGGGACGTCGCGCAGGCGCTGATCCTGGCGGTGGTGTTCGAGATACCGCTGGCGGCGGCCTGTGCCGGGATCGCGCGGCAGACCGCCCGCTGGTACGACGTCTAGGCGGCGGTATCAGGCCATTGCCACTGCGGCTGCCGCCCCGGTCTCATCGGCCCCGGTCTCATTGGTCTCGCCGGTCTCATCGGTCTCGCCGGCCTCCGCAACCTCCCGCTCGCGGCGCTCGGCGGCCTCGGCCAGCGCCGCCTCGATCCGCTTGTTGCTGGTCAGCCGGGCCGCGACCACCGTCATCGCGGCCAGGATCGCGGACCCGACGATGAACGGCGCGCGCAGGCCCGCGACGTGGGCCAGCCAGCCGCCGAACAGCGCGCCCACCGGGCCCGCACACAGCGCGATCAGCCGGGCGGTCGCGGCGACCCGCCCCATCAGGTGGTCCGGCACGATCGCCTGCCGCACCGCCGGGCCCAGTCCCATCGTCGCGCCCATCGCGGCGCCCAGCACGGCCTCGCCGATTCCGGCCGTCCACGCGTTCGGCGACAGGCCGATCCCCAGCAGCGACAAGGCTTCCACGCAGGCGGTCAGTGTCAGCGTTCCGCCGGTGCCGAGCTTGCCGGCCACCCGCGGAGCCACCGCCGACCCGCCGAGCGCGCCGATCGCGTTGGCCGTCAGGTACACGCCGTAGGCGCTGGTCCCGAGGTGCAGCGTGTCCTTCACGAACAGGACCAGCACCGCGCTCGCGCCGAGGAAGGCGAAGTTCCCCACCGCGGGCCGCAGCGACAGCCCCACCAGCAACCGATTCCCGAACAGGTACGCCGCGCCCTCCCGCGCCTCGCGCAGCAGCGAACCGCGCTCCTTCGCAGGCTTCGGCGCCGACTTCGGCAACGTCCGGATCATCAGGGAACTGAAAAGGAACGACAAGGCGTCCCCGAGGATCGGCACGAACCGGCCCAGCCCGAACAGCAGCGCACCGGTCGGCGGCCCGACGAACCCGCCGAGCGCCTGTTGGGCTCCCTGCAAGCGCGAGTTGGCGACCTGCAGCGTGTCCAGATCGCGGTCCAGGACCTCCGGCAGGAACGCGATCGAGGCGGTGTCGAAGAAGACCTGCCCGATCCCCAGCAGGAACACGATCGCGAACAGCAGGTAGATGTCCGCCGCGCCGGCCGCGATCAACGCCGTCACCAGCACCAGCAACGAGAACCGGCACATGTCCGCGATCACCATCGTGCGGCGCCGGTCCCAGCGGTCGACCAGCGCGCCGCCGACCATGCCGAAGAACAGCCACGGCAACAGCGCGCACGCCTCCATCGCGCCGAAAAGGATCGGGTTGCGGGTCATGGTCAGCGCGAGCAGGGGCAGCGCGGCGAAGTAGACGCCGTCGCCCATCGCGGAGACCGCCGAGGCGGTCCAAATGCGGTAGAAGCGCGAGGGAAGCTTGCCGGCCATCAGAGGTCCTTCGGTCGGTAGAAGGCGACGAACAGGTCGGCCGCCGGCTGGGCGGGGTCGGAGATCGCGGCCAGTTCGTCCACCAGCGCGCTGCACCGCTTGCTGAACTCGTCCCACGCTTCCGGGCTGAGCCGGGCGTGCTTCAGGAACATCAGCTTCTGGTCGTTCGGCGGGGCGGCCTCGACGTCGGCCAGGGCGTGCCGCATCAGCGTCTCCGGCTGTCCGGCGCCGGTCTCCGGCAGCTCGATCGTCCGGCCGGTCATCGCGTAGTACTGCTCGGTGACGCCGCCGACCTTGCGGGTCTCCACGACCGCCACCAGCCCGGCCTTGGCCAGGATCTTCACGTGGTGGTTGGAGCTCCCCTTGGCGATGCCCAGGCGCTCGGCGATCTGGGTGATGGTCGCCGGCTTGTCGCGCAGGACGCGCAGGATCCGGTGCCGGGTGTGGCTGGCTATGGCGCGCAGCTGCTCATCGCTCTGGATGTGGATGCTGCTGTCTGGGTCGTCGGTGGTCACGGGTCTATGGTCAAGGACTCTTGACCGTCGGTCAAGGGTTCTTGACCATCTGGTTCCGCGAAGGCGGCCGCTATGAGCGGGTTCGTTACTGAAAGATCACTTGCTGACGTAGAAGCCGCGGGTCTCCGCGAGCGTCTCGTACGCTTCCAGCCGCTCCTGCGTCCGCTCCGGAGCCGCGTCGGCGAGGGCTTGGAGCAGGAGCGCGGCGAACGCCATCGGTGCGGCGTGCGAGTCGAACACCGACCGCGACCCGACTCCGACCGGCAGAAGCACGTCCGCCAAATGCGCGAACGGCACCAGGGGGACGTCCGTCACCACGGCCGTCTTGAGCCCGAGTTCGCGCGCGGTGCGCAGGACCACCACGGACTCGGCCGGGTACCGCGGCAGCACGAAGGCGACCAACCAGGTACCGCCGGCCGCGACGGCCTGCAGCAGGGCTTCGTCCGCCGGCGAGCCCGGCGTGTCGATCACCCGGACGTCGGGATGGATACGTGCCGCTCCGTACGCGAAGTAGGAGGCGACAGGTGCGGACATCCTTAAGCCGATCACGGAGAGCGGCTCCGAGGCGGCGAGGTCGCTGCCCAGGCGGGCCAGGCGCGCCGGGTCGGCGGCGTACTTGTGGAGCGCCTCCAGGTTCGCCTGGTCGCTCTCCAGCGCGGAGTGCAGTTCGTTCCCCGCTATGCGTTCCCCGTGTATCCCCGTCTCGGGAACGCGCAGCGCGATCGGCCTAAGCGCCGCGCGCAGTTCGGGGTACCCCGAGAAGCCCAACGCCGCGGCGAACCTGGTCACCGACGGCTGGCTCACGCCGACCCGCTCGGCCAGTTCCATGCTCGACAGGAAGGCGACCTCGGGGAGGTTCTCCAGCAGGTAGTGCGCTATGCGGCGCTGGGCCGGGGACAGGCGTCGGCCGTCCAGCAGGGCCAGCAGCTCATCCGCAGGTGGGAGCGAGGAGGAGGTCCGGGCGGAGGGTGACACGGCCGGCGATGTAGCAGGCGTCACAGCGGACGAAGCAGCAATCTCTGCCGATGTAGTAGGAGTCACAGGCTCTGGAGCCGCCACAGCCTTCCCTCCTCCCTATCGTGCTGCCAACATCACTTGTGGCGCGCCAGAAGTTACTCGTCAGTAGGATAATCTGGGGCCTCGACTACCGTACCCTCCGTACGGACGGTGATCGGGATGTGTCCGTCGATACGCACGCGTAGGAGGAGACCGAGGCTATGCAGCTCGCAGCCATCGTCGTCTCGCTGGTGATCTCAGTCATCGGCTTCGGTCTGCTGGGCCGGACCGCCGTTTATATCTACCAGTTCGTGAAGCTCGGCCAGTCGACCGCGCCCGGCGCGCGCAGCAACGAGCCGCTGGAGCGGACCAGGAACCTCTTCCGGGAGTTCCTCGGCCACACCCGGCTGGCCCGCAAGGGCAAGCGCTGGATCGGCGCCATGCACTGGGTGGTCATGGTGGGCTTCGGCCTGCTGTTCTTCACCCTGGTCACGGCCTACGGCCAGCTCTTCTCGGCGGACTTCCAGCTCCCGGTGATCGGCCACTGGTGGCCGTTCGAGTTCGTCACCGAAGTGATCAGCTTCGTGATGATCCTGGCGATCGCCGGCCTGATCGCGATCCGGCTGCGCAACCGCCCGGCCGGGGCCGGCTCGAAGGAGAAGGGGAAGCGGTCCCGCTTCTTCGGCTCCACGATGTGGCAGGGCTACTTCGTCGAGCTGGTCATCCTCGGCATCGGGCTGTGCATCATGGTGCTCCGGGGCCTTGAAGGCGCCCTGACCCACAAGACTTCCTACAGCCTGCACTACCCGGTCAGCTACCCGCTGATCCACGCCTTCGACGGCATGTCCCAGAGCTCGCTGGAGAACTGGATCTACGCGGTCGCGATGCTCAAGATCGTCATCTCGATGATCTGGGCCATCACCATCGGCCTGAACTCCACGATGAGCGTGGCCTGGCACCGCTTCCTGGCGTTCCCCAACATCTGGTTCAAGAAGAAGGCCGACGGCGGCACCGCCCTGGGCGCCCTGAGCCCGATGGCCTCCGGCGGCGTGCCGATCGACTTCGAGGACCCGGCCGAGGACGCCAAGTTCGGCGTCGGCGCGGTCGAGGACTTCACCTGGAAGGGCCTGCTCGACTTCTCCACCTGCACCGAGTGCGGCCGCTGCCAGGACCAGTGCCCGGCGTGGAACACCGACAAGCCGCTGTCCCCGAAGCTGCTGATGCTGTCCCTGCGCGACCACGCCGCGGCCAAGGCGCCGTACCTGTTCGCCGGCGGCGGCCGGGACCTGGAGGGCAACGAGAAGCTCGCCGAGGAGAAGTGGCTGTCGCTGCCGGACATGGTCCGTGCCGAGGCCGAGCGCCCGCTGATCGGCGGCGCCGACGACAACGGCGTGATCGACCCCGACATCCTGTGGTCCTGCACCACCTGCGGCGCCTGCGTCGAGCAGTGCCCCGTGGACATCGAGCACGTCGACCACATCGTCGACATGCGCCGCTACCAGGTGATGATCGAGTCCTCGTTCCCGTCCGAGGCGGGCACGATGCTGAAGAACCTGGAGAAGGCGCAGAACCCCTGGGGCATGCAGCCCAAGAAGCGCACCGAGTGGATCCAGGAGCTGGACTTCGAGGTCCCGGTCGTCGGCGAGACCCTGGAGGACATCTCCGAGGTCGAGTACCTCTACTGGGTCGGCTGCGCCGGCTCCCTGGAGGACCGCGCGAAGAAGACCACGAAGGCCTTCGCCGAACTGCTGCACATCGCCGGCGTGAAGTTCGCAGTCCTGGGCGGCATGGAGTCCTGCACCGGCGACCCGGCACGGCGCCTGGGCAACGAGTTCCTGTTCCAGATGCTCGGCCAGGGCAACGTCGAGATGCTGAACGAGGTCTTCGGCGAGGACACGCCGCGGGAGAAGCGCAAGATCGTGGCCACGTGCCCGCACTGCTTCAACTCGCTGGCCAACGAGTACCCGCAGCTCGGCGGCCACTATGACGTCATCCACCACACGCAGCTGCTGGACACCCTGGTCTCCGAGGGCAAGCTCACCCCGGTGACCCCGATCGACCAGAACATCACCTACCACGACCCCTGCTACCTGGGCCGCCACAACAAGGTCTACACCCCGCCCCGCGAGATCATCGCCAAGGTCCCGGGCCTGAAGAACACCGAGATGCACCGCTGCAAGGAGAAGGGCTTCTGCTGCGGCGCGGGAGGTGCGCGCATGTGGATGGAGGAGCGCCTCGGCAAGCGCATCAACGTCGAGCGCGTGGACGAGGCCCTGTCCACCAACCCCGACGTGATCTCCACGGCGTGCCCCTACTGCCTGGTGATGCTCGGCGACTCGATCACCGCCCGCAAGCAGGCCGGCGAGGTGCCGGAGTCGATGGAGGTGGTGGACGTGGCGCAGCTGCTGCTGACGAGCGTGAAGCCGGCGGCGGCGGTGGAGCCCGCCAACGCCTGAATGACCGCCCGGTAAAGGGGTACTAAAGAACCCCGACCGGGAGACGATCAACAGTTCGACGCTGCTAGCCTCGCCTCCTCAAGGTATGGGATACCGCGGAGGTGGGGCTTCAGTGTCTTTCGACGAGCCGGACGGCTATGGGGACGACCTGAGCCGGACACGCGACGACGGACCGCGTTATCCGACCTCGGGATCGCCGGATTCCGAGTACGACGACGACTACGACGATACCGACCCCGACGCCGGGGCGACCGCGCCGCTGCCGACCCGCAACCGGCCGGCCCTGCCGCCGGAGCCGCCCTCGGAGTGGCGGCAGCGCGGGTCGCGGGTCTGGCGCTTCACCCGCACACTCGCGATCACGGTGCTGGTGTTGGTGGGGCTGGCGGCGGTCGGCAACGTGCTGATCAACCGGTACCCGCGGACCAGCAAGCACACGTACACGTACACGAACGTGCAGCGGATGCTGATCGCCGTGGACGGCAACGGCTCGATCAACGTCACCGGCGCCGACACCGACGAGGTGACCGTGAAGGCCACCGACAAGGCCACGCTGCTGGACCCGGTGGAGCGCCAGATCATCAGCGCGGGCGGCTACCTGCTGGTGAGCGTGCACTGCCCGAACAGCGAGTGCTCCTCGAAGTACGACATCCAGGTCCCGCGCTCCATGTCGGTGGAGGCGATGATGGACCACTCCAGCGACCAGGCTGATATCACCGCCACCGGCCTGGACGCGGCGGTGCAGCTGTTCACCGGCCGCGGCAACGTCACGGTGAACCACCTGGCCACCACCTCCGACGTGAGCGTGACGGCCAACGGACAGGTCCAGGCCACCGACGTCAGCGCGGCGAACCTGGACGTCTTCGCCCCGATCGGCGACAAGATCAACCTGCAGGTGACCGGCGACATCGCGAACATCCAGAACATCCGGGTGACCGCCGGGCAGCCGGCCGAGGTGACGCTGACGGTGCCGGCCGGCGGCTACCGCATCGCGTGCGTCCCCTCGGGGCACTGCTCCGGCAGCGCCGGGGACATCACGCAGGACCTGAGCGGTCCGGTGCACGAGGACCAGACCTCGACGCACAACATCCAGGTGAACGTGGTGCAGAACACTGCGAAGATCCAGGCGGACTGATTCACGGCCGCCGGCTACGGCTAAAGCGCGCCTCCCGTGGATCACGGGGGGCGCGCTCCTTTCGCGTCAGACGCTAATAGCCGGGAGCGGCCTCTACCGCTTCCCGTCCCGGTCGACGCTCCTGCCCAGAACGCGCTTGGCGTCGGCCAGGTACTGGAGAACACGTCCTATCAGGAACGCTCCGTATACGACACCGAAGATGATCAGCACTTCCATGGGGGTCCTCCCCTCCCACCGTTCAGGCGGCGAGCCCGAGCCCGCCGTTTTCCGAGTCCGCCGGCGGCGTCCACGGGCACTGGGGGCACCGGGACGGCCAGCACCGGGCGCACTCGCCCAGAGCGGGATCCGCGCCGTCGGGCGGCGGCTCCCGCCGCGCGGCCAGGTAGGCCGCCCAGCTCCGCTGCTGGGTCCGCTCCTGGTCGGCGACCCAGGGTTGTACCAGGGCCGCGCCGAAGCAGAGGGTGCACGTGAGCCGGGCCTTCCCGATCCGGCCCTGCACGCACCGCGGGCAGTCCTCAAGACCCGCGGACGGGGATTGGTCACGGGGCGTGGGGGTAGATGTCTCCACGAGGTCTCATCCGTTCTCTTCGAGTGAGTGATATCGGCTGGGGGCCTTTCTTCGCCGGGTCGACGCCGCACTACGTCGGCCCGGCCTTCTCGTTGGTCCAGGCGGGTGGCTCTTTTTCAGAACCCTGTCGCGCACCCCTGTCGTAGTTGTACGATGCTCCTCGTTCGGACCGGGTGTCAATTGCCAGGGGCACTTTCATATTGAATCTGCAACAGGCACCTGCATGGTGTAGATGCCCACTGAACTTGCGTACGGAACCTGCCTGACGGACGAGGAGGCCCAGGTGCGAGCGAACCAGCGGACCCAGCCGGTGACCGGCATCAACGTCCTGCGTTGGGAACTGGGCAGCGAGCTGCGCACACTCCGCCTCGCCGCCGGCAAGAGCATCGCCGACGCGGCCCGGCATCTGGAGTGCTCGGACGCGAAGATAAGCCGGATGGAGAACGGCCAGCGCGGTGCGGTGGCGCGGGACGTGCGGGACCTGTGCAAGCTCTACGGGGTGCCCGCGCAGCGGCGGGACCAGCTGATGGCGCTGAGCCGGGAGGCGTCGGCGGCGGACCAGGCCACGGTCACGACGATCCCCGCTCGCTACTCGACCTACGTCGCGCTCGAGTCGCAGGCCAAGAGCCTGCGCGCCTATGAGGCGACATTCGTTCCGGGCCTGCTGCAGACCGAGCGTTATGCCCGAGCGGTCATCCAGCAGAACGGCGACACGGATCTGCAGGAGGCCGACGTGGAGCAGCGCATCCGCATCCGCGTCGATCGGCGGCAGCGTGTCTGGGCCGGTGGCGACGACCCTCTGCGTGCGCATTTCATCATCGATGAGAACGTCCTTTGGCGGCCGGCGGGCGTCGACGAGGAGACCCGGGCGATCCGCGAGGAGCAGATCGACCGGCTGATCAGCGCGACCCTGCTCGAGAACGTGACCTTGCAGGTGATCCCCTATGAGGCGGGCTTCTACCAGGGGATGGAAGGGTCGACCATCAACCTTCTGAACCTCGACGAAGGCCCCCGGACCAGCAGCACCTGCTACCTCGAGGGCATGTTCATGGAGCTCTTCGTCCGCGGCCACGGAGAGATCGCGACCATCGGGGCGAAGTTCGAGCGGATGGCCGAGACGGCTCTGTCCCCGGCGGATACCCGCAAGTTCCTGATGAAGCTGGCTCGAGGCAACTACGAGCACTGGCTTTCCGGTCGGCCATTGGGGCCGCCGGACTGGAGAAAGGTAGCGATGGCATGATCGACACCGACGGCCTGCAATGGCGCAAAGCCGCCGCGAGCACGGGTAACGGCGCCTGCGTCGAGCTGGCGCCGGGGGGAAGTGGAGCTGTGTACCTCCGGGATTCGAAGGACCCGAAGGGTGCCGTGTTGACGTTCACGCGCGCGGAGATCGCCGCGTTCCTGGACGGCGCCAAGGGCGGGGAGTTCGACGACCTCGCCTGATCGCCGCACCAACCGCACCACCGCACAAAGCTTGTCCCACCGGCAGCCGACCAGGGTCGAAGGTGTCGACGAACGCTCCATGCCCACAAGGCAGGGGGCGTTCGCATAGTTGCGTAGAGCAGTAGAGCAGCGGCCCGCAGCAAGTCCGCGACCTCGGCAAAGACTTGGTCATGGGTGACTTGCGGTGATTGCCCCATGTACCAGCGGGTAGTAATAACTCCCGGTACGGCGCATCAAAAGGGAGGGCAGTCCATGGAAACCGATCGAAGCAAGGCGCGCTGGAAGAAGTCCAGCGTGTCAGCCGCCAACGGCGCCTGCGTCGAGACCGCCAGCGTCCGCGCAGACGAGCTCCTCGTCCGCAACAGCCGGGACCCCGAAGGCCCCGTCCTGTCCTTCACGAAGGCGGAATGGGTCGCCTTCGTCGCCGGTGTGAAGGCCGGGGAGTTCGACGCGATCGTCTAAAACCGTCGCGGTTGCGGCCATTCCGGCGTCGGGTGTCGCCGCGGGTGCGTAGCATCGAGCGCGTGTCGTCCGAGAAGCCGCTGGTCTCCAAGTCCGCGTCCGCCGCCACTGATGCCGGTGGGCGTGGTCTTCCGTCCGCTCATGCCTTCCAGGTGGATCTGCGGGGGATCGTCGATCTGCTCTCGCACCATCTCTACTCCAGTCCCCGGGTTTTCGTGCGGGAGCTTTTGCAGAACGCGGTGGACGCGATCACGGCTCGGCGGGCTGTGGACGGTGCGGCGCCGGCTGTGGTGCGGATCATCGCCGATGGGGCTCGGGTGCAGGTGCGGGACACCGGGATCGGGTTGACCGAGGACGAGGTGCACCGGTTTCTGGCGACGATCGGGCGCAGTTCCAAGCGGGGTTCGGCGGGGGCCGACGGGTTCGGGGACGGGTTCGGTGATGCCGCGAGTGTGCTGGAGCTGGGGCGGGGGGATTTCCTCGGGCGGTTCGGGATCGGGTTGCTGGCGTGCTTCGTGGTCGCCGATGAGATCACCGTGGTCACCAAGTCGGCGGTGGACACCTCGGCGCCGGCGGTGGAGTGGCGGGGCGCGGCCGACGGGCACTATGACATCAGGACTTTGGCTCCCGAAGAGGAGCCCGCACAAGCCGGTACGACCGTCACCCTGAAGCCCAGCCCCGGCAAGGAATTCTGGTTCCAGGCGCCGCGGGTCGTGGAGCTGGCGCGGGACTTCGGCAGCCTTCTGCCGTACGAGACCGTCCTGGAGGACGAAGCCTCCTACACCTACCGCATCACCGAGACCCCGCCGGTCTGGGACCGCGAGTACCCCTCGCCGGGTACCCGTTCCGAGGCGCTGGCCGCCTACTGCCAGGACACCCTCGGGTTCGCGCCGCTGGACGTCATCGAGCTCAACGTCCCACTGCTGGGCATCAAGGGCGCCGCCTTCATCCTCCCGACCGCGGCGACCGCCGCGACCGCGTCCGATCAGGGCGGGCACCGGGTCCACATCAAGGGCATGCTGCTCACCGACCAGGCCCGGGGCCTGTTGCCGGACTGGGCTTTCTTCGTGCGCTGCGTGATCGACACCGACACCCTGCGTCCCACGGCGTCGCGGGAGGCCCTGTACGAGGACGATCGCCTGGCCGCGGTGCGCGAGGCCCTGGGCAACCGGGTCCGTGACTGGCTCGCCGGCCTCGCCGCGACCGATCCGCCACGCCTCAACCGGCTGCTGGCCGTCCACTACCTCGGGGTCAAGGCGCTGGCGCGCTTCGACGACGACCTGTTCGCCCTCACCCTTCCGTGGCTCCCGTTCGAGACCACGTCCGGCCGGCTGCCGCTGACCGCCTTCGCCGACCAGCACCGCGTCATCCACCTGACGGCCGGCGACGAGGAGTTCCAGCAGGTCTCGCAGATCGCCGCGGCGGTCGGGCTCGGCGTGGTCAACGGCGGCTACACCTACGACGCCGACCTGGTCCGCAAGCTGCCGCGGGCGCTGCCCGGCGTCACCGTCCTGGACCTGGACCCCGAGACGGTCGCGGCGCACCTGGACACCGTCGAGGCCACCGAGGAACTGGCCGCCGGCCCGCTGCTGGCCACCGCCCGCCGGGTCCTGGACACGCTGGACTGCGACGTCGCCCTGCGCGCCTACCACCCGGTCACCATCCCCGCGCTGCTCCTGGACGGCCGCGACGCGCGGCACGAGCGCGCCCGGGCCGACGCCCAGGCCGAGGCCGCCGCCGACGGCGACGACCTGTGGGCCGGCATCCTCGGCGCGCTGCGGACCGTCGGGCCGCGGGCCCGGCTGGTGCTGAACCATCGCAGCCCCTTGATCCAGGGCCTGGTCGAGCTGGACGACGCCGAACTGGCCGCCACCGGCGTCGAGGCGGTCTACGGCCAGGCGCTGCTGCTGTCCAAGCGGCCGATCCGGTCCAGCGAGACGGCCCTGCTCAACCGGGCCTTCCTGGGGCTGCTCGGCCACGCGGTCGGGCGGCGCCGGGACCCCGCGACCGAAGAAGAGGGCTGAGTGCGCGCGATGCCCGTCATGCCCAGCACGAGCGAGCCGGCGTACCAGCGGTCGTCCTGGACCGCCGAGGAACTGCGCGCGGCCTTGGAAGCCACCGAGAACGAGCCGGCGGGCCGGGCCCGCTCGGTGCGGGCCGAAGCGCTGTTGGCCGCCGCCGACAAGCTCGGCGACCCCGAGATCCAGATCTGCGCGCTGCACACCGTCATCGAGGCCTATGAGCGGGGCGGGGAGAGCTTCCGGTCGCCGGTCCTGTTCTCCCGCCTGCTGCGGCTGTGGGACCGGCACGGCAAGACCCTGCGCGACGCGAGCCGTCTGGAATACGAGACGCACTGGGTCTTCAAGTGGATGACCTCGGACCTGCTCTCCGTCCCCGAAGTCCCGCTGGCGACGGTCCACGGCTTCGTCGACGAGATGGAGCGCCGCTACCGCCTGGCCGGCTACGGCATGCGGGCCGTCCATGCGCAGCGCTTCCGGATAGCGGAACACCTGGGCGACTCCGCGCAGGCCGAGACGCACTTCGGCCGCTGGCTGGCCGCCGAGCGCGACCTGATGAGCGACTGCCGGGCCTGTGAGCATCTGGCGCAGGGCATGTGGCGGGCCGACTGCGGCGACGACCTCGCGGCGATGCGGCTGTGGCGGCCGACGATCGAGAACGAGATCTCGTGCCTGGACGAGCCGGCCAGCACCTTGGCCGCCTCGCTCAAGCCGCTGCTGCGTCTTCGCCGGTACGACGAAGCGCGCGCGAATCACCTGCGGGGCTACCGGTTGCTGCGGGGGCACGTCGAACTGCGCAGCGCCTTCGGACGCCACATCGAGTTCTGCGTGCTGTCCGGGAACGGAGCACGCGGCCTGGAGATCCTCGCGGAGAACCGGCGCCTGTTCGACCCGCCTTTCGAGCCGTCCGACTACCTCGAGTTCCTGTCCTGCGTCGCCCTGCTGCTGCGGAGCCACGTCCGGGCCGGGTCGACCGCGACCGTCGCCGGACCCCGGGGCCGCGACTGGCCGGTCGCGGAGCTGTTGGAGCACGTGCGGTCCGAGATCGACGATCTCACCGGGCGCTTCGACGCGCGCAACGGCACCGACGCGGTGAGCTCCCGCGTCGCGGCGATGATGGACCAGACCTGGCTGGTGGCGGAGCTGCCGCTGATCGTGGCTCCGCGGCCGGCGGTGTCGGTGGGCTCGGCGGCTTCGGCGGTGCCGGCGGTGTCGGCGGTGTCTGAGGCACCGAGGCATCCACCGAAGCCGCCGGCGCTGCCGACACAGCGCGAGCCGGTTCTCGAATCGGCCGACCCGGACGCCGACACCGACTTCGACGACCTGCTCGCCGAGGCCCGCCGGCTCTTCGACGCCGCGCACCCCGGCGCGACGAAGATGTGGGAACGGGTCGCGGTCGCGGCTGATCGCCGCGGTATCGAGCTCGATCTGGAGGCGCAGGGCCGGCTGGCCGAGGAACGGGCCGCCGACGCGCTCGACCGCGAGGACATGGAGCGGGCGGTCCGGCTGCTCGGCGAAGCCGTCGAGCGGTATGAAGAAGGCGAGCTGCAAGGCCGCGCGGTCGCCGTGAAGGCGCGCAAGCTGCTGGCTGAGGCGTTGCAGAAGAAGAATCAGGAGCTCTCCCTGGAAGACGCGCTGGCCGCTCTCTACGCGACGGCCCGGGTGTTGCAGGCGCGCGGCCTCGCCGAGCCCGAGGACGTGCTCACCGTCCGCCGGGCCCAGGCCTTCGAAGCCCGCCGGACGACCGAGATCAGCGCTGATCCCGACGACGAGGCGGGCTTCGAAGCCCGCCGCGAATCAGCCTTCGACCACTTCGCGGCCAGCGTCGAGGCGCTGCTGGCCGACGCCGTCGAGTTCGACGTCCCGGCCCGCGCCGCCGCCGCGCACACCATGCGCGCCGAGATCGCGCAGCGTCGCGGCCGTCCCGAGGAGTCGGTGCCGGAGCTGCTGGCGGCCATAGCGCTGTACGACCGCGCCGAGCGGCCGTGGGCGAATCTGCACCCGAACATGCTCCTCGCGCAGGCCTACCTGGCCGCGGACCGGGACGCCGACGCCGAGCGGGCGGGGCTCGCGGCCCTGGACATCGCGGGGCTTTGGCCCGAGCAGCGGTTCCCGGCCGGGTACACGCGCCAGGTGCTGGCCAACGCCACCGGCGCGCAGGGACGGTATGGCGACAGCGCCGAGCACGCGCTGGAAGCCGTCGGCTGGGCCGACCGGCACGGCGTCCCCGACCTGGCCGCCAGCGCCCGCCACAGCCTGGCCTTCGCCTACGAGCAACTGGGCCGGGACGCCGACGCCGCCGCCATCCTGGAGTCCGCGCTGCCGGCGATGATCGAGCACCTCGACGAGCCCACGGTGGTCAACGCCCGCTGGGCGCTGGCCCGCTGTCTGGGGCGCCTGGAGGACTACCGGGGCGCCGCCGAGCAGTATCTGCTGGCCGCGGCGGCCGCCGAGGACTTCCCGCAGCAGGGCGGGCACGCGATGCTCGCGGCGTCCGCCGGGCACGCGCTGCGCGCCGCCGGGCTCCCGGAGGAGGCGCGGCGGGCGTTCGACCGCGCCGTGATCCTGTTGCGCGCACTGCCCGATCCGATCAACCTGGCCAAGACCCTCAGGGCCCTGGCCTGGGTGACCTTCGGCGAATCGGAGGAGACCGCGCACGACAGCGAGCGCGAGGACGTCCTGGACCAGGTCCTCCTGCTGTTCGCCGAGGCCGCGCAGGTCCTGGAGACGGCCGAGGGCTCCGGCGACCACGAGCGCGACGCGCAGGTCATCGCCTACGAGCTGGCCGAGACCGACGACCAGCTGGCCCGGCTGCACCTCAACGCCGACCTGTCGGACAAGGCCATGCCCTACGCCGAGCGCGCGGCCTCCGGGTTCCGCGCCCTGCTCCCGCACAGCGCGATGGACTACGACTTCTCCGAGCAGATGGTCGCCTGGCTGCTGGACCGGTACGGCAGCCGGGACGCCGCGGTCGAGCGGCTGCGCGAGGCGATCGCGGCGTGCACCGAGGCCGGCGTCGAGGCCGTGCGCTGCGTGGCCTTCCTGGAGCAGCTGGCGGACTGAAGTCCGGTCCCCGTCCCGTGCAACGATCCGCGCACAGCCCGCCCTCTTCAGCGACATGAACCATGACGCGAGGGGGACGGATGCGGGGTGACAAGCGTGACAAGGACACCAAGCGCAGCAGGGACGACAGACGCGCCGACGACGAGGCCGAGTTCGGCGAGTACATGGTCAGCCGGTGGGGCGGCCTGGTCCGGTTCGCCTACGGCCTGACCGGCGACCGCGGCCACGCCGAGGACCTGGCGCAGACCGCGCTGGCCAAGGCGTACGCGTCCTGGCCCAGGGTGCGGCGCGCGGACGACCCGGACGCGTACGTCCGCCGGATCCTGATCAACACCAACCACCACCGCTTCCGCAAGCGCCGCGTCGACGAGCACTCCGGCCAGGCGCCCGCCGAACCCGCCGTCACCGACGGCACCGCCGCCTTCGACCAGCGCGAGGCGCTGGTGGCGGCCCTGATGGAGCTGCCGCCGAAGCAACGCGCGGTCGTCGTGCTCCGCTACTGGGACGGCCTGACGGAGACCCAGGCCGCCACGGTGCTCGGCTGCTCGGTCGGCACCGTGAAGAGCCAGGCCTCGCGGGCCCTGGCCAAGCTCCGCACCAGCACCCAGCTTCAGGACGGGAGTGTGATCTCGTGAACGACGAGCAGTACGCACCGGGCATCGACGGCATCGACGGCATCGACGGCATCGACGGCATCGACGGCATCGACGGCATCGACGGCATCGACGGCAGCGACCAGGGAGCCGTGTTCGCCGACCTGGGCCACTTCGAGACCGGCGCCATCCCGGTCGAGGCGACCCTGAAGCAGGGCCGGACGATCCGCCGGCGGCGCCGGGTCATCGGCGGCGGCGCGCTGGCGGTCGCGGCGGCGCTGTCGATCGGCGTGCCGGTCGCGGTCGCCGGCGGCGGGGGCTCTGGGTACAGCACGGCGAGCGGCGGCCCGGACGGCGTTTACGCGGCCGGAAACACAGCAGGGCGCGTCACGGTGAACCCGACGATCCTGACCCACGGCAAGGGGCAGTTCTCGGGCACGGTCGACGGCAAGAAGTGGAGCATCGGCTTCGACAACAAGAACTGCTACTACATCGAGTGGGTCTGCGGTTTCGACAACCAGGGGCCGGACGCCAAGTACGCCGCCCTGACCGTCAACGCGTCCGCGGGCGAACCCGTCAACTACACGCTCTTCCTCCAGAAGCAGGTGGCGACGGTCAACGTCACGCTGGCGGACGGAGAGGTCCTGCACTTCGAGGCCGTGCCCGTGGCCAAGACACCGGTGGCGCTCTTCGCCCTGCCGCCCGGCCTCGGGGTGGCCAAGATCGAGGTCTTCGACGCCCGGGGCGCCGAGATCGCATTCTCGACCCCGTTCAGCATCAAGGGGAGCTTCAGCGTCGAGGGCCGGTGGTACAAGCCCGGTGAGAAGCCGCCGCCGACCGCGGGCCCGGTCGAGCTGGCCCGCGGTAAGTTCGGTGCCGCCGACGTGGTCATCACCGCCTACACCGGGCCGTCGGGGCCGTGCATCGTCTCCGACATGGCGGCCACGGTGAGTGCCGACTGCACCCATGCCAGGCCGATCACGGGTTCTGAGCACGCCTCGACCGGCGGCGGCACCTCGGAGGAAGTCAGCTCTTCCGGGAAGGCGGCGATGGCCGAGTCGGGGCTGGTCGCGCCCGAGGTCGCCCGACTGCAGCTCGACTACGCCGACGGCACCACCAGTCCCATCGACATCAAGAGCCTCGGCGGCTACCGGTTCTTCGCCTATGTCCTGTCCGGGGACAAGCCGACGAAGGGCGTCACGGCCTTCGACGCGGCCGGCAGACCGCTTCCGGTGCAGACCAACGGCGGGTGACACCTGTCGGACCGGAATGGCCATCCCCGGTCACGTCGCGGTAAACTCTTGCCGCAAGAGCCCCTGTCGCCGCTTGCGACCAGGGGCTTCGGTCGTTCTACCAAAAAACGCGTCGCCCTAGAGGGACCTACTGGCAGCTAGTAGGCGTCTAGCGTTGGAAAGGCATCTCCCATGCCCGCTCTCGTGCTCGTCGGCGCCCAGTGGGGCGACGAAGGCAAGGGCAAGGCCACGGACCTGCTCGGCGGCTCGGTCGACTACGTCGTCCGCTATCAGGGCGGCAACAACGCCGGCCACACGGTCGTCATCGGCGACCAGAAGTACGCCCTCCACCTGTTGCCCTCGGGCATCCTCTCGCCGGGCTGCGTGCCGGTGATCGGCAACGGCGTGGTCATCGACCCGGCCGTGCTGTTCGCCGAGCTCGACGGCCTGGACCAGCGCGGCGTCGACACCTCGCGGCTGCTGATCTCGGCGAACGCGCACCTGATCACGCCCTACCACCGGACCATGGACAAGGTCAGCGAGCGGTTCCTGGGCAAGAACAAGATCGGGACCACGGGCCGCGGCATCGGGCCGACGTACGCGGACAAGATCAACCGTATCGGGGTGCGGGTCCAGGACCTGTTCGACCCCTCGATCCTGCTGCAGAAGGTCGAGGGCGCGCTGCGCGACCGGAACCAGATGCTGGTCAAGGTGTACAACCGGCGTGCGCTGAGCGCCGAGGCGGTGGTCGAGGAGTACCTGGGCTACGCCGAGCGGCTGCGGCCGATGGTCGCCGACACCTCGCTGGTCGTCAACAAGGCGCTGGACGAGGGCAAGGTGGTGCTGCTGGAGGGCGGCCAGGGCACGCTGCTGGACGTGGACCACGGCACCTATCCCTTCGTCACCTCCTCGAACCCGACCACCGGCGGGGCGTGCACCGGCGCCGGCATCGGCCCGACGCGCATCACCCGGACCATCGGCATCCTGAAGGCGTACGCGACCCGCGTCGGCGCCGGGCCCTTCCCGACCGAGCTGTTCGACGAGAACGGCGAGGCGCTGCGCCGCATCGGCCACGAGTACGGCGTCACCACCGGCCGGGACCGGCGCTGCGGCTGGTTCGACGCGCCGGTGGCGCGCTACGCCTCCCGGGTGAACGGCCTGACCGACTTCTTCCTGACCAAGCTGGACGTGCTCACCGGCTTCGAGCAGATCCCGGTCTGCGTGGCCTACGAGGTGGACGGCGTCCGGCACGACGAGATCCCGATGACGCAGACCGACTTCCACCACGCGACGCCGGTCTACGAGCAGTTCCCGGGCTGGACCGAGGACATCTCGGGCTGCAAGTCCTTCGAGGACCTGCCGAAGAACGCGCAGGCGTACGTCAAGGCGCTGGAGGAGATGTCGGGCGCGCCGATCTCGGCGATCGGCGTCGGCCCGGAGCGCAACGCCACGATCCAGGTGCGCTCGTTCCTGTAGCCGTTGGCAGTTCTGTAAGGGCGCGCGGTCGATTCCTTGACATGTTGCGGCCTCCCGAGCGGGGGGCCGCACCATGTACGTTCGGGCTATGACTGATATCTCCCCCGACGAGCTGAAGGCGGCCGGCGCGCAAGTTCTCGCCGACGACCGCGCCCACGTGTTCCACTCCTGGTCGGCGCAGGGGGCCATCAGTCCGCTCCCGATCGCCGGCGCCGAGGGGTCCTACTTCTGGGACTACGACGGCAACCGCTATCTGGACTTCTCCTCCCAGCTGGTGAACACCAACATCGGCCACCAGCACCCCAAGGTGGTCGCGGCGATCCAGGAGCAGGCCGGCAAGCTGTGCACCATCGCGCCGGCCTTCGCCAACGACGTCCGCGGCGAGGCCGCCCGGCTGATCGCCGAGCTGGCCCCGGGCGACCTGAACTACGTCTTCTTCACCAACGGCGGCGCCGAGGCCGTCGAGAACGCCGTCCGCATGGCCCGGCTGCACACCGGCCGCACCAAGGTGCTCTCCGCCTACCGCAGCTACCACGGCTCCACCTCGACGGCCATCTCCCTCACCGGCGACCCCCGCCGCTGGGCCAACGACGCGGTGGGCCAGTCCACCGGCGGCGCCGTGCACTTCTTCGGCCCGCACCTGTACCGCTCCCACTTCCACGCCACGACCGAGGCCGAGGAGTGCGAGCGCGCGCTGCTGCACCTGGAGCAGACCATCCAGTACGAGGGGCCGGCGACGATCGCGGCCGTCATCCTGGAGACCATCGTCGGCACCGCCGGAGTGCTGATGCCGCCGGCGGGCTACCTCGCGGGCGTGCGCGCGCTGTGCGACAAGTACGGGATCGTCTACATCGCCGACGAGGTGATGGCCGGCTTCGCGCGCTCCGGCGCCTGGTTCGCGGTCGACCACTGGGGCGTCACCCCGGACCTGATCACCTTCGCCAAGGGCTCCAACTCCGGCTACGTCCCGGTCGGCGGTGTGATCATCTCCGAGAAGATCCGCGACACCTTCAAGGACCGCGTGTACCCCGGCGGCCTGACCTACTCCGGGCACCCGCTCGCCTGCGCCTCCATCGTCGCGACGATCAACGCGATGAAGGAGGAGGGCATCATCGAGCACGCGGCGCGCCTGGGCGAGGAGGTCTTCGGCCCGGCGCTGCGCGAGATGGCCGAGAAGCACCCGAGCGTCGGCGAGGTGCGCGGCGTCGGCGCGTTCTGGGCGCTGGACCTGGTCCGCTCCAAGGAGACGCGCGAGATGCTCGTGCCCTACAACGCCTCCGGCGCGGACGCGGCGCCGATGAACGAGCTCGCGGCGGCGATGAAGGCGCGCGGCGTGTGGCCGTTCATCAACTTCAACCGGCTGCACGTGGTGCCGCCGTGCACGATCTCCGAGGAGGACGCGCGCAAGGGGCTGGCGGCGCTGGACGAAGCGCTGTCGGTCGTGGACGTGTACGCGAGCTGACGGGGCCATCGCCTCATCTGCTGCGCCCACCCGTCTCCCACCACCGCCCGTTGAGGAGCCGCTTCGCGGCGCTGCGTTTGATGTGCCACGTTCGCGTCCTGAGATCGATCTTGGGGGGAACACCACTAAAGTTGCCACATGAGCCACGAGGTGGTGTTCCTCCCGCACCTGCTGGGCCAGACCTGGTCCCAGGCCCTGGCCGCCGCGCGCACCGCGGCGCGCGAGGAGGACCCGAGGATAGTGGCCGCGCGCCTGGAGCCGTGGCCCGACCTCGTGCTCCACGCCGCGGAGATCCTCGGTCAGATCGAGGAGTTCCGCGGCCGGGGCCAGCGGGAGCTGGTGCACCCGGTGACCCGGCTGCGGTTCACGTTCTTCGGCGAGGACGGCGTCATCGCGCTGCCGTACTGGTACGACGGCCCGGTGGCGCGCATGGCGGCGACGATGGCGTTCCGCTTCGCGCACGCGGTGGAGTCCGACACCGGCCTGGCGGCCTACGACCCGCAGCAGCGCACGCCGCTGGCCGAGATGGGGCTGGAGAAGTTCGTCGCCGGCTACCTGCGCGGCCGCGAGCGGGCGCTGGCACAAGCGCAGGCGCGCGGTCCGGTGCCGGTCGGCCACGCGCTGCCGGCGGGGCGGAGTTCCACGCGGCGGGAGTTGAGCGCGGGGCCTTCGGCGGGTGGGGACGCCGGGCGGCAGAGGGCTGAGGAGAGGCCGGCTGAGGGAAAGCGGCGCGGTGCGAAGCCGGCGCCCGGGCAGGGGGTGGATCCGCGGCCCGGAAGCGATTCGGGGCAGCAGGGGCAGCCGCGGAAGAGCGCGGACCGGCGGCCGGCTGCCGATGCGGGCCCGCCGACGAGTGCGGGGCGTTTGAGGCGGGTCGATCCCTCGGGGCGCAGCGAGGACCCGCGGGGCAGGGATCGGCGGGATGCGGATGCGCGCGGAGTCGGGCAGCCTGTGCGTGGCGTGGATTCCGGCGGCAGGCAGGCGCGTAGCAGGGAATCGGATCAGCCGCGTACTGGGCAGCCGGTGCGCCGTGAGGATCCTGCGATATCGGCGAGGCCGCGCAAGTCCGCCGATCAGCGGCCTTCGATAGATACAGGTACGGACCAGCGGCCGTCCGCCGATCCGCAGCGACAGCGTCGAGCCGCTCCCGACGGCACCGGCGGCCGTGAGAAGACACCGCCCCGCCCGCGACAGAACCCTGATGCGCGCCCGCAGGAGGAGCCGAGCTCGGGCGGCTGGCTGCGGCGCGGCAAGGGAGCCAAGAAACCGCAGCGCGGGAGCGCTCCGCCCGGAGCCGAGCGGGTGCCGCGCCCCGGAAGCCCCGAGCCCCGCGGCGGCATGGCCCCGGACCCCCGTGCGCAGCGACGCGACCAGCCGCAGCGTCGCGGCGACCTCCGCCGCGCCGGAGAGCCCCCGGAGCCCCGGCGCGCCGAGCCGCCGGGGGGTCAGAACCCGCCGGCGCGCAGGCGGCCGCCGGAGCCTCCTGACTGGTAGGGCTGGCCGCGCCGGTCAACGGGCCGATCGCGTACACCCTGTCCGCCTCGGTGGGGCAGCTGCAGTGGCACGACGTGAACCCCGACGGCTCGCACGACACCACGGTCCCGGCCGGCGACGACACCCCTCGACCAACCCCGTGGACGACCCGGTGTTCTCGCCCGACGGGTCCAGGGTGCTGTTCCATCCCCTGCTGCTGACGAATCCCGGGTCGCAGTTCCTGCCCGCCTCGGAACTCAGTCTGGCCAAGGCGCTGGCCCCGCACCTGTCGGGCGTCGTGGTCTTCGGCGGGAACCAGGCGGTCAGCAGTGTCGCGACCAACACCGAGGAATCGGTGCTGGGCCACAACCACTACTTCACCGACATGAACCGGCAGAGTCCCGATCTGGCAGGGCCCCGCTAGCGTTCCGGACTAAGCTCGGGCGCGATGATCTCACGCTCGGAATTCCAGTTGATCCTGCTCCGCCGGATGGCCGACTACCAGCCCGATCTGGTGGAGCAGGCTCGGCAAGGCCTGGGCTTCTCCGTCACGGAGATGCGCGAGGCGAACGCTTGGTGGCAGCGCTATCTGCGCGCGCGCTCCGCGCCCCGCGGACCGGAACGCTTCAGGGCCCTCCTGGGACCGGCGGAGGCCGAACTCGACCTCCGCACCGGGGACCTCGTCAGCCGGCTCTACCACTGGACGCTGCCGCTGTGGCCGGAGCTGCGCTTCGAGATCGTGGTCGGACCCGGCGGACAGGTCTGGCAGGAGTGGCTGGTGCGGGCGCCCGAGACGGAACCGCCCGCGGCGCCGCCGGACAACGCGCTGGCGCCGTGGCAATACGTGGTCGGGGATCTGGAGCGGATGTATCCGCAGGTGCGGCATCTGCCGGAGGACGCTCCGACGCGGTGGCACAGCGAATACGGATATGACGACGGCCGGGGCGGCGTGGAGCGGCGCAGCGCGCGGTTCGTCTATGGGCTTCTGCAGGAAGTGTCGGAGCCCTTAGGGAATCCGCACTAGCTTCAGGAGCTAAGCAACTTCAGAATCTCCGCGGTGGTGGCTCGCTGGCCGATCTGCGGGAAGATCCGCTCGATGGCGTTGTCGTGCACCTCGATACCGCGGTCGGCCATCGCGTCGACGGCGAACGTGACGCTGTAGTTGTGCGCGTACGCCTCGCGCGCCGTGGTGTCGACGCCGCGGCTGGTGACCAGGCCGGCCAGGACGATCTGCGTGACGCCCCGGCGGCGCAGCTGGGTGTCCAGGTCGGTGCCGTGGAAGGCGCCCCACTGGTGCTTGGTGACGCGGATGTCGGTGTCCTGCGCGCCGAGTTCGTCGACGATGACGGCGAAGTCGGCGGGCATGCCCTCGTCTTCGTCCTCGTCTTCTTCCGGATCGGGTTCCTCGTCGTCGCGGCCTTTCGGGGCGTCGCCGAAGTCGGGCGAGAAGGAGACGTTCACCAGGACCACCGGGAGACCGCGCGAACGGAAGGCGTCCGCCAGTTCCTTACCGCGCGCCACCACCTCGGCTCCGCTGAGCGGGACGGAGGGCGGGGCGACGATGCCGTGCTGGAGGTCGATCAGGACGAGCGCGGTCTTCGGGTCCAGGATTGTCAGCGCCATGTCGCGGAATCCTTATCGGCGGAGGGACAACGAGCGGTCGGCGAGGACCACGGCGAGCAGCAGCGCGCCGCAGGCGATCATAATGACGGCGAGTTCGTGAAGGCCGCCCGAAGAAGCCCCAGTGCGGAAGACGATCGCCACGGCGGCTGAGGACAGGATGGCGCCGAGGTACTGGAAGGTCCGCAGCAGTCCCGAAGCGGTTCCCATGCGCGCCGCATTTGCCTGGCGGAACAAGGCGTTCTGGTTGGCGAGACCGTTCATGCCCTGTGTGGCACCCGCCAGTAGGCCCACCGCTATGAGAACCCATATAGCGGTCTCCCGGTTAAGGGCCAACAGCGCCGCGGACGCAGCGATCATCGACAGGGTGCCGGCGAACAGCTTGCTGCGGATCCCGTTGCGCCGTCCGGTGAACCAGGCCATGACGATCGCCGTCAGGGAGGTCGGCAGAACGACGAGGCCGGCTGCGGAGGCGCTGAGGCCGCGGCCCTCCTCCAGCCACTGCGCGAAGCCGTAGATAAAGCAGTACGTGAGGACATAGGTAAGCGTCTGGCGCAGGTACGTCATGAGCAGCGGGGTGTTCCCGCCGAAGATGCGCATGTCTATAAAGGGCTCCCCTGTGCGGAGCTCTATACGGACGAACACTGCGGCCACCGCAGCGGCAAGCACCAGGAGATAGAGGTTGCCGACGCTCATGTCCATGAGGAAGAGCAGCAGGCTGGTCAGCATCGCGGCGAACAGTCCCATGCCCATCAGGTCGATGCGGCTTTCGTTGTGCGTGGGAACGCTCTTGGGAAGTCTCCGCGCGCCGAGCGCTATGCAAACCAATGCCAGGGGGATGTTGATGGCGAACACCAGGCGCCATCCGCCGACACCGACGAGCGCGCCACCGAGCGTCGGACCGATGACCATGGTGCTCTGCGCGGATATGGAGAGCGCGGTGAGGATCCCCGCGGGAGTCTTCATGCCGGTGCGCTGTGCCTCGCCGCGCACCGTGTGCATGGCCGCCGGGAACTGCGCGCTGGTCCCGAACCCCAGCAACACCCGCGCCACGATGAGCACCGCGAGCGACGGCGCGGCCGTCCCGATCACCCCGGCCACTCCGACCAGCGCAGCCCCGACGAGGTAGAGCGGACGCGCTCCGAATCGGTCCACAAGCCGGCCGATCACCGGCTGCCCTATAGCGGTGGCGAGGTAGAGCGCCGAGACGAGCCACGCGGTCGCCGCGGGCGAGGCGCCGAAGGCCGCGCCGATCGGCACCAGCGCGATGGCGATCATCGAGGAGTTGATCGGGTTGAGCGTCGCGCCGAACAGGAGCGGGACGATCAGGCGGCGGTTGAAGGGCGGGGTCGCGGCGGCGGTGTCCTGAGTGGTGGCGGTGTCTTGAGCCCTGGCGGTGTCCTGGGTCCTGGTGGTGTCTTGAGCCCTGTCAGCGGTCGCGGTCATTCGCTCAGCCGTTCCAGCAGGCCCAAAGCGGTGATCACCGTGGTCAGCTCCTGGGCCGAGAACCGCTCGCGCAGCGCGCTTTCCAGCCACTCGTCGCGGGCCCGCCGCGATCCGCTCACGGTCTCGTCGGCCGTCGGGGTCAGTTCGATCAGCTGGCGGCGGCCGTCGTCCGGGTCCTGGCGGCGGGCGATCATGCCGCGCTCCTCCAGCACCGCCACGGTCGCGGCCATGGACTGCGGCCGGACGCGCTCGGCCTTCGCCAGGTCGCTGGTCGAGGCCGGGCCGTCGCGGTCCAGCCGGCCCAGGACCGCCAGCTGGGACGCGGTGAGCTCGTGCACGCTGTCCACCTCGCGCAGCCGGCGGCGCAGGCGGCCGACCAGCACGCGCAGCTCGCGGGCGGCGTGCGCGGCCTCGGCGTGCGCGGCCTCGGAGTGTGCCGCGTCGGGGTTCGCGCCGTCCTGCTGTCCCTGTGCCCTCTGGCTGTCCATACCTTCAGTCTAAACTGCACAGTCCAAACTGTCTATCTTTCCCGCCGGTACCCTAACGACCATGAAGGTCCTCGTCATCGGCACCGGCGGCCGCGAGCACGCCCTCGCCCGCGCCCTCAGCACCGACCCGGCCGTCACCGCGCTGTACTGCGCGCCCGGCAATCCCGGCATCGCGGAGGTCGCCGAGCTGCGCCCGGTCGACGCCCTGGACCCGGCCGCGGTGCGGGACCTGGCCGTGGAGCTCGGTGTGGACCTGGTCGTGGTGGGGCCGGAGGCGCCGCTGGTGGCGGGGGTCGCGGATCCGGTGCGCGAGGCGGGGATCCCGGTGTTCGGGCCGTCCAAGGCGGCCGCGTTGCTGGAGGGGTCCAAGGCCTTCTCCAAGGAGGTCATGGCCGCCGCCCACATCCCGACCGCCAAGTCCTATGTCTGCGAGACCGAGGACGAGTACACCAAGGCGCTCGACGAGTTCGCGGGCTTCCCCTATGTGGTGAAGGACGACGCGCTCGCTGCCGGCAAGGGCGTGGTGGTCACCGAGGACCGGGCCGAGGCCCTGGAGCACGCGCGGGCGTGCGGGCGCGTCGTCATCGAGGAGTACCTGGACGGCCCCGAGGTCTCGCTGTTCGGCGTCACCGACGGGACCACGGTCGTCCCGATGATGCCCTCGCAGGACTTCAAGCGGATCGGCGACGGCGACACCGGCCTCAACACCGGCGGCATGGGCTCCTACTGCCCGCTGCCGTGGGCGCCAGAGGGGCTGACCGAAGAGGTCGTCGCGACGGTGATCCAGCCGCTGGTCGACGAGATGCGCCGGCGCGGCACCCCGTTCGCCGGGCTCGTCTACGCCGGTCTCGCGCTGACCGCGAAGGGCCTGCGCGTCGTGGAGTTCAACGCGCGCTTCGGCGACCCGGAGACGCAGAGCGTGCTGGCGATGCTGGAGTCCCCGCTGTCGGAGCTGCTGTACCCGGCCGCGACCGGCACGCTGGCCGACGCCCCCGCGCCGCGCTGGCGCGACGGCGCCGCCGTCACCGTGGTGCTGGCCGCCGCGGGCTACCCCGGGACGCCGCGCAGCGGAGACGTCATCCTCGGGATCGACACCGCCGAGCGGCTGGGCACCGTGGTGAACCAGGCCGGGACCAAGCAGAACGCGGACGGCGACGTCGTCACCGCCGGCGGCCGGGTCCTGGCCGTGACCGCGGTGGCGGACCACCTCGCCGCCGCGCGCGCCAAGGCCTACGACGGTGTGGCGGCCGTCGATTTCGCCGGTTCGCAGCACCGCACCGACATCGCAGCGGAGGCAGCAAAAGCAGCTGCTTGATATGTCACGCTGAGGCACGGATCCCTTACCCCGCCATCCGAAAGTGTGTATTCAAGCCACGTCCCTAACCGCTGTGGGTGTTTCGCGCTAGCCTTCGCAACAGGCTCGTAAGCGGCCTGGACGCTTGGGGGATCCATCAGCACGGTGACGGCGACGACGGCGCGGGTGAGTGCACACAGGGCGGCCCGCGCGCTACTACGCGTCCGCGCGTGGGTGATAGCGGCATACGCCCTGAGCGCTGCCGCGGCATGCGCGGGCCTGGTCGGCCTGACGCGGTTGCGCGGCTTCGGCGGCTGGGGCGGTTTCGGGCCCGGCGCGGTGGCGGCGGCCGGCGTGGTGTGCGTGGTGTGGGCGCTGCCCGCGATCCGGCTGCATCGGAGCGCGATAGCCCCGCCGAAGACCGTGCCGCTGGCCGGCGGATCCGCTCCCGAGCTGGAACTGCTGGTCCGGCAGCTGGCGCTGCAACTCCAGGTGCCGACCCCGGCCGGGATCGAGCTGTCCCCGGACTGCGATGCCTGGCTGGACCCGCGTCCCGGCGGTCCGGTGCTGGTCATCGGGGCGCCGTTCCTGTGGTGGCTGCGAGTCAGCGAACTGCGGGGGCTGCTGGCGCCGTTGGTGGCCGGCATGGCGGCGGCCGGGGACGAGCGGATCGTGCGGGCCCGGGCCTTCGCCAACCGGAGCATCGGCGCCCTGCACGGCCGGCCGGACCGGACCCTGCGCCTGTTCCCGACGATGCGGCGGCGCCTGGCCGCCTACTTCGAGGCCCGCGCCGAGGTGCTGGAACGCGTCGTGGCCTGGGAGGCGGTGGCGGCCTCGCGGATGATCGAGCCGGCCGCCCGCGCCTATGCGCACGAGCAGATCAACATGGCCGCGGCCGGGTGGGACCGGGTCCTGACCCGGCTGGCGCAGCCGGCGTGGGAGTCGGGGTACTGCCCGGTCGGGCTGAACGTGGCGCTGGTCGGCGCGCTGACCTCGCTGGGACGGCGGGACCGGATGGCCGGCTCGCTGGCCACCCGGCTGAGCGAGCGGCCGGCGTGCGACCTGCTGGAGGAGCCCGGCGATGTGGACGCCCGCGCGTCGCGGATGGCGGCGGAGCTGTTCCAGGGGCGCCGGATCGAGCGGACGGTGACCTGGGAGCGGTACGTCACCTCGGTCACCGAGCCGGAGCTGGTGCGGCGCGCGGAGTCGGTGCCCGATGAGCACCCGGCCGCGAAGCGGATACGGACCCTGATCGCTGAGGCTGGGGTGCCGGGGGCGCGGCGGGGCGAGACGGCGGGGGTGGTGATCTCTGCCCCGATGAGCTCTGCCCCAATAAGCTCTGCCCCCATAATCTCCGGCCCGGTCATCCCCGGCCCGCGGGTGGGGGAAGTCGACGACGCGCCGGCCAGGGACGCCGCGGAGCCGGAGAGCGACAGTCTCGCCGCGTATCTCGCGGTCCGGCTCGTCGAGGCGCGGCTGGCGACCTGGGGGCTGGACTGGCTGGACGGCCCGGTGCTGCGCGACCGGGCCGGCGACGCGGTGCCGATCCACGACATGGCCTCGGCGCTCGCGGACGTCGGTGACGTTTCCCGATTGTCCGATTGGCTGGCCAGAAACACTCCGTGACCTGGCAGCGGACCCTGGCGGCGGACCCGGACATTGCCCGCGGGGGTACAGCCCTCGGCCGCCGAGGTCCTGACTCCGACCCCGTGGTCGGAGAACGGCCTGGGCGCCGCGCTGTCCGACCCGGCCGTGGGACCGGTTCTCGCGCCGCTGCCGCCGCCGAACGCGGACGGCAAGCTGCTGGTGCCGGCCGACGTGGGCCCGGACTGGGCCTACGACCCGGGCAGCCGGGAATCGAGCACCGGCGAGTTCGTCATGGACAACGGCTGCACCCCGGACCACAGCATCTTCGGCCTGGCCGCCGGCCGGGCCCTGGGCTACACCGGCAGCCTGCCGGACGGCACCCGGGCCACCGGGTTCGAAGGCGAGTACCGGCTGCCGGCCGGGACCGGTGCGAAGACGATGCAGGACGCGCGGACCTACGCCCGAGGCGGCTGCGACCCGGCGGCGAAGGACGGCGGCTTCTCCCAGGACACGGTGACGGAGCTGCCCGCGGGGATCGGCGACGGCGCCTTCGTGGAGAACCAGCCGCAGCAGGGCGGCGTGCGCGTCACGGTCCGAGTCGGCGACACGATCCTGCAGACGGACCTCACGCGCGCCGACCGCCAGCGGCTGACCCTGAGCTCGGACGCGGACCGGGCCTGGCTGCAACGGATCGCCGCCGCGATGGTGGCTCGCTACACCGGAGCCGCGCCACGGGGATGAGGCTGGGAGCCAGATCACACCACCGCTGAACTGCGGCGGTTAGGACAGGCGGCGGCCTCCTGGGAGAATCGGGTGTCAAGACCTCCCACGTCTGCCCAGGAAGGCCGCCGCCATGATCGAGCGTTACACCCTGCCCGAGATGGGCCGTGTCTGGTCCGAGGCCCACAAGTACGAGCTGTGGGCGCAGGTCGAGACGCTGGTCGTGGAGGCGCACGCGGCGGCCGGCACGATTCCGGAGTCGGCCGTGGAGCCGGTGCGCGAGGCCGCGCCGCCGACGCCGGAGGCGGTCGCCGCCATCGAGGCCGTCACGCAGCACGACGTGATCGCGTTCCTGTCCGCGTGGGCCGACAACACCGAGCCGCGCGAGGCGGCCGCGTTCGTGCACTTCGGCATGACCTCCTCGGACCTGCTGGACACGGCGCTGGCGCTGCAGCTCACCGAGGCCACCGACATCCTGCTGGAGAAGGCGGACAAGCTGGTCGCGGTGCTGCGGGACCACGCGCTGGCGCACCGCGCGACGCTGCGCGTCGGCCGGACCCACGGCATCCACGGTGAGCCGGACGTCTGGGGCCACCGGGTCGCCGACTTCGCCTTCGGCGTGGCCCGGTCCCGGGACCGGTTGCGCCGGGCCCGCGAGGCGGTCGGGGTGGTGGCGATCTCCGGCGCGGTCGGCACGTACTCCAACATCGATCCGGCGATCGAGGCCTTCGTCGCCGACAAGCTGGGCATGACGGCGGCGGACGTCTCCACCCAGGTGATCCTGCGCGACGGCGTGTCCGAGTGGGTGTCGGCCCTGGCGATCATGGCCACCGTCCTGGAGGCGATCGCGCTGGAGGTGCGGCACGGCCAGCGCACCGAGGTCCGCGAGTTGTGGGAGCCGTTCGGCAAGGGGCAGAAGGGCTCCTCGGCGATGCCCCACAAGAAGAACCCGATCATCTCCGAGCGCCTGGCCGGCATGGCCCGCATCGTCCGGGGCCAGATCGTCCCGGTGATGGAGGGCATCCCGCTGTGGCACGAGCGCGACATCTCGCACTCCTCCACCGAGCGCATCGCCCTGCCCGACGCCTCGATCGCCCTGGACTACATGCTGAACCTGACCATCCGCCTGATGAGCGGCCTGGTCGTGGACGCCGACCGCATGCGCGCCAACCTCGACTCCACCGGCGGGCTGGTCTACAGCTCCACGGTCCTGCTGGAGCTGGTCGAGATGGGCCTGGAGCGCGACACCCAGGCCTACCCGCTGACCCAGCGCGCGTCGATGAAGACCTGGGAGACCGGCCGGCCCTTCCGCGAGACGCTGCGCGAGGAGGCCGACGCCGCCGGGCTGGCCATCGACGAGGCGCGGCTGGACGAGGCGACCCGGCCGGAGCGGTTCGTGCAGCGGCTGGACGGGATGTTCGACAAGCTCGCGAAGCTGAGCTGACCTGAGATGAGTTGAGCCAAGCCGAAAGCGGCTGTCAGACCACGGTCTGGCAGCCGCTTTCGGCGTTTCCGGGGGAGGTTCGGGTCATTTTGTCACGGATGTTTCGCGTGAAACATCCGACGGTGGCACCACAAGTGGCGCGGTCTGGACGCCAGACTGAGCCAGAATGAGTTGCAGTGGTGCCATAGTGGTGCCACACTGGGGTCATGGAACTCACCCCCTACGTCGACAGCCTCCGCCGAGAGCTGACGACCGCGGCCGAGGTCGGCGGCGAGGCCGCACGCGCCCTCGCCGACCGGCTGGTGGCCCCCCTCGATGCCGCCGTGCGGCTCACCCTGCTGGAGGCGCTGTCGGTCGCGGCCGAGGAGATCTCCGCCGAGCTCGCTCCGGGCTCGGTGGACGTACGGCTGCGGGGTGGGAACGCCGGGTTCGTCGTGACGCCGCCGCCGGCCGCGCCCGCCGTCGGCGATGCCGTCGGCGAGTCCGCGCCCGGGGACGTCCGGCTGCCGGTCCGCGAGGGCGACGACGCCACCATGGTGCGGATCAACCTGCGGCTGCCGTCGAATCTCAAGGCCTTGATCGAGGACGCCGCCGCGGCGTCGGGGTTGTCCGTGAACGCCTGGATCGTGCGGGCGACCGCCGCCGGGCTGGCCAACGAGGGCCGGCGTGCGAGGCGCGGCAAGGGGTCGCACAAGGGCGATCGCAGCTACGGCGACAGTTACAGCGGCTGGGTCCGCTGACCAGTCTCGGCCGGACCGGACCGGACCGGTCATCCAAGCCAACGCACAGCGACCGAAGGGATCTCCTCATGTCTCAGTCGACCTACAACACCCCCTCCGCGATCGAGGTCGCGCTCGACCTCTACGTCGCCGACGTCCGCATCGCCGCCTCCGACCGCACCGACACTGTCGTCGAGGTGCGCCCCAGCGATCCGAACAAGGCCGCCGACGTCAAGGCCGCCGAGAACACGCGCGTCGAGTACGACGAGGCGACCGGCACGCTGAGCGTTGTCAGCCGCAAGCCGCGCAACCGGTTCGTCAACTTCAGCGGCAGACGGCCGGAGTCCATCGACCTGCGGATCGAGCTGCCGACGGACTCCGATGTCCGGGGCGAGGCCGAGATCGGCGAGATCGAGTCCGCCGGGGTGCTCGGCGCCTTCCAGCTCAAGACCGGCGTCGGCGGGGTGCGGCTGGAACACGCCGGGCCGGTGGACCTGCGCTCCGGCGTCGGCGAGATCTCCATCGAGGAGATCAGCGGTGCGGCCACGGTGAGCTGCGGTTCCGGCGTCATCCACCTGCGGGCCGTGGACGGCACCGCCGAGGTGACGAACAGCAACGGCAAGGTGGTCGTCGGCGTGGTGACCGGGCCGGCGACGGTGAAATCGTCCAACGGCGGCGTGTACGTCGATCGCGCGCTGTCCGACCTCACCGCCTCCACGTCCAACGGCGAGGTGCGGATCGGCGAGGTGGTGCGCGGCAAGGTGACCGCCACCTCCAAGAACGGCTACGTCGAGGTCGGCGTCCGCGAGGGCACCGCGGCCTGGCTGGACCTGAACGCCAATCTCGGCCGGGTCCACAACGAGCTCGACGCCGCCGAGGAGCCGCGGCCCGGCGAGCCGGTCGACAGGGTGGAGATCCACGCCAGCACCAAGCTCGGCGAGGTCACCGTCCGCCGTGCGCCGCGCCTGGACGAGGAGTGAGCAGCCCGGCGGAGCCCGCGATCTCCGCCCGCGGCCTGCGCAAGTCCTTCGGGGCGAGGACGGTGCTCGATGGCATCGACCTGACCGTGCCGGCCGGGACGATCCTGGCGCTGCTCGGGCCGAACGGCGCGGGGAAGACCACAGCCGTCCACCTCCTGACCACCTACCTGCGGCCCGACGCCGGCGACATCCGGATCGCGGGGTACGACCTGGCCGCCGATCCGCAGGCGGTGCGGCGGTCGATCGGGGTGACCGGGCAGTTCTCCGCGGTCGACGGCTATCTCACCGGGCGCGAGAACCTGATGCTGATGGCGGATCTGCACCTGCTGCCCAAGCCGGAGGGGCGGCGGCGGGCCGAGGATCTGCTGGAGCGCTTCGAGCTGACCGAGGCCGCCGGCAAGCCCGCGGCTACGTACTCCGGGGGGATGAAGCGCAAGCTCGACCTGGCGATGACGCTGGTCGGGGACCCGAAGGTGATCTTCCTCGACGAACCGACCACGGGGCTGGACCCGCGCAGCCGGCGGGTCATGTGGGACATCATCCGCGGGCTGGTCGCGGAGGGGACGACCATCCTGCTGACGACCCAGTACCTGGACGAGGCCGACCAGCTCGCGCACCGGGTCGCGGTGCTGGACGGCGGGCGCGTCGTCGCCGAGGGGACGCCGGCCGAGCTCAAGACCCGGATCCCGGGCGGACACATCGAACTGACCTTCGCCGACCGCGCCGAGCTCGACGCCGCCGCGCTGGTCCTCACGCCGAGCGGCCGCGACGACGACGCGCTCACGTTGCAACTGGCCGGCGACGGCCGGGTCAGCACCCTGCGGACCCTGCTGCGGCGCCTGGACGACGCCTCGGTCGAGGTCGAGGCGCTGGCCGTGCACACGCCCGACCTCGACGACGTGTTCTTCGCGCTGACCGGCAAGAAGGGGGCCTGAGGATGAGCACCGCGACACTGGCCGGCAGCGGCTTCGACGACGGCGGGACCGGCGGGACCGGCGGCGCCGGCGGAACTGGCAGGACCGGCAAGGGCGCCCGCCCCGACACCCGCTCGCACGCCCTGGTCCACGCCCGCATCATGCTGCGCCGCAACCTGCGCCACATGCTGCGCTACCCGTCGCTGACCCTCATGGTCACCCTGATGCCCCTGGTCTTCCTGCTCCTGTTCGTCTACGTCTTCGGCGGCACGCTCGGCTCCGGCCTCGGCAGCGGGACACCGGCCGGCGTGCACGGCGGCCGAGCCGCGTACGCCGCCTACGTCGCCCCCGCGATCATCGTGATGGCGGTGGCCGCGGCGGCGCAGGGCACCGCGATCGCCGTCGCGCAGGACATGACCGAGGGCATCATCGCGCGCTTCCGGACCATGGCCGTCGCGCGGTCCTCGGTGCTCACCGGGCACGTGGTCGGGGCCACGATCCAGACCATGATCAGCGTCGCGGTGGTGACCGGCGCCGCGATCGCCGTGGGCTTCCGCCCGCACGCGAACGCCGCCGAGTGGTTCGCCGCGTTCGGCGTGGTGCTCCTGCTGACCTTGGCCGTCACCTGGCTGTGCGTGGGCCTCGGGCTGTCGGCCAAGAGCGTGGAGACCGCCAGCAACTCGCCGATGTTCCTCATGCTGCTGCCCTTCCTGAGCAGCGGGTTCGTGCCGACGGACTCGCTCCCGACCGGGATGCGCTGGGTCTCGCGGTACGAGCCGTTCACGCCGGTCAACGAGACGCTGCGCGGGCTGCTGACCGGGACCAGGATCGGGGGCGACCTCGTGGTCACGCTCATCTGGTGCGCCGGGGTCGGAGCGCTGTCGTACGCCTGGTCGCGACGGCTGTACGAACGCGAGCCGAAGGCGGGCTGAAGCGCCGGTAGGCTTCAGGGCGTGATCACCGGCCTGAACCACCTTGCCAGCGGCAAGATCCGCGATCTGTACGCGGTCGGCGACGACCTCCTGCTCGTCGCCTCGGACAAGATCTCCGCCTACGACTTCGTGCTGGAGCAAGAGATCCCGGACAAGGGCCGGATCCTGACCCAGCTGTCGATGTGGTGGTTCAAACAGCTCGCCGATCTGGTGCCGAACCACGTGATCAGCGCCGACGTGGACCAGTTCCCGGCCGAGTTGCAGCCCTACAAGGAGGAGCTGCGGGGCCGGTCGATGCTCTGCCGCAAGCTGGCCATGGTGCCGGTGGAGTGCGTGGCGCGCGGCTACCTGACCGGTTCCGGGCTCGCCGAGTACGAGCAGAAGGGCACGGCGAACGGCGTGACCCTGCCGCCCGGCCTGGTCGACGGCTCCCGGCTGGACCGCCCGATCTTCACCCCGGCGATGAAGGCCGAGATCGGCGCGCACGACGAGAACGTCTCCTTCGACGTGATGGCCGAGCGGATCGCCGACCCGGAACTGGCCGCGCACCTGAAGGACATCACGCTGGCGGTCTACTCGCGGGCCCGCGAGATCGCCGAGGAGCGCGGGATCATCCTGGCCGACACCAAGTTCGAGTTCGGGCGGCTGCGCGGCGGGACCCTGGTCCTGGCCGACGAGGTGCTGACCCCGGACTCGTCCCGGTTCTGGCCGGCCGACGAGTGGAAGCCGGGCCGCACGCAGCCCTCCTTCGACAAGCAGTTCGTGCGGGACTGGCTCAGCTCCCCGGCCTCCGGCTGGGACCGCGCGTCCGACACCCCGCCCCCGGCCCTGCCGGAGGAGGTCGTGCAGGCGACCCGGGCCCGCTACGTCGAGGCCTACGAACGGCTCACCGGAGTGAAGTTCGACTAGGGATCGCAGTTCACAGGGTCGGGTCATAGAGGACCTCTATGACCTCATGCCCAAGTGACGGCTAGTTCGGAGAGCTCGTGCGCGTGACGCTGGAGTCATGGCACAAACGATCCCGCTCCCGGTACGACCCACCGCTCGCCGCACCCGCGGCGCCGGCCGCAACTCCCGCTGGTCCGGCGTCGCGGCGCGCGACGCGTTCCGCCACATCGGCCCGAACTGGTACGCCTCCGTCATGGGCACGGCGATCGTCGCCAACGCCGGAGCGGGGCTTCCCGGGTTCCAGCACGGCGCGCCCCGCGCGGCCGTCACCGCCGTCTGGGCGCTGGCGGCCGTCTGGCTCGCGGTGGTCCTGCTGGCCCGGGCCGCGCACTGGCGCTGGCACGCCGACCAGGCCCGCCGCGACCTCCTGGACCCGACGGTCGCCCCGTTCTACGGCTGCCTGTCGATGGCGATGACCGCCGTCTCGGCCGGGACGATGATCGTCGGCCGGGCCTGGATCGGCACCGGCGCGGCGCTCGGCCTGGCCTGGACGCTGTGGCTGGTCGGCACCCTGATCGGACTGGCCACCACGGTCGTGGTGCCCTACCTGATGATGACCCGGCACGACATCCGCGAAGGCAGCGCGGCCCCGGTCTGGCTGCTGCCGATCGTCGCGCCGATGGTCTCGGCCGCCACCGGCCCGCAGCTCATCCCGCACGTCGCCGCCGGCCAACTCCGCGAGACGATGTTCCTCGGCTGCTACGCGATGTTCGGCATCAGCCTGCTGGCGACGATGATCATCCTGCCGGTCGTCTTCTCGAAGCTGGTGCACCACAAGGCCCACCCGTCTCCCACCACCGCCCCAACAGAGGAGGCGCTACGCGCCGCTGCCCAATGCGCCGTCGCCGCCCCCGGCCTGTTCCTGGTCCTCGGCCCGCTCGGGCAGTCGGTGACCGCGGTGAACAACCTCGCTGACGTCGCGCACGGCGCCGTGAGCCCGCAGTTGGCGGACGCTCTGAAGCCGTTCGCCGTCATCTACGGCGTGCCGGTGCTGGGCTTCGCGATGATCTGGCTGCTCATGGCGCTGCTGGTGGTCGCCGACGTGGTCAAGCGGGGCCTGCCGTTCGCGATGACCTGGTGGGCGTTCACCTTCCCGGTGGGGACTTGTGTGACCGGAGCCACGGGGCTGTGGCACCACACCGGTCTGGCCGCGTACGCCTGGCTCGCCTGCGCGCTGTACGTGCTGCTGGTCGGCGCCTGGGCCGTCACGGCGGCCCGCACCGCGCGCGGCGCGGCCTCCGGCGAGCTGCTCCTGGGCCGGGCGGAAGCACACATAACCGCCGGTAGACTGGGGATCACCGCCACCCAATAGCCCCGGCGCGGACGTGCCGCGGCTGAAGCGAATGGGAGAACCCGTGGCCCGCGTCCTCGTCGACGTCATGCTCAAGCCCGAGATCCTCGACCCCCAGGGCCAGGCGGTGCAGCGCGCACTGCCTCGCATGGGCTTCGACTCCGTCACCAACGTCCGCCAGGGCAAGCGCTTCGAGCTGGAGCTCGCGGACGCCGACCCGGCCACCCTGCGGGCCACCGCCGAGCAGATGGCCGAGAAGCTGCTCGCCAACACCGTGATCGAGGACTTCAAGGTCACAGTGCTGTCGTCCGACGCCGAAGACACGAAGAGCAGCGAGAACGCCTGATGCCCGCGCGCATCGGCGTCGTCACCTTCCCCGGCACCCTGGACGACCAGCAGGCGCTGCGCGCCGCGGCGGCCGTCGGGGCCGAGCCGGTGGCGCTCTGGCACAAGGAGCAGAACCTGCACCAGGTGGACGCGGTCGTGCTGCCCGGTGGCTTCTCCTACGGCGACTACCTGCGCGCCGGCGCCATCGCCCGGTTCTCCCCGGTGATGGACACGATCATCGACGCGGCCCGGGGCGGGCTGCCGGTCCTGGGCATCTGCAACGGCTTCCAGGTGCTGTGCGAGGCGCACCTGCTGGAAGGCGCGATGATCCGGAACGGCGACCTGCACTTCATCAACCGCGACGTCACCCTGCGGATCGAGAACAACCGCACCGCGTGGACCTCGGACTACGAGGCCGGCGCCGAGGCGGTCATCCCGATCAAGAACATGGACGGCCGCTTCGTCGCCGACGAGCACACGCTCGACGCGCTGGAGGCCGAGGGCCGCGTACTGGCGCGTTACGTCTCTGACGACAATCAGCACAGTACCGCCAACCCGAACGGCTCGCTTCGCGACATCGCCGGCATCACCAACGCCGCCGGGAACGTGGTCGGCCTGATGCCGCACCCCGAGTACGCCATCGACGACCTGACCGGCCCGCATCCGGGCCCGGGCACCGACGGCCTGCCGTTCTTCACCTCGATCCTCAAGAGCTTGGTTTCCGCATGAGCACCGGCAACTCCTCCGAGAACGTGTTCGATACGACGGATGTGTTCGTAGACACCGCCGTCTCGTTCGACACCGTCGCGAAGGCCTCTGAGACCCCCGACGTGAAGCAGCCGTACCGCGAACTCGGCATGACCGAGGATGAGTACCTGCGCGTCCGCGAGATCCTGGGCCGCCGTCCCAGCTCCTCGGAGCTGGCCATGTACTCGGTCATGTGGTCCGAGCACTGCTCCTACAAGTCCTCCCGGGTGCACCTGAAGCAGTTCGGCGAGAAGGCCCCGAAGACCGCCGCGCTGCTGGTCGGCCCGGGCGAGAACGCCGGCGTCGTGGACGTCGGCGAGGGCCTGGCCGTCACCTTCAAGGTCGAGTCGCACAACCACCCCTCCTACGTCGAGCCCTATCAGGGCGCGGCGACCGGGGTCGGCGGCATCGTCCGCGACATCCTCACCATGGGCGCCCGCCCGATCGGCGTCATGGACCCGCTGCGCTTCGGCCCGGCCGACGCCCCGGACACCGCGCGGGTGCTGCCCGGCGTGGTGGCCGGGATCGGCGGCTACGGCAACTGCCTGGGCGTGCCGAACATCGGCGGCGAGATCGTCTTCGACCCCTGTTACCTGGGCAACCCGCTGGTCAACGCGCTGTGCGTGGGCGTCATGCGGGCCGACGAGATCAAGCTGGCCAAGGCCCCGGGCCCGGGCAACCAGGTGATCCTGTTCGGCGCCCGCACCGGCGGCGACGGCATCGGCGGCGCCTCGGTGCTGGCCAGCGCCACCTTCGACGAGGACGGCCCGGCCAAGCGCCCCAGCGTGCAGGTCGGCGACCCGTTCATGGAGAAGGTGCTCATCGAGTGCTGCCTGGAGATCTTCGCGGCCGATCTGGTCGTGGGCATCCAGGACCTGGGCGCGGCCGGGCTCACCTGCTCCACCACCGAGCTGGCCGCGGCCGGCACCGGCGGCATGGACGTGCGGCTGGACCTGGCGCCGCTGCGCGACTCGACGCTGACCCCTGAGGAAGTCCTCATGTCGGAGTCGCAGGAGCGGATGATGGCCGTGGTCGAGCCGGCCAAGGTCGAGGCGTTCCTGGCGGTCTGCGACAAGTGGGACGTCACCGCCACCGCGCTCGGCGAGGTCACCGACACCGGCCGGCTGCGCATGTGGTGGCACGGCGAGATCATCGTGGACGTGCCGCCGCGCACCCTGGCGCACGAGGGTCCGGTGTACAACCGGCCGTTCGCGCGGCCGGAGTGGCAGGACGCGCTGCAGGCCGACGCGCCGACCGCCGAGCGCCTCAAGCGCCCGGGCAACGCCGACGAACTGCGCGAGACCCTGCTGCGGCTGGTCGGCTCGCCGAACCTGGCCGACAAGACCTGGGCCGTGGAGCAGTACGACCACCGCGTCCAGGGCAACACGGTCCTGGGCCACGGCGAGGACTCCGGCATGGTCCGCCTGGACGCCGCGCTGCCGGGCACCTCGCTCGGCGTGGCGCTGGCCACCGACGGCAACGGCCGGTTCGCCAAGCTCGACCCCTACCAGGGCGCGCAGCTGGCGCTGGCCGAGGCCTATCGCAACGTGGCCGCCACCGGCGCCAAGCCGCTGGCCGTCACCGACTGCCTGAACTTCGGCTCGCCGGAGGACCCGGACGTCATGTGGCAGTTCGCCGAGGCCTGCCGCGGCCTGGCCGACGCCTGCCTGGAGCTGGGGACCCCGGTCACCGGCGGCAACGTGTCGTTCTACAACCAGACCGGCGACGTGAACATCCACCCGACCCCGGTGGTGGGCGTCCTCGGCGTGATCGACGACGTCGACCGCCGCACCCGCGGCGCCTTCGAGCGCGAGGGCGAGATCCTGCTGCTGCTCGGCGACACCCGCGACGAGTTCGGCGGCTCGGAGTGGGCGCACGAGGTCCACGGCCACCTCGGCGGCCTGCCCCCGCGCCTGGACCTGCGCCGCGAGAAGGTGCTGGCCGAGGTGCTGATCGCCGGTTCGCGCGACGGCATGCTCTCGGCGGCGCACGACCTGTCCGACGGCGGCCTGGCGCAGGCCGTCGTGGAGGGCTGCCTGCGCGGCGGCCACGGCGCCCGCCTGGTCCTGCCGGAGACGGACGCGGACGGCGGCACGCTGGACCCGTTCGTCGCGCTGTTCTCCGAGTCGGCGGGGCGCGCGCTGGTCGCGGTGCCGCGCAGCGAGGAGCTGCGGTTCACCGACATGTGCGTGGCGCGCGGGCTGCCCGTGGCGCGCGTGGGCGTCGTGGACGGGGACTCCCTGGAGGTGCAGGGGCAGTTCACCGCGCCGATGGCCGAACTGCGGGCGGCCCACGAGGCGCCGTTCCGGAAGTTGTTCGGGCACTCGGTCGTCGACGCCTGATAGTAGACGCCTGATGGCAGACGCCTGATCGGTAGACGCCTGACGTAGGAAGATACGCCTAAGGACCCCTGCTCAGCAGGGGTCCTTTCGCTATACCGTTCAGGAAAAACTCTCGGCTCGTCATTCTCACCTGGGGAGGGTGCGCCTATGCGCGCGCAGAGATTGTCGGTCTTGGCTGTGGGGGCCTTGGCTGTTCTGGGGGCGGCGCCTTACACCGCGATGTCGGCTCAGGCCGCGACTGCCGCACCGAAGGGGACCGCCGCGGCTGCCGCGGCACCCGCGACGGAGTTGGTGGTCGAGGGCCAGGCCGGGGACATGGTCACCGGCGGGTTCACCGGGGTGGAGCAGGGCTCCGGGTACGCGATGATGGCCAATGCCGACCTGAACGGCGGGGGTATCCCGCCGTCGTCCGACATCAGCTTCCAGTCGATCCACAACGGCGAGACCTCGGACCCGACGTCGTTCGGGTTCTCGTTCCACATGCCGTCCGGGCAGCAGTGGGCCGTCGGGCAGACGTACACGAACACCGAGGGCATCGTCTACGGCGGCGGTACGCAGCCCTGGTTCTACTTCAGCCAGTTCAACACCGGGCCCTGCGGCCGCCCGAGCGACGAGATCGGCGCCGAGGACGACAAGGGCACGGTCAAGATCGACGACCTGACCTGGACCAACGGTCCCAACAGCCAGGTCGCCAGCATGGAGCTGGAGTTCAGCCAGTCCTGCCACGGAGGTCCGGCGACCCGCGGCCTGTTCCGCTTCAACGAGACCGGCCCGGTCCCGCCAGGCGCGCCGACCGGGCAGCCGCTGCCCGCCGGCCAGGGCACCGTCGCGCCGCTGACGTTCCGGCGCGGGACGTCGATCCTCGCCGCGCCGGCCGGGGCCGTGGACGGGCCCCGGCTCGCGACCGTCTCCTCCGAGTCCGAGGGCCGTACGGCGTGGAACCCGCTGGGGACGCGGCTGCTGTACAGCTCGGACCCGGGCCTGTCGACGGTGCATCCGGACGGCAGCGGTGCCGCGCCGCTGACCGAGGTGCCCGGGGTGCGGACCAAGGACAGCGAGCCGGCGGTGAGCTGGGACGGCTCCGTCGTCGTGTTCGTCCAAGGCGACGGCGGCGCTGTGGCGAACCTGGTCTCGGAGAACACCGACGGGACCACGGCCGGCGACGCCTACCGCCTCCCGACCGGCCCCGCCTGCCAGCAGGAGCACAGCCCGAGCTTCGAAACGGACGGATCGCTGATCTACGAGTGCGTCACCGGCGATGCGCACTCGACGTACCGCCTCACCGGAAGCGGCGCGAGCCAGCTGATCCCGAACTCTTCGCAGCCGGCGTTCTCGCCCGACGTGTCGAAGATCGCCTTCGTGCGGCCGGACGGCAGCGGCATCGCGCAGATCTTCACCGCGAACGCCGACGGCAGCGGGGTCACCCAGGTGTCGCACGACCCGAACGGCGCGAGCAAGCCCGCGTGGTCGCCGGACGGGAAGTACCTCGCGTACGCCAACGAGACCTTCCACGAGATCCTCGAGATCCCGGCGGCCGGCGGTAGTCCGGTCGGCAGCATCCCCGACGCCGACGACCCGGACTTCACGCCGCCGGTCCTGGACTCCCACGTCCTGCGGGAGTGGGGCGCCGACCGCGTCGGGACCGCGATCGCGACCTCCCAGCTGAACTTCGCGAACCACGGCGCCGCCGACGGCCGCATCCCGGCCGGGGCGGTCGTGCTCGCGCGCAGCGACACCTTCGCCGACGCGCTCGGCGGCTCGGCGCTGGCCGTCCGCACCGACGCACCGTTGCTGATCACCGGCTCGGCGGGCCTGGACCCGGCGGTGAAGGCGGAGATCTCGCGCGTGCTGGCGCCCGGCGGGAAGGTGTACCTGCTCGGCGGGACGCAGGCGCTGTCGCCGGCGGTGGCCTCGGCGCTGTCGCACTACACGGTGGTGCGGCTGGCCGGGCAGACCCGCTACGGCACCGCGGTCGCCATCGCCAAGCAGATCAACCCGCGCCCGGGCATGGTGATGATCGCGACCGGCGCGCAGTTCCCGGACGCGCTGGCCGCCGGCGCGACCGGCCAACCGGTGCTGCTGACCGACGGCGGGGCCATGCCGAAGGAGACCTTGGACTACCTCAAGACGCTGAACCCGAACCCGGAGACGGCGGGCGGCACCCAGCTGGTCACCATCGGCGGACCCGGCGACGCGGCCCTGATCTCGGCCTACCAGGGCGACAAGATGCCGGCCTGGCCGACGACGATCTCGCGGCTGAAGCTGGCCGGCGCGGACCGGTACGCGACGTCCCTGATGGTCGCGCAGGACTTCTTCGCCGCCAACTCCAACCTGGCCCTGGCCACCGGCGCCACCTGGCCGGACGCCCTGTCCGGCGGCGCGATGATCGGCCTGCGCGGCGGCCCGCTGCTGCTGACGGCCCCCACCGGCATCAGCCCGGCGATGCTGTCGTATCTGCGCAGCCAGTCGGCGAGCCTGTACGACGCGTTCCTGATGGGCGGCACCGTAGCGCTGCCGAACACGATCGCTCAGCAGGTCGCCGCAGTGATCGGACTGCCCGGGCACGTGCGCGTCGGCGGCGCGTACGCGGCGGGCGTCGAGACAACGGCTGGCGCCGGGACGAAGGCTGACACGAGCGGTGCGGCTGGTTCCGCCCCGGCCGGTGCGCCGGCAGGTTCGGCGGGGCGGACGGCGCACGGCGGTGAGGTGGCGACGGTTTCCCGCGAGGGGTGAGATGAGGCAGAGGTTCAGGACTCCTCGTCCTCGTCCTCGTCCGCCCCGGCGGCCTCACGGACGTCTTTGACCGGGTCGCTGCGGAGCTTTTCGAAGAGCTCCGCAGCGGCCTTTTTGTTGAAGCCGTAGAGGGTCCAGGCGAGTGCTTCGCGGACGTCCGGGTCGGGGTGGTCCGCCAGATGCGCGATGCGGAACACGTCGCCTTGGCCGCGTCCTCGGAGGTGGTCCAGGAGTGTCACGATCTCCGGGCCGTCGTGGGCGGTGCGGAGTTTCTCCAGGACTTCTTGGCGGGGCAGGAGGTGGCTCTTGTCGTAGTACGAGGAGCTGTCGCGGATGCGGGAGATCCGGTACTCGCCCTTGTCCAGGCACGCCGGGCAGGCGCAGGGTCGGTGGCCGTGGGCGTTCGGGCGGTAGCGCCAGCCGACGGGACGGTTGAGGGACCTGATACGGCGGACCTCTTGGGCGGCGACGCCGCGGGGGAGGAAGACTTCGTATCCGCGCATCTCCTCTGGGGAGAGCGACAGGAAGCGCGCCACAGCCTGCGCGGCGCTCACCTGCTCGGGGGCTTTGCCGTAGTGGCCGACCGTCACGGTGGTGTCGTCCGGTATCCGGAAGTGGACCGCGGCCAAGCGGTGCGACTTCCAGCGCTTGATCTCGCGGGACCACTGGTAGGTCAACGTATAGTCCGCCAGGAGCGGTGTGCAGTAGAGACCGGGGCGTGGGTCGTCACTGCGTGACCGGCTGACCGGTGACAGGCCGGAGCGGCGGACGCGTGCGGAGTTCTTCTCCGGAGTCAGGTGTACGAACCAGGCCATAGTGCGTCCACGCTAAGGGCGCGACGCGGATCAGTCACCTGCATTGTTGTAGCGGTAGGGCTCGTATACGCCGAACCCGCTGTAGTACGGGTACGGGATCACATGGTGCAGCGTTCCCTGGGGACACAGTTCGTAGCCCACATAGGAGTTGTGCGCGTAGTCGGCCCACCGGTCGAAGAGGATGACGTGGCCGGTGGCGACGTCCGTGTTCAGTAGGACGTCGCCGGGGCGCAGGTCATCTTTGGCGATCCGGTGCGCGATCTGCGGCATGGTCGAGGTGACCAGGGAGTCCCGCAGTCCCCAGCACATGGAGACGAAGCCGGAGCAGTCTGTGCGGTACCCCTCGTGCCAGGCGCCCTGGTTGTACGGGACGTGCTGCGCGACCCAGTGCTCGGCGCGGGCGACCATCTGGCGGCGGAGGCGGCTGAGGGTGCCGAGCGCGGTCGCGGAGAGGTCCTGGGCGACCGCCGGGCGCCAGAGGCCTGAGCTGTCGGGCACGGGAGCGGCGCCGGGCACGGAGGAGGGTGCGAAGGAGTGGGCAGAGGGCGGTGAGTAGGAGGGCCCGGGATCCTCCGAGGACCCGGAGTACGGCCCCGCGCCGTCCAGGCCGGCGACGCTCTGATGCCCGGTCACCACACCTGCGCCGAACACCGGGACGTCCGCCGTCGGCAGACCGTGCCCGGGCGGCAGCTGCGCCGGGGAATGGACCGGGGAGTGGACCGGCGGCACCGCGGCGTGCACCGTCGCGTCGGCCTGTTCGTAGGTGCTCTGCGTGCAGCGGATGCGGGCGGCGTCGTCGACCAGTTCGCGGACCAGCCGGTCGGTCGCCGATTCCAGGGCCGCCAGGCCCGAGGACTCGGGGGCCAGCCGCGGATCCGCCGTCGCCGCCTCGACGATGTGGCGCAGGGTGCTGCTGATCTCGGCCAGTTCGCGGGCGAAGCCGTCCCAGGCGGAGGCCAGCCACTCGAACTCGGGGCCGAGCGCGTAGAAGCTGGCGCCTTCCGGCGCCGTCTGGCTCACCGCCCCGGCTCCGGCCCTGGTCCCGGCTCGGGCCCCGGCTCCGGTCGCAGTGCCGGGCCGGCGCCGATCGCCTCGCCGCCGGGTCGGCTGCCGACCAGGCCGCTGATCCCGGCGACGACCTGCGCGTGACCGCTGAGCTGGGCTTCCGCCCGGGCGTGCCCCGCGCGCCCCGGCTGCGCCGCGAGCGGTGCCACCTCCGCGGCGTGCACGCGCTCCGCCGAGGCCCGCAGCGCCACCGCCATCTGCAGGCACTCCCGCGCCCGCTCGGCGGCGCGGGCCCGGAAGCGCTCGGCCGCCCGGCCGGACCAGGTCACCTGCGCGGTGGCCCGCACGATCGCGGCGGACAGCTGGTCCATGCGGTGCGCCTGGGCGTCGATCGCACCGGCCAGCGCCGCGCGTTCGGGAGCCGCGCCGGGGGCGTCGGCGGGAGCGGGGGCGGAGGTCTGGGCGGTGATCACGGTGACAGCACGCTAGTCGCGAAACGCGCAGATCACCGCGAATCGCGAGGGCGATTCACCGTAATGGATGAGTTTGTTCCAGAGCCGGGAACAGGGCTTGAAGCAGGGCGTCCGACCAACTCCTCCGCATGCCGAAGCACCCGAATCGGCCCTCCTGGCCGTCTCAGCCCTCCGCTATATTCCGCAGCATGCCCAAGACCCGCCGCCCCGCCCCCGCCAAGGTCCGCCAAGCCATCGTGAACCAGTGGCAGGCCCACGTCGGGTACGCGGCCGCCCTGAGCCCCGAGCAGCTCGCCGAGCCGTCGAAGCTGGCCGGCTGGGACGTGAAGACCCTCGTCGGGCACGTCGCCTTCACCGTGCACACGGTGGTGGCCCGGGCCGCCGAGCCGGTCGCCGGGGCGCAGGCCGAGGTCTACGACTGGATGACCGCCACGCCGACCGCCAGGGCCCAGGTCGACGCCGGGACCCGGGAGCTGGTCGCGGACGGCGTGGTGCTGGCCGACGAGGTGGCCGGGGCCCGGAAGGTCATGGAGCGCTACGGCGACGAGGACCTGATCGCCATGCGCTTCGGCCCCATGCGCTTCGACGACTTCCTGGTCTCGCGCATTGTGGAGGCCACGGTGCACGCCGACGACCTGGAGCGGTCCACCGGGATCGAGTTCCCGCACGACCGCGAGGCGCTGGCGATCACGGTCCGGCAGCTGGCCGACGCGATGGCGACCAAGGTCCCGGGCAATTCCGTGGAGCTGCGGGTGCCGCCGTTCGCCGCCGTGCAGTGCGTCCCGGGCCCGCGCCACACCCGCGGGACGCCGCCGAACGTGGTGGAGCTGGCGCCGAAGACCTGGATCCGGCTCGCCGCCGGGCGGATGACCTGGGACCAGGCCGTGGACGAGGCCCTGGTGTCGGCCTCGGGGCAGCGGGCGGATCTGAAGGAGTTCCTGCCGCTGATGGGATGAACCCCGCTGGGATGAAGCCGCCGGGGTGAGGCCCGCGGCGCGTGGCGTGGGTCTCATCGGCGCCCCGGATCGTCACATTTGCAGATAGGCGGCTGTATCGGCCGGAAGGATCATCACAGTCCGTGGCATAGACTCGATGCTGTGATCCACGTTTCCGGCTTCCGCCCCGGCGATGGCAGACTCACCCACGAACTCGACCCCCAGGACGCCGGCCCGCAGGACGCCTGCGGTGTCTTCGGCGTCTGGGCTCCCGGCGAAGAAGTCGCGAAGCTCGCGTACTTCGGCCTGTACGCGTTGCAGCACCGCGGCCAGGAATCCGCCGGTATCGCCGTGTCGAACGGCAAACAGATCCTGGTCTACAAGGACATGGGCCTGGTGTCCCAGGTCTTCGACGAGGCCACCCTGCAGTCCCTGCAGGGATACCTGGCCATCGGCCACGCGCGCTACTCCACCACCGGTTCTTCGGTGTGGGAGAACGCACAGCCGACCTTCCGCGCGACCGCGCACGGTGCCGTGGCCCTGGGCCACAACGGCAACCTGACCAACACCGGCGAGCTGGCCCGGCTGGCCGCGGAGCGGCGGACCAAGTCCGGCGCCTCCGACAAGCACGCCATGACCTCCGACACCGGGCTCATGACGGAGCTGCTGGCCTCCTACTCGGACCGCACCCTGGAGGACGCGGCCGCCGAGGTGCTGCCGCAGCTGCGCGGGGCCTTCTCCCTGGTGTTCATGGACGAGACCACGCTGTACGCGGCGCGCGACCCGCAGGGCGTGCGGCCGCTGATGCTCGGCCGCCTGGACCGCGGCTGGGTGGTGGCTTCCGAGCAGGCCGCGCTGGACACGGTCGGCGCGAGCTTCATCCGCGAGATAGAGCCCGGCGAGCTGATCGCCGTGGACGAGAACGGGCTGCGCTCCCGGCACTTCGCCGAGCCCCGGCCCAAGGGCTGCGTCTTCGAGTACGTCTACCTGGCCCGCCCCGACGCCACGATCGCCGGCCGCAACGTGCACGCCGCGCGCGTGGAGATGGGCCGCACCCTGGCCCGCGAGGCGCCGGTGGAGGCCGACCTGGTCATCGCCACGCCCGAGTCCGGCACCCCGGCCGCGATCGGCTTCGCCGAGGAGTCCGGCATCCCGTTCGGCCAGGGCTTCGTCAAGAACGCCTACGTCGGCCGCACCTTCATCCAGCCCAGCCAGACCCTGCGCCAGCTCGGCGTGCGGCTGAAGCTGAACGCGCTGCGCGAGGTCATCGAGGGCAAGCGCCTGGTCGTCGTGGACGACTCGATCGTGCGCGGCAACACCCAGCGCGCCGTGCTCAAGATGCTGCGCGAGGCCGGGGCCACCGAGGTCCACCTGCGGATCTCCTCCCCGCCGGTGAAGTGGCCGTGCTTCTACGGCATCGACTTCGCCACCCGCGCCGAGCTGATCGCCAACGGCCTGAGCACCGAGGAGATCGCCAAGTCCATCGGCGCCGACTCGCTGGCCTACATCACCCTGGACGGCATGACCGAGGCCACGCACCAGAGCGCCGACCGGCTGTGCCGCGCGTGCTTCGACGGCGTGTACCCGATCGAGCTGCCGGAGGAGGAGCTGCTGGGCAAGCACCTCCTGGAGATCGCGGTCGACCCGCTGGCCCGCACCGACGCCCTGTCGCGGCCGTAGTCCGGCGCGCGGCTGACGCCACATTTAAGGAAATTCACCATGTCCACTGGACCCACCGGCGCCACCTACGCCGCGGCCGGCGTCGACATCGAGGCCGGCGACCGCGCGGTCGAGCTGATGAAGGAATGGGTCGCCAAGACCCGGCGGCCGGAGGTCCTCGGCGGCATCGGCGGCTTCGCGGGCCTGTTCGACGCCTCCGCGCTGAAGGCGTACGACCGGCCGCTGCTGGCCACCTCCACCGACGGCGTGGGCACCAAGGTCGCGATCGCGCAGCGGCTGGACAAGCACGACACCATCGGCCGCGACCTGGTCGGCATGGTCGTGGACGACCTGGTGGTCTGCGGTGCCGAACCGCTGTTCATGACCGACTACATCGCCACCGGCAAGGTGGTGCCCGAGGTGATCGCCGGGATCGTCAAGGGCATCGCCGAGGGCTGCGTGCTGGCCGGCTGCGCGCTGGTCGGCGGCGAGACCGCGGAGCACCCGGGCCTGCTCAAGCCGGGTGAGTACGACGTGGCCGGGGCCGGCACCGGGGTGGTCGAGGCCGACAAGGTGCTCGGCGCCGAGCGGGTCCGGGAGGGCGACGTGCTGGTCGCGATGGCCTCCTCCGGCGCGCACTCCAACGGGTACTCGCTGCTGCGGCACGTGTTCTTCCAGGTCGCGGGCTGGGAGCTGGACCGCGACGTGCCCGAGTTCGGGCGCACGCTCGGCGAGGAACTGCTGGAGCCGACCCGCATCTACTCGCTGGACTGCCTGGCTCTGATCGCGGCCGTGGAGCGGGACGGCGAGCCCGGGGTGCACGCCATCTCGCACATCACCGGCGGCGGCGTGGCGGCGAACATCGCCCGGATCATCCCGGCGGGCCTGGAGGCGCGGCTGGACCGCGGCACCTGGACCCCGCCGGCGGTGTTCGGCACGGTCGGCCGGCTCGGCGGCGTGGAGACGCTGGAGCTGGAGAAGACGCTGAACATGGGCGTCGGCATGGTCGCGGTGCTGCCGGCCGAGTCGGTGGACCCGGCGCTGGCGCTGCTGGCCGCGCGCGGACTGCCCAGCTGGGTGTGCGGCGAGGTCGTGGCATCCGAGGGCGCGACCACCGTCGGCGGCGCCAAGGGCGGCGACGGCGCGGCGTCCCTGCACGGCGACTACGCGGCGTAGTAGCGGGGCCCGGTTTCCGGGAAAGCATCAAGGGCGCCTCGGCGATCGAACGCCGGGGCGCTTCATTTACCTCACGAGTCCCACACGCCTCACGCGTGTGCCCCCGTTTCAGGCGTGACGAAGGCCCGTCCCAGGGGGACGGGCCTACTCAACCGGTGCTCGGTGGCCCGGTCCAGCCTCAACCGCGGCGGTGGTGACTGCGGACAGAGCCGCCGTCGTCCTCGCTGTCAAAGTCGTCGTCATCGTCGTCATCGGCGTACTTCGCGTACAACTCGTCGTCGTCCGCGTCGTCGTCCTGCTGCGACGGTGCCTCGGCGGAATGCCCGTTGGACGTGGTGTGTACGCCGTCCTTCTGCAGCTCACGTTGGAGCTGCGTGAGATCGGTCCCCACGTCGCGATACTTCAGGTCTCGGGCGACCCGCGTCTGCTTGGCCTTGGCCCGGCCGCGCCCCATTGGCTCGACCCCCTCAACGATCGGGGCTGGTCTGCCCCTGCTCCGGTCATACGGTCAGTCGTGAGAACTCACGGTACCTGTTTCCCCAACCGATCGGTACGAGCCATACGGCTGATCGGCACGAACAGGCATAGCCGACCGCGTTACTCGGGTGTCACAGGCACGACCCCACGATAGCGCTTATACCCGCATCGATGCCACGCGCCACCGGGGGTATCTGACGAGGCGTCCTTTCGGAAGGCGAAGGGCACCCGAGGAATGCTGGTCGGTCTGGCGAGGCGGCAGCGCCGCCGTAGCGCACGGAAAACTCGTCGGGAACGAGGCTGGGCGTGCCGGACGGCTGCCCTCGACCCGGTGTTGGTCGTGGGCTGGCGGCTTGCCGTAAGCGCAGCGCATGGCAAGGCACCGGTGCGGTCAGGCTCGGAGCTCCGGCGATTTTCCGCCCGTCCAGCATTCCTCGGGCGCCCTTAGGGGAGGTATACGCCCCGCAGTCGGCCCACGTCGCGCATGCGCCGCTCGGCGAGGCGGTCGGCGGCCACCGAGGGCGGCACACCCTCCTCCGACGCCAGGGAGTAGATGCGCATCGTGGTGTCGAAGATCCCCGACGCGCGGCGCTTGGCCCGCTCGAAGTCGAAGCCGTTGATCTCGTCCGCGACCTGGATCACGCCGCCGGAGTTCACCAGGTAGTCCGGGGCGTACAGGATGCCGCGGGCCTCCAGCTGCTTCTCCACGCCGGTGTGGGCGAGCTGGTTGTTCGCGGCGCCGCAGACGATCTTCGCGGTGAGCGCGGCGACGGTGGTGTCGTCCAGGGCTCCGCCGAGTGCGCACGGGGCGTAGACGTCTATGTCGGCCGCGATCAGCTCCTCGGTGGAGGAGACCAGCTCGACCTGCGCGTAGTTGTCGCGCAGCCACTGGATCGCACCCTCGTAGGGGTCCGTCGCGACGATCGAGGCGCCGTCCTCGATGAGGTGCCCGATCAGGTAGCGCCCGACCTTGCCGACGCCGGAGATGCCGACCCGCTTGCCGGCCAGCGAGGGCGAGCCCCACAGGTGCTCGGCGGAGGCCCGCATGCCCTGGAACACGCCGTAGGCGGTGAGCACGGAGGAGTCGCCGGCGCCGCCGGACTCCACGGAGCGGCCGGTGACGAACTTCGACTCCCGGGCGACGATGTCCATGTCCTGCACGTAGGTGCCGACGTCGCACGCGGTGTAGTAGCGCCCGTTGAGGGACTGCACGAAGCGGCCGTAGGCGCGCAGCAGCGCCTCGGTCTTGATCTCGTTCGGGTCGCCGATGATGACGGCCTTGCCGCCCCCGAGGTCCAGACCGGCGAGGGCGTTCTTGTACGACATGCCGCGTGACAGGCGCAGGACGTCCTTGAGAGCGTCCTGCTCGCTGGCGTAGGGGAAGAAGCGAGTACCGCCGAGACCCGGGCCGAGCAGCGTGTTGTGGACCGCGATGATGGCCTTCAGGCCGGTCTCCTCGTCGCGGCAGTACACGACCTGCTCGTGGTCGCTGGCGAATACCTCGCTGACGTCGTTGTCAGGCTTGTCAGACACTGCGTTGCTCCTGATGGTGACTGGTGGTCGGGGAGGCTTGCTGTGATAGAGGCCTCCGTCTGGCGGGGCTGCGCGGGGATCGCCCGCTCTGTTCCCCAGAGGATGGAGGCAGTATGGAGGAAGCCTATTGGGGTCGGGCGGCGAACGGGGCGAGAGGGGCGTAGGTGGCGCGGAACCGGTCCGCACGACGACCGGTCGTCCTCGGTCCGTGGGCCCCGTGCCGACGCGCCGGAGCGCCATTGGTGAGAGCATCACTACGTGCGCGCATCCCCCGGCGGCGCGATTCCGGCGCCCTACATGGCCTACCTGCGGGTGTACGAACCGCTGAGCGCTTTTCCGGCCGGGGAGCGCGCGGAGTGGGAGTCCTGGCTCCGGCGGAACCCGGAGCCGAAGACGCTGGGGGAGGAGCAGAGCGCCTCCCTGCGCGGCCTGGTGGCGGTGCCCCCCATCGCGGTCCCGGAGACCGAGTCGCGGGTCGCCTACGTCCTGGACAGCGGCCAGACGCCCCTGCTGTGCCCGTGGCAGTCGCGGCTGCGGTCCTGGCTGGCGCTGACCGAGCTGCGCGCGGTCCACGGCGACGGCGGCGTCCGCCTGTTCTGGCCGCGGGGCGTCCTGGAGCGCGCCGACAGTGAGTACGAACGGTGGTGGGCCGAGGACCCGGAGGCACTGCCGCACATCCTGACCGCGTCCTGGCAGGTGCCGATCCGTTGGCTGGTCCTGTTCGGCATGGAGGACGCGGTCACCGGCGACGGCGACGGCGATGGGGGCGGAGGCGGGACCCGGGCCGGCGGCGAGGCGGCCGAGGGGGCTGCAGGGGCCGCAGGAGCCGCTGGAGCTGCGGGGGACGAGAAGGTCGTCGCTGTGACGCTCCAGTTCCGTACAGCGATGAGTCAGGCGCGTAAGCGGTGTGCCAGGGCGCTGCGAGTCCTTAAGCGCGCCCTCGGAGCGGGACCGCTTGTGGAGGCCGTGGAGACGCTGGGAATGTGGTTGGAGGAGTTCCACCCGCACTCGGTCGTCGAGCTCGATTACGGGGGTCTTATGGGGTTGCTGGTGGCCCAGGACGCACTGGGTGCCGAGGAGCGGGTGGACGGGGTCGTCCTGGACTGTTCCGTCCGTTATGTGGCAGACGGTCTCGCCGCCCTGGCTCAGGGTGACGATACGGGGGTCACCGCTGCGTATCTGCGCTATCGCGCTAAGTGGGATGCGGTACGGGTGCTGGCGCGCGCGAACTAGCGTGGCGCGCTTGGCATGATCAGGGGTCTTCCGCGCCAGCGGTACTCCGTGTCAAGATCACCTCGCCGACCGCTTCCCGGCGCGGGCGCGGGGTCGAATCCAGGCATGGCGGGTGAAGCAACCAGCTGATGCCGTCCTCGATCGACACAGCGTTACAGGGGTGAAGCTGTCCGTATATCGGCCCCTACGTCCGCGACCGGCCGGTGCGGGTTTTGTGTATCGATTTCATAGATATCGCCCACGGCCCCGGTCGGATGGTGTACTTGTACTGTGAACGACAAGCCGTTCGTCCTATAACCGACACGGCCGCACGGTCTTCCCGGGACCGGGCAAGCGAGGCTATCGGGGAGGGTCCACGAGAAATCGGGCGCGCTGGGTGCCCGTTTCCGTCAGGAGGAGTCCATATGACCGCACGTACGCCGGACGCTGAGCCTCTGCTCACGCCCGCAGAGGTCGCCACGATGTTCCGCGTCGACCCCAAGACGGTCACGCGCTGGGCCAAGGCCGGCAAGCTGACCTCTATCCGCACCCTGGGGGGCCACCGCCGCTACCGCGAGCAGGAGGTGCGCGCTCTGCTGAACGGCATCCCGCCGCAGCGTGAGGGCTGACCCGCCCAGGGAATCTCGTCGTAGTGCCCAACGGGGGACGTACAGGCGACGCTCCAAGGGACGGGCCCCTTGGAGCGTTTCGCATAAGTAGCCCCCAACCTTGTGTTCACTCGGGTCACGACCCATACGGCGCCCCCGCCCCGAACTCCCGTTGGCGCCCACGTGGGAGAAAAACGTAACGCCCGCCACCTGGCCGATGTCCCAGGAGGCGGGCGTTGTCGTGCGCGCGACACGAAAGCCGGGTGCCGGCACCGCCTGTGGGGACGGTGCCGGCACCCGGTGCTCCGAGGCCCCGGTGGGGTGGGGGTCAGCCGCTGAAGGCCTCGAAGGTGTGCGCGAAGTCGTACGCGTTCTGCTGGATCGAGGAGCAGGTGGGTGAGGCCCACGACGACGGCTGCGCACACGCTTGGTCCCGCGTCAGCGACCACATGGCCAGCCGGCCGAGGTGGTGCTGCGCGGCGAACTGTTCGACGACCTTGGCGTCGGAGACCTGGAACACCTCGTCGGAGGTGTCGTTGACGCCGATCATCGGGGTGATGCCGACCATCGCCCACAGCTGGGCGTCGGCGGCGTCGGGGAAGACGGTCCGGAGCTGGTCGTGCACGGACTGCGCGGCCTGGTCGGCGTACTGGCCCATCTTCCCGGCCGGGCTCGGGGCGGCCCAGTCGCCGAAGTCCATGGCCATGATGTTGACCACGGAGACCTTCAGGCCGTTCTTGGCGGCCGAGGAGACGATGTTCACACCGTCCTGGGTCAGGCCGGAGGGCAGGACCGGCAGCGTCAGCGAGACGTCGAGGGTCTTGCCGGCCGCGGCGTAGTCCGCCTGCAGCTGCGCCAGCGCCTGGGCCCGGCGGGTGATCGAGGCCTGATCGGTGGTGGCCGCGCCCTCGATGTCGAAGTCGACGTGGGTGAGGCCGTAGGTGTCGATCACCGACTTGTAGGCCGCCTCCAGGCTCGGCACGTCGGTGCAGGCCTGGGCCAGCTCGGTGCCGTTGGCGCCGCCGAAGGAGGCGATGACGTCGCCGCCCTTGGCGCGCAGGTCGGCGATGCCGGCCTTCAGGCCCGCCTCGGACGCCGGGTCCGCGGTGCCGTTCCAGGCCGGCGTGCAGCCGCTGCCGCCGGCGAGCATGAAGGCCGCGGTGACGTACTTCGTGCCGGCCGCCGCCGCGATGGCGCCGAGGTCCTGGCGCTGGCTGGTGTCGACGTAGGGCGCGAAGCCGTAGGCGCCGCCGGATGCCGGTGGGGCCGGCACCGACGGCGCGGACGACGGCGGCGAGGCCGGCGAGGACGGCGCGCTGCCCGGGGCGGACGAGGGCGCGCTGCTGGGATTGCTCGAAGGCGCGCCGCTGGGAGGCGCGCTCGAGCCCGGCGCCGAGCCGGGGGCACTGCTCGGCGCCGAGGTCGGACCGCCGCCGGCCGTCCCGCCGCCGCAGGACGCGCCGTTGACCAGACAGTTCACCGGCTCGGCGGACCCGGAGGCGGTGTCCACCACGAAGCCGAAGGTGGCGCTGGTCCCGGTGGCGATGTCCCCGGCCCAGGACGGATTGGCGACCGTGATGTGCTGCCCGGCGGCCGTCATGGTGCCGTCCCACAGGGAGCTGATGCGCTCCCCGGCCGGCAGGTCGAAGGAGACGGTCCAGCCGTGCACGGTCTGGCCGGTCCCGTTGGCGATCGTGTACTGCCCCTGGAAGCCGGTGCCCCAGTCCGAGGTCTTGGCGAACGCGGCGGTCACGGTACCGCTGCTGCTTCCGGCCGCGCCGGCCGTGAAGGCGGCGACCGCACCGGCGCCGACGACGGCGGCGGTGGCCAACGAGATCCCGATGACGCGGGCGCGCTTCGACAGTCCCATGATCCTGTGGTGTCTCCTTGCGGTCGGGCGAGTAGGTGGTGGCACAGCGACTCAACCGCAAGGACGTTCGGACACGGAAGGTGGTTAAAGCGATCCGGTGGGGATCTTGACCGGGTCTTGGCACTCGCACGGGTGTTCTTGGGGTCTCCTTTACTTAGTTTGCGGGCCCTGTACCACGGGCACGCCTTCGGGCCCTGAGAAGACCTTCAGCAGCAGATAGAAAGCGGGCAGGATGACCACCATCCCGAACCCCATGGCGATCAGCAGCGCGTGCAGGTTCGCCGGCCCCGCCGCCGAGTCGCGCGCCGTGGCCGCGCCCACCGCCAGATCCGGGTACTGAGCCGCGGCCCAGCCGAGCAGCACGCCGACCACCGCCGTGGCGGCCGTCGCGCGGGCCAGGACGTAGTGCCGCTTCCAGATCACCGCGATCGAGCCGAAGCCGCAGACCACTGCCACGGCCACGAACGGGATCGACCGCTCGGTGAAGCGGTGCGCGACGATCGGCGCGTCCTGATACAGCAGCGGCAGCAGGGCCAGGCTGACGGCGCCGGCCAGCCCCGCCGCCCCGAGCGCCTTGCGCCGGAACGCCGGCACCAGGTCCTCGGTGTCCGGGTCGGTCCCGGCGTCGTGGCAGAGGTAGACGGCGGCCAGGAACGCGGTCACGACGACCGCGAACGCCCCGGCCACCAGCGTGAACGGCGAGCTGAAGGGCGTCAGCGGACCCGAGGTGGCGGTGATCTTGCCGGTGGCCAGCGCGGCGCCGCTGACGCCGAGCATGAACGGGGTGATCGACGAGGCCACCGCGAAGACCCGGCTCCACAGACTGTCCGGCCCGGCGGCGCCCTCACCGTAGGCGCGGTAGACGTACGCCGCCCCGCGCAGCACGATTCCAGCCAGCGCCAGAGCCAACGGCAGCTCCAGCCCGCGCGCGATGATGCCGAACGCGGTCGGGAAGCCGCTGAAGGTCGCGACGATCACGAAGATCAGCCACACGTGGTTGGCCTCCCACACCGGCCCCAGCGCGTGTGCGATCAGGCGCCGCTCGCGATCGGCCTGCCGGCCGCGGGCCAGCAGGTCCCAGGCCCCCGCGCCGAAGTCGGCACCGGCGAGCAGGGCGTAGGCGGCCAGGGCGCAGACGATCACGCCGAGCAGGAGGTTGACGGCGGTCATCGGGCTGCTCCTTCCAGTTCCGGGCTGGTCTCAGGGGTCTGGGGTTCCTCGGTCTGGGTTTCCTCGCCGGGGCTCTCCGGCGCGTGGTCCGGCGACTCAGGGTCTTCCGGCCCGCGCCCCTCCGCCCCCCGCGCGAGCTCCGGCGGCGCGCCGGTCGCCAGCCGGCGCAGGATCAGCACGAGTGCCGTGGCCAGCCCGAGGTAGACCACGATGGTGGCGATCAGCGACCACCCGATGCCTCCGCTGGTGGTCGCTGCCTGGCGGACCGTCATCCGGCCGTAGACGATCCACGGCTGCCGGCCGGCCTCGGTGACCTCCCAGCCGGCCAGCATCGCGGCCATCGCGGCCGGGCCGGTGAGCGCGCCGGCCAGCAGCCAGGGCCGGGACAGCGGGATCAGGGGGCTCACGCCCTTGCGGCGGCGCCAGAGGGCTGTCAGCGTGAGCAGGCCGGCGAGCCCGAGGATCGCCATGCCGCCGGCCACCATGGTGTCGAAGGCCAGGTGCACCACCGGGGTGGCCGGCTGCTGCTTGGGCGGCAGGATGTCCAGGCCGCGGATGGTCTTGTCGGTGCGCAAGCCCGTCAGCAGGGACAGGCCGTCGGGGATCTCGATGCCGAAGCGGGTCTTGCCGGTGCTCGGGTCGTAGATGCCGCCGAGGGTCAGCGGGGCGTGGCTCTGGGTGTGGGTGAGGGCTTCCATCGCCGCGAGCTTGGCCGGCTGGTACTTCTCCACCACGCGCGCGGCCAGGTCGCCGACCACCAGCTGGAACGGGGCCGCGGCCAGCACCGTGACCAGGCCGACCCGGAAGCCGCGCCGGTGGTAGTCGTCGCGCCGGCCGCGCAGCATGCCGACCGCGTAGACCGCGGCGACCACGCCGCCGGTGCACATGATCGCGGCCAGCAGCATGTGCAGCGACTCCGGCAGGGCCCCGGGGCCGGTGAGGGGCGCCAGCGGCTCGGCCGAGACGACCTTGCCGCCGACCTCCTTGACCCCGGTCGGCACGTTCATCCAGGAGTTCGCGGTGACGATGAACAGCGTCGAGAGCGTGCCCGAGATGGCGATCGGCCACAGCGTGAGCCAGTGCGCACGCGGTGACAGGCGCTTCCAGCCGTACAGATAGAGCCCGACGAAGATCGCCTCGGCGAAGAACGCGAAGGCCTCCAGCGTGAACGGCAGCCCGAGCACCCCGCCGTAGCGCGCCATGAACGCCGGCCACAGCAGCCCGAACTCGAAGGACAACACGGTCCCGGACACCGCGCCGATGGCGAACAGCACGGCCATCACCCGGGACCACTTGCGGGTCAGGGCCAGCCAGGTCGGGTCGCCAGTCTTCAGCCAGCGCCCCTCGGTGAACAGCAGCAGCCAGGGCAGACCCACCCCGAAGACCGCGAAGACGATGTGGAACGCGAGTGAGAACCCGGTCTCGACCCGGGCGTCGGTGAGCGTGCTGCCAAGCATGGGCACTCCATAGGTTCTACGGTTCGTAGAAGTTCTACCGGTTGTAGAGTAACCCCATGGCGAACGAGCGCGCGGGTGGCCCCCCGAGACTGGGTGAACTGGAGCGCGCGGTGATGGACGTCCTGTGGAACGCCCCCGACGGAAGCACCGCGCAAGAGATCGTGGAACGCCTGGCGGCCCGCGACGGCACCGCGGAGCTGGCCGCGACGACGGTGCTGACCGTCCTGGACCGGTTGCGCCGCAAGGACTTCGTGACCCGCGAGCGCGTCGGCCGCGCGCACCGCTACGCCGCGGCCCGCACGCGCGACGACGTGATCGCCGCCTCGATGCTCGCCGTCCTGGAGACCACCGACGACCGCCGCTCGGCCCTGGTGCGCTTCGCGGGCTCGGTGTCGGCCGAGGAGGCCGCGCTGCTGCGCGAGGCTTTGGCAGGGCTGGAGGAGTAGGCGGCGCGGACGGCATGACGTGCAGCGCGGCAGGTCTGGGAAGCTGGTGGCGATGAGCCTTCCGCCGACCGCCACAGGCATGCCGACCGCCATGATCCGGGCGGCCGGCCGTGTTCGCTGACGCCTGGCCCCTGGCCGTCCTCGCGGTCCTGCTCGCTTGGCCTGTACCGATCCTTCTGGCCCGCGCCGCCTGGCCGCGCCGCCACGCCCGGGCCGCGATCGCGTTGTGGCAGGCCGTCGGCATCGCCGGCGGCCTGGCGCTGATCGGTGCGCCGCTCGCGGTCGGGGTCGCGCCCCTGGACAAGCATCTGCGGACCGGCCTTGTCGTGCTCTGGCGGGACGCGTTCCACCTGCGGGTGCCCGCCTCGCTGGGGCTGCTTCAAGAGGCCGCGCTGGCGCTCGCCGCCGTCCTCACGGTTCGGCTGGTCGGCGTGACCTTGCTCTCAGCGCTGCGCATAGAACGGGACCTGCGGCGCCAGCGCGACGCGGTCGATCTCGCCGCCGAGCACGCCGACCGCCAACTGCGGGTCCTGGAACATGCCTCGCCCGCGGCCTACTGCCTGCCCGGGACGCGGCCCCGCATCGTCATCACCGAGGGCACCATCGCGGCCCTGGCCCCCGAAGAGCTCGAAGCGGTGCTCGCGCACGAGCGGGCGCACGCGAAATGGCGCCACGAACTCGTGGTCCAGCCCTTCGTCGCCTGGGAGTCGGCGCTGCCGCTGCCCCCGGCGCGCCGCGCCACGGCCTCGGTGACCGCCCTGGTGGAGATGCTCGCCGACGACCACGCCGCCCGCGCCGTCGGCCGCCCCGCGCTGGCCCGCGCGCTGGTCGCCATCGGCGGGACAGCCGGGCCGGTGCCGAACCAGCGCGCGGAGCACGATCAGGGCGCGGACGGTCCCGGCGCCGCCCGCGTCACGCCGACCCTCGACCGGGTGCAACGCCTGGTCAAGGCGCCCGCCGCGGCTTTGAGCGAGCGGCTCGTCGGGTCGGCGGCCTGGTTCGCCGCCGTCCTGCTCGTCGCCGGGCCGACCTGGTACGTCCTGCGCTGAGCAGGCCCTACCCGCCGAAGAAGGCCGCCGCCGCCGAGGCCAGCAGGTACGGGTCGTCCGCCCCGCCGAGCTCGCGCGCCGAGTGCATCGACAGCGAGGTGATCCCCACGTCGAACGTCGTCACCCCGAGCTTGGCCGCCGTGATCGGGCCGATCGTGGTGCCGCACGGCATCGAGTTCTTCCCCACGAAGTACTGCGTCGGGATCCCGGCGCGCTCGCAGACGTCGGTCCAGATCGCGCGGCCGAGGCCGTCGGTGGCGTAGCGCTGGTTCACGTTCGTCTTCAGCGCCGGGCCGCCGTTGAGCCGGGGCCGGTGGCCGGGCTCGTGGCGCTCGGGGTAGTTGGGGTGCACCGCGTGGCTCATGTCGCTGGACATGACCACGGTCCCGGCCAGGGCCCGCGCGTAGTCGTCCGCGCTCCCGCCGAGCTGCGCCTGGGCCACGCGCCCCAGGATGTTGCCCAGCAGCGGGCCGCCGGCGCCGGTGTCCGACTCGCTGCCGGTCTCCTCGTGGTCGAATGCGGCCAGCACCGGGATCGCCGAGGGCGCCCCGGCGGCGCCGGACGCCGCCGCGATCAGGGCCTGCACCCCGGCGTGCACCGAGACCAGGTTGTCCATCCGCGGGGCGGCGATCATCTCCAGGTCGCGGCCCAGGTAGGTGGGCGGGGTGACGTCGTGCAGCATCAGGTCGAAGCCCAGGACGTCCGCGGCCGAGACCCCGGCCTCCTTGGCCGCGAACTCGATCAGCGCGCCGTCCTGTACCGGGCCCAGACCCCAGGCCGGGGTCAGGTGCTGCTGCTTGTCCAGCAGCAGGCCGCTGTCGTTCACGCCGCGGTCCAGGTGGACCGCCAGCTGCGGCACCCGCATCAGGGCCCGGTCGACGTGCACCAGCGCCGCGTCGCCGCCGCGCAGCACCAGCCGGCCGGCCAGGCCCAGATCCCGGTCCAGCCAGGAGTTCAGCAGCGGCCCGCCGTACAGCTCGACCGCCACCTGCCGGAAGCCCGCCGAGCCGGTGTCCGGCAGCGGCTTGACCCGCAGGTTGGGGGAGTCGGTGTGGGCGCCGACGACTCGGAAGCCGGTGTGCGCGGCCGCGTCCTCCGGCACGTACCAGGCGATCAGCGCCGCGCCGCGGATCGCGTAGAACCCGCCGCCGCCCGCGCGCTCCCAGCCGGCGGACTGCCTGAGCTGGCGGAACCCGGCGGCCTCCAGCCGGGCGGCCGCGTTCGCGACCGCGTGGTACGGGGTCGGCGAGGCGGCGAGGAAGGCGAGGAGGTCGTCCGTGTGGGCGCGGTCGAATATCGGCATGGTTTAGAGCATAAGAGAACGGCGCCCCTGTCACAGTGTGTGACAGGGGCGCCGTTCCAGTCCGGGGCTACCGGCCGGCGCCGGCCCCCACCATCTCGTCGTCCAGGTCGCCGACCCGCGGCGCGCTGCCGGGGCCGTGGACGGCGGCCATCGCCTTGTGGCCGGGCCACCAGGCCTTGGCGCCCATCAGCGCGGTGAACGCCGGGACCAGGAACATCGACATGATGAACGCCGCGATGCTGATGCCGATCGACACCGCGAACCCGATCTGCTGCATCATCGACAGCCCGCCCAGCATCAGCGAGGCGAAGGTGCCGGCCAGGATCAGACCGGCCGAGGCCACCGAGGGACCGGCGTGCTCGACGGCCAGCGCCGCCGCCTGCCGGGGGTCGTTGCCCTCGCGGGCCTCCTCGCGGAGCCGGGAGATCATCAGGATGTTGTAGTCGGTGCCGATCGCCACCACGAACAGGTAGACCATGACCGGCAGCATGAACATCATGCCGGGCTTGCCCTGGATGTTCTGGAACATCAGCACCGAGGCGCCCAGGGTGCCGGTGTAGCCCAGCCCCACGGCCACCATCAGGTACAGCGGCGCGACCAGGGCCCGCAGCTGGAGGGCCAGGACCAGGAAGATCAGCAGCCCGGCGACCGGCAGGATCAGCGCCAGGTCGGAGTTGTTCGCGGCCTGGATGTCGGCCAGTGCCGCGGTCCCGCCGCCGACCAGCGCCGTGGTTCCGGCCGGGGCCGTGCTGTGCGCCAGGTCCTTGAGCGGGCCGTTGACCGCGTGCATCGCGGCCGAGGCGAACGGCGAGTCCTTGGTCAGCACCTGGATGTGCGCCGCGGTGCCGGCCGGGTTGTACTGCACCGTCTCGGCCTTGGCGCCGGCCGGGGAGCCCGGCTTGACCGGGAACGGCATCAGGCCGTCCAGCTCCGGCGAGGCCGTGCCGAGCTTGTCGGCGTAGGCCTGGACCTGCTGCTGGTTCAGCTGCTTGCCGTCTGTCGAGGTGAGGATCACGTCGGTGGCGGCCGTGGCGCCCTGGGCGAATCCGGCCTTCTGCATGTCCTTGATCGCGATCGTGGACTCCACGCCCGCCGGCATCTGCGACTGCTGGTCGTAGTCGGCCTTGAAGCCGACCGCGCCGACCGCCAGGCCCGCCATGATGACGAAGGAGACCGCGGCGACCGCGGCCGGCCGGCGGCCGACCAGCCGGCCCACCCGGCGGGCCGGGCCCGCGGTCGGGATCCGGCGCCACTTCTTGCCGGGCCAGAAGATCTTCGTGCCCAGCTTCACCATCAGCGCCGGCACCAGGGTCAGGCCGGCCAGCAGCATCACCGCGACCGCGATGGCCAGCGCCGGGCCCAGCGAGGTGAAGGCCTTGAAGGTGGCCAGGCCCAGGGCGACGAAGGCGATGATGACCGCGGCCGCGGCCGAGGCGATGGCCTCGCCGACCCGCTCCACGGTCCGCTCCACGGCCTGCTCGATCGTGTCCCCGGCGCGCAGCCGCTCACGCAGCCGGAACAGCAGGAACACGATGTAGTCGGTGCCGATGCCGAACAGCACCACGACCAGCATGATCTCCAGGAAGGACTGCACGTGCAGCCCGAAGCCCTTGGCCATCAGGGCGATGACCGGCTGGGACACCATCATCACCAGGAACACCGACAGGATCGGCAGCAGGACCGCGATGACGCCCCGGAAGATGAAGCCCATCAGGACGATGATCAGCAGCAGCGTGGCCATCATGACGATGCCGGTGGCCTTGTTCGAGGAGTCCGAGGTGTCCAGGCCCATGGCCGCGTCCCCGGTCACCTCGGCCTTCATGCCGGTGCCGTTCAGCTTGTTCGCCAGGTCCGCGCGCAGCGCCTTGACGGCGTCGCTGCTGGCCTTCTGGTCGCCCTGGTCGGCGGTCAGCTTGGCGAACATCAGCTGCGCGGTCTGCTTCGGCGCGACCTGCCCGGCCTGGACCCCGGCCACGCCGGTGACGTGGTCGTCCGTCAGCGTGCCGGCCAGGTCCGAGACCTTCTGCTGCTGGTCGGCCGACAGCGTGCCGTCGCCGACCGGGCGGATGACGATGGTCGCGACCTGCCCGGTGGCCGAGGGGAACTGGGCGTCCAGGGCGTTCATGGCCTTGACGGACTCGTACTTGGAGGGCAGGAAGGAGGACTGGTTGTCGTTGGTGACGCTGGACAGTTGCGGGCCGAGCGCGACGAGCGCCACGGCCGCGACTATCCAGCCGACGATGATCTTCCAGGGATTGTGGACGACGAAGCGTCCGAGTCGTCCGAACATGGGCGAACTCCTGTGGCGGTTCCGACTGCGAGATGATGGCGTGCTTCGCGATATGTCTTGTGCAAGCTTTCACAAACTTACCGTGCGGCAAGTAGACTGGGCTTCGAGAATCCGCCCCGAGAGGGTCCATGAGACGTAACTCACAGCCGGTGGCCCACGACCCCGGCGGTACCAGGGAACGCATCCAGCAGGTCGCGCTGGAGCTGTTCGTGCTGCACGGGTACGAGAAGACCTCGCTGCGCGAGATCGCCGACCGCCTGGGCATCACCAAGGCGGCGCTGTACTACCACTACGCGTCCAAGCAGGAGCTGCTGAAGTCGGTCACGCAGCCCTTGATCGACGAGTTCGAGGCCATGGTCGCCGGCGACCCCGACCCCGAGAGCCTGCTGCGCTCCCATGTCGACCTGCTGTACCGGCACCAGGCGGTCTTCCAGCTGGTCGCCAACGACCACGCCTGCCTGGCGGCCGCCGAGCTGGTGGAACGCTCGGCGAAGCTGCGGCGCGACGTCGTCCGGCGGCTGGCCGGACCCGATCCGCAGCCCGCCGACTACATCCGGGCCGCGGCCGCGTTCGGCGCGATATCGCAGGGCTTCATGGTCGCGCGGCGGGTCGAGCCGGAGGCTGATCCGGCGCTGCCGGACGTCGAGGGGGCCGCGCAGGCGGCCGCGGGGCTGCCGGCGCCGGCCGACTACCCCGAAGGGGAGGAGCTGACCGAGCTCCTGCTGGCGGCGGCGCTGGCGGTGCTGCGCTCGGGCCCGGGCCCGGAACCCAACGAAAAACCCTGATTCACCACCGCCCGCCACCTCTATCCTGGTGGCGATGGATCTCGCGCTGCTGAGGACGTTCCTCGCCGTCCACCGCGCCGGCTCGCTCACCCGGGCCGCCGCGGACCTCGGCGTGTCCCAGCCCGCGGTGACCGCCCAGATCAGGACGCTGGAGCAGCGCGTCGGCCGCGAGCTGTTCGTCCGGCTGCCGCGCGGCGTCGCGCCCACGGCGGCCGCCGACGAGCTGGCCCGGGCCGTCGCCCCGCATCTGGACGCGCTCGCGGCGGTCGCGCACGAGACGCTGATCCCGGACTCCGGATCACACGCCGCGGTCCGGCTCGGCTGTCCGGCCAGCCTCACCACGACGCTTCTGCTCCCGGCCCTCGCCCCCTTGGTGGACGAGGGCCTTCGCGTTGTCGTGGCCGGCGGGCGCGGGGAGGAGCTCGTCGCGCAGCTCGCGGCCGGGCGGCTGGACCTGACGCTGGCGGTCAGCCGGCCCCGGCTGCCCGGGGTCACGGTGCTCCCGCTGGCCGACGAGGAGTTCGCCCTGGTCGGGGCGCCGCGCTGGAAGCCGTTCGACCGCGCCGGCCGGGCCCCGCTGATCGACCTCTCCGAGGATCTTCCTTATATAGGCCGCTACTGGTCGTCCGTGTACGACACCCGTCCCCCTTCCGACGCCGCGCTGGTCATCCCCGACCTGCGCGGCGTTCTCGCCGCGGCGGTCGGCGGCTGCGGCGTGGCCGTACTGCCCCGGCCGCTGTGCGCCCCGGCGCTGGACGACGGGACGCTGGTCCTGCTCGACGAGCCGGAGATCCCGCCGATCCGGACGCTCTTCGTCGCGGTGCGCGGGCAGCGGGCCCGTTCGGCGGCCGTGGCGCGGGTCCGGGACCGGCTGGTCGCCGTCGCTTCGCGCTGGTAGCGGCCGCCGGTTGGCAAAGCGATGGTCAAGTCTGGGCCAAGAACCACCGGCCTGACGTGTGCCTGCCTGGGACGGTGCGCCAGAGCGGATACGGGCTTTGCTTGGGTGTTCTACAGTTGGCGCGTCTGCCCAAGGGGGTTCCGAGCACCATGGAGACTTGTCATCACTGCGGGACCGTCCTGCCGAAAACGCCGGGAGCCCGCTATTGCCCGAATTGCGGCGAGATGTCGTCGCAGGCCCCGGGCGCGGTGTCCGATCCGACGCAGGCCTACGCGGCCGTCGGCGCCGCCGGCCAGAGCGGTTATGACGGCCAGAGCGGCTATGACGCCCAGAGCGGGCCGGGTGCCCCGTCCGAGCACGGGATGACCTGGCAGCTGCCGGTGCCGCAGCAGGGCGACGCGACCCAGGCGACCCAGGCAACCCAGGCCATCCCGACCCAGGCCATCCCGGCGCAGAGCGGTCCGCCGCCTGAGCCCGACCCGTTCGCCCACCTGTACCGGCCCGATGGCGCCCCCGAGCGGCCCCGTCCGAACGCCACGCAGGTCATGTCGGCGGTTCCGGAGGACTTCGGCCGCTCGGAGTACCCGCAGCAGGCGTACGACCAGCCCGGCTACGACCAGCCGATCGACTACCAGGCGGCTGGCGGCGGCGCTTACGCCGAGCCCTATGAGGGCGGCTACACCGAGGACTACCCGGGCGAGCCCGGGGTGCCGGCCCGTTCCAACCGCAGCGCCAAGATCGGTATCGGGGTCGCGGCCGCCGCGGTCGGGGTGATCGTGATCTCCCTGATCACCCTCGGCGGCGGGAACTCGAGCCCGTCCGCGGGACCGGCGATCACGCCGGGGTCGGTCACCACCCCGACGGCCGCGCCGAGCTCCTCGGCGCAGTCGGCGGTCGCGAACAGCCCGGCCTCCTCGACCCCGAGCAGCTCGGCGAGCACGCCGGCCGAGCGGGTCCCGGGCCAGTGGCAGCTCGGCGACTCCGGCCCGGAGGTGAAGTGGATCCAGACCCGGCTGCATCAGCTGGGCCTGTACAACGGTCCGATCAACAGCACCTTCGACTCGGCCACCCAGAGCGCCGTCGCCGCGTTCCAGGCCCGCTCGCACGCCTCCGACCCCTCGGGCGTCGTCGGCCGCTCCACCAAGACCGCGCTGATCGCCGCGGGCAGCAAGCCGACCCTGACGCCCCAGCTGCCGAACATGCCCGGCGGCCCGTTCGGCGGCGACAAGCATCACAAGCCTGCCAGCGCCGCGGACGTCAAGCGGCTGCAGGAGGCGCTGGCCGCCGCGCTGAACACTGATGTGAAGGCCACCGGTCAGTTCGACATGGACACCTTCAGCGCGGTGGTGCAGTACCAGAGCGCCATGCACATGGCCGCGGACGGGGTCGTCAACGGCCCGGTGTGGTCGGCGCTGCAGCAGGGCAAGATCACGGGCTGAGCCCGCGGCACTGGGGAAGCGGCCGTCGCCTCGCGTCGGCCGCTTCCTGCCCGCCCGGGCCGCCTGCCGGGCCCGCGGCCCGACGGCGGCTAGCGTTTCTTGGCCGCCCGCAGTTCCGAGGCGTCCTTGAGGCCGACCTCGACCAACAAGGCGTCGCGCTCCGAGCGGGGGATCGACGTCCAGCGTTGGCCGCGCAGCGCGCCTTCCAACGCCAGCAGCATGTGCGCGCACTCATTGCCCTCGGCGGTGTCGGCGATCAGCTGCCACACCTCGATGGCGCCGCGCTCGCGGACCTCGTCCAGGGTGGTGACGCCGACGTCGCGCAGCCGCTGTGTCAGCACAGGCCCTATGTTCACGGCGTTCTGGATCGGGGTGACCGTCTCAGTCGAACTCACTCGTCCAGCCTGACCCGGGACACCGATGCGGGCATCCCGGACTGACCCGTCAGGGGAGCGGGGCCGTCGGGCGGTGTCTCAGACGACCGTCACTTCTTCCTCGGTGACTTCGCCGTCGAGGATCCGGAACGAGCGGAACTGGAAGTCGCCGAGTTTGTCAGTGTCGCGCGTGGACACCAGCACGTAATGCGCATTGGGTTCAGAGGCATAGCTGATGTCGGTTCGCGAGGGATGCGCCTCGGTGGAGGTGTGCGAGTGGTAGATGATCACCGGCTCCTCGTCCCGGTCGTCCATCTCCCGCCACACCTTGAACTGTTCGGCCGGGTCCAGGCGGTAGAACGTCGGCGAGCGCTCGGCGTTCGCCATCGGCACGAAGCGCTCGGGACGGTCCGAGCCCTCGGGGCCGGCCACGATCCCGCACGCCTCGTCGGGGTGGTCGCGGCGGGCGTGCTCGACGATCGCGTCGTAGATCTCCTGCGAGACGGTCAGCATGGCGACCACGGTAGGCCAACCACCCGATCGGGCGCATCGCCGCATCGCCTGGCGGGATCGGCGGCAGGGGTACAGGCATGACCACCGAGACTGGCCGCTCCGGCGGACCGAACCCTTCGGAACCGTCCACGGACTCACGCGTCGCGCCACGCATCGTGTTCATCGCCGCCGTCGCGGCGCTGGGCGGCTTCCTGTTCGGCTACGACTCGGCGGTCATCAACGGCGCGGTCACCGGCATCCAGCACGACTTCAACGTGGGCAGCGGCACCACCGGCTTCATCGTCGCCGCGGCCCTGCCCGGCGCCGCCGCCGGGGCGATCGCCGGCGGCTGGATGGCCGACCGCCTCGGCCGGACCCGCTGCATGCAGATCGCGGCGGTCCTGTTCACCATCAGCGGCATCGGCAGCATGTTCGCCTACCAGCCCTGGGACCTGACGATCTGGCGCATCCTGGGCGGCTTCGCCATCGGCATCGCCTCGGTGATCGGCCCGGCCTACATCGCCGAGATCTCCCCGCCGGCCTTCCGCGGCCGGCTGACCTCGTTCCAGCAGCTGGCGATCGTGCTCGGCATCGCGATCTCCGCGCTGGTCAACTACCTGATCAACCAGTGGGCCGGCGGCACCAACACCGACCACCTCGGCGGGCTGGCGGCCTGGCGCTGGATGCTCGGCGCCGAGGTGGTCCCGGCCGTGCTGTACGGGGTCCTGAGCCTGAGGCTGCCGGAGTCGCCGCGCTTCCTGGTGGCCAACAGCCGGGACGAGGAGGCGCGCACGGTGCTCGCCGAGGTCGAGGGCACGAGCGCGAACGTCGCCGACCGCATCGCCGAGATCCGCGAGCAGCTGGCCGGCGAGATCAAGCCCAAGGCGGTGGACCTGCTGACGCCGAGCCGCAAGAACCTGCTGGCGGTGGTGTGGATCGGCATCGGGCTGTCGGTGCTCCAGCAGTTCGTCGGCATCAACGTGATCTTCTATTACAGCTCCCTGCTGTGGCAGTCGGTCGGCATCAACACCTCCAACTCGCTGCTGATCTCGATGATCTCCGCGGCGGTGAACATCGCCGGCACCGTGGTCGCGATGGCGCTGGTGGACCGGATCGGCCGGCGTCCGCTGCTGCTGATCGGCTCGGTGGGCATGATGGTGACGCTGGGACTGGCCGCGTGGATGTTCTCCTACGGCACCCACGCCAACGGCAAGACCACGCTGCCCAAGGCGCAGGGGATCACGGCGCTGCTCAGCGCGAACGCGTACGTGTTCTTCTTCGCGATGTCCTGGGGCGTCGTGGTGTGGGTGCTGCTCGGCGAGATGTTCCCGAACCGGATCAGGGCGCTGGCGCTGTCGGTGGCGGCCAGCGCGCAGTGGCTGGCGAACTGGTTGGTGACGGTCTCGTTCCCGTCGCTGTCCCGCTGGAGCCTGGCCGGGGCGTACTCGCTCTACGCGATCGCCGCGGCGATCTCCATCCCCTTCGTGTACTACCTTGTCCGGGAAACGAAGGGAAAAACCTTGGAATCGATGGGCTAGGTGTCGCGTAAGGAGCCTTCTGCGTCGCAGGATGGACCCATGGGCCTTGACTTCCGCACCGACCCGGAGACCCTCCGCGAGATCGTCGACGATCCCGCGTCGCTGGCCGCCCGGATCGAGACCCTGGCCGCCCTCGACATGGACGAACTCCCCGACGCCCGCTCCGAATACGCCAACCTCCTGCGCATCGCGGGCCGCCTCGACGAGGCGGCCCTGGAGGCCGAACTCACCCTGGCCGCCGCCGACCTGGCCGGCGACCTGCGCCGCATGGTCCGCGCCACCCTCCTGCTGGGCCACGTCCGCCAGTGGCGCGGCGAATGGGACCAGGCCGACACGATGTTCCACCGCGCCGAGAAGCTGGCGCTCTACCTGAAGGACGACCGCCTGGTCGCCGCCGCCGCGCACCACTCCGGCCGCAGCTTCTACGACCAGGGCAAGCACGTCGAGGCCGCGCTGCGGTTCCGGCTCGCGCTGGAGATCGACCAGCGGATCGGGAGCCCGAAGCTGCCGGCGGTCTGGGAGGCGTTCGAGGCGGCTATGGGGAAGTTGTAGGGGGCTGCGGTGGGGCGGCGGTCAGGGCTGCCGGACCGCCGGGCCGCCAGGTCCCCCGGCCTGCCTGCGCGCCGCGCCTCACACTCCCCCGAGCCGGAACCCCGCGACCGTGTACTCCGGATCAGCCCGCCGCACATCCTGCGCCGGCAACGCCTCCAGCGCGCGGCAGATCTCTGTCACGCGCGCCGGATCGGCCCGCCTCGCCCACCCGATGTCCTCCCGGACCCGCTGTGCCCACTCCCGCGGCGACCGTCCCTGACCGTGCCCCACGTACCGTGCCGTACCCGCCGGTTCCAGACCCGCCTTGCCCGCCAACTCGCGGACCCGCTCGCCGTCGTCGCTGGCGGGCGGGGCCAGCTCGCGGCGCGCCGCCCGCATGATCTCGCCGACGTCGCTGTCGCTCTCGAACTGGGCCGAGTCCTTGTCCACCGTCGTCACCAGAACTCCGCCGGGGCGCAGGATCCGGGCCGCCTCGGCGACGGCCGCCGTCACCACCGCTTCGTCGACCAGGTGCAGCAGCCACATGAAGGTCACCGCGTCCGCGGCACCGGCGGCTATCGGCAGGCGTGTCGCGTCGCCGCGGACGGCTCGGCCGATTCCACCGAGGCGGGGCCGGGCCAGGGCCAGCATGCCGGCCGCCATGTCCACGCCGAGCACCGTGCGGCCGGGGGCCGTCAGGAGTTCCGAGACGATGCCGGTGCCGCAGGCGACGTCCACCAGGACCGCGCAGTCCCCCGGCACCAGCTCCAGTACCGCGCCGGCCGCCGCTCGCGCCCGGGCCACGCCGCCTCGCGTCCGGTCGTAGTGCGCGGCCTCAAGATCGTAGTCAAGCACGCCCGTAGTCAAGCACGCTCGTAGCTGAGAGCGCGCGCGAGAATACGGCGCCTACTCCCCGCAGAGTACGCGCGCGACCTCCTCCCGCCGGACGCCCGTCTGCTTCCGGCGAGGGCAGGATCGGATTAGACAGACAGGAACGCAGAACTCCTACTCAGGGAGAACCCATGCACCCCCGCACCTTCCGCTTCGCCGTCGTCGCGGCCCAGGCCCCGACCGCCCAGGCCTGGCAGGGGCTGGCCCGCCGGGCCGAGGAACTCGGCTACGACACGCTGCTGGCCCCGGACACCATGACCACCCTGGAGCCGTTCACGGCCCTGGCCGCCGCCGCGACGGCCACCGAGCGGCTGCGCGTGGGCACGTTCGTCCTGCCCGTGCCGTTCTACACGCCCTCGGAGATCGCCTGGCGCGCGCTGGCCCTGGACCTGCTCTCCGGCGGGCGCTTCGACCTGGGCCTGGGCGCCGGCCGGCCCGGCGCCGAGGACGAGGTCGTGCACCGCGAGCGGCGCTTCGGCACTCCCGCCGAGCGCGTGAAGCAGCTCTCTGACGCCATCCACATCGTCAAGGAGGAGCTGGCCGCGGCGGCCGCGAGCCCCTCGCCGCTCAAGCCGGTCCAGAAGCCGCACCCGCCGATCCTGGTGGCCGCCGCCGGCCCGAAGATGTTCCAGCTGGCCGCCGCCGAAGCCGACATCCTCACCCTCGGCCTGAGCCCGGCCACCACCGAGGACGGCCTCGCGGCGAAGATCGCCGAGCTGCGCGCGGTCGCCGGCGCCCGCTTCGACGACCTCGAACTCAGCCACAACCTGGCCGGCGTCGGCACCGAGCTGCCCGCCTACCTGAGCCAGCAGATGGGCATGGACCCCGCCGAGCTGATCCGCACCGGCGCCCCGTCCATCCTCACCGGCACCCCGCAGCAGATGGCCGACACGCTGCGCCGCCGCCGCGACGACCTCGGCATCTCCTACATCGCGGTGAACGGGATGTTCATGGAGAAGCTGGCGCCGGTGGTGGAGACGCTGGCCGGGAGCTGAGTGGCGCGGGCCTTGGCCGGCAATTGGGGCGCCCCTGCAGCCCCACACCGACCCACACACAAGTTAGAAGCGCCGCACTTGGCCGGCACACGCCGCCCCGGCTAAGCCGGAACCCGGTCGGCCGGCATCCCCGGCCCGATCTCGGCCCGGATCTCCGCCGGATCGTCCACGACACCGCAGTGCGCGCACACCGTCTGCTGCGTGACCCCGGTGCCGCACACCGAGTGCACGTACAGGATCGGCGGCTCCCCGTCCGTCGCCCACTGGTCGCCCCACTCCGAGAGCGCGACCAGCGAGTGTGCCAGTGCCCGCCCCTTGTCGGTCAGCAGGTATTCGTACTGCTCCGGCTGCCGCGAGTACTGGTGCCGCTGCATGACGCCCGTCTCGACCAGGCCGTCGAGGCGGGACTTGAGGATGTTGGTCGCGATCCCGAGGCTCCGCTGGAAGTCGCTGTAGCGCGTCGCGCCGGCGAAGAGCGCGTCGCGGACGATCAGCAGGCTCCAGCGCTCGCCGACCACCTCCAGCGTCCGCGCGATCGAGCAGACCTGCGAGTCGTACGTCTTCCCCAGCATGGTCCCAGTGTACCGAACCACTTGCATGATGAAAGTTGGTCGTCGTACGCTGCTTGCATGATGCAAGTCACAAGGGAACCGCAGGAACGGCACTACACCACCGGCTTCACCGTCGACCGGACGCCCCGCGAGGCCTACGACGCCGTCGTGAACGTGCGCGGCTGGTGGTCCGAGGCGGTCGAGGGGACCGCCGACCGGGTCGGCGGCGTCTTCGACTACCGGTACCAGGACGTCCACCGCTGCAAGGTCCGCATCGCGGAGCTCGTCCCGGACCGGAAGGTCGTCTGGCACGTCGAGGAGAACTACTTCGACTTCATCGAGGACCAGGCCGAATGGACCGGCACCGACATCGTCTTCGAGATCCTGCCGACGGACGGCGGCGCCGAGCTGCGTTTCACGCACGTCGGCCTGGTCCCGCAGGACGAGTGCTACGACGTGTGCGCCAACGCCTGGGCCGGCTACATCGGCGGCAGCCTTCGTGCCCTGATCGAGACCGGCCAGGGGCATCCCAACCCGAAGGCGGACGGAGACGCCCCGGCGCACCAGGACGCGGCCACCGTCATCCGGGCCGAGCGCGCTCGGGACTAAATCAGGAAACGAAGAGGCGCGTACTCGTACCACGGCTCGACCAGGATCCGCGCCGGCTGGTCGAAATGCCCACGGCAGCTGACCCGGTAGTACAGCATCCGCCGCGTCGTCTCCGACTCGTTCCCCCCGATGTTGTGCCCGAGCAGGTAGTGCGCGAGCAACAGGTCGCCGGCGCGCGCGGTGACCTGTTCCGGCTCGGGCAGGTCGATGTCCGGGTACGCGCAGTACGCCTCGACGCCGAGTTCCCGGAAGTACTCCGCATGCCTGCGGTGCGTCCCCGGCCAGACCCACAGGTTGCCCGAGTTCTCACTCGTCTGGTCCGTGACGAACACCCCTGCCAGCATGGTGAAGGTGTTCGGCATGAAGCCCGGCGTCGGCTCGCTGATCGCGGCGTCGATGTGCGGCCGTCCCGGCTGGTGCGGGTGCGGCGGGATGTTCAAAGCCACCTGCACCTGCCACGGCGCCTCCAGCAGCCCGGGGTCCGCCAGCGCCTCGGCGTGCGCGAAGGCGCTCGTCCCGTCGGGCCCGGCATCCATCAGCGGTGCGATCAGCGCCGGCTCGTCCTTGGCGTTCGGGAAGTAGAAGTGGTGTCCCACATGGCCTTCGAGCGGCGGTTCGGCGGCGACCAGCTCGTCGATCCGGCGGTTCGCGCGGTCGACCAGCTCGGATCGGACGACACCCGGGACGACCAGGTATCCCCGCTCGACGAACTCTTTCAGCTGTTCATTGCTCAGCACCCGGCCAGCCTAGGCAGGGCGCCCAGGACTCTGCGACGGGTTTTACGCCGTCACGGCCGCGGCCGGCGCCGGGCGGACGGCCGGTGACCAGCCCGGACCGCGCAGCACGTAGCCGAACCGGGCCCGCCAGTCTTCGGCGCCGCGCACATCCCGCGCGATCGCGGCGTATTCGTGGACTGCGACCCGCAGCGGGTTGTACGTGCCGATGTTCTTCGTCAGGCCGTACTGCACCGGCTCGCCCTCGGGCTCGAAGGAGCGGAACAGCCGGTCGAAGACGATGAACACGCCGCCGTAGTTCTTGTCCAGGTAGCCCTGGTTGGACCCGTGGTGCACGCGGTGGTGGGAGGGGGTGTTCATCACCAGCTCGATCGGCCGCCACATCTTCCCGATCCGCTCGGTGTGGATCCAGAACTGGTACAGCAGGTTCATCGCCGCCGTCGCGAAGATCATGTACGACGGGAAGCCGGCCAGCGCCAACGGCAGCAGGAACACCGTGTTGCCGACGCCGGTCCAGGTCTGGCGCAGCGCGGTGGACAGGTTGTAGTGCCGGCTGGAGTGGTGCACCACGTGCGAGGCCCACAGGATGCGGACGCGGTGGTTCGCGCGGTGCTCCCAGTAGTAGAAGAAGTCGTACGCGACGAAGAGGATCAGCCAGCTGGTCAGCGAACTGCCGATGCGCCACGGCGAGACCGCGTGCACGCCGGCCACCGCGGCCACCGTCACCAGTCCCCAGCCGAGGTTGCAGACGATCGAGCCGATGCCCATCGTCAGCGAGGTCGTGGTGTCCTTGACGGTGTAGCCCTGCTCGCCCGGGTCCGGGAAGAACCGCAGCGAGAGCAGCTCCAGCGCCATGAACAGCACATAGAACGGGATCGCGAGGGTCGTGAGGTCTATGCCGTCGATCACACGGCGCATGTTACTGAGCGGTAGGGCAACTGGCCAGAGCCGGCGCCCTATCGCTCCTTACGATTCGATACCGGCCGGACGCTCATAGCGTCCGGCCGGTGTCTCAGAACGGCCACGCGGGTCCGTCACCGGCGGCGAGCAGACCGAACATGGTGAACACCTTGTCCGAGAAGCCGCCGATCTCGAACCGGTTCTGCTTTCCGGGCGGCAACGCGCTCGGGCCGTAGCCCGTGGTGTTGATCCCGAAGACCGGCACCGTGTCCGGGATGAACGCGTCCGCGCCCTTGTCCCGGTTGTAGTAGTACGGGAACGTCTGCATGTCGCTGACGATCACCACCCGGTCGTGCTCGTCGTAGGAGTTCGCGATGGCGTCGACCATGCGCGTTCCGTGCCCGACCTCGCCGGAGCGCTTCGTGAACGCCTCCACCGCGCGCAGCACGCTGCCGCCCTTGGCGAGTTCGTGCGTGAACACGCCGTCGGCGAAGCCGACCAGGTCCACGTCGCCCAGCCGCCCGGAGCCGGCCGCGCGGTCCGCCAGCGCGACCCCGATCAGCGCCCCGATGTCCAGGTGCGTGACCATCGAGCGCGCCGACACCCGCCCGGTCATCGACCCGGAGGTGTCGACCAGGACCAGGGTGCGGCCCGGCAGCTCCGGGATGCCCGCGATCGCGTGCCCCAGCGCGCCCTCCAGCGCGTGGCCCCACCGCAGCGACGGCGCGGCCTTGTACGCCGACAGCCACCGGTACGGCAGCATGCGGGACCGCGACACCTGGGCGGCGTCCAGGAACCGCGAGCAGACCTTCCAGGCCGCCTCGTCGGCGACCCCGGCCTCGTCGAAGTTCCGCAGGTTCCGCGCCAGCGCCATCAGGCCCATCGACGGGATGACCGCCTCCCAGGCCGCCCGGTCCATCGGGCCCTGCAGCCAGCCGGCCAGCGCCTCCCAGGTCATGCCGGCCTCGGCCAGCCGCTCCGGACCACCCCCGGTACCCTCAGCAACCCCAGCGAGCAGCGCCGGGCGCCGCTCGTCCACCGGCAGCGAGAGCAGCCGGGCCCGCGCGGTCAGCATCGGCAGTGCCTCGGGCACCGGGTTGTCCCGGTTGTGGCGGCGGTCCAGCGCGTGCCGGAACAGCTCGCCCTGCCACGGCTTGTCGTCCGCGGCGGCCGGGTGCACGAGGTCGATGACGTCGCCGAACCGGAAGCCCTTGGAGTCCGAGTCGTACTTCGCGAACGAGTACTCGGTGTACAACCGCTTCACGGCGTCGGCCACGCCGCGCTTCACCGGCTTCGGGAGCGCGCGGCCGTAGCGGCCGGTCCAGTACGCGAGCACCTCGCCGGGCTCGTCGGCACGCTGGCACGCGGCGGCGATCAGCTGCCGGCCGTGCCCGGGGGCGCCGGCGTCCAGCCGGGCCCGCACCGCCTCGCACGCCGCGACGATGGCCGCGCTGCGCATGTTCGCCGCGCCGCGCAGCCAGGTCACGAAGCGCAGCATCCACTCGGGGTCGGTGACGGCGACGGCCCGCACCAGCGTGCGGTACCGCTCGTCGCGGACGTCGGCGGACTCGTAGAAGGTGTCCTCGCCGACCATGTTGGTGACCGCGAGCAGGAACAGGTCCGACTTCGCGTCGCGCTTGTAGGCCTTGCCGCCCTCGAAGGTGGCGGTGGACTTGGTCGCGGCCTTGTTGAACTTCACCATCAGTGGACCCCCGAAAAGATAGAGCACTCCCGAGATCAGATGTCGGCTGCGGGCTCGTATAGCGACATATCCACTAGTCCATCGTCTTCTCGCGAAGACGAGCCGGGATCGAACCGGCGCCTCTACCTTGGATTGAAGTATCCGCTGCCTGCGCACCGGGGTGCCCTCACAGGATGCTGGTGACGCCCTCGGCCGCGCCACCCTTTTTCCTTTACGCCGAAGCGGATTCCGGAACGATTGCCGCCACCTCGGGTTCCACCGTGATTGCTTTTGCCTTCCTGGGCTTGGCGAATCCGGCGAACACCAGCACCGCCCCGATCCCGGTCGCCGCCGCCGACCACACCATGCCGGTGTGCATCGCGTGCACGAACGCGAGGTCCGCCTGGTGCGCCAGGCCCGGGATGCCGTTGTGCCGGGCCACGTTCCGGGCCATCTCCGCCGACGTCTCAGCCTGCTGCTTCACCGCCGCCGGCAGGCCGGCGACCGAGCCGCTGATCGCGTGCCGGTAGCCGATCGACAGGACCGTGCCGCCCAGCGCGATGCCCAGCACACTGCCGGTCTGCCGCATGGTGGCGTTCACGGCGCTGCCCGCGCCGGCCTGGGCCAGCGGCAGCGAGCCCAGGATCGCGCCGGTCAGCGGGGCGATCGTCATGCCGATCGCGGTGGCCTGGACGATGGCTATGGCGATGTAGGCGGGGATCGGCATCTGCAGTCCGATGCGGGAGAAGACCGCCAGCGTGATCGTGGAGACCACCAGCGCGGTACCGCTGACCCGGCGGACCGAGGTGCGGCGCGCGAGCTTCGCCGCCAGCGGCCCGCCGACCACGACGCCGAGCGCGCCGGGGATGCCGATCAGGCTGGCGCGCAGCGCCGAGTAGCCGCGGGCGCCCTGGAGGTAGAACGCGAAGTAGAAGCCGCTCGCGCTGAGCGCCAGGAACAGCAGCGTCAGCGTGACGTTGCCGGCGGCGAACTGGCGCAGCCGGAACAGCCGGGGGTCGAAGCTGGGGTGCGTGCGGCGCAGTTCGACGGCCACGAACGCGGCGGTCAGCGCCAGCCCGGCGACGACCGTGCTCCACACCTGCGGCTCGGTGACGGTCCCGTCCTGGCCCGCGCGGATCAGGCCGTAGGACAGCAGGCCGAGGCCGGCGGTGGACAGCACCAGGCCGGGGAAGTCCAGCCCGCGCTTGGCCGGCGGCTGGAAGTTCGGAACCGTGCGCGCGATCGCGATCAGGCCGACCACCACGACCGGCACGTTGATCAGGAACACCGAGCCCCACCAGAAGTTCGCCAGCATCAGCCCGGCCAGCACGGGTCCGGCGGCGATGCCGACCCCGGCGAAGCTGCTGAGCACGCCGAAGGCCTGCGGACGCTTCTCGGGCGGGTAGGTGAAGCTGATCACCGCCAGGGTCGCCGGGATCAGCAGCGCGGCGCCCAGGCCCATGACCGCGCGGGCCGCGATGAGCTCGCCGGTGCTGTGCGAGTACGCGGCGAACACGGAGGCCAGGCCGAACAGCGCCATGCCGGCCAGCAGGGTGTTGCGATGCCCGAAGCGGTCGCCGAGGGCGCCGCCGGTGAAGGTGACGGTGGCCAGCACCAGCGTGTAGGAGCCGGTGGCCCACTGGAGCTGGCCCGGGGTGGCGCCCAGGCCACGCACCGGGTCGGCGAGGGTCTCGTAGGCGGTGGACAGGACGGTGCCGTCGATCCAGATCAGGAGCTGCGCGAAGATCAGGACGGTCAGGATCAGGCTCTGCCGGCGGCCGGACGGCGGGCCGGCGGTGGACGTGGCTGCGGACATGGCTGCGGGACCCCCCTGGGTCTGTGTGGCTTCGTCTGTGCGGCTTCACGGAACGGCCGTGCGGCTTCACGGGACGGCGCGGCCGCGCGCTAGAATCGACAGGTACCTGTCGGATATCAGCCTGGCAAACTCGTCAGGTACCTGTCAATCATCAGACCGGAGCGTCCCGTTATGTCCGCACGGCAGGAGAACGAATCCGACAAGTGGGGCGAGGACGGAGTCATCAGCTTCGCTGTGCGCCACGTCTGGCTCGGCATGCGCGCGGCCATCGAGGACGAGCTCGCCGAGTTCGGGTTGACCGTGCCGCAGTTCGCGACGCTGATGATGCTGGACGGCTCGCCGGGCCTGTCCGTCGCCGAGGTGGCCCGGTTGTGCGGCAGCACCCGGCAGTCCGCGAACGAGATGGTCGCCGGCCTGGAGGCCCACGGCCTGGTCGAACGCTCCCCGCACCCGACCGACCGGCGCGCGCACCAGGTGCACGCGACCGAGGCCGGACGCGAGATGTTCCAGAAGGCCCGGCCCGCGGTGCGCAGGCGGGAGGACGAGCTGGAGGCCGGCCTGAGTCCCGAGGTGCGCAAGGCCGCGCGCGAGTGGATGGAAGCGCTCGCGGCGTCGTGCGGGGCTTAGCAGAAGCGGAAAATACGTGTTGCGCGTCGCGGCGGCAGCCGGTTAATGTTCACCAGCCGTGACCGGACAAGAGGAGGTGAGACCCATGAAGGCGGTATCGACGTGGGTGCTCCCCGTGCTGTCACGGGCAGGCGGCTGACATAGCGGTCGTCGGGAGTGCCGAAAGAAGTGCTCCCGAAAGGTGACTGCCATGTCTACTTCATTCTTCTTCAGCAGTGACACCCGCGCGGACGGCGTCCGCGAACGCGATTTCACCGTGGGCGACGTCCCCGGTGTCCTGTGGTCTCCGGAATCCGCCTCCGGCCTGGCACCCCTGGTGCTCATCGGCCACGGCGGCGGTATCCACAAGAAGGCCCCGGCCAGCGCGCAGCGTGCGCGCAGACTCGTCCTGGACTGCGGCTTCCACGTCGCCGCCATCGACGCTCCGGGGCACGGCGGCCGGCCGGTGACCGACCACGACGAGCGCGAGGTCGACGCGATGTTCGCGGCGCGCGCGGCCGGCGAGCCGGAGGGCCCGATCATCGTGCGCTACAACGCCTATCTGGCCGAGCAGGCCGTGCCCGAATGGCGCGCGACGCTGGACGCGCTCCAGCAGCTGCCGGAGATCGGCGCCGGCGGGCCGGTGGGCTACTGGGGCATCAACATGGGCACCGCGACCGGCGTCCCGTTCGTGGCCGGCGACGACCGGATCACCGCCGCCGTGTTCGGCCAGCACTGGCCCGACCACCTGGTCGAGCCCGCGCGGCGGATCACGGTCCCGATCGAGTTCGACCTGCAGTGGGACGACGAGCACATCCCGCGCGCGGCCGGCCTGGCGCTGTTTGACGCCTTCGCCTCGAAGGAGAAGACGCTGCACGCCAACGCCGGACTGCACAAGCAGCTGCCCCGGTTCGAGGCGGACAGCGCCGTGCGGTTCTTCGCCCGGCATCTCGGCGCCGGAACGGCTGGAGCCACCGGAGCCACAGGAACCGCTGGAACAGCCGGAGCCACCGGAACCGCCGTGGTGACCGCGTGACCTCAGCGTCGTCGGCGTCCGGCCACCCGGCCGGGCGCCGATGCCGCACCGTTCAGGCGCCGGCGGTGTTCCCCAGGGATTCCTTGGTGATCGAGCCCATCGACACCGCGGTGACCCGGCCCTGCGCGTCGAACTGGACCGACGCGGTCGCCCCGCCGGGCAGCTCGGCGCTGATCGTGTCGCCCTCCTGCCGCCACGGGATGCCGAAGTGGTGGAAGTAGCCGGCGACCACCTCGTACGCCGACCGGTTGAAGAACTGCGCCCCCTGCATCAGCAGCCGGGGCAGCGCTATCGGATCCGGGTCGGCCACCGGCACCTGCGGGTCGTCCGGGACCATGTACAGCCGCCCGGTCTCGTTGGCCTGCACCCCGATGTAGCCGTCGGCGCGCAGCACCCCCATCGCCCCGAACGCCAGCATCTCGGCGGCGTAGCGGGGGTCTTCGAAGCTCGACAGGTCCACCAGTTCCTCGGAGAACTCCGGGACGCCGTGCTCCTGCCCGAACACCCGCAGCGCCTCGGCCGCGGCCACCACCGGCAGCTTCCCGAAGCCGGGGTTGGCCCAGCCCCACAGCCAGGAGCCCTCCGCGGTGTCGAAGCTGCCGAGCACGCTGATCCGCAGTTCCCGCCCCGACTGGCGGTACCGCCGCTCGTCCAGGTTCACCGTCCACGGCCCGATCGGCAGGAACTCGTTGAACTCCTCGATCTGGCGCATGCCCCAGGCCGCGTGGGGCTCCGCCATACGGAGGAAGGCATCGCTGAACGCAGAAGTCACGTGTCGACAGTAGCGGGGCGCGGCGGATTCTGTCGGGGCGATGGGCCAAGCTGCGGGGTTAAATGCAGGTGACGGCCTTGATCTGGATTCTCATGCGGACTCGCGCCGGACCCGGGCCGCCAGCCGCTCGGCGAACGCCAGCATCAGGTCGCCGAGCTCGACCGGCTCCTCGATCTCGAAGGGGAGATCGAGGGCGGCCAGGGTCGGCGGGATCCAGTCGAGGCGTTCGGCGCGGATCATGAGGCGGTGCCAAGGGTGCTCTGCCGCATCAGTACCGGCCGGCTCGATCACCGCCACGCCGGCCGGGAAACGGGTCCGGATCTGCTCGACCGTCCCCCGCACCCGGATCGCGACCCGGTACCGGTAGTCCGCCGTGGCGAAACCGGCGATGAGGCTTTGAGCGGGGTCCTCGTCGGGCGGCTCGAAGGACCCGGGCAGAGTCCTGGCCCCGGCGATCCGGTCGAGCCGGAAGGTCCGCTCTTCCCCTAACGCCGGATCCAGCGCCCTGAGATACCACCGGTCCCGGTGGCTCACAATGGCGTACGGGTGCACGACCCGGTCCGTCCGCTCGCCGTACGCGATGGCGACCGGCCGCCGCGCGGCCACCGCGTCGGACACCGTGAGCAGCACGGTGGCGTCCAGAGCCGCGCTGTCGACCGGCGTGCCGGTGAAGACGACGCTGTCGACCACGCCCTGAAGCCTCTCGCCCAGCCGCGCCGGCAGCACCCGGCGGATCTTCGCGGCGGCCGTCTCGCCCGCCGGCCCGAACGCGGCCGTCAGCCCGCTGCGCCGCCCTTCGAGCAGGCCGAGCAGGACGGCCAGCGCCTCGTCGTCGCCCAGCATCAGCGGAGGGAGCCGGAAGCCGCGCGCCAGGCGGTACCCGCCATACCGGCCGCGCACCGACTCGACGGGGATCTCCAGGTCCAGCAGGTGCTCGACGTACCTGCGGACGGTGCGCGTGTCGACCCCCAGCCGCTCGGCGAGCTCGGCCGCGGTGCGCACGCCCCCGGACTGCAGGAGCTCCAGCAGGGTCAGCACGCGTCCGGCGGGGTGATTCACGTCTCCCAATCTAATCGGTATACCGGACCGAATCTGTCCACTATTGCTCGTAGCGTGCGGAGCACAGGCACTCCCGAGGAGGAAAACCATGAAGCTCGCATCGACCCGCATCATCACCGCGGACATCACCGCGCTGGTCGCGTTCTACGAGAAGGCCACCACCCTGGCCGCCACCTGGTTCACGCCCGACTTCGCCGAGCTCGCCGCCCCGGGCGGCGCGACCCTGGCCATCGGCAGCGTCAACACCATCCCGCTGTTCGCCCCCGGCAGCGCCGCCCCCGCGGCCAACCAGAGCGTGATCATCGAGTTCCTGGTGGCGGACGTGGACGCCCTCTGGCAGCAGCTCGCTCCCTGGGCCTCAGACGTCGTCGCCGAGCCGAAGACCATGCCCTGGGGCAACCGCTCGCTGCTGATCCGCGACCCCGACGGCAACCTGGTCAACTTCTTCACGCCGGTGACGCCCGAAGCGCGGGCCAAGTTCGGGCTCTGATGCGGCACCCGCGAAACTAGGGCCGCGGCTTGAGTCCGTCCATCAGGACGTCGAGAAGCCGTCGCGCCTGCTCGGGATTCCCGCGTTCGCCGGAGACCGCCAGCAGGCCGAGCACCGCGGCGCTGACGTCGTCGGCGCTGGTGTCGGGGCGGATCTGGCCGGCGGCGATCCCGGCGTCGAGGATCGTGCCTACGGCCGCCAGGAGCTCGCCCCGGGTGTGCGCCAGGGAGATCTCCCCGGTGTCGACCATGGCGAGCAGGGTGCCGGTCATCCCGCGCTTGGCCGCCAGCCAGTCGGCGAACAGGTCCATCCACAGCCGCAGGGCCCGCGCCGGCGCGTGCGCCGCGAGCAGGTCGTGCGCGCCGGCCGTGAGCCGGACGACCTGGTCCTGGTAGACCGCGTCGACCAGCGCTTCCCGGGTCGGGAAGTGGCGGTAGAGCGTGGCGACCCCGACGCCCGCCTGCCGGGCGATCTCGCGCATCGACGGCTCGGCGGCGGAGGCGTCGCCGGAGGCCGCGGCGGCGGCGAAGGCCGCGGTCGCCGCGGCGAGCACGCTCTCGCGGTTGCGCAGCGCGTCGGCCCGGAGCTGCTGCTGGGCGGGGGAGGACGGATCGGGCGCCATGCTAAACGGATCGCGTTCCACTTTTGCCGGTCACCGGGCTAGTATAGGCCGCGCGGGCTAAACGGAGCGTGTTCCGTTTACTCGTGCCCGCGCCTCGAACCCCTGGCAGGAGCTTCGACATGCCCGACATGCCCGACCGCCCGGCAACAGTCCCGACGATGCGCGCCGTGCGCTTCCACACCTACGGCGAGCCCGCCGAGGTCCTGCGCCTGGAGACCGCCCCGGTCCCCGAGCCGGGCCCCGGACGCGTCCGCGTCGCCGTCCACGCCTGCGGCCTGGCCCCCGCCGACTGGGCCCTGTGCCGCGGCCTGTTCGCCGGCGACCTGCCCCGGGGCGTCGGCTGCGACGTCGCCGGCATCGTCGAGGCCGTCGGCGAGGGCGTCACCGGCGTCGCGGTCGGCGACCGCGTCTTCGGCACCGCCGACTACGCCGGCCGGCCCAGCGCCGGCGCGGCGGACCGGGCGGTCATGGACCACTGGTTCGCCGTCCCCGAAGGCCTGGACCTGGTGCGGGCGGCCGCGCTGCCGATGGCGTTGAGCACCGCGTACTGGCATCTCGCGCGCCTCGGCCTGGACGCGGGCCGCACCCTGCTGGTCAACGGCGCCGGCACGACCATCGGCTTCGCGGCGGTTCAGATAGCGCTGCACCGCGGCCTGCGCGTGATCGCCACCGCCGGCGACACCTACGCGGGCCGGCTGAAGGACCTCGGCGCCACGGTCACCGCCTACGGCGCCGGCCTGGCCGACCGCATCGCAGCCCTCGGGGACACCCCGGTCGGCACCCCGGTCGACATCGTCTTCGACACCGCACCGCCCAACGGCGCCCTGCCCGAACTCGTCCGCGCCGCCGGCGGCGACCCCCGGCGCGTCCTGACCTGCTCCGACCTGGCGGCCGCCGCGGAACTCGGCGTGCGCGACTCGTTCCACGAGGACCCCGCGGCCTTCACCGACGAAGCGCGCTTCGGCCACTTCCCCGAGTTCGCGCGACTGGCCGCCGACGGGAAGTTCACCGTGCCGGTGGCGGGCACCTTCCCGCTCGACCAGTGGCGGACCGCGCTGGAGATCAGCGAGTCCGGACACGCTCGCGGCAAGCTCCTGCTGCTGCCCGGCGCCGACGGCTAGCGTCCGGCTGCCGCTGCCGCTGCTGCCAGGACCGCCTCGGCGACCTCCGCCGGAGGCCGGGTGCCGTCGATGATCGTCGCGCCGAGGCTCCGATAGCCGGGCTCGGCGCGGCTGTTGTGATCCAGGGCCGCGGCCAGTTCCTCCGGATGCTGCCCGAAGCTGTTGTTCGTGCGGGTCCGGAGGCGGTGGCGCAGCGTCCGCTCGTCGATCACGAGGCAGACCACGAGATCGAACAGGTCCCGGACCTCGTCCTCGTTCTCGGCCGATCCACACAGGAACGCGGTGTCGTCCCGCATCCGTGCGGCCAGTTCCTCAACGCGTTCGCGGCTGATCCGCCACCCGAACCGGTCGAGCCAGCCGGCGGGCACCGGATCCGGCGGATCGGTGACGGACCGCCCGCTCGTGCGGTCCGCCCAGTGGCTGTAGCCGTCCCAGTCGGCGTCGAAAGCCGCCCGGCCCCGACCCTTCAAGACATCGCAAAGGGTTGACTTGCCGACCCCCGAGTTGCCGGTCACCCACACCAAGGTCACCCCGCAAGCGTAGGGTCTCGCGCCATGACACCTGGCGCGGGCGCTTTCGTACTGGTCGCCGAGGACGATGCGAAGCAGGCCGAGCTCGTCCGGCGCTACCTGCAGCGCGAGGACCACGCGGTCCTCGTGGTCGCCGACGGGCGCGCGGCGATCGACCAGATCCGCAGCAGACGCCCCGATCTGCTCATCCTCGACGTGATGATGCCCGAACTCGACGGGCTCGACGTGCTCCGCGTCGTACGGCGGGACTACGACATCCCGATCCTGATGGTGACGGCCCGGTCCGCGGCCGACGACAAGCTCGCGGGGTTCGACCTCGGCGCCGACGACTACCTCACCAAGCCCTACGACCCCCGGGAACTGATGGCGCGCGTGCGCTCCCTGCTCCGGCGCGCGCAGGCTTCGGGCGGCTCAGGTGGCTCAGGCGGCTCGGGCGGCTCGGCCGTTCTGCCGTTGCGGGTCGGGCCGCTCTCCCTGGACCAGGTCCGCCACGAGGTCCGGCTGGCCGGACGGCGCGTCGAGTGCACCCCCGCCGAGTTCCGCCTCCTGGAGACCCTGATGTCCAGCCCCGGCCGGGTCTTCAGCCGCCGGCAGCTGCTCGATCGGGCGCACGGCCCGGACAGCTTCGTCACCGACCGCACCGCCGACGCCCACGTGAAGAATCTGCGCCGCAAGATCGAGGCGGATGCCCGCAATCCCGTGCTCCTGCAGACGGTCTACGGCGTGGGCTATCGGATCGCCGACGGTCACCAGGCCCCCGATGTCTAGGTTCGGCCTGCGCACCCGTCTCCTGGCCGGCACGATCCTGGTCGCCGCGAGCGCGGTCGCGGCCACCGCGTGGCTGTCGGTGCAGCGCGCGACCACCTCCATAGCGCAGCAGGAGAACAGCATCCGCCAGGCCTATCCCCTGGTGTACGAAGCAGTGGTCGACTACGCGGCCACCCACACGACCTGGTCCACGGTCGGCCCGGTCCTGGCCGAGCTGGCGCAGGAACTCGGCGTCCGCGTCGTCGTGACCCCGGTCGGCGCCGCGCCGATCGAGAGCTCGCCGGCGTCGGCCGCGGACCCGCGCGGCGCGGAGCCCTCGGTGGCCATCGATCCGCTGACCGTCGACAACGCGCTGGCCGCGACACATTTCCCGGACGGCATCGACCCGAAGGTCACCAGCCCCTTCCTGCTGACCACCCAGGAACACGCCGATCTGGAGATCGTCGTGGAGAAGGCGGCGGCCTGCCTGCGCGCCACCGGTCTGGACACGGGTGTCTCGGAGGTCGTCGCCACCGGCCGGCCCTATCTGCTGGTCCCGCTGGAGAACGCGGCGAAGCAGTGCCGGGCCGTGCTGGACGAGACCGGCGGCTACGTGGGCTTCGAAGACTCGCCCTCGATCAGGCCCACCGCGACCGAACAGACGGCGCTGGGGCAGTTGGAAGCCTCGATGAAGGGGTGTGTCACCGGCGGTCCGATGAAGCTTGCCCTGACCGGCGCCGGCGAGGTCACCGTCGTCGCGGGCCCGGCGGACAGCGAGCGGGACCAGACGTGCCTGCTCAACGCGCGGCGCCTCCAGCTGCGGCCCTACGTCGCCCCGGCCGCGTTCATGGAGGCCATGCCGCTCGGCCACGCCGACGGCCAGGCGGCCGTCGGCCTGTCCTCGGCCGACACCTGGCGGATCGCGGGGGTGGCGACGCTCGTGGTCCTGCTGACGGTCGGAGTCGCGATGCTCTTGGCGAACCGCGTGATCCGGCCGGTCCGCGTCCTCACCGAGGCGACCCGGCGAATGCGCGCCGGGGACGGCACGGCGCGGGCCGCGACCAGCGCGCGCTGGGAGATCGCCGAACTGACGACGGCCTTCAACGAGATGGCCGAGGATGTCGCCCGGACCGACCGGCAGCGCAAGGAACTCGTCAACGACATCTCGCACGAACTGCGGACCCCGCTGAGCACGATCAAAGGCTGGCTGATCGCCGCGAACGACGGCGTCGCCGCCCTGGACACCGACCTCGTCTCCTCGCTGCTGGAGGAGACCCAGCTGCTCCAGCACCTGGTCGACGACCTGCGGGACCTCGCCCTCGCCGATGCCGGACAGCTGCGCCTGGAACCGGCCGAGCTCGACCTCGGCGAACTGCTCCGGCACATCGCGGCGGTCGGCGGCGGACGCGCGAGCGTCGAGGCGGCGCCGGATCTGCGGGTGGTCGCGGACCCGATGCGGCTCCGTCAGGCGGTGGGGAACCTCGTGGCCAACGCCGAGCGCCACACGCCGCCCGACGGACGGATCACGCTGCGCGCGTACCGGAGCGGTGCGGCCGTTCTTGTGGAAGTGGCCGACACCGGGCCCGGGATCGCCGAGGCCGACCTGTCTTCGGTCTTCGACCGCTTCTGGCGTGCGGACAAGTCGCGGAACCGCCGGACCGGTGGCAGCGGACTGGGACTGGCCATCGTGCGCCAGCTCGTCGAGGCGCACGACGGCGAAGTCAGTGTCGCGAGCGCGCCGGGCGCGGGTGCCACGTTCACCATCCGCCTTCCGGTGGCGAAGGAACCCGCATAGCGATCGCACAAGTTCTTCGCATTTGCTCGACAGGCTCGTGCGCTGTGAAAACACATACCTGGTTCGTCCGGTCTCTGGCCGGCGGCGTTCTGGCCATATCCACGCTGGCGTCGGCCGCGTGCGGGTCGGGCGGGTCCTCGTCGTCGGCACAGCCGCAGGCCCAAGTCCCTACCTTGGCCACGTCCGCCGCCGTTCCCGCCTCCGCCACCTCGACCGCTGCCGCCACCGGTGCGGCGCCGACGGCGGGCACGCCCGCCAGCGCCGCACGGCCGCGCCTCACCCTCGACATGACCAACACCCAGATCAGCGCGCTGTACGACCGGTACAGCCAATGCGAGGCCAGAAACGGCTACAGCAAACAGAAGAACGTCGAGGACCAGGCCGCCCGGACGAAGGCCGAGAACGCCTGTGTGGGCGACGATCCGCTGCCGCCCTGGCAGCTGGACGCCAGCAATCCCAAGGCCGCCGACTTCGTGCACGCGGTCGTTCAGTGCCTGCGCGACAAGGGGGTCCAGTACGTTTCCACGTCGGCGCCTGAAGGCGGCCAGTACGGGATCTCCTTCGGCGGACCCGACAACGACTCGCAGTCGATCACCTTGGGCATGCAGGACACGCCGGAGTGCGAGAAGCAGGTCGCCGCTCAAGGGATCGGTTCCTGAGGTGCGTACGTGGCTCCTCGCCGCGCTCGGGATCGTGGTCGTCTCCGCGGTCGCCGCCACCGCGGTCTACATGCTGCGGTTCCATCCGACGGCGCCGCCCGCGGCCAAGCCCGCACCGCCGCAGACGACCACCATCACGCGCAGCGACCTGTCCACCACCGTCACGCTCCAGGGCGCCCTCGGGTACGGCACGAGCACGCCCTTCACCGGCCGCAAGAGCGGGACCATTACGTGGCTCCCGGCCGTCGGCGTGGTGGTGGGTCAGGGCCAGACGCTCTATAGCGTCGACGCACAGCCTGTGATCCTGTTCCTCGGCTCCACTCCGCTCTACCGCGCCATCAACGCTCAGGCCACGCCGGGTCCGGATATCGCGGAAGTCAACGCGAACCTGCGATCCCTGGGATACGCCGTCGCGCCGAAGGGCGACGCTTACACGTCGGGTACCGAGGACGCGCTCAAGAAGTGGCAGCTGAGCAAAGGACTGGCGGGCAACGGCACGCTGGCGATCGGCGATCTCGCCGTCCTGCCCGCACCGGTGCGGGTCGCCACGCTCGACGCGCAGCTCGGCGCCGCGGCCGCGGCGGACGTGCTGAGCCTGAGTTCGACCACGAAACACGTCACGGTCTCCGTCGATCCCCGGCAGGTCGACACCAGTGTGCTGACTCAGGGGCTGAAGGTGTCGCTGGCTTTGCCGGACAACAAGCAGACCACCGGGACCGTGTCCGCGCTGAGCTCGCCGGGTGCGGCGGCGCAGGCCGGATCCTCGGCGGGCGGCGGCGGCAGTGGTGGCTCCGGCGGTGGCGGCGCGGGTGCCGGCGGACCGTCGATGACCGTCGACGTCGCCGACCAGTCCGCGCTGTCCGGCATGGACTCCGGCTCGGTCGGGGTCACCGTGACCACGGGCTCGGTGGCCAACGTCCTCGCCGTGCCGGTCGAGGCGCTGGTCGCGGTTCAGGGCGGCGGCTACGCGGTGCAGGTGGTCACCGGCACCGGGCAGACCAGCACGCTCGTCGGGGTGCAGACCGGGCTGTTCGCGAACGGGCTCGTGCAGATCTCCGGACAGGGCATCACCGAGGGCCTGAAGGTCGTGACCGTCTCGTGAGCGCGGTGCTGAGACTGGACCGCGCCACCAAGGTCTACGCCGGGGGCGTGCGGGCGCTCGCCGACGCCAGCCTGGCCGTCGACGCCGGGGAGCTGGTCGCGATCGTCGGCCCCTCCGGCTCCGGCAAGTCCACGCTGCTGAACCTGATGGGCACGCTCGACCGGCCCTCCAGCGGCACCGTGGCCGTCCGGGACCAGGACGTCGCGGCGCTCGACGACCGGGAGCTGTCCGCGCTGCGCGCCAGGGAGATCGGATTCGTGTTCCAGCAGTTCCAGCTCATCGAAGGACTGACAGCCGTGCAGAACGTCGCGACCGGCCTGCTCTACGCCGGCGTGCCGCGCAGATCCCGCGGACCGCTCGCCGAAACCGCGCTGGACAAGGTCGGGCTGGCGCATCGCCGCGACCACAAGCCGCACCAGCTCTCCGGCGGCGAGAAGCAGCGCGTGGCCATCGCCCGGGCGCTGGTCAACGATCCGGCGCTGGTCCTGGCCGACGAGCCGACCGGCGCCCTGGATACCGCCAACGGCCGCGCCATCCTGGAACTGCTGCGGACGCTCAACCGGGCCGGGACGACCATCGCGCTGATCACGCACGACCGGCAGATCGCGGATGCGCTGCCGCGGCGGGTGGAGATTCTGGACGGGAGGATCCGATCGGATCAGGTGCTGGGTGATTCGTCGGCCACGGTGCCCGCGTCCTTGGCAGCTCTTGCGATGCCTCAGGAGGCTGCGACACAAGGGCCGACGCCATGAGCCGCCGCGCCACCCGTTCCCAGTCCTCGGTTTCCGCCGTCCGCCTTTCGCCGGCCGACGTCCTCGGGCTGGGCCTGCTCGGACCGCGCACGCGCAAGATGCGGGCGGTCCTGTCCTCCCTCGGCATCTCGATCGGGATCGCCACCGTGATCATGGTGGTCGGCATCCCGGCGTCCTCCCAGCGCGCCCTGAACGACCAGCTCGCCGCCCTGGGCACGAACCTGCTCAGCGCCCAGGCCACGATCGACCAGGACACCCAGACCCTGCCGCCGGTGCCGGAGACGGCCGCGGCGATGGTGGCCAGGATCCCGCCGGTGGAGCAGGTCAGCGAGGTCGCCAACACGCACGCCGGCGTCCGCCGCTCCCAGGCCGTCCCGGCCAAGGACGACACCGGCCTGACGGTCCTGGCCGCGCAGGGCTACGACCTGCCCGCGGTGATCGGCACGAGCCCGGCCGCCGGCCACTACCTGAACGCCTCGGACGAGGCCTTCCCCACCGTGGTCCTCGGCTCCGAGGCGGCCACCTGGCTGGGCATCACGACCCTGACCCCGGGCGCCCCCGCGCCCCAGCTCTGGATCGGCTCCCAGACCTTCACCGTCATCGGCATCCTCGCCGCCAGCCCTCTGGCCCCCGAGATCCAGCAGTCGGTGATCGTCGGCTGGGACGCGGCCCGCCACTACCTGGCCTTCGACGAGCATCCGACGCAGCTGTACGCGCGGGTCCGGGAATCGCAGATCTACGCGGTCCAGGCCGTCCTGGCCGCGACGATCTACCCGCAGAACCCGGGCCGGATCATGGTCGCCCAACCCTCGGCCGCCCTGGCGGCCAAGAAGCTGACCGAGACGGCGCTGTCGGGCCTCTTCCTCGGCCTGGCCGGCGTGGCCCTCCTGGTCGGCGCGGTCGGCGTGGCCAACACGATGATCGTCTCAGTCCTCGAACGCCGGAAGGAGATCGGCCTGCGCCGGGCCCTGGGAGCCACCCGCCGCCAGATCAGAGGCCAGTTCCTCACCGAATCGGTCCTCCTGTGCCTCCTGGGCGGCCTGGCCGGCGCCGCGGTGGGCGTCCTGGGCACCGCCGGCTACGCGATGTCGCGCGACTGGCCCGCCGTCATCCCGGCCGAAGCCGTCGCCGGCGGCGTCGCGGCCGCACTCGTGGTCGGCGTCCTGGCCGGCGTGCAGCCGGCGGTCCGCGCCTCGCGGCTGCCGCCCACGGAGGCCTTGGCGACCGTATAAGGCCTCGACTGTCCCCGCGGAATCGCTAGGGTTGGCGCGTGATCGCCGACGAAGGCACAACACTGGGAACCGAGGCCGCCCGCCGGCTGGCCGAGCTGACCGAGCTGAATGAGGGCGCCTGGGTGATCGAACCCGGCCTGACCCCCGCGGAGTTCGACCGCGTCGAGCACGAGTTCGGCTTCCAGTTCGCCGCCGACCACCGCGCCTTCCTGGCCGCCGGCCTCCCGGTGAGCGTGCCCCACGACGACCCGCCCGGCGTCTTCAGCACCTGGCGCGAGCCCTGGCCCGACTGGCGCGACGCAGACCCCGTCAAACTCCGGGAGCAGCTGGACCACCCGGCACAGGGCGTGCTGTTCGACGTCGAGAACAACCGCCTCTGGCACGACACCTGGGGCCCCCGCCCGGAGGCCATGCCGGAGGCACTGGCGATCGCCCGCGAGGCGCTCACCCAGGTCCCGGTCCTGGTCCCGGTATACGGGCACCGGTTCCTGCCGGCCGGACAAGGCACCTTCGGCCACCCGGTGCTGTCGGTGTGGCAGACCGACATCATCTGCTACGGCCTCGATATAGCCGACTACATCGGGCAGGAGTTCGGCGGCCGCGGGCTGCACTTCGACGATCAGGCGGAGCCGCGGGTGACGGTGCCGTTCTGGCGGGACTTCGTGTGACGGGGAACGGCTGTGGCCTGACTCAGCTCTGAGCCATGTCCACGAACCGCGAGTAGTGACCCTGGAAAGCCACGGTGATGTTCGCGGTCGGACCGTTACGGTGCTTGGCCACGATCAGGTCGGCCTCGCCGGCGCGCGGCGACTCCCGCTCGTAGGCGTCCTCGCGGTGCAGCAGGATGATGACGTCCGCGTCCTGCTCCAGGGAGCCGGACTCGCGCAGGTCGCTCATCATCGGGCGCTTGTCGGTGCGCTGTTCGGGGCCGCGGTTCAGCTGGCTGATGGCGATGACCGGGACTTCGAGTTCCTTGGCCAGCAGCTTCAGCGACCGGGAGATCTCCGAGACCTCCTGCTGCCGGTTGTCGGGCCGCTTGGAGTTGCTGGCGCTGTGCTGCATCAGCTGCATATAGTCGATGATCACCAGCTGCAGGCCATGACGCTGCTTCAGCCGCCGGGCCTTGGCCCGGATCTCCATCATCGACATGTTCGGCGAGTCGTCGATGAACAGCGGCGCCTCGGACACCGGCCCCATGCGCCGCGCCAGCCGCGCCCAGTCCTCGTCGGTCATCGTGCCGCTGCGCATGTGGTGCAGGGCCACCCGGGCCTCGGCGGACAGCAGACGCATGATGATCTCGTTGCGGCCCATTTCGAGGGAGAAGATGACGCAGGTCAGGTTGTTCTTGATGGAGCAGCTGCGGGCCAGGTCCAGGCCGAGGGTCGAGTTGTGGGTCGGGATCCACGACTTGCCGGCCAGGTAGAGGTGGTCGCCGTTGTCGACCTCGACGCAGCGCACCGGCACCGACTCGATCCGCCGGACGTCGGTGACGTACCGCTGCCGGGTCGTCGGGTGGTTCCGAGTGGTCTGGCGCTCGAGTTTGCGGGTGAGCCGGAACACCGGCTCTGCCGGGGTGAACGTGACGATGTAAGCCGTCGACGTCGCCTCGGAACGCCCGGCGACGCGCTTGGTCGTCATGGCCGCCCGGTAGCCGAGGCTGAGGATCAGTTCGTGCGCGTCCGCCGCCAGTTGCCGGTTCGTCACCGAGAACTGGACGGTCCCGGTGCGGTTGACGAAGCCGTCGGTGTCCAGCAGGCCGGCCAGTAGCGCTCGCCGCTGGCGTACCGAGGCCCGCAGATAGGCCGCCGGGATGTGCTTGTCGCCCAGGACGCCCATCGAGCGCAGGAGCCCCTGAACGGTGCCGTGGGCGTTGTGGCAGGTCTGGCAGCGCCGCAGGCCGCTCGACGGTCCGCCGCAGTCCGGGCACGTGGGCGCCGCGATGGGAGCGCTGACGAACCGCGCCCGCCCCCCGCACGCCCGGCCGCAGGTCCGGACCTGCGACGTCTTCGGCACGAACAAGCCGCCGCACACAGCGCAGGCACGCTCGGCAGGGCTGGCTGGCACCGGGAACCTCAGCGAGTAGCACAGCTGGCCGTTCGGCGAGACGACGAAGCCCTCAGCCTCCAGATTCGCGACGATCTCCGGATCGGCGGTGGTGAAGCGGGCGGCGTCCGTGTGCCCGTCACCCAGCCACACGCCGAGGGCGTACGGAGACAGCGGCAGGTTCGCCTCGGGGAGCTCCGCCGCGGAAGCCACCGGCACCGAGTGGTTCAGCCGTTGCTCGGCCGTCTCGCAGCGCAGGGTCCGGGCGATCTCCTCGGTCGTCTTCACCGAGCCGGTTTCGCCCGGGAGTCGCGGGCTGCCGGCGGCGCCGACCAACGCTTCCCGGGGGGCGCGCCGCGATGCCCTGGTCTCCGTGAACCACTGGTGCTGTCCGTCGGCGACGATGACCGAGCCGTCGGAGAACTCGACCTCGTAGCAGGGCCGACCGGTCATGATCTCGGTCGCGGCCACCACGCGGGTGGGCTTTCCGTCGGCACCGAGCAGCAGGTCGCCGACCCGGACGGTGCCCATCGTCGTCCAGCCGCCCGGGGTGGGCAGCGGGGTGTCCAGCGCCAGCGCCTTGCCGATGGCGGGCCGCGCCGCGATGATCACCATCTGCCCCGGGTGCAGGCCGTTGGTCAGGGCGTCCAGGTCGTGGAAGCCGGTGGGGACGCCGGTCATCTGGCCGGAGCGGTTGGAGATCGACTCGATCTCGTCGAGGGCGCCCTCCATCGCGTCGGCCAGGGGGATGAAGTCCTCGCTGGTGCTGCCGTCGGTGACCTGGTACATCTCCTGCTGGGCGGCGTCGACGATCTGCTCGACGTCGCTGCCGTCGGTGCTGTAGCCCATCTGGACGATGCGGGTGCCCGCCTCGACCAGGCGGCGCAGGACGGCGCGCTCCTTGACGATCTCGGCGTAGTAGCCGGCGTTGGCGGCTGTGGGGACCGAGTTGATCAGGGTGTGCAGATAGGGTGCGCCGCCGATGCGGTTGATGTCACCCTTCTTGGTCAGCAGCGCTGCGACGGTGACCGGGTCGGCCGGCTCGCCCCGGCCGTAGAGCTCCAGGATGGCGCCGAAGACGGCCTCGTGGGCGGGCTTGTAGAAGTCGACCGGCTTGATGACCTCGATGACCTCGGCGATGGCGTCCTTGGACAGGAGCATGCCGCCCAGGACCGACTGCTCGGCCGGGATGTCCTGCGGCGGTGTGCGTTCGAAGCCGCCCTGGTAGGCCTCGTCGGCGGTGTACGGGAGGTCGTCGATGCTCATTACCCGCCTCCCTTGCCCGTGCCGCTACACCCGCGAAACCCTGTCTGTCTTTTGTACCGGACGGGTCCCCACAGCCTTGAAGCCTCCACGGTACGGAACCGGGCCCCCCGGGTCGAGGCGGTCGTCCACACACCCTGTGGATAACCTGTGGAAAACCTGGGGAAAGCTGTGGAGACACGCCGACGTACCTGGGGACAGAGTGTGGAAGCGCCCTGTGAATAATCTGACGTTCGACTGATCGTGAAGCTCTGACGTGCACGGGAGCGTCGCCGATTCGTCCACCGGCTGTGGAGAAAAATTATCCTGGAAGAATCTTGCTCGGAGCCCCGGGTTTTTGCTAGGCGCCGGGCCTGAGTGCCGGGCCAGAGTGCCGGGCTTGAGTGCCGGGCCAGAGCCCCGGGCTACGCCCCCTGCGAATCCGACGCGTCGGGCTGCCCCGTCCCCCCGGCCTGTTCGGTCTGCCCGGTCTGCCCGCTCTTCCCCGCCGGCCCGCTCGTCCCGGTCCGGCCCGTCTTCCCCGTCATCCGGTCCAGCAGATTCCGCGTCGCGCGCTGGATCCGCGGGTCGGCGAACCCCGGTGTGGACAACCCGTGGTTCCAGTGGAAGGTCCCCGCGTCGAACACCCACGCCCCCGACGGGTACTGACACAGCACCGTCTGCGCCGTGTCCGTCACCGGCTGGTTCTTCGGTCCCTCGGCCGTGAACGGCGACGAGGCCAGCACCGTGGCCTTCGGCCCGCCCTTCACGTGCGGGAACACCTTGTCGGCCTCTCCGGCCACCAGCTGCGGGATCTGGTCCCCGTCCTTGAGCGAGGTCCCGGCCCAGAACCAGTGCCCGGTCTGGCTCACCACCAGCGGCTGCGGCTCGGGGTCGGTGATGATCGCGGTGTACATCGACCCCAGCGTCTGCTGCTCGGGCTGGTTCAGGTCGCGCCACAGCACCGTGGGCGCCACGCCGCCCTTGGCCGCCGGGTCCTCGTGCCGCTTGTAGCAGGTCACCTGCCGGTCCGGGGAGCCGCCGTCGGAGGCGTCAAGGCGGATGTTCCAGTAGACGTTGTTCGCGGCCATGAATGCGGCACTGACCCCCCTGGTCAGGGCACCTTGCAGCACAGTGCGCATCTGCGGCGACCAGTATTCGTCGTGGCCTGAGAAGACCAGCGCCTTGTACTTGCCCGGGTCGATCCGGCCGGCGTGCAGGTCGATGCTGGAGGCGTAGGAGATCGTGTACGGCTGCGCCTCGGCCCACTGCGCGAAGGCCTGGTCGAGCTCGAACAGCCGGGGCAGCCCGTCCTGGTGGTAGGGCCGGTCGAAGGAGACCCGGGTCGAGCAGATGTCGGCGCCGCCCTCCTTGCCGTCGGCCAGGTAGGCGTTGTACAGGCTGGACCCGAGCTGCTTGTCGATCGGGTACATGTTGTACGCCTGGTACGTGGTGAACGGCAGCACCACCAGCAGGTCGGCCGGCTTGCCGTCCTCGCGGACCACGAACGGCACGCAGCTCCGGTGCTTGTCGTCGGACTCCAGGGTCGCGACGTAGAGGCCGCCGCGCCAGGTGTTCGGGACGTTGAGCGTGTACGACAGCTTCCACGGCGCCACCACGGTCCGGGTGGGCTCGACGACCTTGAGCGGGGCCTGGGCCGTCCCGGTGATCCGGGGGCTGGTGAAGATCAGCTCGGACCCCTTGCCGGTGCTGCTGCGCCCGAGCCGGTAGACCTTGACCTTGAAGCCCTGCACCGGGCGCACGCTGACGTGGAAGTCGATGGACTCCCCGACGTTGATGCTGGTCGCCGAGGCGAAGCCCTTGATCTGGTGGCCCTCGTCGTCGACCGCCTGGAAGCCCTCGGCGTCCGGCCGCCAGGCGCCGTCGTCGGCCAGCGCCAGGCCCAGGGTCGGGACGGTCTCGCCGGTCTCGTTGTTCGTCTGGCCTTCCAGGCCCTCGTTGATGTCGTCCTGGGTGCTCGCGCGGCGCCGGCCGCGTCCGAACGCGGTCGGCTTCGGGGAGCTGTCGCCGCCGTGGTTCTCCAGCATGTACGCACCGCCGGCGGCGGCGGCCAGGCCCAGGCTGCCGAGGAGCAGCAGCGATTGGCGGCGGGAAGGGGCATGCATGAGCGAAGTCAACCAGGTGTTTGCGTCTCTAAGCAAACGTCAGGTACGACAAACCGCCCCGCCGCGTTTGAGCTGCGGCGGGGCGGTTTGCCAAAGCGGTTCCGTTGAGCCTTCGGCGGGCGTTCCGGAAGAGTTCCGCAACGCCCTCCGGAAGGTTCTCAGGCGGCGACGACGGTGATCTCCACCTTCGCCTGCACCTCGGGGTGCAGCCGGACCGAGACGGTGTGCGAGCCGACGGTCTTGATCGGGTTCCCGATCTCGATCCGGCGCTTGTCCACGTCCGGGCCGCCGGCGCGCTTGACCGCGTCGGCCACGTCGGCGACGGTCACGCCGCCGAACAGCCGGCCGGACTCGCCGGCGCGGGTGGCCAGACGGACCCGCAGACCCTCGAGCTCGCCCTTGAGCTCGGTGGCGTGGGCCAGGTCGCGGACCGTGCGGACCTTGCGAGCCTTGCGGATCAGCTCGATCTGCTTCTCGCCGCCACGGGTCCACGCGATCGCGTAGCCGCGCGGGACGAGGTAGTTGCGGGCGTAGCCGCCCTTGACCTCGACGACGTCGCCGGGCTCGCCGAGACCGCCGACCTCGTGGGTGAGGATGAGCTTCGTGGTAGCCATTTCTCTTCCTCCCCCTTCCTAGCGGGTGGTGCTGGTGTAGGGCAGCAGCGCCATCTCGCGGCTGTTCTTCACGGCCACGGCGACGTCACGCTGGTGCTGGGTGCAGTTGCCGGTCACGCGACGCGCACGGATCTTCCCGCGGTCCGAGATGAACTTCCGGAGCAGCGTGGTGTCCTTGTAGTCGACGTACGCGACCTTGTCCTTGCAGAATCCGCAAACCTTCTTCTTGGGCTTGCGGAGAGGTGCCTTAGGCATTGGATCTCTCCTGGTTACTTCTTCACTACGAGTTCAAGGGTCCGTTTGAGGGACCGGGCGCCAGGCGCCCAGATTCACAAGGAGGCCTAGAAGGGGGGCTCGTCGTTGCCGTAGCCGCCCCAGCCGCCGTCGCCGCCGCCGCCGGAAGCCCAGGGGTCGTTGCCGCCGCCCTGGTTCCCGCCGCCGCCACCGCTGCCGCCGGAGTTGCCGCCGCCGGAGTTGCCACCCCAGCCGCCGCCACCGCCACCGCCGGAGTTGCCGCCGCCGGAATTGCCGCCGCCGCCGGAGTTACCGCTCCAGCCGCCGCCGCCTCCGCCACCGGAGTTGCCGCCGCCGCCGGAGTTGCCACCCCAGCCGCCGCCGCCTCCGCCACCGCCCTGGCCGCCGGGCCGGTTGGCCTTGGTGACCTTCGCCGTCGCGTACTTCAGCGACGGGCCGATCTCCTCGACGTCCAGTTCGACGACCGTGCGCTTCTCGCCTTCCTTGGTCTCGTACGACCGCTGGCGCAGCCGTCCGGAGACGATCACCCGCATACCGCGGGTCAGCGATTCGGCGACGTTCTCGGCCGCCTGGCGCCAGATCGAGCAGCGCAGGAACAGCGCGTCGCCGTCCTTCCACTCGTTGGTCTGGCGGTCCAGGGTGCGCGGCGTGGACGCGACGGTGAAGTTCGCGACCGCCGCACCCGAGGGGGTGAAGCGCAGTTCCGGGTCGTCGGTCAGGTTGCCGACGACGGTGATGACGGTCTCGCCTGCCATGTCAGGTCCTCAAACGTGAGAGCGGGTGTCTTACCGCTGGTCGGGACGGATGACCTTGGTGCGGACGACGGTCTCGGACAGGTTCGCCTGACGGTCGAACTCCTTGACGGCGTCCGGCGTGGCCTGCACGTCGACGACGGCGTAGATGCCCTCGCTGACCTTCTTGCCGCTCTTGGTCTTGATCTCGTAGGCGAGCCGACGGCGGCCCCAGATGTCGTTCTTCTCGATGCTGCCGCCCAGATCGCGGATCACCTTGAGGAATCCCTCGAGGGCCGGGGCGATCGAACGCTCATCGAGGTCCGGGTCCAGGATGACCATGACTTCGTACTGACGCATATGCGTAACCCACCTCCTTTGGACTATGCGGCCACGGTCTCTCCGTGGCAGGAGGGTTTTGCGCGTCTCCCCGGGGGTCGGCACTTTCGCGACTCGCCTGGCGGCGACGCTACTCCGGCGCTCTGACACTCGGGGAACGGTCAAGGTTACCCCGGCGAGCCGTCCGGATTGAAATCCGTGTCGGTTCATCCCATCCTGGGTAATGGTCCGAATACGTTTGTGATCCGCTGTGCGCAAGTGAGCGAGGTGACAGGCATGACGCAGACGACCCCCAGCGCGGGGGCCGGCGACTACGGCCCCGAGGTGGCCGGCCGGCCAGGATCGACCGCCGCGGACTACGCGGCGGACCCCAAGGAACGTCCCGGCTTCCACATCGGCAGCCACTCGACCGAAATGGCCCTGACCGCGACCGCCCTGGTACTCGCGGTGATCGGCGCCGCTCTGATCGGCTGGACCGGCGGGCACATCCTGGGCAGCTGGATCTCCCTGGCGGGGATCGTGGTCGGTTTGTACGCGCAGCTGACGTCCGACACCACCTACGAACGGATGGTGAACGTCTGTGCGATCGGGATCGCCGCGGTGGCGTTCGCCTTCAACCTGCACCACGGTGGCCTCTGGTAGCCCTGCCGCACCGTCCTGAGCGGAGCTGTCGGCGCGAGCGGTTAGCGTGGAGGCCATGGCTATGCGTATCGGCTCCCACGTAGGCAACGAAGACCCGATCGCGGAGGCGGTGGCCCGCGGGGCCGACGCCGTCCAGATCTTCCTGGGCGATCCGCAGAGCTGGAAGGCGCCGACCGTGGCCTACCCCGGCGGCGCCTCGGCGCTGCGGGCCGCCGCCGAGAAGGCAGATCTGGCCGTCTACGTGCACGCCGCGTACATCATCAACGTCGCGCACACCAACAACCGCATCCGCATCCCCAGTCGCAAGCTCCTCCAGCAGACCGTCGCGCTGGCCGCCGAGGCCGGCGCCCGCGGCGTGGTGGTGCACGGCGGCCACCTGACCGCCGCCGACGCGCCCGAGACCGGCTTCGAGAACTGGCGCAAGGCCGTGGACCAGCTGGAGCAGCACTGCCCGGTGTTCATCGAGAACACCGCCGGCGGCGAGCACGCCATGGCCCGCCGCCTGGAGTCGATCGCCAGGCTGTGGGACGCCGTCGGGCACAGCGGCGTCGGCCTGTGCCTGGACACCTGCCACGCCTTCGCCGGCGGCATCCCGCTGGAGAGCGCGGTCGCCGACATCAAGGCCGTCACCGGCCGCGTGGACCTGGTCCACGCCAACGACTCCCAGGGCGGCTTCGACTCCGGCATCGACCGCCATGCCAACTTCGGCACCGGTGAGATCGCCCCGGCGGACCTGATCGCGCAGGTGATCGCCGAGGCCGGGTGCCCGGCGATCTGCGAGACCCCCGGCGGTCCCGAGGCGCAGGCGGCGGACATCAAGTGGCTGCGGGAGCGCGTCGCATAAGGTTGGCGCATGGTCTTGAGGGTGCGGACGCTGAGCCGCGAGGAACATGTGGCGTTCATCGAGGAGCGCACGGGGCAAACGGGAGCAAATACCGCGACCCAGTCTGTCAGCTTCCTGCAGTGTCCTTCCTGGGGCGATCTCAAGACCGACTGGCGTCCCGAGTCCGTCGGCTGGGTCGACGAGGCCACCGGCAAGGTCGTCGGCGCGGCCCTGGTCCTGTACCGGGACGTGCCGATCCCCAAGCGCGACAAGCTCCCCTTCCTGCGGCGCTCCCTGGCCTATCTGCCCGAGGGCCCGATCCTGGACCTCTCCTCCGCGGACGCCGGCCAGGCGCTGAAGCTGCTGCTGGCGCACCTGCGCAAGCGCCGCGCCTTCACGGTGAAGATGGGCCCGCAGATGGTGTCCCGCCGCTGGACCTCCGAGACGCTGAAGAAGGCGATCGCCGAGACCGAGGGCGGCGTCCGCCTGAAGGACATCAAGCCGGACTTCGAAGACCCCGGCGCCCTGCGCGTCATCGACAAGCTGCGCGCCACCGGCTGGTCCCGCAAGGAGTCCGAGGGCGCCGGCTTCGGCGACTTCCAGCCCCGCTACGTCTTCCAGCTCCCCCTGGTCGACGACGCCGGCAAGCCCCGCACCCTGGAGGACATCCAGAAGGGCTTCAACCAGCTGTGGCGCCGCAACATCAAGAAGGCGGACAAGAACGGCGTCGAGGTCACCCTCGGCGGCTACGAGGACCTCGCGGAGTTCCACAAGATCTACCAGATCACCGCGGTCCGCGACCACTTCACCCCGCGCCCCCTGGCCTACTTCCAGCGCATGTGGAAGGCGATGGAGGCGGAGAACCCCAACCGCCTGCGCCTGTACCTGGCCCGCCACGAGGGCGAGCTGCTGGCCGCCACGACGCTGGTCACCGTCGGGGACCACGCCTGGTACTCCTACGGCGCCTCCGACAACCACAAGCGCGAGCTGCGGCCCTCCAACGCCATCCAGTGGCGGATGCTCAGCGACTCGCACGCGGCCGGCTGCAAGGTCTACGACCTGCGCGGGATCAGTGACACCCTGGACCCGGAGGACCACCTGTTCGGCCTCATCCAGTTCAAGCTGGGCACCGGCGGCGAGGCGGTGGAGTACCTCGGGGAGTGGGACTACGCCCTGAACCCGTTGCTGCACCGTGCCTTCGAGATGTACATGGCCCGCCGCTAAGGGTTCGCCTCACTGGGTACCCACTGAGTCGCTTCGCTGTTGTTTGTCTGCTGTTCCTTGTCTAAGGAGTCGGAACCTTGTCGCTGACGCTGCACGTCGACACGGAGCGCTGGCGCGCCCACCAGGACGAGGTCCTGGCCCGCCACCCCGACTTGGTGCCGGTGGCCAAGGGCGTCAACGGCTACGGCATCGGCATCCCCCACCTCATGGAGGCGGCCTCCAAGCTCGCCGCCGGGGGCGTGGAGACAACGGCAGTGGGCACGGCCGCCGAAGCCGAACAGGCCAAGGACCACTACTCGGGGGGGCTCCTGGTCCTGACGCCCTACCTGATGGGTGAGGACGTCCGCGACCTCCCGGACCGCGTCATCCGCACCGTGGCGTCGGTGGAGGCGGTGGAGGCCCTCCTCGGCCGGCGCGTGGTCGTCGACCTGATGACCTCGATGCGCCGCTTCGGCCTGCAGAAGCAGGACATCGCCCGGCTCCGCACCGTCCTGGAATCCGACCAGGCGCGCCTCGAGGGCTTCTCGGTCCACATGCCTTTGGACCGGGTCTCCGGCGACTACGTCCGCGAAGTCAGCGACTGGGTGGACGCGTTGGTCGGCGCCGGCATCCCGGTGCGGACGCTGTTCGTCAGCCACCTGTCCCCCGACGAGATCAGCACCCTGGCCAAGCGGCACCAGGGGACGACGGTGCGGCCGCGCATCGGGACGGAACTGTGGCTCGGCAACCGCAAGGTGCTGCAGACGCGCGGGACCGTGCACAGCGTGCAGAAGGTGAGCAAGGGCGACCGCTTCGGCTACCGGCAGCACAAGGTGCGCGGCGACGGTTACCTGCTCGTGGTCTCCGGCGGCACCGCGCACGGCGTCGGCCTGGAGAACCCGAAGAACTTCGGCCGCGGCCTGGGAGGCCTGGCACCGCGCGCGAAGTTCGTGGTGCGCGCGGGGCTGGCTCTGGTGAACCGGACGATGTCGCCGTTCTCCTGGCAGGGCAAGACGCTGTGGTTCGCGGAGCCGCCGCACATGCAGGTGTCGGTGCTGTTCGTGCCCGCCGGCGTGTCGCCGCCGAAGGTGGGGGAGGAGCTGCCGGTCGAGGTGAGTCCGGTGATGACGCACGTCGACCGGGTCGTCTTCGACTGAGGCGTCAGCTAGGGCATCAGCCTAGGCGTCAGCCCTTCGCACGCTTCAGGAAGTTGGCCATGGCCCGGGTCACCCGCTTGTCCTGGTAGCCCGGGTGGCCCAGGCCCAGCGGCCACAGGAACGTCCCCGCGGTGAACACCCAGGCCCCGCTCGGTGCGCGGTGGACGCTGGTGTTCTGCACGAACTTCGTACCGTTGGAGATCGTGTAGGGCGAGGCGGTCAGCAGGGTCTGCTCCTCCGCCTTGGCCTTCGGCATCGCCTCGAAGAACGAGTCGGCCTCGCCGCCGAGGAGGTTGGGGAGTTCGTCGCCGTCCTTGAGGCCGGTGCCTTCCCAGAACCAGTGCCCGGTCTCGCGGACCACCAAGGGGTGGCGCCCCTTAAGGATGCCGCTGTATTGGACGCCCATGAGTTGCTGCTCGGCGCGCGGGTGGCCTTCGCCGGCGCGCCACATGCCGGTGGGGAAGTCCTCGACGTGCGGGTCCTCGAAGCCCTTGTAGCAGGACATGGTTCGCGTGGACTCGTCATAGCGGACGTGCCAATAAGCGTTGTTCGCAGTGAGGAACGCTAGAGAGGTTCCCGCGGCGACGGCCTCCTCCGCGTGCCGGTACATGTCGGTCGACCAGTACTCGTCGTGGCCGGCGAAGATCAGGCCGCGGTACTTGGCGGGGTCGATGCGTCCGGCGTGCAGGTCCAGCCCGGTCGCGTAGGCGAGGTCGTAGCCCATCCCCTCGGCCCACTGGATGAAGGACTGTTCCCTGACGAATCCGTCGGGCAGACCGTCGGCGAAGTAGGGCCGTGCGAAGGAGACCTGGGTCGCGCGGCTGGGGTTCGAGATCCACCCGCGTGCGTCCGCGGAGAACTTCGCCTTAAGGGCCGAATCGCTTTCAGCGGCTTCCTTGGTGACGTATCCGTAGTAGACGTTCCGGCCGGTGATGCCGTCGCGCGGCCACCAGTTGTAGGCCTGCCAGCTCGTCGAGGGCAGCACCACGAGGAAGTCCGCGGACGCCTCGTCGTCGCGGACCACGAACGGTACGTAGTTCCGGAAGCCGTCGGCCTTGTCCAGCACGGCGACGTAGGTCCCGGACGTCCAGTCCTTCGGGATGTCCAGGGTCCACGCCACCGGCCACTCCACCGCGATGCGGCCGGTTTCCGGATCGGGCGTCGGTACCGGCTGCGGCCCGGCGGTCAGCGTCGGCGAGACCAGGACGCGTCGGGCGGAGGCGCCGGCGTAGTAGCCGAGGCGGTAGACGGAGACGGTGAAGGAGCCGGCGGGCTCCGCGGCCACATGGAAGTCGACGGCCTCGCCCGCCGCGACCGAGTCGGTCGACGCGTAGCCCTTGATCTGACGCTCGTGGTCCGTGCCGGGCCGCGACTTGCCCGCACCCATGCGCCAGTCCGCGGAACCGGCTTTAGCGTTCTCCGCAGTAATGCGGTTCCCCCCGGCGGGAAGAACTGACGCCGGCAGTCCCGCGCGCGGATCGCCGAGCCGCCCCGGGCCGGACTTCAGGTGCGTGGCCTTCAGGACGGCGCGCGCGGCCGAGGCCGTGTTGGTCTTCTTGGCCAGATCGCGCAGGAACCTCGACGTGCTCGACATGGGTCGATCGTAGCCGTGCCCCTTCTGGATTCAGCCCGCCCACTGACCCGACAGGAACAGCAGCGCCACCCCCGCCATGACCGGGGCGACGCAGCACACGTAAAGCGTGCGCACCCTCGGTCGCCGCGTCGCCCACGCGCCGAGCATCGTCCACAGCGGCCACCACAGGAGCATGGCGCGCGGGACGGACATGAACCACGTGGTGGTGCCCAGGGCGAGCAGCGAGAGGCCGACATAGAGGGCTTCGGGCCACCGGCGCTTCAGCAGCAGGAGCGCGGTCAGCCCGAGCCCCACCACGACAGCGACCAACTCCAGCTGGAAGATCCACGCAGTATGGCCCGCCTGCGTGGCCCCGAAGGCCGCACGCCAGGTCTGGTCCCACGCCGCCTTCGGAGTCTGGAAGGTCCGGAACCACCCGGCGGCCTGCGCATGCTGCCATGCGAACCAGTCCCCGGTATCCCGCCGCAGGTACACGACATAAGCGGCCACCGGCACCGCCGGCACGAGCAGCAACGGCGCCTGCCGCCACCGCCGCCGCCCCCGCCCGGCGAGCAGAAACTCCAGAACGATGGCCGCCGCGAGGAACAGCCCGTTCACCCGCACCGCACTGGCCCCCGCCGCCAGCACGACGGCCGGCCCCCACCGATCCCGCCGCGCCGCCGCCCACGCAGAGAAAGCGAACGCCGCGAACAAGCTCTCGCTGTACCCCGCCGCCAGGAACACCGCCGCCGGCGCCAGAGCGAAGAAGAGCGCGGCGTTGACGGCGGCCCGGTGCGCGTGGGCCCGGACGGTCAGGGGGAGGAATGTGGGGACGGGCTTCGGCGGGGCCGCTGGGCTGCCGAGCGCCGAGGCCGAGCCGGCCGAGCCCGCTGAGCCGCCGACTGCTGCCGCAGAACTCGCTGAGCTGCTGCCGAGCGCCGAGCCAGAAGCCGCCGATCCATCGCCGCTCCCTGAAGCTGAGCCGCCCTCGATGCCGACACTCGCGGCCGCCGCATGACTCGCTGAGCTGCTGCCGAGCACCGAAGCCGACCCGCCCGAGCGGCCCTCGTCGAGGCTGGTCGCCGCCGAGCCGTTGCCGCCCGCCGAAGCCGAACCGGCCGCCCCGGGCTCCACCTCAGCGCCGTTGAGCCCCTCGCGCATCCGCGGCACCGTCGCCGCCGCACCCGCACCCGCACCCGCCCGGCGCGCCCAAGCCTCCTCGACCTCCGCCGCCGCCAGCCGTCCCAGCGCCACCGTCGCGACCGCGCCGGCCACCGCTGAGACCGCCAGGCCGGCCGCGGTCCAGGTCCACGGGAGCAGGTGCGCCAGCCACATCGCTATCGGGAAGCCCGGGAAGAACGCCACGTGCCGTGGGTCGGTGCCGGGCGTGAAGTACCAGTGCTGCGCGATGCTGGTGAAGATGCCCGCGTCCCAGCGGTCCCAGCGGGCCGGCAGCGAGCCCTGGGTCGTGGGGCCCGGCATGAACAGCCAGGCGCTCATCCACGTCAGTACCACCATGCCGAGCCGCGTCGCGCCCCACATCGCCAGTGCGGCGCGGTCCCGTTCGCTGAGTCCGCGCCGGGGGCGCCGTGTGGTGTTTTCTTTCCCCGTGTGCGCCAAGCCCGGACTCAGACCGCGGCGAGTTCGGGTTCGGCGGACGCGCCGCCGGTGCCGTGGCTCGCGCGGTGCGAGCGCGGCTGCGCCCAGGCCCAGACGTCCGGGCTGTCCGCCAGGGCGCCGCCGGCCGGGTCGTCGTCGATGCCGTCGGCGCGGACCGGGTCGCGGCGGGGGTCGAGGATGTCTCGGACGATCTGCACCATCATGTAGACGATGCCGCCGAGGTGGATCATGATCGCCCAGACATAGAAGTTGTCCGGCAGGCCGCGGGTGTTGCCGTTGCTGGGTCCGGCCTGCCAGACCAGGTAGTACCAGACCGCCACGTAGTAGGCGACCTCGCAGCTCTGCCAGATCAGGAAGTCGCGCCAGCGCGGCCGGGCCAGCGCCGCCAGCGGGATCAGCCAGAGCACGTACTGCGGCGAGTACACCTTGTTCAGGAGCACGAAGACCGCGACGGTGAGGAACGCCAGCTGCGCGAAGCGCGGCCGGCGGCGGGCCATCAGGCCCAGCAGCGCCACGCCGAGCCAGCCGGCCAGGACCAGGGCGATGATCACCACGTTCTTGTTCGGCGGCTCCCAGCCCCACCAGTGGCGGATCGCGAACCACGGCGAGCCCAGGTCGATCGGGCGGTTGTCGTTGAAGGTGAAGAAGTACTTCCAGCCCTTGAAGGCGAAGATCATGACCGGAGCGTTCACCGCCAGCCAGGTCACCACCGCGGTGCCGGTGGCCTGCGTCCACTGCCGCATCCGCCCGGCCCGCCAGCACAGCACCAGCAGCGGGATCAGCAGGAACACCGGGTACAGCTTCGTCGCCGAGCCCAGGCCCAGCGCGATGCCGGCGACCACCGGCTTGTTCCGGGCCCAGGCCAGCATGCCGACCGAGGCCAGCGCCACCGCGATGAGGTCCCAGTTTATGGTTCCGGTCAGCAGCAGCCCCGGAGCCAGCGCGAACATCGCCGCGTCCCAGGGCCTTCGTCCGGCCAGGCCGATGATCGCCAGGACGCAGACGAGTGAGAAGACGATCAGGAACCACGTCGTGATGTTGTAGAACCACCGCACCTGGTCCGGGGTGTCGGCGCCGATCTTCTGCGCCAGCAGCGCGGCGGTCTCCATCGTCGCGCCGGCGACCACCGGGTACTCCAGGCCGTAGTTGCCGCTGGCCGGGTCGGTCTGCCGGTACGGGGTGAGGTTCTTGTCGAACCCGCGGCCGTAGTACATGTACGGCACGTCGGTGTAGCACAGGTGGTTGTACTGCTGCTTGCCCGTGCCGTTCCAGGCCGTGGCGTAGCACGGGGAGCGCTGCGCCACGCCGAGGCCGAGCGTGAGCAGGGTGAGCAGCAGCAGCACCCGGGCGACCGTCCGGATCGCGGTGCCGGACCCGAGCCTGGGCCGGAACGCGCGCACGCCCAGCGGGCCGCCCACGGCGTCCGAGGCGGCGTTCACCACCGGGTCGTCGAGGGAGGGGGCGACCAGGACCGGTGCCGCCGCCGCGCCCCGGCCCGCCGGATCCCCCGACGGGCCGCTCTCCTGCTCGCTCACGTCCGAACTCACTTGCACATCGTGCCTTACCCCGCCGTTCCCCGTCTGCATGTCCTGGCAAAGATTCCGACGTCAGCCTGTCGGCAACCCGAAGCCGGGCGAGGACGAACTGGTCGTGCTCGTCGTCTCACAGCCCGGTGCCTGCGGGTTCTTGCTGCACCTGCTCGACGGCGTGGACGGCGAGGTGTTGGTCGGGCCCGTCGTGGTGGTGTTCGAGGGGCCGGTGCCGGTCGGCTGCTGCTGCGAGGTGGTGTCCGTCGAGGGCGGCGCCACGTTGACGCACTGGCCCGAGGCCGGGTCGTACTGCAGCGGTGCCTGGCACAGCGGCGCCTGCGTCGACGTCGTGGCCTTCGTCGGCGTCGGGGTCGGCGTCGGGCTCGGCGTCGAAACGAACACCGACTGGCAGTTCGCCTCCGAGCCGGTCGGCGTGCCGGGCAGGTTCGAACCGGAGGCCAGGGTGCCGGGCTCGACCGACTGGCCGGGGCTCACCAGGTTGGAGATGCCCGAACAGGTCGGCGCGTAGGCCGGGAACGGTTTGGCGAAGGTGTCCTTGTGCCTTTCCAGTTCCTTCTTCATGAACGCCGACCAGACCGTGGTCGGCCAGTCCATACCGTTGATGCGTGTCGTCTGGTCGTCGTAGCCCAGACCCTTGATCGATTCCAGGGACCCGTCCGTCGTCGATCTGAAGATCGCCACCGAGGTCGCCAGGGATGAGGAGAATCCGGTGAACCAGGCCGAGTGGTTGAAGTCGGTGGTACCGGTCTTGCCGGCCAGGTTGCCGTTGGCCTCGGCGACCAGGGCCGCGGCGTTGTTGTTCGCGTAGGCGGTGCCGCCCTTCTGGAGCACGCCCTGCAGCGCCTGGGTGACGCCGGCCGCGGTGTTCGCGGACATCACCTGCTTGTTGACGTTGCCGTCCTTGCGCAGCGCCGGCGGCGTCCAGACGACCTGGTTGGTGCGCTGGTCGATGATCTCGCTGACCTGGATCGGCTCGTGCGCGACGCCCCCGTTGGCGAAGGTGCCGTAGACGTTGGCCATGCGCATCGGCGTGATCTCGGCGGTGCCCAGGGTGAGCGAGGGGACCGGCAGAAGGTCGGAGGTGCCGGACTTCAGGCCCAGCGACTGGGCCATGTTGTAGACCGCCTGCGGGGTGATCGCCGGGTCCAGCTCCAGCGAGACGAAGACCGAGTTGAGCGACAACGCCAGACCCTGCTTCAGGGTCGCCATGCCGTTGAAGCCGTTGGCGCTCTCGTCGTCCTCGTTGGGCGGATACAGCTTGGAGTCACCGTGGGAGTCGGTGTACGTCATCGGCTGCTTGGCCCCCGGCGGCCAGTACAGCGGCTTGGAGTTGCTGCCCTCCTCCATGCTGTCCAGGGAGAACTTGCCGGTCTGCAGCGCGGTCGCCAGCGTGATCGGCTTGAACGTCGAACCGACCTGCACGCCGCCCTGCAGGGCGTAGTTGAAGGAGTTCTTGGCGTAGTCCTCGGTGCCGTCGGTGCCGGTGTAGAACGACTTCAGCTCACCGCTGTGCGGGTCCACCGCGGCGAACGCCAGGTGGATGTTGTTGTCGGAGGCGTGTTTCGTCGGGTTGAACTTGCCTTCGCCGTTGTAGCTCTCGCCCTTCCACAGGGCGTCCGCCGCGTCGTGCGCGTCGTTCATCATCACGTGGTTGTACGTGGTGACGATCTTGTACCCGCCCTTGGACAGGTTGTCGATGTTCGCGTACTTCTGCGTGGCCGGGTCGTTGGGGTACTCGGACGACTGCGCCGCGAGGAAGGCCGTGGCGGCGTCCTTCATGTACCCGACGTACCCGGTGAGGTTCGGCGGCTTGAAGTCGATGACCTTCGGCAGGTTGTTCTCCAGCGGACTGGTGGCCGCCTTCGGCACGAAGCCGTACTGCGACATGTTCGCCAGGATCGCGTTGTACCGCTTCTCGAAGCGGTCGAACGTCTTGGGGTTGTCGGTGCGCGCCTTCGCGTTGGCCAGGGCCGTGGAGAAGTTCGAGGGGTCGTTGACCATGGCGGCCAGGAACGCGGCCTCGCCGACGTTGGCCTCGGTCATCTGGCTTATCGGGTGGCCGAAGTAGGCCCGCGAGGCCGCGTCGATGCCGTAGGCGCCGCGCCCGAAGGAGATCTGGTTCAGGTACCCCAGCAGGATCTGCTGCTTGCTCTCCGTGTGGTTGAGCTTTATGGAGATCATGACTTCGTTGATCTTGCGGCCCAGCGTCTGGTCCTGCGACAGGTACGCGTTCTTCACGTACTGCTGGGTGATCGTCGATCCGCCCTGGGTCTGGCCGCTGCCGAACAGGTCGTTCAGCGCCGAGCGGGCCACACCGGTGAACGACACGCCCGGGTCGCTCCAGAAGGAGTAGTTCTCCGCCGCGACGAACGCGTTCTGGAACACCTTCGGGATCTGGTTTATGTCGTTGACCTGGTAGTAGTTGACGCCGATGTTGGCGAACTGCTCGGTGCCGTCGTCATACGTGTAATAGGTCGGGTTGCCGGCCGCGATGCTGTTCTTGACCTGCGGGATCGTTGTGCTGGCGTACGCGTAGGCCACCGCGCCTATGACCACGAACAGGAAGCCCAGGAACATCGACAGCACCTGTTTGATGGAGGGCATCCAGTGCCGCCACCCGCGCTTGCCGTAGCGCGGGTAGTTGATGAACTTCATCCACCAGTCTTTGGGCGGCAGCTCGTCCCGGCGGCCGCCGCCGCCGGACCGGCTCGCGGTGCGGCGTCCGGGGCCCCGCCGGCCGCCTCCGGAGGCGACGTCGGCCGGCTCCTGGCCGTAGCCGTCGTCATAGCCGCCGCGGCTGTCGTAGGACCCGTACTCGTCGTACTCGTCGTACTCGTCGTCGTCGCCGCGCCGGCCGCCGCCGCGCTTGCCGAACATGCCGGACAGCTGGTTGGTGAGCCCGTCGAGCTTGTCGGAGAGGCCGCCGCCGTTGGCCGACCGGCGCCCCCTGGATCCGCCGCCACCTCCGGCGCGCCGACTGCCGTGCTCGCTCATACCTCGGTCCACCTCACCTGAGTCCTCTGTGGAGCCACGTCTGCCGCACGCCCCCTTGCCGGCCGGCGGCTGGCGGGTGGGAAACCGCCATGCACCGGCTTGCTCGCGGAGACGCCCGAAACCGGTCAGCCGGTTGCGATCCCGCCCCCGCCCCGGACGCGCTAGAGCGACAGGGTACGCCACGGACCCATGCGGACAGTGGGACTGGCGGCGATGTGTCCGATTCGCCCCGGCAACCTGGGGACTTGTGCGGGGCGGCGGGCACCCGCTAACGTCTCGATGTATCGGAGCGATACATCGAGCGGCTGTATCGAGTTGGTGTATCCGCCCGATGTATCGGGAGCGACGGCGTACGAACCGTACGGCGCGCACGGTCGGTGAAGGAAGGAGCAGCCATGGCGAAGCGGTCCCAGATCCTGGAACTGGCCGTCCTCGGCCTGCTCCACGAGCACCCGATGCACGGCTATGAGCTGCGCCGTCAGCTCAACGTGCAGCTCGGGGCCTTCCGCGCGCTGTCCTACGGGACGCTGTACCCCTGCCTGAAGGACCTGGTCGCCCGTGGCTGGATCGCCGAGGACGACACCCAGACCGCCAACGTCGCCGCCTCGCGCCGGGCCAAGATCAGCTACAAGCTGACCGCGGAGGGCAAGGAGCGGTTCCAGGAGCTCATGACGACCTCCGGTTCGGCGGCCTGGGAGGACGACAACTTCGGCGTCCACTTCGCGTTCTTCGGGCGGACCAACGCCGGCGTCCGGATCCGGATCCTCGAGGGACGGCGCAGCCGTCTGGAGGAGCGGATGGAAGCGGTGCGGGGCTCGCTCGCCCGCAGCCGCGACCGGCTGGACTCCTACACCCTGGAGCTCCAGCGGCACGGCCTGGAGAGCACCGAGCGCGAGGTCCGATGGCTCAACGAGCTCATCCGGACCGAGCACGAGCAGGCGTTCCCAACGCCACCCCAACAGCAACCCCAGCAAGGCTCCCCGGAGCCCCGGCCCTCCTAGCGCCCTCGCGGCGCGGAGGTCATCCCCGAGGCCCGGTCGAAGCCGGCCGGCCACTGTCCCCATTTCCATAAAGCAGGAAACAACGTGCCCGTTTCCCCCGGGCGCGGCAGATGAAGGAGAAACCGTTCATGGGTTCGGTTCGAGTAGCGATCATCGGCGTCGGTAACTGCGCCGCCTCGCTGGTGCAGGGCGTCGAGTACTACAAGGACGCCGACCCCAACGCCAAGGTCCCCGGCCTGATGCACGTCCAGTTCGGCCCCTACCACGTCAGCGACCTGGAGTTCGTGGCCGCGTTCGACGTGGACGCCAAGAAGGTGGGCCTGGACCTGGCCGACGCCATCGGCGCCAGCGAGAACAACACCATCAAGATCGCCGACGTCCCGCCGACCGGCGTGACGGTGCAGCGCGGCCACACCAACGACGGCCTGGGCAAGTACTACCGCCAGACCATCGTGGAGTCGGACGCCGAGCCGGTGGACATGGTCGCCGCGCTGAAGGCCGCCAAGGCCGACGTCGTGGTCTGCTACCTGCCGGTCGGCTCGCAGAGCGCCGTGGAGTACTACGCGCAGGTCGCGATCGACGCCAAGGTGGCGTTCGTGAACGCGCTGCCGGTCTTCATCGCCGGCACCAAGGCGTGGGCGGACAAGTTCGAGGCCGCCGGCGTGCCGATCGTGGGCGACGACATCAAGTCCCAGGTCGGCGCGACCATCACGCACCGCGTGCTGGCCAAGCTGTTCGAGGACCGCGGCGTCGTGCTGGACCGCACCATGCAGCTGAACGTCGGCGGCAACATGGACTTCATGAACATGCTCGAGCGCGAGCGCCTGGAGTCCAAGAAGATCTCCAAGACCCAGGCCGTGACCTCGCAGCTGTCCCACGACCTCGGCGCCGGCAACGTGCACATCGGCCCGTCGGACTACGTGGCGTGGCTGGACGACCGCAAGTGGGCGTACGTGCGCCTCGAGGGCCGCGCCTTCGGCGACGTCCCGCTGAACCTGGAGTACAAGCTCGAGGTGTGGGACTCCCCGAACTCCGCCGGCGTCATCATCGACGCGGTGCGCTGCGCGAAGATCGCCATGGACCGCGGCATCGGCGGCCCGATCCTGTCGGCCTCGTCCTACTTCATGAAGTCCCCGCCGGTGCAGTACTTCGACGACGAGGCGCGCGACGCGGTCGAGAAGTTCATCAAGGGCGAAGTCGAGCGCTGATTTCAGCCCTGGTCCACGACCTGACAACCCCGGGTCCCGCAGCATGCCGGACCTGGGTTTGTCCAGTCGTCTAGACCATGGGCCGTAGAAGATTTACGCCTCAAAATACTGCCCCGGGCCTGCTCAGGCCCGGGGCAGTTCGCGTAGGCTCCCGGAGGCATTGAATACGCAAGGAGTCTTACATGGGCCGCAAGCGCGAAATATCGGTCATATCGAGTCTCGTGGTGGCGGGGGCGGCCTTCGGCGGTAGCGTCGTCTCGGCACCCAGCGCCTCAGCCGCGAGCATCACGGTCTCCGCCTCCGGTGCGGACGTCGTGGCGATCAACCCCGCGGAGTTCTCCGGCGCCGCGCCGACGGACCAGGTGAGCACGCAGCTCGCGCAGGTTCTGCGCAACTCCGCGCGGTACCTGGGGACCAGCTGGTACACGAGCACGTACAACAACAGCCTGGCTTCCGACGGGTATCTGAACCTCGACATCCCCGGGGCCGTCCCCGAGCAGACCTTCCGCCTTCCGGGCATGGCGGCGTTGTCCATCGCGACCTCGGTCAAGCTGGGCGACTGGGACGCCGGCGCCTCCGGGATCAGCGCGGACGAGGCCGAGAACCGCGCGGCCACCATGGTGCGCTCGCTCGCCCACCGCTACTACGCGAACAACTCCCTGGCCGGGGTGTCCACGTGGGGCAACAGCTGGCAGTCGCCGCTGTGGGCGTTCTACACCGGCCAGGCGGCCTGGCTGGTCTGGGACAAGCTGTCCCCCTCCGAGCGCGACGACGTCGCGCGCATGCTGGCCGACGAGGCGAACCACCTGAGCACCGGCAACGATGTCTTCCTGACCTCGGACAGCGGCAGCCAGCAGCTCTACCAGTACAACAAGGGCGGCACCGACGTCACCCCCGGCGACACCAAGGCCGAGGAGGACAACTACGCCGCGCAGCTGCTCGGGCTGGCCGTGGCGATGATGCCGAACCACCCCAACGCCGCCAAGTGGCAGCGCCGCAACGAGGACCTGCTGATCGCGGACACCGCGACCCAGGCCGACCTGTCCAACCCGGCCGTGGTCAACGGCCGCCCGCTGAACCAGTGGCTGCAGGGCTGGAACGTGCAGCCCGACGGCACCGTGCAGAACCACGACATCCTGCACCCGGTGTACATGACGGCGCTGGACCAGTCGCTGCAGCAGGTCGGCACGTTCCAGCTGGCCGGCAGGTGCGCGCCGCAGGCCGTGAAGGACAACGTCGGCCTGGTCTACAACGCGCTGACGAGTGTGACGTCGTACAAGTACGCGCCGGACCCGAACAACCTCAGCCAGTACGTGACCCCGGCCATCTCCAACAAGGACGGCCACCCGATCTACGAGTCGGCGACGAACCCGCAGATCAACTACCCGCAGGGCAACGACTGGGGCCTGCAGTTCCCGGACTACTACGGGTCCTTCGACGCCCTGGTCGGCACCTACGGCCTGGCACCGACCGCGGACACGAACGCGGCCACCCACCTGCAGGCCGAGATCGGTCTGCAGAACCGGTTCAACACCGGCCAGACCTACGTTCCGTGGAACCCGGTCACCACGCCGGCGAGCCAGGCCGAGAACTCCTACGTCGGGGCCGAGCAGCGGATCGGCCAGATCTCGGCGCAGGCCTACATGGCCGAGTTCCTGAACCACCACAGCCAGGCGTGCTTCGACAACTCCGGCAACCCGACCCCGCCGAACGTCCCGCCGGCCCAGCCCACCGCGGTCTCACGACTGGCCGGCAGCGACCGCTACGGGACCGGCGTCGCGGTGTCGCAAGCCCAGTGGTCCAACGCGGGCGGGGACAACACGCCCCGCGCGATCGCCGACTCCGTGGTGCTGGCGCGCGGCGACAACTTCCCGGACGCGCTGGCCGGCACGCCGCTGGCCAAGCGGGACCGCGGCCCGCTGCTGCTGACCGAGCCGACGTCGCTGAACCCGTTGACCGCCAACGAGATCAAGCGGGTCCTGCCCCGGGGCAAGACGGTCTACATCCTCGGCGGCGACCAGGCGGTCTCGCCGAAGGTGCAGCAGCAGTTGGTGGGCCTGGGCTACAACGTCGTGCGCTTCGGCGGCGCGGACCGCTTCCAGACCTCGCTGCAGATCGCCCAGCAGGGCATGGGCTCCCCGCACCAGGTCGTGGTGGCCACCGGCCTGGACTTCGCCGACGCCCTGGCCGCCGGCCCGCTGGCCGCCGATGAGGGCAACGCGATCCTGCTGTCCAACGGCAAGACGCTGGACCCGGGCACCAAGGCCTACATCACCGCCGCCCAGCGCAAGAACGGCGCCGCCGACCCGGCCTTCCACCTCAACGCGGTGGGCGGCGCGGCGGTCACGGCGACCAAGTACCTGGGCAGCCAGTCGCACGCGCTGATGGGCGCCGACCGGTACCAGACCGCCGCGGCGGTGGCCGCGCGGTTCGCCGCCGACATGCCGGTGACCCAGTTCGGCATCGCGACCGGCATGTCCTTCGCCGACGCCCTCACCGGCGGCGCGTACATGGCCAACGCCAACGAGCCGCTGCTGCTGACGGCGCCGACGGTCCTGGCGCCGGCGGACACCGGCCTGCTGAGCGGGATGCGCAGCCAGCTGTCCGCGGTCGCGCTGTTCGGCGGCCCGGTGGCCATCAAGCAGGTGGTGATGGACCAGATCGCGCACGCGGTCGGCGGCGTCGAGAAGCGCTGACGCTTTATCTCTAAAGCGATACGGAGCCCGTCGTCCGAGGAATCCCCTTGGACGGCGGGTTTTTCCATTGACTTGAGCTTTACTCAAGGGATTATTTACAGAACCCTGATACTCAAGCACATTCCTTCGTGGGGCCCGATCGGCCCGCCGCTGCCACCCCACGAAGGAGACCCATGCGCACGATCCGTATGGCCGCGCTCACCGCTGCCGCCGCCACCGCCTTCACGATGTCGATGCTGTCGATATCGACGTCCTCGGCCGCAGGCGTGAGCCACTTCGGTGCCAAGCCCGTCGCCAAGAGCATGTCGCGGGCCGCTGTCCCGGCCGCCAGTGGCGAGACGCTCTCATTGCAGACCAACGGCAAGACCGGCGTGGTGTCCCCGGCCCCCAAGGTGTACCTCGTCTTCTGGGGGTCCCAGTGGTCCAAGGACCCGGCGGGCGTCGCCCCCGACATGCAGAATCTGTTCAAGGGCCTGTACGGCTCGTCCGACACCTGGGGCACGATCCTGACGCAGTACTGCGAGAACGCGCCGAAGGGCACCACGAAGTGCCCCTCGACCGCGACGTTCATCCAGCACCCGAGTTCCTCGGCCCTCGGCGGGGTCTGGTTCGACAACGCGGCGGCCGCTCCGGCGAACGCCACGCAGGCTCAGATCGGCTCGGAGGCGGGCAAGGCCGCCAAGCACTTCGGCAACACGACCCAGGCGCCGAACCTCAACGCGCAGTACGTCGTCCTGTCCGCGACCGGCACCCACCCGGACGGCTTCCCCAACAGCGGCTTCTGTGCCTGGCACGACTTCACCAGCAGCAGCTACGGCAAGCTGGCCTACACGAACATGCCCTACGTGCCGGACCTCGGCGCGGGCGCCTGCACCACGCTCACCGACGGCCGCCTGCTCTCCGGCATCGAGTCCACCGAGACCCACGAGTACGCCGAGACCGTCACCGACTTCTGGCCGACCGACGGCTGGAACAACACCGCCAACGGCGAGATCGGCGACGAGTGCGAGAACCTGGACGCCTACGAGACGCTGACGACCGGGACGTTCGACGTGCAGGGCCTGTGGTCCAACAAGGCGAACGCCTGCGTGACGCACGGCTGATGAGACGCGCCGGGGCCGGACGGCGGGCACGGAGCGGCCCGCCGCCGGAATACCTGTAGCTTTCCCGGACGTTGCCCCGACCAAGGCAATGCCCATAGGGAAGCTAGGGAGTCCAGCATGACCGAGACGGAGCCGACCACGACGATCCCCGCCGCCCCCGCGGAGTGGAATCAGTGGGCCGACGAACGCGACGCCTCCGTCTCCGCCGAACACGGCGTGCTGGCCCTGGTCGCGACGCACTGGCTGGACGAGGGCCCGGCGGCACCGATCGAGGGGCTGCCGGGCCTGTGGGCCGCCGAGGGCGACCGGGTCGGCGTCACCGCCGAGCCCGGCGACGCGCTGCTCGTCGAGGGCGTCCCGGTCGACGGGACCCGGCTGCTGAACCCGGACCTCGCGCCGGATCCGACGGTGCTGTTCCACCAGGGCCGCAAGCTGGTCCCGATCATCCGCGAGGGCGCTCTGGCGGTGCGGGTCTACGACCCCGAGTCCGAGAACCGCCGCGCCTTCGCGCGGATCGAGCGCTTCCCCCACGACCCCGCGCTGGTCTTCGCGGCGCGGTACGAGCCCTATGTCCACGGCCACGTCGAGCAGGTGCTGAACGCCGACGGCCGGCAGCGCGGGCTGGCCCTGGACGGCGACCTCGTCTTCGAGCACGAGGGCGGCCAGTACCGGCTCGCCGCGACGCGGGACGCCGACGGGAGCTTCGACGTGACCTTCGGCGACGCCACCAACGGGCCCGACACGTTCGGCTTCCGCCAGCTCGCGGTCCCGGCCCCGCACCCCGGCACCAGCACGACGGTCCTGGACTTCAACCGCGCGCAGCTGCCGCCGTGCGCCTTCAGCGACCACTTCATCTGCCCGGTGCCGCCGGTCGGCAACCGGCTGGAGCCGGCGGTGGCCGCCGGCGAGAAGCGGCGCGAGGCGCGCCCCTGACCGGAGCGCGGGGCCGGGCCGCGAGCGGTCGCGCACCCAATTCCCACGGAACCGATGGGTTTACCGGCTGTTAGCATCGGCAGCGTGCAGATCTCAGCAAAAGCCGACTACGCGGTCCGGGTGATGCTCGAGCTCGCGGCCCACGGACCGGACCTGGTGAAGTCCACGGTCCTGATCGACCACCAGGGCCTGCCGCGCAAGTTCGTCGAGTCCATCCTGGTCGAGCTGCGCCGCGCCGACCTGATCCGCAGCCACCGCGGCGCCGAGGGCGGCTACAGCCTGGCCCGCCCGGCCTCGGCCATCTCCATCGGCCAGGTGATCCGCGCCGTCGACGGGCCGCTGGCCGAGGTCCGGGGCCTGCGCCCGCACGAGACCGAGTACAGCAACGCCGCGCAGCACCTGTCGGACGTGTGGGTCGCGGCGCGCGCGGCGCTGCGCAAGGTGCTCGACGAGACCAGCCTCGCGCACGTGCTCAGCGGGAAGCTGCCGGCGCACGTGCGCCGGATGGCGGAGTCGCCGGAGGCCTGGCTGCCGCGGTGAGGACGGCGGTGAGGACGGCGCGGTGAGAATGGCGCGCGGTCCCCTACTGCCCCGGCGCGCCGCCGTCGTGCTGCGTGCTGCAACCCGCCCCGGACTGCTGCCCCGACCACTGCCACGGCGCGCCGCACCAGGTGTTCGCGAAGTCCAGAGTCCCCGGGGCCGGCGGCGCGGTGGTGGCGTCCGGGCCGAGGGGGAGGGGGCCGAGGCTGACGTCGGCACTCGCGGCGGAGGTGCCGCCGGCGACGACGCACAGGGTCAGGGCGGCCAAGCTTGCGATCTTGCGCATGAGGGTTCCTTCCGATCAGCTCAAGGCGCCCAACCGCCCGCGCCGCCGACCGGTCACGGCCCTTGACCCCATCGGGCGAACGCCCGGCGGCCTTCACCCCTCTTTCTTGTCGCCGTTCTTGTCGCCGTCGACCTCTTCCTTCGGAGCCGGCTTGTAGGAGGTGATGTACGCCGCCGTCGGCGAGCCGAGCCCGGTCGCGGTGTCGTATCCCCTGCGGGCGCGCAAGCCGTGGTCCGCGCCGAGCTTGAACAGGCGCGCCTCGTGCACGGCGCCGAACATCCCGTGGTCCACGACGGCCGAGATCGTCTTCGGCGCGCCCTTCGGGCTCGCGACGATGTCGGTGAGCTGCTTGGTGCCGGCCCGCTTGTACAACGCGGGGTTGGCGAAGCCCAGCGCGCCGCCGGCGGCCTGCATGGCGTCGGCCTGGACCGCGACGAACATCGGGGCGGCGGCCGAGGTGCCGCCGACCACGTCCTGGCCGTAGCCGCCGAGCGTCGGGTCGGTGTGCCCGGTGAGCACGGCGGTCAGCAGGTCGCCGTCCATCGCGACGTCGGGCACGGTGCGCATCGGGGTGAGGCTGGCCTTGCCCTTGGGGTGCGCCAGAGCCGCCGGCACCACGCCCTTCTGGTACGCCGGCCGGCCGAAATCGGTGCTGGCGCCGCCGCCCCCGCCGAAGTAGAACTGCCCGGGCAGCGGGGCCCACTTGCTGCCGTCGCCGGACAGATCCGAGCGCAGGTCGCCCATCGGCGCCTCCCAGTGCCGGGTCCCGTCCGGCGCGAGGGCCAGCGCGGTGCCGCCGACGGCCGTCACCCACGGCGAGGCCGCCGGCCACTCCAGCTGCGGCCGCCCCGACCCCTGGTCGCACCCCGGCCCGTCCAGCCCCGCGGCCTGGTCCCCGCAGTCGCCGGTGGCGAACGCGAACCCGATGCCCTCGGCCGCGCCGGCGGTGAAGATCTGCTCCTCCTGCGCGACCAGCGCCGGATCGATGTCCCCGCCGGCGGAGTGCATGATCTCCCCGAACGACCCGGTGACCAGGTCCGCCGCGTGCTTGTCGACGACCGAGGCCAGCGCTGCGGCGATGTCCGAGTCCTGACACGAGGCGGCGCCGAAGTAGTGCACGACCGCGTCCGGCGCCAGCCCGTGCGCCATCTCGACGTCCAGGGCCTCCTCCCCGCCCCACGCCGCAGGGGTCTCACACACGTCGTCCCCGAGATGCTTCCACGCCCCGCGGTCCACGGATTCCAGGTACTGACCGGTCCCGAACGCCTTGTCCCCGACCGACTTCGCGAACCTGTCGGCGTCGGGGTGCATGGTCGGCGAGCCGTAGGCGTCGACGATCCCGATGATCGCGCCCTTGCCGCTGAACCCCGACGCGGTGACCCCGTACGCGGCGCGCAGCCGCTTCGGGCTGTACCCGCAGGCCACGAGCGGATCGGGCTTGTTGTACCCCTCCGGCAGCCCGGTGGCGGGGGAGCCGCCCCAGTCGCTGGAGCAGGCGGCGGACGTGGTGGCCGGCAGGGTCGGATCGCCCGCGTCGGCCGGCAGGCTGCGCTTGATCGGGCCGCCGACGATGACGGGGCCGCCCGAGGCGCCAGGGCCGCTCGGCTGCATGGGGCCGCCGGGATTCACGCCTGTGGTGGGGCTGCCCGGTGCCACAGTGCCGTTGGCGGTGGGTGTTCCGGGACCGTTCGGCTGCATGGGGCCGCCGGGATTCACGCCGACGGTGGGGCTGCCCGGTGCCACGGGGCCGTTGGCAGTGGGCGTTCCGGGGCCGCTCGGCTGCATCGGGCCGCCGGGATTCACTCCGACTCTGGGGCCCGACGGCGCCACGGGACCGTTGGCGGTGGGCGTCCCGGGACCGCTGGGCTGCATCGGACCGCCGGGATCGACCCGCGTGGTCGGGGCCTCGAGCGTCGCCGGCTGCATCGGCCCGCCGGGGTTGATCCCGTCGCCCGGCAGCGCCCTGTGACGCGGGCCCGCGGTGACCCGATACGAGAACTGCCGCATCCCCTGCGGCTCCGGTACCAGCCCCGCGACGCTCGACACGGTCCCGGCCAGCTCGGCCGGTACCGCCGCGGCGGCCCGTGCCTCGTATCCCTCGTCCTCGGTGATCCGCGGCTGCGGCGGGTGGCCGAAGGCCTTCTTGACCTCGTCCGAGGTCCCGGCCACGTCGATCCAGTGGCTGTTCTCGCCGGTGACCCGGAGCCCGCCGTCGGCCAGCCACTGGTGCACCTGCTTCAGCTGCGCCGCCGTCGGCCCGAACTTCTCCTGGACCTGCGCCGGTGTCAGGAAGCGCCGGTACTGCGCGCTGTGCGGGTCCGCCACCGCGGTCGCGAACTGCCGCAACCCGTCCGGGTCGGCGCCGGCCAACCCGATCCGCGCAGTAGTAGGACCATCCACGGACGCCGCGCCCGTGGTCGCCGCCGACACCGCGTTCGGTGCCGCCATCAATGCCGCGGCCGCCAACGTGGCCGTGACGTGCCCGAACCGCCCAACCATGCCAGACTCGCCCTCTGCTCGTCCTACCCGGGAGACCGGGTAGGACATTAGCCATGGCAGAGGGCGAATCCACGGATTTTGATACCTCGCGTGTCGGTGGCTCTCACGCTTCGACGGGAACCACCACGTGTTCGGTCCTCGGCTGCTCCGCCGGTCCGTGACCGCCGCCCTGCTGTCCCGGCCGCCGCACCAGCGCCAGCACCGCGAGCCCGCCGACCGCTCCCATCACGGCCGCGGCCAGGAACGCCGACCGCAGTCCGGAGGCGAACGCCGCGTGCACCACGTGCTCCAGCGCGGGCCGCTGGGCCGCGCCCCCGCCCGCCAGCACGCCCTGGGCCTGCCCGGCCGCCAGCGCGTCGGTCACCGCCGTCGGCCGCGGGACGCCCGCGTCGTGCACCGAGGAGGACAGGCCGGCGTGGAAGACCACCCCGAGCACGGCGATGCCCAGCGCGTTCCCGAGCTGCCGGGCCGTGTTCACCGCGCCGCTGGCCATCCCCGCACGCTGATACCCGACCGCGGCGACCGCCGTCGACACCAGCGTCGGCGTGGCCAGCCCGACGCCGACCCCGCTGACCAGGAGCCCGGGGACCAGCACCGTCCAGCTGGACCCGGTGCCGACCAGCATCTGCAGCGCCGAGCCGGCCGCGATCAGCAGCAGTCCGCCGCCGATCATCACCCCGGGCGGGATCCGGTCCTCCAGCAGCCGCCCCGCCAGCCCGGCGGTGACGAACGCCGCGCCGCTCATCGGGACGAAGCACAGCCCGGCCGTCACCGGGCCCATGCCCAGCGCCGACTGGAGCCACAGCGACTCGTAGGCGAAGTAGGAGAACGCCGCGCCCGACAGCAGCAGCGCGCCGATCATCACGCCGGTGAACGTCCCGCGCCGGAACAGGCTCAGGTCGAGCATCGGGGACCTGCCGCGCAGCTCGGCCACGACGAACGCGGCCAGCGCCACCGCCGCGCCGGCGAACACCCCGACCGTGCGCGCCGAGCCCCAGCCGTAGTCGTTGCCCTTGATCAGCGCGTACGTCGCCAGCCCCGCCGCGGCGGTGAAGGTCAGCAGGCCCGGCAGGTCCGGGCCCGGCCGGTGCTTGCCGCGGGACTCCTCGACATAACGCAGGGTCATGACGACCGCCGCCACGCTGATCGGCAGGTTGACGAAGAAGATCCAGCGCCAGTCCAGGTGCTGGGTGAGCAGCCCGCCCAGGATCGGCCCGGTCGCGGCCGCGGCGCCGCTGACCGCGCCCCAGACGCCGAAGGCGGTGCCCAGGTCGCGCCCGGAGTACAGATGGCTGATCAGGGCGACGGTGGTGGCCAGCATCGCGGCGCCGCCGATGCCCTGCACGGCGCGGAAGGCGATGAGCACGCCGGGGCTGGTGGCCAGGCCGCAGGCCAGCGAGGCCCCGGCGAAGACCACGAGGCCGGCGAGGTAGAGCCGGCGGTGCCCGGCACGGTCGCCGAGGGAGCCGGCGGCCAGCAGGAGCGCGGCCAGGACCAGGGCGTAGACGTCCATGACCCACTGCAGGTCGGCGAACGTGGTGTCCAGGCTTCGGGCCATGTCGGGCAGCGCGACGGTGACGATGGTGACGTCCACCAAGAGCATGAACGTCCCCAGGCAGACCGCGACGAGCGGCAGCCACTTGCGCATGGGGTCCTCCTTGAGGACGCGAAAGGGATCGGTTGGATCGGTTGGATCGGTTGGCCGTCTCGACGGTCCCAGCAGGTGGCGGTATCAAAGGTATCGGCGGCCGGATCCCGGCGGTTTTCCATGCCCGGCCCGGGTGTCATGATGGATTTCCATGACCACTCAGCGCGGAGCCGCGACCGATCCCCCCGACCGGCCGGTCGCGGAGTTCGACCTGCTCGACCGCCAGCTGGCCCAGGCCCTGATGATCGACGGCCGCGCCTCGTTCAGCCGATTGGCCGAGGTGCTCGGCGTTTCCGACCAGACCGTGACCCGCCGCTACCGTCGGCTGCGCGGCGAGGGCCTGCTCCGGGTGATCGGCCTGCCGCTCGGCAACCGGGTCGGCCTCTACCAGTCGAACGTGCGGGTGCAGTGCGTGCCCGGCGCGGCCGGCGCGATCGCCGACGCCCTGGCTCGCCGCCGGGACATCGGCTGGGTGACGATCAACGCCAGCGGCACCGAGGTGTCGTGCATGACCCGCTCCCGGTCCCGGCGCGAGCGCGACCTGCTGCTGCTGGACAAGCTGCCGCGCACCCGGCAGGTCACCGGGGTGTCGGTGAAGACGATCATGCACGTCTTCGTCGGCGGCCCCGGCGGCTGGCCGGGCCTGGCCGCGGGCCTGGGGGCGGACCAGGCGGCCGCGCTGCACCGCGACTTCCCCGCGGCGACCGGCGAGTTCGAGCTCGACGACGCCGACCACGCGCTGCTGGCCGTCCTGGCCCGCGACGGCCGGGCCCCGTACCCGGAGCTGGCCGCCGCCGTCGGCAAGTCCGAGTCGACGGTCCGCCGCCGCGTCGAGCACCTGATCGACAGCGGCGTGCTCTACTTCGACGTCGAGATCCTGCCGATCCACCTGGGCTTCCACGTCGAGGCCATGCTGACGGCCGCCGTCGCCCCCGCCGACCTGGACGCGGCCGGCCGCGCGGTCGGCTCACACCCCGAGGTCCCCTTCGCCGCGGCGACCACCGGGCCGACGAACCTGGCGGCGGTCGTGGTCTGCCGGGAGATCGAGGATCTGTACGAATACCTGACCGGCCGGGTCGGGGCGATCGCCGGGATCGGGCAGCTGGAGGTGGTGCAGGTGCTGCGCACGGTGAAGCGCGCGGGGCTGCTCACGGACGGGGTCCGGCTCTACGACCCGCCGGAGGCTGTGTACTGAGGTGTGCTGAGGCGGTCTCGACTTCGCCGGCCACCGAAGCCTTGCGGACATGCGAAACCGGGCCGCGAACCCCCGCCGCGACCCGGCTCGAATCCCGTGTGAATCGCGCTCAGGCAGTCGGGCTGTCGCTCCCGCGATCCTGGCGAACCGCGCTCAGGCAGTCGGGCCGTCGCTCTCGCTCTCGCCCTCGGTCCACGCCAGCTCGGCGACGGCCTGGTCGAACCGCGAGACCGCGGCGTCCACCCGCGCCTCGTCCGCCCCCGGCCCGGCCTGCCCGGTCAGCGCGATCGAGAGCCAGCGGTGGTCGGGGTCCCCGGCCACCGGCACCACGTACTCGATGTGGCGCGGCCGCGGCGGCTGCGGGCCGTCCGGCTCGGCCGGGTCCTCGTCGGCGGGCTCGGCGTCCGGGTCGGCGCCGGCGCTGCGGTCGATGCGCACCGCGGGCATCCCGGCGATCACGCCGGTGCGCGCGGTCGGGTTCGAGGCGGCGACCCGGGCCACCACGTCGGCCGGCTCGGGCACCGCGGCGCTGGGGATCTTCACCTCGGAGGCCATCACGGTCAGCGCCGGGACCGGCCCCCCGCCGGGCGTCGGGATGTAGAAGTCGATCCCGCCCTTGGCGCGGCCGGCGAGGATCTGCGAGCCCAGCCGGCCGGCGATCAGGCCGCGCCCGGCCTCGGCGGCGTCGGCCGGGACCGCGGCGAAGACCGTGTCCAGGAACGCGTTGACGTCCGCCTCGGCGTGCTCGTCCAGGCGGATCCTGGTCCACCCCTCGCCCAGGTTCAGGCGGTAGTTGATGGGCTTGCTGTTCGCGGTCTCGGCGGCCGTCGACATGGTGCAGTTCCCCCGCGCTGGTGAAGTGTTATGACAGCTTTCGAGTCTACAAAGGCGAACACGTCAGCGGTATCCCGTTCCCTCGGGCGGCCTCACAGCGGATGCGAGCCCTTCTCGGGGCTTGCAGGCTCGGACGGGTGGCCGCCAGCCGGCGGTCCGCACGTCAGAACGAAAGCGAAAGGACGGTATCGCACATGCGTGTGCTGTCTTCCCCGGCCCTCACCCGCGAGCCACGCGCCCACGTGATCGAACGCCGGTTCCGACAGGCCGTACCGATCCGGTGAGCGGCATACGCGGGCCGAGGCTGCTCCGGGTGGGTGCGGCCGCGGCGATGACGCTTCTGGGACCCGCGGCCGCCACGGCCGCGGCGGACACCACCCCCGCGCCGCCCGCCGCCGCCCCGCCGGCCGGCGTGACCGTCGACGTCCTCGGCGGCGCCACTCCCGCCGACGAGCACGCGGCGATCGACTACACGATCGAGCTGCGCGACGCCGCGGACGTCCCCTACCGGCACGTCGCCGTCACGGCCATGCTCCCGCCCGGCTTCCACGTCCTGCGGGCCAGCCCGGCCGCCGACCCAGCCGCCGGCTCGGCCTCGATGCCCACCTGGACCGCGGACCTGGTCCCGGGCCGGCCGGTCGACATCCGCGCCGAGGTCGTCGCCGGGACGGTCCAGGACCTGGCCGAGGCGCCCGCGCCGCTGACCGGGCCCAGCGACGTCATCGACGACGGCTCCGGCTCCGGCGCCATGGCCTGGTACTCGATGTCGGCCTGCGCGCAAAGCGGCCCCGGCGGCGTCCCGGTCTGCGGCCTGTCCCGCCAGCTGCTGTTGAAGACGGACGACGACACCCGCCGGGGCATCGAGGCGATGGTCCTGATCCTCGGGGTGCCGCTGGTCGTCGGCGCCCTGGGCGTCTACGCCTGGCGGGCGCGGCGGGAGCCCGAGATGGATTGAGCCGAGATGGACCGACCCGAGATGGATCGAGGTGCCGCCGAACGCCGAGGCCGACAAATACCGAGGCCGCCGGGCGAAGGTGCCCGGCGGCCTCGGTCGAGGTGCTGTCCTGCTGTTCTGTGTCCTGCTGTGTCCTGCTGTGTCCTGGTGGCGTTTCGGGCGCTCACCGGTGGACCTACCGCACGGCCTGCGTGCCCCGCGCCGGCGTACCGGTCGCGACGTGCCCGGCCACCGCGGTCCGCCGCTTGGCGGCCAGCGTCCCGGTCCGTCCCAGCAGCATCGCTATGGCCATCACGACCAGGGCGTCGGTCAGCGCGTTCACGCTGATCTGGTGCTGGTACATCCACCGCCCGAGCTGCGCGGTGAACCAGTGGTTGCTGCCGTACACGAACAGCAGCCGCGCACCGATGACCACGGTCCACAGCGCCGCGTAGGGCGCCCCGGCGTGGGTGTAGATCTCGCCGCTCGCCGGGTCCCGCCGCACCTTGAGCAGCGCCGCGGCACCGAGCCCCAGCAGCAGCCCCAGGGCCGCCGCGGCCAGCTCCAGCACCAGCCCGCTCCCGGAGGTGGCCGGGTGCTTCACGTACAGCGGCACGATCACCGCGGCCACGATCGCCGGCCGCAGCAGGCGCATCACGCCGACCTTGCGCCGCCCCAGGTCGGTGCCGAGCACCGAGGCCAGAACCGCTATGTTCACGATCCACACGCTGGCGTCCATGATCTCTTCCCCTCTTCGGCCCTGCTCGTTCTCGCTGACATCTCGAGATTCGCAAGAGTCCGGTTGGAATCGCTTCCATCCGGGGGTGGAAGGCGGGTGGAACGCGGGTGGGTGGAGGAGGACCCCTTCCCTCAACGTCGCATAAAGGCGCATGGTGAATACCAAATATGCGCGGCCCCGACGTAAGCTCGCCCCATGCGCCTGATGAAGTCCACGGACCTGGCCCTGCGCCTGTTGATGCGGCTCGCCGTGGTCCCGCCGGACACCGCCCCGGACGAGCTGCCGACGACCCGCGACGTCGCCGAGGCGATGGGCGCCGCCACCACGCACATGGCCAAGGTGGTCGGGAAGCTCCAGCATCTGGGCCTGGTGCAGGCGCGCCGGGGCCGCGGCGGCGGACTGGTGCTCACCGCGGCCGGGCGCGCCGCCTCGGTCGGGGCGGTGGTGCGCACCTTCGAGGGGTCCGGCGACCTCGCCGCCTGTGTCGACGACGGGGAGCCGTGCCCGCTCAACGCCGCCTGCCGGTTGCGCAGTGCGCTGCGGGCGGCGCAGGAGGCGTTCTACGTCTCGCTCGACCAGCTCACGATCGAGGACGTGACCGCCGCGCCGACCGGACCGCTGCTGCTGTCGATCGCGATGCGGCGGTGACGCCGGCCGCTCAGGCGGCCAGCCACAGGTCGGGCCCGAAGACCTCGTAGTGGATGTCGGCGGCGGGCACCCCCGTGGCGAGCAACTGCTCCCGCACCGCGCGCATGAAGGGCAGCGGCCCGCACAGGAACGCCGCGGTCCCGGCCGGGATCTCCACGTCGGTCAGGTCCGCCAGGCCCGTGCGGCCGGCCTCGCCGGCGTCGTGCTCGTACCAGTAGTAGGTCCGGCCGCCGGCCAGCTTGGCGGCCAGTATGTCCTGGTCGGAGCGCAGCGGATGCGCCTGCGGGCTCCGGTCGGCGTGCAGGACCAGCACCGGCGCGGCGTGCTCCCGGGCCGCCAGCTCGGCCAGGATCGAGACCATCGGCGTCACGCCGATCCCCGCCGAGGCCAGCAGCAGCGGCCGCTCCAGCGCCCCGCCGGCGGCGTCCAGCACCAGGTCCCCGAACGGCGCCGAGATCCGCAGCACCTGCCCGACCCGCACGGTGTCGTGCAGGTGGTTCGACACCTCGCCGGCCGGCCCGTCCTGCGTGCCGCGCTCGCGCTTAACGCTGATCTGGCGTACCTCGGCGTCCGGGGCGGAGGTCAGGCTGTACTGCCGGATCTGGCGCGCCCCGTCCGGCAGCTCGACCTGCACCGAGACGTACTGCCCGGCCTGGAACGGCTGCGGCGTTCCGCCCCCGGCCGGCCGCAGCAGGAACGAGGCCACGTCGGCGGTCTCCTCGCGCCGGCCCACGACCTCCCAGTCCCGCCACGTGCCGCCGACCAGGTACCCGCGCTCGGTGGACAGCCGGCCCTCGATCGCGGTCAGCGCGTTGGCCATCAGCCAGTAGACCTCGTCCCAGGCCTCGGCGACGTCCGGGGTGACGGCGTCGCCGAGGACCTCGACGATGGCCGCGAACAGGTGCTGGTGCACGACCTTGTACTGCGCCGGGCTGACGCCGAGCGAGGCGTGCTTGTGCGCGATCCGCGACAGCATCGCGTCCGGCCGGGCGCCGGGCTGCTCCACCAGGTGGGTCGCGAAGGCGGCTATCGAGCCGGCCAGCGCGAGCTTCTGGGTGCCCGCGGCCTGGTTCCCGCGGTTGAACAGGTCGCGCAGGAGCTCCGGATGGGCTTCGAAGAGCCGCGCGTAGAAGCGCTCGGTGATGTCCCCGATCGCCGCGCCGACGACGGGCAGAGTGGCGCGGACGGTCGCGGTGGATTTCTCGGAAAGCACGGTGACTCCTTACGTGGTGCAGGCGCGCCGGACGCCCCGCCGGTCGGCGGATCGTCCAGCGCGCTCACGTTAACACGCATCGGAGATACCACTTTTACAGGGGTCGTGGCGGCGTCACTCCCGGCCGAGCTGCTCGGCGCTGAGCCCCAGCAGCCCCAGGGCCGCCCGGTAGTCGTCGAAGCCGGCGCCTCCGGCCAGGCCCAGGCTGATGGCGGTCCCGATGGCGTCGGCGAACCCCGCGACCGTCGACCCGTGGGCCCCGGCCATCAGCTGCACCTGCGGCGGGCGGTCGTCGGGCCGGACCACCGTCACCCGGCCGGCATACCCGCCGACCAGGACGCTGACGGTTTCCGACGAACGCTGACGCGGCAGCCTGACCTGGGCCATTGCGCGGCTCCTGGGGGTGCGGGCACCGGGGGCGAGCCCCGGCGCGGACCGGTGGAAGGGGGAAGGCTATCGGTCCGCGCGGGGAATTCGGCGGCGCGCCGGTCGAACTGGCGTGTCGGCCATCAGGGGCCTGAGAGATGCGTCACAGGGCCCTGGAAAACGCCTCAGCGCAGCAGTTCCGCCGGCACCTCGAACACCGGGTTCCGGTACAGCTCGCCGATCGCCTCGGCGTCGTCGCCCGCGCAGGCCGCCGCCAGCTCGTCCAGCAGCGCGTCGTAGTCGTCTCCGGTCCGTCCCTCGTAGGCCTCGGTCATCTGGCCCCACTCGTCCCAGGGCAGGCTCTCGACCTTGTTCAGGGCCGCGAGGTCCTTCACCGCGTTGCCGCGGATCTCGGCCGGGCCGAAGTTCTCGGTGCCGTAGACGCCGAAGGTCGCTCCGTCCACCTCGCCGCGCCGGTACATGGCCCACGCCTCAGCGCCGGTGAGGAAGTCACCGGGCTTCAGGTCCCCGGCGTTCGGCAGCGCGGTGCCGCCGAGGGTCTCGGGGTCCAGGCGGATCCAGCGCGCGCTGTCCGCCGGGCGGTATTCGATCACCCAGTGGTCGAGCGCCTGGCCGGGCTGGAAGTAGGTCGCGAACCCGCAGCGCACGCGCGCGGCGGTGCCCGCGTTCCGCAGCAGCGCGCAGGCGAGTACGGCGAAGTGCCGGCACGTCCCGACCACCCGCTCGCCGGGCTCGCGCCCCTGGCTCAGCGGCGCGGTGCCCGCCGCCATCAGCCGTTCGACGAGTGCCGCCGCCGGCCGGATCTGGTTCTCCGCAAGCCTTTCGGCGGTGATCCCCGCGGCCTTGGCGTCGTGCGGCTGGATGACCAGGCGCGAGACCGGCCGGCACAGGTCGACCGGATCTGTTGCCAGGCCTCGCAAAGCGGCCGGATCGACCGCGCGCACATCAGTGAACGGACCGGGAGAGCGGTAGTCGATGAGGTTCCCCATCTGTCCGACTCTAGAACAATTCAGCCCGACTCTGGATTGATTCAGCAGGTCAGATCCCGGACTCGCGGATCGGGCCGATCGCGTTCCAGGAAGTCCACCAACGCCGCCGTGACCTCGTCGGGTCGCTCCTGCTGGATCCAGTGTCCGGCGTCCAGGCGCACGACGCCCTTCAGATGGGGAACGACGTTCGGCAGGTCGTCGATCAGCGCCGAGGCGTGGCGGCCGAAGGCGTCGCGGGTCCCGTGAAGGAACAGCGCGGGCACCTGGATCCTCGCCCGCTGCCAGGCCGCGGTCAGCTCGTGGTTCCGCTCCAGGTTCCGGTACCAGTTGAGCGCGCCGGTGAACCCGGTCCGCTCGAACGCGGCCACGTGCGCGTCGAGGTCTGCGGGGGCCAGCCAGTCCGGAATCCCTTTGTCCGGCAGGCAATCCAGCCACCCCCCGCCCTCGGGCAGCACCGGCTCCCACGGCTCGGACCCGGATCCCAGCACGCCGCGGAACGTCGCCGCGACGTCGCGGGCCAGCTCCCGGTCGGCGGGACCCCGCTCCTGGAAGTACTGCATGTAATAGAGGTCGCCGAACCGCTCCCGCATCGCCGCCAGGAAGCTGACATCGCCGCGCGGCACATAGGGCACGCTCATCCCGACCACGCCCCGCACCCGGTCGGGCCGCATCAGCGCGGTGTTCCACGCGAGCATCGACCCCCAGTCGTGCCCGACCACCGTCGCCTGCTCGATCCGGAACGCGTCGAGCAGCCCGACCACGTCCCCCACAAGATGCAGCACCGAGTACTGCTCGACATCCCCGGGCCGGCCGGTCTCCCCGTACCCGCGCAGATCCGGCGCCAGCACGCGGTATCCGGCCGCGGCGAGATCGCGCACCTGGTGCCGCCAGGAGTACGAGTAGTTCAAGAACCCGTGCAGCAGCACGACAGCCGGCCCGGTACCGGCCTCCACGACGTTCATCCGGAGCCCGCCGACCACCAACGACCGCTTGTTCATCGGGCCACAGTAGGGCTGAAAAGACTGTGCCGGGGCGGAGACCGTGAAGGCAGGTGTATCCAGGCGCACCGCGCATGGGCGGTCTGCGCGGCGGCTAGTGGGCCCGTAGCCGAGGCGGCCGAGGAGCCTGGCGGCGGCTGAAAGCCTTCACCAAGGCGTGAATTCGCGGGCGGCGAAGGTGAGAGGTAATCACCTCCGCCGCGCCGCCTCGGTCCTTCTGCGTGGTCCAGACCAATCGGTCCCCCCTTGGGAAATCAGGGGTCTGTATAAAGGCGCCCGAATCGTCTCGTGCCGCCGTAGCGGGTTTTCCGAAGTCTTTACGTGCCGAAGCTGTCCGAACCGGCCGAACCCCGCCAGGCTGAAGCGGTCGCGTAACCGATCGCGGGTTCGCGCGTTGGTCAGGGTGTGGGTGGGAACTTGTGTACGGAGCAAGGGTCGCGCGGTGTGCCGGTCGCCGGTACGCCGCCTCGGCGGCTCTTCGGGCTCGGTGCCGTGCGGTGTCGTCGACCTCTGACATGCCCTCGCGGGCGCGGTGCGTCCGTGCGCGCGCCCGGCACCTGCGCCCCTGGCGTGAAACCCTTATCCACGCCCTCAGATATCGCCTCGCGGGCGACTCCTGATGTAATGGGTCCAGGGTCGATCATGGCACATCTTTGTCAGGTTTCTGATATGTTCTTCGAATTCGAGCCGGTATCCACTTCGTAATCGACTCAGAACGTAGGGTTGGCATATGGCTTCCGTACTAGCTCGCAGCCGCAGCCACGCCGGCGGTGACCCCCGGTGACCGCGGCGGACCGCGTCCAGGAGGCGCCGCGTCCCGGCCACGGCGCGCCCGGCCGGCACTCGGCCTACGGCGCCGAGCAGCGCCGGCCCGCCGGCCGCCGGCCGACCGCCTGGGTCGTGGCCCCCTCGGTGTGCTCGGCGGCGCTGGCGGCCGCTGCGATCTTTATCGTGGTCGACGGCGCGCACTCGGCCGGCTACCACATCAGCGGCGGCACGATGACCGCCGTCTGGGTCCTCGTCGGCCTGATCGTCGCGGTCGTCCTGGCCACCCTGGCCTTCGCCGGGCGCCCGGGCCGCGCGGCTGAGATATCCGGGATATCCGGGGCGGGCGACCCCGGGTTCCGGCCGGCGCCGCAGCCCCCGATGGCGCAGCCGCAGCCGCAGCCGCAGCCCCATCCCCAGTCGCAGCCGCAGATGCGACCGCAGCCCCACGCGGCGCCGGGCCCCGGGACGCAGCAGCAGATGCCGACCCCGCCTCCGGCGCCCCCGGCCTCCGCGCACGTCGTGGCCAACGCCACCGAGGCGGCGGCGACCCTGGCCGCGGCGACCAAGGCCTCGGTCGGCCCCACGTCCATCTCCGACGAGGGCGTGGACCTGCAGGTCATCTTCGCGCAGCTGGTGCGCCGGCTGCTCACCCTGGTGCTGCAGCAGATCAACCGGCTCGACGAGCTGGAGAACGAGGTCGAGGACCCCAAGCTCCTGAAGTCCCTGTTCGGCATCGACCACCAGGCCACCCAGGTCCGCCGCTACGGCGAGAACATCGGCGTGCTGGTCGGGGCGCTCCCGCAGCGGCAGTGGACGCACCCGGTCCCGGTCACCGTGGCCCAGCGCTCGGCGGTCTCCGAGACCCCGGACTACCCGCGCGTGCAGGTGATCCCGCGGGCCCCGGGCCGCATCCACGGCCACGCGGTCTCCGACGTCATCCACATCCTGTCGGAGCTGGTGGAGAACGCCACCAACTACTCCAACCCGACCACCAAGGTCACCGTCGGCGCGCACCGGGTGTCCGCGGGCCTGGCGATCGAGATCAACGACCACGGCATCGGCATGGAGTCCGACCAGTTCCGGCGGCTGAACACGCTGCTGCGCGACCCGTCCGGCGCGAATGTCAGGGACCTGCTTTCGCAGGGCCGCATCGGCCTGTCCGTGGTCGCCAAGATGGCCCAGCGCCACGGGATCGCCGTCGAGCTGGCGCCGAACGTCACCGGCGGCACCATGGCCCTGGTGGTCATCCCGGACGCGCTGCTGGCGCCGGAGGAGCTGCCGGCCGACAAGGGGCAGCAGCCGCGCCGCGGCGTCGACCACACGCAGCTGCCGGCCCGTCCGGCGCTGGCGTCGCTGCCGCTGCCGGACACCCTTCCGCCGGCGACCGCCCATGCCACCGGCACTGCCCACGCCAATGGCGTCGGGGCCACCGGATCGCTGTCCATGTCCGGCCCGGCCGGGTCGAGCCCGGCGGCTTCGCTCGCCCCGATCGCCCCGGTCACGCCCGCGGCCCCGAACTCGGCGGCCTCGCTGTCCCCGGTGACCGCCTCGACGCCGCCGCCGCTGCCGACCGCGTCCCCGCTCTCCTCCTCCGGCTCGCACGCGGCGCCGCTGCCGTCCCGGACGGCCATGGGCGGGTCCCCGCTGCCCACTTCGCCCGCCGCCGCGGCGCAGGAGGCTTCGCGCCAGGCCCCGCCGTCCTCGCCGCGGCCCGCGGTGCCCGCGCCGGGCCAGCCGGCCGCGCCCGGCTACGGCCGGCCGGACTACTCCCAGCCGAGCTATCAGCAGGCGGATTACTCGGCACCGGATTACTCGGCATCGGACTTCTCGGCACCGGACTACTCGCTGCCGGGCTACTCCCAGCCGAGCCACGGCCGCCAGGTCCCGGCTCCGGCTCCGGCCCCGCAGAACCAGGCCGCACAGAACCAGGCCGCACAGAAACAGGCCGCACAGAACCAGGCCCCGCAGCGCCCGGCCGAAGCGCAGTGGCCGTCCATCACCCCGCCGACGACGACCGGCGCCCCCGCGCCGTCGCAGGGCTCGTCGCTGCCGGGCCCCACCGGTTCCGTCGTGCCGTATCCGTCGGCGTCGTCGGCCTCGTCGTTCTCGCCGTCCGCCGGCCAGGCCCCCGGCACCTCCGTGCCGCCGTGGTCCCAGCCCGGCGGGCAGACCCCCGAATCGGCCTCGGGCCGGCTGTCCGACGGCCGCCCGCAGCTTCGCCGCCGCACCCCGCAGGGCCACATCTCCGCGCGCCTGATCCAGGACGAGTCGCAGGAGAGCCGGCACGGCACCGGTGCGCTGTCCCCGACGATGATGTCGGACTTCTGGCAAGGCCTTTCCTCGGGCACCGCACCGGCCGACCCCCCGGCGGCCGGGCCGGATCCTTCGCAGCACGATCGCACCACCGCGAACCGTCAGGAGTGGAACCAGTGAGCAACCAGACCGAAGAGAATCTCAGCTGGCTGATCAACCGGATGCTGCAGAGCATCCCGGCCGCCCGCAGCGTGCTGCTGATGTCGACGGACGGTTTGGTCCGCGCCTACACCACCGGTCTGAACAAGGACGAGGCCGACACCCTGGCCGCCGCCGAGAGCGGCATGTGGGGCATCGTCACGGCCATCGGCAAGACGGTCCGGGCCGGCGGGGTGCGCCAGGTCGTGGTGGAGCTCGACGGGGCGTTCCTGTGCGTCGGCGCCGCCGGCCCCGGCACCTGCATAGGGGTGCTGGCCGACCGCGAGGCCGACCCCCGGCAGATCGGGTTCGAGATGCAGCGCTGCGTCACCGCCGTGGTCCGGGAACTGGGCACGGCCCCGCGCGGCGCCGCGGACGGTGCGGTGGCAGCGGCCCGGGCCCGGTCGTGAGCCGGGGCGATCCGGATGCCTTCGTCGACTCCGCGGCCGGCCGGCTCATCCGGCCGTACGCGGTGGCCGGCGGCCGGACGGCGCCCAACGCCGACTTCCACCTGGTGACCTATGTGGTGGCCACCGGCCGCGAGCCGGGCGACCTGGGCCCGGACCACGACGACATCCTGAGCCTGTGCGACCGGCCGATCTCGGTCGCCGAGGTCTCGGCACTGTCCGGGCTCCCGCTGGCCGTCACCAAGATCCTGCTGTCCGACCTGCTCGGCTGGCGCGCCATCGACACCCGCGCGCCCGTGCCCGTCTTCGAACGGGCCCGGCCGAGCACAGACCTTCTGGAGAAGGTGCTGGATGCCCTCTACAAGCTCTGACCTCCCCGGCGGTCTCAAGCTCCTGATAGCCGGCGGCTTCGGCGTGGGCAAGACCACGCTGGTCGGGGCGGTCTCGGAGATCACGCCGCTGAAGACCGAGGCCACCATCACCGAGGCCAGCGTCGGCGTCGACGACATCGCGCTGACCGGCGGCAAGACCACCACCACGGTGGCGCTGGACTTCGGCCGGATCAGCATCGCCGACGAGTACGTGCTGTTCCTGTTCGGGATGCCCGGCCAGGAGCGGTTCTGGTTCATGTGGGACCAGCTGTGCATCGGGGCGCTCGGCGTCATCGTGCTGGTCGACACCCGCCGCATCGAGGACTCCTTCGAGGCGGTGGACTACTTCGAGCGCACCGGGATCCCGTTCCTGGTCGCCGTCAACGAGTTCGAGGGCGCGCAGTTCGCCTACACCGCCATGGAGGTGCGCGAGGCGCTCCAGCTGCGCGCCGAGGTACCGGTGGTGATGTGCGACGCCCGCTCGCGCACCTCATCCGTGAACGTCCTCATCGCGCTGGTGAAGCACCTGCAGAGCATCGACTACCGGACAGTCCGGCCTGCCGCCCCCGAGCCGGCCGCGCATGAAGGAAGCTACATATGACAGAGCGCGACGACTTCAATACCCCGGCCCTGCGGCTGGGCCAGCCGGCGCCGTCGGACGCCGCCGCGCGCGCGGCCCGGCAGCGCGAGCTGGGGCTGGCCACCACGCCGGACTCCGTGTTCGACGAGGTCGCGCGCAGGGCGGCCGAGGCCACCGGCGCCAGCGCGGCGATGGTGAACATGGTCGGCGAGGACGGCCAGTACCTGGTGGGCCTGTACGGCCGGGAACCGGCCAGCGGCGAGCCGGCCTTCCTGGGCGACCCGGGCCGGTACGTGGCCATGGAACTGGGCTTCTGCGTGCACGTCGTGGGCCGCAAGGCCGCGCTGACGCTGGACGACGTCTTCGACTTCTCCCGCTTCCGCGGCAACCCGATCGTGGACGAGCTCGGCGTGCGCAGCTACATCGGCGTGCCGCTGATGGACGAGGACGGAACGGTCATCGGCACCGTGTGCGCGATCGATCCGGCGCCCCGCAGCGAGTCCGACGGCAACTCCTGGGGCAACCACGGCCTGCAGGTGCTCAAGGCCGCGCGCGACGAGGTGCTGGCGGAGATCGGCGGCCGGCAGAAGATCATCGGCGCGCTGGAGGCCGTCGGCGGCACGGCGATGATCGCCGCGCGCCCGGGCCTGGAGGTGCTGTACGCCAACACGTTGCACGACCAGCTCTTCGGCGCGGTCGGGCTCCTCGGCACGCCGGCCCCGGAGGCGTTCCCGCACCTGGCGCCGGTCGGGATCCTGGCGGTCATCGAGAGCCTGGACCATGGCGGCGGCCCGGCGGTCACCGCCCCGATCCCGCTGAACGAGCCGGCCACCGGCACCGTGATCTTCGCCTCGGTCCCGGTCCGGGTCCCCGGCCACGACGCGGCGGTGCTCACGGTGGGGCTGCGGGACAGCGACGCCGCGATGGTGACGAGCCGGGCGGCTCAGCTCGCCGCGGAGGTCGGGGACCTGACGGACACCCTCTGAACCCTGATACCCGCCGGCAGCCCGGCTTTCCCGCCCCGATCCTGTTCGGCCCGGTCCCGTATGGCCTGACCGGGCCCGCCGCCGGCGACTGTCGGTCGGCACCGGTGACCGGGCGCCGACCACGACGCCCGACGCCCGACGCCCGACGCCCGCGGTCCGGATCCGGACGGGCCGCGGACGCGCGGGCGCCGGTCAGACCGGCTTGATGTCCGGCCAGGTGAGCGTGGCCGACCCCCAGGTCAGTCCGCCCCCGAAGGCGGTCAGCAGCAGGTTGTCGCCGGGCTGGACCGTACCCTCGGCCGCCGCGCGGGCCAGCGCCAGCGGGATCGAGGCGGCCGAGGTGTTGCCGACGCGGTCCAGGTCGACGACGGCGCGGTCGCGGTCCATCCCCAGCCGGTCGGCCACACCGTGCATGATGCGCAGGTTCGCCTGGTGCGGGACGAGCCGGTCGACGTCGGCCACCGTCCACCCGGTCTGCTCCAGGACGGACTCGCAGGAGCCGACCATGCGGCTCACCGACTCCCGGAACACCTCCCGGCCCGCCATCTTGAGGTAGGTGTCCGTCGCCGGCGCGGCCGACCCGGTGGAGCGCTGCCTGGAGCCGCCGGCCGGAACGGTGATCAGGTCGGTGCCGGAACCGTCGCTGCCCAGATCCAGCGCCTGTAACGCGCCCGGCTCCGAGGACTGTCCGGACCGCAGCAGTACCGCGCCCGCGCCGTCGCCGAAGATGACGCCCGTCGAGCGGTCGTCGGGATCCAGGATGGTGCTGAAGGTGTCCGCGCCGATCACCAGGACGCGGTCGGCGATCCCGGTGGCGATGAGCCCGGCGCCGGTGGCCAGTCCGTACAGGAACCCCGAGCAGACGGCGGCGACGTCGAAGGCCGCGGCGCCGCGCAGACCCAGGCGCGTGGCCACCGCCGGCGCGGTCGCCGGACACGGCCGGTCCGGCGTGGTCGTGGCCACCACCACGGCCTGCGGCTGATCGCCCCCGGCGGACTCCACGGCCCGGGCTCCGGCTTCCACCGCCAGATCCGAGGTCGCCTGGCCGGGTTCGATCCAGTACCGGGCCCCGATGCCTGTGCGGCTGCGGATCCACTCGTCGGAGGTGTCCAGCCGCCCTGCGAGCATGTCGTTGGTGATCGCGGACGCCGGCACGCTCGAACCCAGACCCGCCACGACCGCGGCGCCGGTCATATCCTGATCCCCCCGCGGTCGTCAACACAGAAGTCGGGGGCGGTGTCGGTCTGCCGATCGGTCCGACATCTCTTGTCCATGGGGCTCTTTCCTTGCCAGAGAGAATCCGTGAGCGGAACAGAAACGGAAAAAGGGAGACCGCGCGGCCGTCCCCCCGGCGGCCGTCGGTCTCCCCGTCCATCACGCTTCTGACATCACCGGCACGGCCTGCTTGCCGGCCGCGGCCTGGACGAAACTCACGATGCTGTCGACCGTCGTGAATCGACTGAGGTCGTCATCGGAAATCCTTATGCCCCATCGTTCCTGGGCCTTGTCCGCGATCTCGAACATCGCGAGCGAGTCGATTCCGAGTTCGCCGGACAGGTCGCTGTCCGCGGCGATGTCGCCGACGGACAATTCGTCGACGGAGCTTTCGATGATGCCACGCAGTGTGTCGAGGACATGCTGATACTGCTCCATAGGGGGATCTCCTTTATGGATGGGTGGCATTCGGCCCGTACCGGGATCGGTACGGAAGCTCTATTCGGCATGGCGCTGCAGGAATGCGTCGAGAGTGCGCCGTTCGCCACCGTGGCTTTGCTGCGTGTCGCCGATCGCCCCCACGTATTTGGCGATGTGCATGGCCAGGGCGTCGGCGGACAATGCCAAAGCGGGCTGAACCTCGCTCCGTGCGGAGACCAGACGCTGTTCGAGCTTCTGGGCGGCCCAATAAGCCGCGTAGACATCCAGGTCTGTGCGGCTGTTCTCGGCCGTCTCGGCGATCGCCGCGGCCGTGATTCCCCAGCACGCCACATCGCCGACGGCGCGTGCGAGCACATGGCTCTGCTGCGGCGTGAGGCCGGTCCCGGCCCGCTCGACCAGATCATGCAGGCCGGCTTTGAGATCGCTGCCCATCCGCGTTGTGCCGAAGCTCTTCACCATCGTGGTGTGGAAGGAATCCAGATCCCGCAGGATGCGGGTTCCGATGAAGACCGACATGGCCTCGGTGGCGCCCTCGAAAATGCGCAGCACCCGGAAATCGCGGAAGTACTTCCCGACGATGTCGGTGTCGACGAAGCCCCGCGCTCCCATCAGCTGCACACACTGGTCGACGACCTGGCCGGCCAGCTCACAACCGATGATCTTGCAGGCGAAGAAGAACTCGTCGGGCACCGGCCCGCCGTGGTCCAACCGGTCGGCCACCGAGAACACGAGCGCCTCCACGGTGCGCGCGGCCGCGGCGCAGTCCGCGAGGACCTTCTGTGTCACGCCGTTGTCGAGCAGCCGGCCGGTGGCCACGCTCCGACGGCTCGCGAACCGTTCGGCGATCTGGACGCACCGCTGCATCGCGCCGGTGCCGCAGGCGGCGAGGAAGGCGCGCCCGGTCCGGAAGGAGTTCTGGGCCACCGCGGCGCCGCCGCCCTCCGGGCCCAGGACCGCGGAGGCGGGCACGCGCATGTTCTCCAGGGCTATGTGGTCCTGCGGGATGGCTCTGAGACCAATGGTCATGGCCTCGCTGCGGGGCCGGAACCCGGGTGTGGACGTGGGAAGGAGGAAGGCGGTGATCCCCTTCTTGCGGCCGTTGGGCTCCTGGAGTCTGGCCAGCACGGTGATGTACGTCGAGGCCGCGCCGAGGCTGATCCAGGACTTGTCGCCGTTGATGATGAAGCTCCGGTCGGCCTGCCGCACCGCCGTGGCGGTCATCCCGCGCACCACGTTCGACCCCATCCCCGGTTCGCTGGTGGCGACCGTGGTCAGACCGCGTCCCGTGGCCAGGACGGGCAGGACGCGCTGCTTCGTCTCCTCGTCGGCGAAGTCCCGGATGGGCGGTATCCCGAGGGAGTTGTGGACGACCAGCAGCACGGCGAGGTTGGGATCGATCGCGGCGGCCTGCCGGATCACCCGGAACGTGTCGGTGTAGGAGAGCTCCTGCCCTCCGTACTTCCGGTCGACCCGAAGTCCGAGCAGGCCCTCGGCGCCGAAATGGGATACCAGGGACGGCGGCAGGGAACGGCGCTCGTCCATGAGCCACGAGTCCAGACGACTGTCAGAGTACTGACGGAGAAACTCAATCATCCCGTCGGCCGTCATGGCGTTCCTCTCCCATATGAATCACTGCTCGTGGTGGATGTCGGAGTCAGTATTCATATCGGTAGGGGGTTTGAACGTTTCACAACCTGTTGTTCTCGTCCGGTCATTATCTCACCCGAGGAGCTTAGAAGACCGCTTACGCGCGTGGCAAGACCGCGGCGGCGCCAAGATCGAAGCGAGGCTTGATCGTGGCTTGAGGTTCACTGAGTCCACGTCGAACAAGATGGTCGCGTTCATCGCCCCCGTCAACAACAGAGCCCGGTTCGGCTGCATGACGCCGAAACCGGGCTGCGGGGCGGGTGAGGTGACTGAGAGTAGTGTGGACAGAATGTTCGAATACTGTTACGGGGTCCGACGAATCCGCTGCTGGAACTGGGTTTGTGTAAGGACCCGTTGATGTCGTGCGCGTTTTCGTGAAATCCGCCACAACATATTTCCGCCGTACGAGGTCAGGAGTTGTGCTCGACCAGATTGCGGAGGTCGCGCATGACCTTACCCATCACGTCCGGACCGGTGCCGAACACCATCTTCTGGCCGTCGTTCTTGGGGTAGTAGGAGATGCTGCCCATGGTGGTGGACGTCATCCACTCGCAGGCCGTCGACTCGGCGGCCAGTGCCCCGGCCTGGCCCAGCACCGAGGAGCAGCCGGCGGTGCCGCCGTGCGGGCCCGGGTCGGTCCGCACGCTGTTCGTCGTGAAGCGGTCGCCGGCGCCGTCGTCGGTGGTGGACGGCATCTTCTCGAACTTCGCGGTGAGCTTGGCCGGGTCGAAGCCGGAGCCGTTGTAGCCCGCGAAGATGAGGTAGACGTCGTGGGTGGGGTCGTCGTAGACGGCGATGACCTGCGCGCTTCCGGTGACGCCGAGCTGCGCGCTGCTGTCGGCGAGTTCGGACTGGATCTTCGCCAGATTCGAGGCCTGCGGCTGGATCTGGGCGAAGCCGAAGACCGAGCTCGGGGCGGACAGGGTCCAGCCGCCGCCCGCAGGATCGCCGCTTGCGGAAGCGCCGCCGCCTGCGGAAGCGCCGCCGCCGGCGGGCGCCGTGCCGATCGTGGCCGGCAGCTGAGTGGTCGTCGCCTGGCCTATACCGGACAACGGATTGGAGCCGGCCCCGATACTCCCCGATGAACCGCCGCATCCTGCCAGCGCGAGGGAACTTATGCCCATGATCCCGACGAACGGGATAAATGTCATCCGCGTCATAGGCGTCAGACTCGCATAGCGGCACCGCGACCGGCACCGAGATTTGCTAAGGCCCATATGTAGCGGCGCTAATGGGTCCATGGACTTGGACCCGCGCCGGCTGCTCCTGCTCCAGGCGATATCGCAGACGGACAGCCTGGCCCAGGCCGCGCGCCGGCTCGGCCACACGCCCTCGGCGGTGTCGCAGCAACTGGCGAAACTGGAGCGGGAAGCCGGCGTCGCGTTGGTGGACCGCGGCGCGGGCCGGCTGGAACTGACCGAGGCCGGCCGCATCCTGGCCCGCGCCGGCGGCCGCATCGGCGACTCGCTGGCCGATGCCGAACGCGAACTGACGGCGCTGACCACCACCGTCACCGGGCCGGTGACGATAGCCGTGCCGCCGGGCGGCACCGTGCTGGTGGCCGCGGGCGCGGTGACCCTGCTCGCCGGACGCCATCCCGAGCTGGCGCCCACGGTGGTCGAGGTGGAGCAGGACGAGGGACTCAGGATGCTGCGATGCGGGAGTCTGGACCTCATGCTCGTCTCGGACGACCGCGACACCGCCGTTCCCCTGCCGCCGGGCTACGTGTCCCGCGTCCTGGTCGAGGACGACTACCGGATCGCGATCCCCGCGTCCTGGGACGTCCCGGCGACCCCGGCCGACCTGTCCGGCAAGCCCTGGATCGGCGCCCCACCGACCTCGGCCCGCGGCCGCTGCTTCCGCCGCCTGGCAGAACTGCACGGCATCGTGCCCTCCCGAGAACACTTGGCCTTCACCCCCAGCACCCTGGAGACGATGGCGGCAGCCGGCCTGGGCGCCGCGATCGCGCCCCGCTTCCACGCCGACTGGCTCCGGAAGTGCACGGTGCTCGACCTGCCGGTCCCGGGCTCCTTCATCGCCCGCGCCATCCACCGCGCGACCCCGGCCGCCGAGGCGGTCGGCATCGCGATCGCGGAGTGCGCCCTCATGCGGGGCGAGGAGTTGGTGGAGTCGGGGGTCCACAAGCGGGACATCCACATCCGGAGGCTTCAGGATCCGGGGATGCCGCAGCGGCGCGATCGGTAGCGGTTCAGGCCTTACCGCCGCCCGACCCACCCGCCGATCTGCTGCAGCACGCCCCGCAAAGCCACGTTGTCAGGATGCTGAACCCCCAGATCCATCTCCCGGTCCCGCAGCACTCCCGCCAGCACCGGCCACGCTTGTTGCGGCTGGCCGGTGGCGACCAGCAGCCGCCCGATCCGCTCGCGCATCGCCAGCGCCTTGCGCGCGTCGTGGGCCGGGAGGGCCAGGTAGGGCGGCAGGACCGCCTGATACTCGGCCAGGGCGCCGGTCACGTCGCCGGTCTGCTCGCGGCACTGCGCCGCCTGGTAGCGGAAGCCGAGGGCCTCGTCGCTGGCCGCTCCGTGATCGGCGGCGGCGGTGCGGGCCAGGCGGTCGAACTCGGTCAGGGCGGCGGCGGGCTGGCCGTCGAGCATCAGGATCCTGGCGTACTGCTTACGCAGGGTCCGCACCACCGGGCCGTGGGGGTCGTGCTCGCGTTGGGCGAAGGCCAGCGCCGAGCCCAGGATCTGCACGGCCGGGGCGTAGCTGCCCTCGCCGACGAGTCGTTCGGCCTCGGCCAGGGACGTCGCCAGGTCGATCTCGGGGCCGTCGCGGTCGGCGGCCGGCAGGGGCCGGCCCGGGGCGCGGGCGGCCGGGCCCGGCGGCGGGGCCAGCGGGGAGTGGAACGGGCGGAAGGGGTCGAAGGGCTGATCCGCCGCGTCGGCCGGAGCCTTCGGCAGCAGTGCGACCAGCCGGTGGTACACCTCATGCGCCGCGGCCGGGCGGGCTTGCGGCTGCTTGGCCAGCAGTTCCAGGATCAGCGCCTCGAGCGCCGGCGGGACGTCGGGCCGCAGCGTGCGCACCGGCGTCGGTGCTTCGGTGAGGTGCTTGGCGAACAGCGCGTAGGGCGTCGGGGCGTGGAAGACCGGGTGGCCGGTGAGCACCTCGTGCAGCACGCAGCCCAGCGCGTACAGGTCGCTCGGCGGTCCGGCCAGGCCGGAGGACGCCTGCTCCGGCGCCATGTAGCCGGGACTGCCGAGGGATTCGCCGGTGCGGGTCAGCTTGCTCAGATCCGGGTCGAAGACCGCCGCGATGCCCAGGTCCAGCAGCACGGCCGTCCCGTCGGGACGCAGCATCACGTTGCCCGGCTTCAGATCCCGGTGCACCACCGGGATCGCGTGGACCGCCGCCAGCACCGTCGCGATCTGCGCGCCCAGCGCCGCCGCCTGCGGCCACGGCACGCCGTCGTGCTCGGCGACGAAGTCGGCCAGGCTCACGCCGTCGATGCGCTGCATCACCAGGTACAGCTCGCCGCCGTCCGGGTCCCCGTCGACCCCGGCGTCGTGGATGGTGACCACGCCCGGGTGGTCGATCCGGGCCAGCGCCCGGCATTCGCGGGAGAACCGCTTGGCCAGCATCGCCCGGTCCGGGTGGAACGCGGCGCCGGTCACGATGAGCTTCACGGCGACGTGCCGGTCCAGGCGCTCGTCGTAGGCCCGCCACACCTCGCCCATGCCGCCCCGGCCGAGCGGCACGTCCAGGCGGTAGCGGCCGGCGATCACCCGGCCCCGCGTCACCGGGCTTCCTCGCCGCCGAGGAAGCCTCGCAGCTCCCTGAGTTCGGCCTGGATCTCCGCCGCCATGTCCTGCGCCGCCATGTCGTGCGCGGCCGCCGCCGGCACCAGTGGGACGGCCGGTGCTGCGACGGGGGCTGAGAGGGGGCCGGGGCCCGGGGCATTGACGGGATAGAAAGCGGGCGCGGTCGCGGCCATCGGATTCGGATTCGGGTTCGGGTTCGGGTTCGGATACGGCAGCGTCTGCGACCACGCGGCGCCGTATCCGCCATACGCCACCGGCCGCCGCACCGGCTTGGGCAGGCCGGGACCGCACCCGCGCCAGGCGTACACGGTCGCCGCGATGAAGAACGCGACGCAGTAGAACCCCGCGCCGGTCCCCGCGTCCCCCGCGGATCCGTGGCCGTTGGCGGGCACCGTGGCCACCAGCACGCACTCGCCGACCGTCCCGGCCACGTTCGCCGCCAGCCACCCCCACGCCTTCGTGGTCCGCCGCCGCCGCGCGATGTGCAGCGCCGGCACCCAGGCCGCCAATCCGAGCGTCCCGAACGGGATCACCGTCCACAGCACGCGGATGGCGAGCGACCCGGCTCGCGCGGCCGCGGACGGCGGCGAGTAGGGGGTCGGCGACTGGTGCGGAGCGCTCATAGTGCGCTCAGATTACTGAGGTTGCCAGCGCCGGACCAGCGGTGTGAACACCGCCGGTCTCAGGACTTCCCCTCGCCGGCCGACGGCGCCACGGTGCCGTCGGCGAGCGCGTCGGTGATGCCCTGGACGAGCCGTTCGCCGGTGTCGGCCGCCTGCCGCAGCGCGTCGCTGAACTCCGCGATCCTGCGGAACGCCTCGGCGTATCCGCGTTGCCGTTCCAGCGGAAGCCGCGGCAGCGGCGCCTTGCGCAGGTCCATGCGGCTGCTGGTCGAGGCGTGGCTCACCGCCTGCCGGGTGACGGTGTCGCTGCGCAGGTATCCGGCGACGAACCACGGATCCAGCCGCGCCGGATCGGTGCGGATCACCGACGCCCCGCGCCCCGGAAGGGCGCCGATCGCCGGATCGCCCTCGGCGACGACCCGGGCCTGCCCGAGCGCGCCGCCCAGGACCGGCACCAGGATGTCGCCCGCCGCGATCTCGGCGTCGCCGGCGATGGTCAGCGCTCCGGCCCGGGCCAGGTCGCCGAGCGTGGTCGACGGCCAGACCGTCGCGGGCTCCGCCTCCGTCCCGAGCGGCGGCAGCATGTCGGCCAGCCGCGCCAGGATCTCCTGTGTGGCCGTGCGGTATTCCAGTAGGCGGCCGTAGCCCAGGCCGGTGTCGGGGCGCGGGACGTGCCGGCCGGGGCTCAGGTCGACCGCGTCGTCGAGCAGATCGATGACGGGCAGCGCGACACCGAGCCCTGATTCCCCCTGGAAGGCCTCGGGATCGCGGTCGAACGCCCGCCACGCGGCCAGGATCCGTTCGGCGGCCGCCTCCGAGGGCACGCGCTCGGCGCGCCCGGAACGGTCGGCGTCGCTCTGGTCGATGAACAGGACGCGGCTCGGCGCCGGGTCGGCGAGCCCGGGGCGTCGCAGAACCCAGAGATGCAGCGAGAGCCCGTACGGGGCCGCGCTCCCCGCGGGCAGCCCCACGACGGCCCGCAGCGCGCCGCGCCGCAGCAACTCGGCGCGGACCCGGCGCCCCGGCCGCCGCGCGGCCACCGCCGGCGGCAGCAGGATCGCGGCCGTCCCGCCGGCCCGCAGCCGGGCCACCGCGTGCTGCACCCAGGCCAGCTCGGCCTCGGCGCGCGGCGGCATGCCGTACTCCCAGCGCGGGTCGTAGGCGAGTTCGTCGTAGCCCCAGTCCCGTTGGGCCGAGGGCGGTTGGCAGAGCACCGCGTCGGCTTGGAGGGCCGGATGGGCCTCGGCGAGCAGGGCGTCGCCGGGCCGGACATCCACGGTGCGGGCGCTGCCGGCGGCCGCGACCGCGAGCCGGGCCTGGGCCAGCGGGGCGAGCTCGGCGTCGGCGGTCTGGCCGACGAGCGACCCGGCCCCGGCGGCGGCAGCGGCGAGCAGAAGCGTTCCCACGCCGCACGAGGGATCGTGGACGACGGCCTCCTGCGCGCGCTCCCGGGGCATCGCGATCGCGGCCATCAGGGCTGCCAGCGCCGGAGTCGCCGTACCCGTGTCGCGGTCGCGTGCGTAGACGTCGAGGTAGCGCGCCAGAAGCTCTTCGAAGACCTCGCCCCGACCGGTGCCGCCGGCGATCGCAAGGGCCTGATCCAGCAGTTCGGAGCCGCCCGGGGCTTCGTCTGGGTTGTCGTCTGGGCCGTTTCCAGAGGCCAGAGCCATACCCAAAGCCGCGAGCGCTGCGGCCGTAGCCGCCTCGCCCCCGCCCCCGCTGCCGGCACCGTCCACGGCCCGCCACAGCTGTTCGCCGGCCGGGATCTCGGCGAGCTTGCCCTCGGCCCGCAGCCACCGCTCGACCTCGGCCAGCGAGAACGTGGGGCTGGTGTCGCTGCCGCCGACGGGCGCGGGGAAGCCGGAGTGCCGGCGCCGCCAGTTGCTCACGGCGGCGCGGCCGACGCCGGCGAGGCGGGCGATCTGGGCGGCGGTGACTTCGGTCTGCTCCGTCATGGCCGCAGCCTACCCAGCATGTGTTCACAAGCGCCAGCCATCGACACCGAGAAGTTGTCTGTTGACAGTGTTCACAGCAATATGGTTCGCTCTCTCAGGACACGAACGAAGCCAACGAATTCAGGAGTACACAGATGAGCCGTGAACACTTCTCCCCGGCCCGCGGCACGGTTCGGACCGGCCTCGGCGTGATCGCTCTGACCGCGGCGCTGGCCATGGCGACCACGGGATGCCAGAGCACGACGAAGGCGTCGGTGGTGGGCCAGGACCCGACGACCTCCGCGGCCGCCGCCGTCGGCGCGCCCGGCGCGGCTTCCTCAAGCTCGGCCTCCGCGCCGGCGAAGCCCGCCACCAGCAGCGCGAAGTCCTCGGCGCCGGCCGCGAGCGGCACCTTCAAGGTGGGCCAGCAGGTGAAGGTGGGCTCGTACACCGTGACCGTCCACAAGGTCACCTATCCGTACACCAGCGACATGGACCAGCCGGACGCCGGCAAGGCCTACGTCCTGCTCGACGTCGAGGTGGCCAACAACAGCGGCTCCTCGCAGGCCTTCTCCAGCCTGATGCAGTTCGGCCTGAAGGACTCCACCAACGCCGGCTACACCGAGACCATCGTGGTCGGCGCCGACGGCAACCCTCCGGACGGGAACATCTCGGCCGGACAATCGATGCGCGGCCCGGTCGCCTTCGAGGTCCCGGCCGGTGCCAAGGGCCTGCAGCTCAGCTTCGTGTCCGACCTCATCAACGGCGACAAGACCTATATAGATCTCGGCAAGTAGTACAGATCTTGGCAAGTAGTACAGATCTCGGCAAGCAGTACAGATCTCGGCAAGCAGTCCGCCGAACGCGACGGCCCCCGCTCGGATGTCCGAGCGGGGGCCGTCGCTGTCTGTCAGGCGTGACAGGGGTCAGGTGTGCGCGGCGGACGGCGCTGTGAACACGTTCCTGGACTCGATCAGGGTGCCCGCGAAGGTCATCGGCGGCACGGTCGCGGCGGCGGCGCGCTCCTCCTGGGTGATCGGCACGACCGTTATCACGCGCACCGGGCCCTCGCAGGTGTCGAGGAAATCGGGCGTGTCCGCCAGCAGGGGCCCGGCCAGGAACACCGCCGAACACCCGGGGAACGTCGGGAAGTCCTGCTCGAACCCGACGATCTGCGCCCAGCTCACCGCCCGGCCGGTCTTCCACGGGTACACGGCCAGGTTCGCCAGCTGCATCGCGATCTGCTGCTCGTCCTCCGGCGCCAGCATCCCGGCGCGGGACAGCCACAGTTCGGCGCGGCCGCCCTCCGTGTTCTCCGCACCATCCGCGCCCTCCGCGCCGTCGGCCGCCGGCATCGGCCCGGTGGACATCCCGACCGTCACGAACGTGGTGAGTCCGGCCGGGTCGGCGGGCCGGTAGACGAAGACGTCGAGCCGCGCGACCGGGCCCGGACCGTCGTCGAACGTGATCGAGGCGGCGGCGTCGCCGCGCCGTTCCATCAGGTTTCGGAAGACGTCGCGCAGGACCGGGGGTGCAGACATGCAGCGAACCTACACCCGGCCCCATCTACGAGCTCTTATATGCACATCATCAGGTTATTGCAAGAGCTCATCTCTTTTGTAACTATGACCCGTACGAAAGTTACACCTCCATGTCGAAAGAGCGTCACGCCAGCCAGGAGGATCCCCCACCATGTCGGTCACCCGCCGAAGATTCCTCACCACCGCCGCGGCCGGCTCGGCCGCGGCCCTGATCGCCGGACCGGAGCTGCTCGCGGCCCCGGCGCGCGCGGCGAGCCCCGCCGGCGACGTCGTCGGCAAGATCACAGTCGGCTACCAGGGATGGTTCGCCTGCGCCGGGGACGGTGCGCCGATCAACGGCTGGTGGCACTGGTCCCAGAACTGGTCGCAGACGCCGTCGCCGTCCAACAACGTCATCAAGGCGTGGCCGGACATGCGCGAGTACACGCACGCTTACCAGACCGCGTACGCGAACCTCGGCAACGGCCAGCCGGCGACGCTGTTCTCGTCCTACGACCAGCAGACCGTCGACACCCACTTCCTGTGGATGCAGCAGAACGGCTGCGACACCGCGGCCCTGCAACGCTTCAACCCGAACAGTTCCGAGGGCCCGACCCGGGACGCGATGGCGACCAAGGTGCGCTCCTCCGCCGAGACCTACGGCCGCAAGTTCTACGTCATGTACGACGTCACCGGCTGGACCACGATGCAGGCGGAGATCAAGACCGACTGGACCGCCAAGATGTCGGCCCTGACCGCCTCGTCCGCCTACGCGCGCCAGAACGGCAAGCCGGTCGTGGGCATCTGGGGCTTCGGCTTCAACGACGCCAACCATCCCTGGGACGCCCCGACCTGTCTGGACGTGATCTCCTGGTTCAAGAGTCAGGGGTGTTACGTCATGGGTGGTGTGCCCCGCGAATGGCGCACCGGCACCGGCGGCTCGCGCTCGGGCTACATCGGCGTCTACCACGCCTTCGACATGCTCTCGCCGTGGATGGTCGGCGCGATCGGCACGGCGGCCGACTCGGACAACGCCTACACCACCCTGACCGTGCCCGACCTCGCCGACTGCACCGCCAACAACGTCGACTACCAGCCCTGCGTCCTGCCCGGCGACGTGTCGGGACGGCAGCGGGTCCACGGCGACTTCATGTGGCGGCAGTTCTACAACATGGCCCGCGCCGGGACGCAGAGCGTCTACATCTCGATGTTCGACGAGTACGGCGAGGGCAACCAGATCGCCAAGACGGCCGAGAACCAGTCCATGACGCCGACCGGCTCCGGCCTGCTTGCGCTGGACGAGGACGGGACCGCCTGCTCGTCGGACTACTACCTGCGGCTTACCGCGGACGGCGGCCGGATGCTGAAGGGACAGATCGCGCTGACCGCGACCCGCCCGACGCAGCCGGTGCTCAGCTCCGGCGGCGGCTCGGGGAACCTGGCCCTCGGCAAGCCGACCTCGGCCAGCGGCACCTCGCAGGGCTACGCCTCCGCGAACGCCGTGGACGGCGACCCGAACACCTACTGGGAGAGCGTCGACAGCGCCTTCCCACAATGGTTCCAGGTCGATCTGGGTTCGGCCACGGCCGTGGCGTCGGTGGTCATGAAGCTCCCGGCGGCGTGGGGCGCCCGCACGCAGACCCTCACCCTGGCCGGCAGCACCGACGGCACGACCTTCAGCACCCTGGCCGGTTCGGCCGGCTACACCTTCGATCCGGCGTCGGGCAACAGCGTGACGGTGACCTTCGGCACCGCCTCCGTCCGCTACCTGCGGGCCACCTTCACGGCGAACACCGGCTGGCCCGCCGGGCAGCTCTCGGAATTCCAGGTGTACGCGCCGAGCGGCGGCGGCGGAGGCGACACCACGCCGCCCTCCGCGCCGACCAACCTCAGCGTCACCGGGCACACCTCGACCAGCGTCTCGCTGTCCTGGACCGCGTCCACCGACAACGTCGGGGTCACCGGCTACCAGGTGAAGGTGAACGGCGCGACGGCGCTGACCACGGCCGCGACGACGGCGACGGTCACCGGCCTGTCCCCGTCCACGACGTACAGCCTCGCCGTAGTGGCGACCGACGCGGCCGGGAACCTGTCCCAGCCCTCTGCGACGGTCTCGGCGACGACAGGTCCGACCACGAGCGCGAACCTGGCGCTCGGGAAGCCGACCTCCGAGAGCGGCCACACGCAGAGCTACGGATCGGCGAACACCGTGGACGGCGACCCGAACTCCTACTGGGAGAGCGTCGACAACGCCTTCCCGCAGTGGCTGATGGTCGATCTCGGGGCGGCGACATCGGTGTCGCGCATCGTCTTGAAGCTGCCGCCGGCCACCGCGTGGGCCGCACGCACCCAGACGCTTTCGGTCACCGGGGGCGCGGACGCCAGTGCGGCCTCGACGCTGGTCGCCTCCGCCGGCTACCGCTTCGACCCGGCGACGGGCAACGCGGTCACGATCACCTTCGCGGCGGCCAGTGTGCGCTACGTCCGGCTGACGTTCACGGCGAACACCGGCTGGCCTGCCGGACAGATATCAGAGTTCGAGGTCTATGCAAGCTGAGGACTGCACGAACTGAGGATCGGGCCGGCTACCAACTACCAGCGGACCTGCATGGCGTTGCGCAACATGGACGCCTGCGTGAAGTCCTGCAAGGTCCGCATGGTGGTGTCGGCCATCTTCTGCATGATCTGCTTCAGTTCGGCGGGCCGGGGTGTGATCAGGCCCCTGATGAGGTGGCTGACCTGGCCCTGCCGGAGCATCCACACCTCGTAGTGGGTGATGTCCAGCCTGCCGCCCCGGCCGCCGACGCTCGCGGTCGCTTCCACGCACAGCGCCTGCGGTGTCTCGACGAAGCGCGACACGGTTTTCAGAGCCGAATTCAAGCCGCCGCCCCAGAAACGCTGTAGCGCGCCGATGACTTCGTTCCGGCCGTACACGACGCTGCCCGCGTTGGAGTATCGGAGATCCGGCGCGAACACCGCGGCCAGGCCGGTGGGATCCTGGGCGCCGCTCGCGGCCCAATAGCGCCGGTACACGTCCTGGCCCTGCGTGGGCCCGGCCGGGGTAGGCACCGGCGCCAGGGCGCGCGGCGCGATGCTTCCGTTGGCGTGGAAGCGGATGCGGCCGGCGTCGATCACGAACACGTCGTAGCTGAACACCTGCGCATAGGCGGTGGACTGCACCGATTCCACGCAGAAGGCATCGCCCAGGTCGACGAAGCTCTCCACCCCCGAGGTGGCGATCGGCCCGGCCACGCCGATCAGCTGCTCCAGCGCCCCGGCGATCTGCTCGACGCCGCTCAGCACCTGCCCGCTCGCACTCGAGACCTGGACGGCATCCGGGTGGAACATCTCCCGCACCGCCGCCACGTCCCCGGCGGCCAGCGCCGCACACCACCGATGGTGGAACATCTGCGCAGAACTCAGCTGCATGACCCGATCCCTCCCGACCACTGCACACCTGTCCGGCCAGGCTCGCACGCCGGCAGCCGGCCGGGTGCGGGGATTTTCTACGCGTGGTGTTTAGCGTTGCTAATGCTTGATGCGCCGGCCTCCTCGACCTCCGACACGTCGCCGGCCGGCAGCCAGTCGCGCTCCGGCTGGTACTCAAGCCACCGACTCCGGCCGCCGACCTCGGCGAAAGCGCGCAGCAGCGGTGCGAGGCCGGGGTGCGGGTCCGCCGCGCGCCACACCAGCGACCACGCGTACAGCGGCGTCGGCTCCACGAGCGGGAGAGCCCGGACCCGGATACGCTCCGGCAGCTCCAGATCCGCCGGCACCAGGGCGAAGCGCGCCGGGTCCGCCGCCACCTGCTCCAGGAAGTGGTCGATGCCGAGGTTGGCGCCGCCGGATTCGGCGCGGATGGCGAAGTGCTCTGCGAACCGCTGGTAGAAGTCCAGCCGTTCCAGGGCCGCCGGGCACCACAGGATGCTGTCGCGGAGTTCGTCGGGGCGGACCTGCGTCCGTCCGGCCAGCGGATGCCCTTCGCCGACCACGACGTCCACCGGCTCCAGCCGGACCAGCCGGACCAGCCGGTGCGGATACGCCGCGTCCCGCGCCCCGCCGACCCCGTGCACCCGCCCGAAACCCACGTCGGTCGCGGTGCGGGCCAGGGCGTCCAGGACACCGGGCAGGTCGCGGCCGGGGCCGGTCTCGACGGTGACGGTGTCGATGGCGTTGATGGCGTTGATGGCGTCGGCGGTGGCGGTGTCGGCCAGGTGGTCGATGACCGTTGCGAGGGTCCGCATCGGGGCGAACAGGTGGCCCCAGAAGTCGATCCGCAGCGGCCGGTCGACGAGGCGCGCGGCCGCCACCGCGAGGTCGCCGTCGGCCAGGGTCCGGCGGGCGGGCTCCAGGAAGCGGCGTCCGGCATCCGTCAGCTCGACGGCGTGCCCGCCGCGCAGGAACAGCTGCACGCCGAGTTCGGCCTCCAGGCGCGCGATGCGCTTGGACAGTGCCTGCTGGCTGACCGCGAGCTGCTCGGCGGCCTGCCCGAAGTGCAGCCGCTCCGCGGCCGTGACGAACGCCCGCACCTGCGCCAGATCAAGATCCATGTCTCCACCTTGGCCTACCACCGATGGTTGTCGAAACCGCCGGCCGGTTGTTGGACCGGCCTTCGCGCCCGGTGGTCTTCTTGATCTCGCAAGGAGCGGTGACCAGAAGAAACAAGCAGGCGACAAGCAGCAAAAGGCAGCAAGGGGAGAACGCCATGAAGGCCATGACAGCCACCGGCCGGCCCGGTCCGTCCGTCGAACTCGCCGCGGTGGACCAGCCGCAGCCGCGTCCGGACGAGGCGCTGGTGAAGGTGGAGGCGTACTCCGTCAACCGCGGCGAGACCCTCCAGCTCGAGGCGCCGCGTCCGGACTGGCGGCCCGGCAAGGACGTCGCGGGCCTGGTGGTCCAGGCCGCGGCCGACGGCTCGGGCCCGGCGGCCGGCACCCGGGTCGTGGGGCATCCCCCGCAGGGCGGCTGGGCCGAGTACGTGGCGGTCCCGACCTCTTCGCTGGCCGAGCTGCCGGACACGCTGCCGGCCGTCACGGCCGCCGCGCTGCCGCTGGCCGGGCTCACCGCGCTGCGCCTGCTGTACGTGACGCGCTCGGCCGCCGGACGCAGGGTCCTGATGACCGGGGCGTCCGGGGGCGTGGGCCACTACTTCGTGGAGCTCGCCGCCGCCGCGGGTCTGGAGATCACCGCGGTCAGCTCTTCGGCCGAGCGCGGCGCCCGGCTGCTGGAGCTCGGCGCGGCCCGGGTCGTGCCCTCGATCCAGGACGCGGACGGACCCTTCGACGTGGTTCTGGAGTCCATCGGCGGGCCGAACCTGGCGGCCGCGCTGGCCAAGCTGGCCCGGCGCGGGACGCTGGTCTGGTTCGGCCAGGCCGGCCGGCAGCCGGCGACGCTGGACTTCTTCGACTTCTTCGCCGGCCCCGAATCGGCCGCCATCCGGCACTTCCACTACGCCGACTCGGACTCGACCTACGGCCAGGACCTGCAGACCCTGGTCCGCCTCGTCGCCGCCGACCGCCTGCACCCGGAGATCGGGCTGGTGGCCGACTGGACCGAGACCGCCGAGGTGCTGACCCGGCTGCGCGACCGGGGCGTCCGCGGCAACGCGGTCCTCACCATCGCCTGACCGGCACCATCGCTCGACCTGACCTTCCCCGCAGTGCGTCACTTATAAAAGGAGCATGATCATGAACGCCGTCACCGATTCGAAGACCGCCACCGACCCGAAGACCGTCGTCGTCCGCTACGTGGAGGCCGTGCGCGACGGAGACGCCCAGGCCATCTTCGACAGCTTCGCCGAGGACGCCACCTGGCTCTACCCGGGCAGCCTGCCGATCTCGGGCCTGTGGGAGGGGCGCGAGGCCATCATCAACGACTTCCTCGGCGGCATGGGCGCCTACCTGGACACCTCGGCGCCGGTGGTCATCGCCCTGGTGAACGCTTTCGCCGACGGGGAGCAAGTGATGGCGGAGTGGACGTCCAAGGCGACCGCCGCCAACGGCGCGACGTACGACAACCGCTGCGCGGCGGTGTTCACGGTCCGGGACGGGAGGATCACGTCGGTGAAGGAGTACGCGGACACGCACCACGTCGCCGCCGTGCTCTTCCCCGAGGCCTGAAACGAGCGGCAGCCGCTAGGCCCCCGCGCGCGGATGCCCGCGATACGTCCCGAAAGACCAGCGGTTCCCCTCGGGGTCCCGCACCCGGAAGTCCCGGGACCCGTAATCGGTCTCGTACACCTCCTGCAGTACTTCGGCACCGGCCGCCTTGGCCCGAGCGAACAGCTCGTCAGGGTGGTCGGTGACGACGTACGCGCCGAACCCGCCGGGCTCCAGCGGCCACGCGTCGCCGTCGGACGGCCTGGCCGAGCCGAGCATGATGCCGCCGCCCTCGGGCCAGGCGAGTTCGGCGTGGTGGACCTGGTCGCCGTCCTGGTACACCACGGTCGCCTCGAAGCCGAAGGCCTCGGTGAGGAAACGGATGAGGGCCGGCGCGTCCGTCGCCCGCAGCGTGGGCCAGACCTGCGGCGGGGGAGTCGTTTCAGTGGTCATGGGAGTCATCTCCTTCGTGGTCGCTTCCAGCCTCACTCGCCGGGTACGGATCGGGGTGCGCGATCACGGTGAGCGGATCGTCGAGCGTGAGGATGAGCGTCAGGTACGGCGAAGGCAGCCCGCGGTGCCGCGTCGGCGCGACCCCGGCCTGCGGATAGCCCGAGTACCAGCCGACGAAAGAGCGCAGTGCGGTCCCCGGCGGCTCGCGAACGGACTCCTCGACAGGCTCCACGCCACCATTCTCGCCAGCCCTCAGGCGTTCGGCATCACGTCAGAGCCTTCTCGAACCAGTGGTCGGCGTACGGGCCGTCGTTGAAGGCCGGGACCTCGCGGTAGCCGTGGCGCGCGTACATGGCCCGGGCTTCCACCAGGTCGTGCCGGGTGTCCAGGCGGATGGCCCGCGCGCCGAGCTCCACCGCCGCGCGGTCGGCCGCGCCGAGCAGCAGCCCTCCGCCGCCGGAGCGCCGGAACTCCGGGCGGATGTACATCCGGCTCAGCTCGCCCAGATCCGCGGCCGGCATGCGCACGCCGACGCAGCCGGCCGGCTCGCCGTCCATGCTCGCCACCAGGAACACGGCCAGATCGTCGTTGGGCTCGTCGCGCATCGCCGCCTCGACCTCGCCCGGCAGACACGGCCGGCCCCAGTAGCGGCTCACCAGCTCGTCGTAGTACGAGACCAGCAGTTCCTGCGCCTCTGGTTCCCGCACGTCAGCGCGGCGTACCGTCCACGCGCTCATGGTCCTCACCCGAACATCATCACGGTGCCGTCATCCGATTAACCGGTGCGCGGGCGCCTACAGTTCTCATCATGCAGCTGATTAAGCACGCCCACGCCTGTGTCTCGTTGGTAGGCGACCAGGGCCGCATCGTCATCGACCCGGGGACGCTCACCCCCGACGCGGCCGAAGCGGTGGCCGCGGCCGAGGCGGTCCTGATCACCCACGAGCACTTCGACCACTTCGACGAGGAACTGCTCGCCAAGGCCCTGGACGCCCGGCCCGAACTGCGCGTCTACGGTCCCGAGAGCGTGGTCGGGCGCTGGGAGGGGCGGCGCGGCCAGATCACGGCGGTGGCCGCCGGCGACCGGCACACCATCGGCGGCTTCGACATCGCCGTGTTCGGCGAGCTGCACGCGCTGATCCACCGCGACATGCCCCGGGTGACGAACGTCGGCTACCTCGTCGACGAGCGCCTCTACCACCCCGGCGACGCCTACCACGTGCCGGAGGCACCGGTGGAGACGCTGCTGCTGCCGACCAGCGGGCCGTGGACCAAGCTCGGCGAGGCGGTGGACTACGTGCGCGAGGTCGCGCCGAAGCGGGCCGTGCAGATCCACGAGATCCTGCTCAGCGACATGGGCCAGCAGTCGGCCAAGGCGATGGTCGGCAACCTGACGGAAGTCCAGGTCTCGATCGTGCCGGCCGGCGACTCGATCACCGTGTGACAACAGACCCCTGATACCGGCTTCGCGATGAAGCCCGCCGTCGCAGGCGGATCAGGAGCCTGCGACGGCCTCGACCTCGGCCGCGTACAGTGCCGCGGGGTCGAATCCCATGCCGTTGAAGTGCCCGGCGATCTCCAGCGACAGCACGCCGTGCAGCCGCGTCCAGAAGATGAGAGCCCGGTGCAGTGTCGGCGGCTCTCCCGCGCGTGCGCCGGCCCAGCCGTTGTGCTCGGCCAGATGCGGCTGCAGCGGTGACGGCGGCAGCGCCGCGAGCCCTTCGGCGCCGCCGGCTTCCAGCAGCATCGTCATCACCTCGTAGGTGATCCGCGTGGTGTCCTCAGGTGCTTCATAGCCGGGGATCGGCGTGCCGTAGACCAGGAGATAGCGCTGGGGATCCGCCAGCGCCCAGGTGCGCATCGTCTGAGCCAGGCCCCTGAGATCCGCGCCTTCGGCGACGGCTGCGCGGATCGTGTCGGCCAGGCTCTGGTAGGCGTCCCGGATGAGCGCGGTGATCAGCTCGTCGCGGTTGGCGAAGTAGCGGTAGAGCGCCGGTCCGCTCATCCCCATCTGTTTGGCGATGGCGTTCAGCGACAGCGCGGAGGCGCCCGCGGTCGCGATCTGCTCCCACGCGTGCTGCTTGATCTCCTCCTGCACCTGTGCTCGATAGCGCTGCCTGGGTGTTTCCGTCTCTGCCTGGGTCATGGTTAGAGGCTATCACTGGTGCGATTGACATTCACTCGACGGAGGAGTTATAACTTGTAACGAACGCAAGAGCTTCTACAGAAAGGGCCGCGGCCATGACCGATCAGACTCTCGTCCAGGTGGTTCTGCCGGGGATCGTCGAGCCGGAGGACCTGCGGGTCCAGCGCACGGCCGTGCCGCAGCCCGGCGCCGGACAGGTCGTCATCGCGATGGAGGCCACCGGGGTCTCCTTCGCCGAGCAGCAGATGCGGCGCGGCCGCTACTACGACCAGCCGCCGTTCCCCTTCGTCCCCGGCTACGACGTGGTCGGCCGGGTGTACGCGGTCGGCGCCGGCGTGGACCCGGGCCTGCTCGGCCGGCGGGTGGCCGTGCTGACCAAGGTCGGCGGCTGGTCCAGCCACGTACTGGCCGACGTCCGGGACGCGGTGGAGGTCCCCGAGGGGCTGACCGCCGAGCAGGCCGAGACCGTGGTGGTCAACGGCATCACCGCCTGGCAGATGCTGCACCGGCGGGCGCACGTCCGGGCCGGCCAGACGATCCTGGTGCACGGGGCCAGCGGCGGCGTCGGCTCGGTCCTGACCCAGCTCGCGCTGGCCGCCGGGGTGACGGTGATCGGCACCGCCTCCCCCCGGAACCACGAGGCGCTGCGCGCTGCGGGCGTCATCCCGGTCGACTACCGCGCCGGGAACGTGCCCGAGCAGGTGCGCGAACTGGCCCCGGGCGGCGTGGACGCGGTGTTCGACCACGTCGGCGGGCGCAGCGTCATCGACTCCTGGCACCTGCTGGCCCCCGGCGGCACGCTCGTCTCCTACGGCAGCGCCTCGACCCGCGACGACAGCGGCTGGAAGCAGTGGCCGGTGCTGAAGATCGTGCTCCGCGCCCTGCTGTGGACCGCGCTGCCCAACGGCCGCAGCGCGTCGTTCTTCAACATCTGGGCCGGCAAGAAGCTGAACCAGAACCGCTTCCGGGCCCGGCTGCGCGCCGACCTCACCGAGGTCTTCGCGGCCCTGCGGCGCGGCGACATCGTCACCCCGATCGCGGCCCGGCTGCCGCTGGCGCAGGCCGGCGAGGCGCTGCGGCTCGCGGAGTCCGGGACCGTCTCCGGGAAGATCGTCCTGACCCCCTGAGCTGTATCAGATCCCTTATCCAGTACGAAATCCAGTACCGAATACAAGGAGAGCCACCATGAACGCCGACACCAACCTCCCCGAGATCGCCATCGCCTTCGCCGCGGCCTGGAACGGCACCCCCGCCGAAGCCCTCGGCGCGCTGTTCACCTCCGACGGCACCTACACCGACCACGCGATCAACGTCACCATGACCGGCCAGGAGCAGATCTCCGGCTGGAAGGCCCGCACCGACAGCATGATCGAGAACGTGAAGGCCACCGTGATCGCGGCCTACCGCGCCGGCGACCGGGTGACGATCGAGAGCGTCTACGCCGGGCACATCAAGGGCGCCCCGAAGCCGTTCGCGGTCCCGATGGCCTCGCTGCTCGAAACCCGCGGGCTGTTGGTCACCTCGAACCAGGACTTCTACAGCCTGAGCTCGGTCCTGGCGCAGTCCGGCCTGCCGGCCGACTGGACCCCGGAGTCCTGAGCCGAGCCCTGAGCCGAGCCCTGAACCCGAATCCTGAACCGGCTGCCCTGTCCGCGAAACACGCCGAAAGCCTCCGAGGCCCGGCGTGATTCGCGGTGTCAGCCCGCCGTCAGCCTGCCTTGGCGCGCTCGAGCAGCGTCCGCCGGAACTCCTGCGCGGCGCCCGGCAGCGCCACATCGGTCCGGTGCGCCAAGGCGATCGTGCGGTGCAGAGCCGGCGGCGCCATCGGCGTCACGCGCAGTCCCGGATCGGCGTTGCGCGCCACCATGCTCGGCACGATCGCGACGCCCAGGCCCGCCCGCGCGAAGCCGAGCACCGCGTCCATCTCCCCGCCCTCGACCGCGAAGACCGGCTCGAAGCCCTGCGCCCGGCACGCCGCCACGGTCAGATCGCGCAGGTCGTACCCGTGCCGGAACATGATCAGCTGCTCGTGTTCGAGGTCTGCGACGCGCACCTGCCGGCCGTCGCCCGGCGGCGGCAGGTTCGGCGCCGAGACGACGACGAGGTCCTCCTGCAGCAGCTCCTCGGTGGTGAGCGCGGGCGAGGGGGACGGCAGCGGCAGCACGACCAGCGCCAGGTCCAGGGCGCCGCGGGCCAGGTCCCGGACCAGGTCGTGCGACCCGCTCTCCTGGATCTGCAACTGGATCCCGGGATAGCGGCGGTGGTAGATGCGCAGGACATCCGGAAGCAGTCCCGTGCACAGCGACGGCGTCGCCCCGAGCCGTACGTGACCCCGTCGCAGCTCGGCCAGCTCCTGTACCTCGCGCCGCGCCGCGTCGGCGTCGGCCAGGATGCGGCGGGCCATCGGGAGCAGGGCCTCGCCGGCGTCGGTCAGCGTGATGTTCCCGCGGGCGCGCCGGAAGAGGTCCGCGCCGAGCTCGTGTTCCAAGGCTCTGATCTGTTGCGACAGTGAGGGCTGCGTCACATGCATGGCCTCGGCGGCGCGGGTGAAGTGCCGGGTCTCGGCGACCGCGATGAAGTAGCGGAGCTGGTGGAACTGCATGTTTCTTGATCCTTTTCCGGGTCCCCTTCACCATCATAGGCTGCGGCTATCGTCACCAGCTGATCCATGTCTTGGACCAATCGACTGCCGGCTCTTAGCGTCAAGCCCATGGTTACCGCTACGTGGACGGACCGGCGTCCGCCTTCCCTGCGCACGGCCTGGGACAGCTCCGTCGGCAAGAAAACCGTCATGGCGGTGAGCGGGCTGCTCATGGTGCTCTACCTGCTGGCCCACGCGTTCGGGAACCTCAAGGTCTTCTTCGGGCCCGGTCAGTTCGACAGCTATGCGCACTGGCTGCGCACCATGGGCGAACCGGTCATGCACTACAGCTGGACGCTGTGGGTCATCCGCGTCGTGATGGTCGCCGCGGTGGGCGCCCACGTGGTGTCCGCCTACCAGCTCAGCCGACGGGACCTCCGGGCCCGTCCGGTGCGCTACGAGCACCGCAAGGCCGGCAGCAGCCACGCGACCCGGACGATGCGCTGGGGCGGGGTCATCCTGCTGCTGTTCCTGATCTGGCACATCCTCGACCTGACGACCGGCACCGTGCACTCGGGGTTCCAGCCGGGCCATCCCTACGCGAACGTCGTCTCCACGTTCAACAACTGGTACGGCGACGTCATCTACATCGTCGCGGTCTGCGCGCTCGGCCTGCACATCCAGCACGGCTTCTGGTCCGCCGCGCAGACCCTCGGCGTGGGCAGCGTGAAGCGCGACCGTCTGATCAGGACCACCGGCAACGTGGTCGCCGTGCTGCTCACGCTCGCCTTCGTGGCGGTGCCGGTGGGCGTGATGAGCGGAGTGGTGAAGTGACCACCTATAGCGATTACACCGTCGGCGACCCGATCGCCGACGCCAAGGCCCCGGCCGGCCCGATCGCCGAACGCTGGGACACCCGGCGCTTCGAGGCCAAGCTGGTCAACCCCGCCAACCGCCGCAAGCGGAAGGTGATCGTCATCGGCACCGGCCTGGCCGGCGGTTCGGCCGGCGCGACGCTGGCCGAGGCGGGCTACCACGTCGTGCAGTTCTGCTTCCAGGACTCGCCGCGGCGCGCGCACTCGATCGCCGCGCAGGGCGGGATCAACGCCGCGAAGAACTACCGCAACGACGGCGACTCCGTGCACCGGCTGTTCTACGACACCGTCAAGGGCGGCGACTTCCGCTCCCGCGAGGCGAACGTGCACCGGCTGGCGCAGATCTCGGTGGAGATCATCGACCAGTGCGTCGCGCAGGGCGTTCCCTTCGCGCGCGAGTACGGCGGCCTGCTCGACACGCGCTCGTTCGGCGGCGTGCAGGTCTCGCGCACCTTCTACGCGCGCGGTCAGACAGGACAGCAGCTGCTGCTCGGCGCGTACCAGGCGATGATGCGGCAGGTCGCGGCCGGCAACATCGAGCTGCACGCGCGCACCGAGATGCTGGACCTGATCGTCGTCGACGGCCGGGCCCGCGGCATCGTCGCCCGGGACCTGCTGACCGGCGAGATCTCCACGCACTTCGGCGACGCGGTGGTCCTGGCGTCCGGCGGCTACGGCAACGTCTACTACCTGTCGACCAACGCCATGAACTCCAACGCGACCGCCATCTGGCGCGCGCACCGCAAGGGCGCCTTCTTCGGCAACCCCTGCTACACGCAGATCCACCCGACGTGCATCCCGCGCACCGGCGACCACCAGTCGAAGCTGACGCTGATGTCGGAGTCGCTGCGCAACGACGGCCGGATCTGGGTGCCCAAGGCCAAGGGCGACGAGCGTCCCCCGGAGAAGATCCCCGAGGACGAGCGCGACTACTACCTGGAGCGCCAGTACCCGTCCTTCGGCAACCTGGTGCCCCGCGACATCGCCTCGCGCGCCGCGAAGAACGTCTGCGACGAGGGCCGCGGCGTCGGTCCCGGCGGGCAGGGCGTGTACCTGGACTTCGCCGACGCCATCAAGCGGCTGGGCCGCAAGGCGGTCGAGGAGAAGTACGGGAACCTCTTCGAGATGTACCAGCGGATCACCGACGAGGACCCGTACCGCGTCCCGATGCGCATCTACCCGGCCGTGCACTACACGATGGGCGGCCTGTGGGTGGACTACGACCTGCAGACCACGATCCCCGGCCTGTTCGCGGTCGGCGAGGCCAACTTCTCCGACCACGGCGCGAACCGGCTCGGCGCCTCGGCCCTGATGCAGGGCCTGGCCGACGGCTACTTCGTGCTCCCGGCGACGATCAGCGACTACCTGGCCCGGACCGCCGGCGAGGCGCCGGTCACCGCCGACCACCCGGAGGCCGTCGCGGCCGTCCGCGAGACGCAGGAGCGCCTGGCCGCGATCCTGGCCGTGGACGGCGACCGCACGCCCGACTCGTTCCACCGCGAGATCGGCGAGCTGATGTGGGAACTGTGCGGCATGGCGCGCGACGAGGCCGGGCTGCGCAAGGCCCTGGACCGGATCCCGGCGATCCGCGAGGAGTTCTGGCGCCGCATCAAGGTCCCCGGCACCGGCGAGGAGTTCAACCAGTCGCTGGAGAAGGCCAACCGCCTCGTCGACTACTTCGAGCTCGCCGAGCTGATGTGCCTGGACGCCTTGCACCGCAGCGAGTCCTGCGGCGGCCACTTCCGGACCGAATCGCAGACCCCTGACGGCGAGGCGGCGCGCAAGGACGACGAGTTCTCGTACGTCGCGGCCTGGGAGTACACGGGCATCGGGCAGGCGCCGGTCCTGCACAAGGAAGAGCTCGACTTCGAATACGTCCACCCTGCTCAGCGGAGTTATGCATGAAGCTCACAGTGCGGGTCTGGCGGCAGGCGAATGCCTCCCAGCCGGGCCGGATGCAGCCGTACGAGGTCGACGGCATCAGCCGCGACATGTCGTTCCTGGAGATGCTCGACGTCCTCAACGAGCAGCTGATCACCAGCGGCGAGGACCCGGTGGCCTTCGACCACGACTGCCGCGAGGGCATCTGCGGCGCCTGCTCGCTGATGATCGACGGCGAGGCGCACGGCCCGGAGAAGAAGACCACGACTTGCCAGCTCCACATGCGCAGCTTCCGCGACGGCGCGACCATCGACGTCGAACCTTGGCGCGCCGCCGCCTTCCCGGTGGTGAAGGATCTCGTCGTGGACCGCTCGGCGATGGACCGCGTGATCCAGGCCGGCGGCTACATCACCGCGCCGACCGGCGCGGCTCCCGAGGCCCACGCCACCCCGATCCCCAAGCCCGCGGCCGATCTCGCCTTCGAGAACGCCGAGTGCATCGGCTGCGGGGCCTGCGTCGCGGCCTGCCCGAACGGTTCGCTGAGCCTGTTCACCGCCGCGAAGGTCAACCACCTCAACACCCTTCCGCAGGGTGGACCCGAGCGCGAGACCCGCGTCGTCGGCATGCTCGCGCAGATGGACGCCGAGGGCTTCGGCGGCTGCACGCTCACCGGCGAATGCGCGACGGCCTGCCCGAAGGGGATTCCGCTGGCTTCGATCGCGGCTATGAACAAGGAGTGGCTGCGGGCTCAGCGAAAGGCTTCGCGCTAAGGGTTCTGCCATCAGGGTCCGCCGGGTTTGTCATCCGGCGGACCCTGCACGCTGTCCGCCTCTTGACGCACCGCCTCCGGGTGCCTACTCTCCCGCATGGAGTAAGTAAAGTTTACTAACACTCCGTCGCGCCGGAACACAGGTATCACCCCCACGCACCTGGAGGATCCGCATGCCCAAAAATCTTCGCATGGCCTTGATATGCGGCACGGCCGCGCTGCTGCCCGTCGCCGCCGTCAGCGTCGCCGCGACCGCCAACGCGGCGCCCGCGGCCAAGGCCGCCGGGGCGAGCTTCCCGGCCCACTACTCCGCGCCGTACCTGCAGATCTCTTCGTCGGACGCCGGCGACCTGGCCAAGGACATGTCCGCCAGCGGCGACAAGTTCTACACGCTGGCCTTCCTCACGCCGAAGTCGGGCTGCACCCCCGAGTGGGAGGACGGCGGCGACTCGGTGGGCGCGTTCAGCTCCCAGATCACCGCGCTGCAGAACGCCGGCGGGAACGTCATCATCTCCTTCGGCGGCGCCTCGGGCGGCGAGCTGGCCGAGAAGTGCACCTCGGTCTCCAGCCTGGAAGCGGCGTACGCCAAGGTCGTCAGCACGTACCACGTCACGCGCCTCGACTTCGACATCGAGGGCAACGACCTGGACAACAAGACCGCGAACTCCCGCCGGGACCAGGCGCTGGCCGCGCTGCAGAAGGCGAACCCGAGCGTGCAGGTCGACTACACCCTGCCGGTCGACCCCACCGGGCTGGAGTCCAACGCCACCACGCTGCTCAAGGACGCCAAGAGCAAGGGCGTCGCGGTGAAGGTCGTCAACATCATGACGATGGACTTCGGCGACGGCGAGAACGCGCTGAACGACGCGGAGTCCGCCGCGAAGGCCACCGCCCCGCAACTCCAGTCGATCTTCGGCGTCTCCAGCAGCCAGGCCTGGGGCATGCTCGGCCTGACCCCGATCGCCGGCCACAACGACGACAACGAGAACTTCACCCAGTCCAACGCCTCCACGCTGGAGAGCTTCGCCGCCTCGCACGGAGTGCAGGAGCTGGCGTTCTGGGAGGTCGACGGCTACGACAAGGGCACCGGTTACGCCTACTCGAAGATCTTCAACAAGATCACCGGCTAGCGGCCGACCCGGACGTCGTCCCGCGATGAGCCGCCCGAGCAGAACGCTGATCCACAAAGGGAGAAGCGTATGCGACGGCGGCTGATCGCGCTCACCATGGGCGCGGCGGTACTCACCGCCGGAACCGCTCAGGCCGCACCGGTACGGGTGCGCGCGAGGATGCCCGGGCTGAGGCCTGGCGCGCGGGTCGCCCTCAGGCCGCAGCGGATTCCCGCACCAGCGCGTCCCGATGCGCCCGCCCCGCCGCCATCAGCTCTTCCAGCGAATCCCGCGTCCGCACGAGCTCCTCAATATGGTGCGACAGCCTCGCGTGTTCCTGCGCGAGCCGCTCCAGAGCCGCGTCGGAGTTCTCCTGGCTCGGCGCGTTCACGCACGGCAGCACCTCGGCGATGGTGCGGCTGGACAGGCCGGCCTCGTAGAGCCGCTGGATGAAGCGGACCCGGGCCACCTCGTGCTCGGTGTAGTGCCGTTGGCCGCTGGGACTGCGCGTGCTGCTGACCAGTCCCTGCTCCTCGTAGTAGCGCACCGACCGGACGCTCACTCCCGTCCGGGCCGCCAGCTCGCCGATGCGCATCGGCTTCCTCCTCATGGAATGCGTGGGATCCGTGGGATCCGTGGAATCCGTGGAATCCGTGGAATCCGTGAAAGTCCGTGAGATCCGCGCCACAGGCCCTTGCCTCTGACATCGATGTCAGGTTTTAGCGTAGCCGACGTACCCGAGAGCCGGGTTCGCGAAGCCGCGGAGGAGCTGCCGTGACCACCTTGTTCACTCCCCACCAGCTGGGCGGTCTGACCCTGCCCAACCGCGTGGTGATGGCCCCGATGACCCGCGTCCGGGCCGCCGCCGGCGGGCTTGCCACGCCGTCCATGGCGACCTACTACGCGCAGCGCGCGACCGCCGGGCTGATCGTGACCGAGGGCGTGCAGCCCAGCCTGGTCGGCCAGTCCAATCCCGGCACCCCGGGCCTGTACACCGACGAGCAGACCGTGTCCTGGCGCCCGGTGACCGACGCCGTCCACGCCAACGGCGGCCGGGTCTTCGCGCAGATCATGCACGGCGGCCGGGTCTCACATCCGGACACGATCGGCACCCGGCCGGTCGGGCCCTCGGCCGTCCCGGCCGCGGGCTCGGTGTTCACCCCGACCGGCATGCAGCCCGCGCCGGTTCCCCGCGCCCTGGACACCGACGAGGTGCCCGAGCACGCCGAGTCCTACGCGCTGGCCGCCCGCCGGGCCGTGGAGGCCGGGTTCGACGGCGTCGAGTTGCACGGCGCCAACGGCTACCTGATCTCGCAGTTCCTGTCCTCGAACGCCAACCTGCGCACCGACCGCTACGGGGGCCCGATCGCCAACCGCATCCGGTTCGCGGTGGAAGCCGCCGCCGCGACCGCCGAAGCCGTCGGCGCGGAGCGGACCGGCATCCGGCTCTCGCCCGGCGCGCGGATCTGGGGCGTGGAGGACGCCGACGTGCCCGAGCTCTACGCCGCGCTGCTGGCCGAGCTCACCGGACTGGGACTCGCGTACGTCCACCTGGAGGGCACCGCCGACGACGACCTGCTGCTCGGGCTGCGCCGGATCTGGCCGGGCACGCTCATCGTGAACCCGACCGCGCCGATGAGCCCGAAGCAGACCGGCCCCTCCGACGCCGAACGCTGGCTCGCCCACGGCGCCGACCTCGTCAGCTTCGGCCGCGCCTTCCTCGCCAACCCCGACCTGGTGGAACGCCTCCGCATCGGCGCGCCGCTGGCCCCCGTCGACGAGGCGACGTTCTACCAGGGCGGCGACCGCGGATACCTGACCTACCCGGCCTACCAGCACGCCGCCTGACCACTCCCGTGTCAGGGACCTTCGCTACAGTCCCGGACACCAGCACGCACCCACGGGGAGTGACCGATGAGCGGCGCCACCACGACCGACATCCCGTCGGAGGACATCAGCGCGATCCCCGAGGCGATGCGCCGCCTCGTGATCCCCCGCCGCGGCGGTGCCCCGGCCGGACCGCTCGCCGTCGCCCCGGACGCCGCCGCGTACTACGCGACCTGGCTGGACAAACAGAGCTCTGTCATCGCCGGTATCTTCGACGACGAGGCAAGCGAAGCCGATCTGGTCGAGGAATACCGGGCCTCCCAAGGCGACCTCGCCGCCGCCACACCGTTGGCGGCGGCGATCGCGGCGGCGTTGGCGATGTCGGAGGACACGCCGACCTACAAGAACCTCACCGGCATCACCGACGCCTGGATCGCCGTGCGCGGCCTCGCGTTCGCCGCGGCGGCGACGGTCGAACTGCAGGGAGTGCGGGCCTCAGGCGCGTACCGCCTGGGAGCGCGCATCCAGCCCTGCCTGTCCCGTCGGGACACCGTCGCCTACCAAGACCTCTCCGATTCCTCGAAGTGCTTCGACCTCGCCGTCCGTCTGCGGCAGCATCTGGCGGTGGCGGGGGAGGAGGACTATACGCAGGCCTCTGAGACACTCGCCGGATACCGGGCGTCGCTGGCGAATCCGACAGGGATCGCGGCGGTGCGGCAGCGGGTACTGACCTCATTCCTGCTCCCAGAGCACGAGGACTGGGTCGAAGCCGACTTCGCCTTCCTCGGATCGCGGCAGGACCACCTGCCGCAGTGGCTGGCGGTCGCCTCGATCACGACGGAACACCTGGCGGCCGTCTTCCCGGCGGGGAGCACCTTCCCGTGGTACGTCACCCGGGAGCCGGCCGCGTTGTGGACCGCCCTCGACGCGGTCGGCGTCCAGCTGCTCCCGACCCTGATCACCTGGCTCGGCAGCGAGGTGAACGCGGATTCCATCCAGCAGCTGCTCCCGGTCGTCGCCGCCGTCCCGTCCACGGACGCCTTCCGGTTCCTGCTGGACAACATCGACAAGAAGTACTACACGGCCACGGCCCAGGCCGCCGCCAAGAACTTCCCCCGGCGCGCCCTGCACGTGCTTGCCGACGCCGCGCTCCGCCACACCCCGCGCGGCCTGTCCGCCGCCAATGTGTTGCGCCTGCACATAGTCGCCAACGACGCGCTCGTGCAGGACGAACTCCCGAACCTCACTCCGGCGCTGCGCGAATACGTCGAGAAGGTCCGCGCCGCCAACGTCCGCCTCCCCGATGCCGACCCCGGCGTGCTCCCGCCGCTCTTCGTCAGCCCGCCGTGGCTGTCCGCCGTGAAGCCGGCCAAGCCGGTCGTCATCGCGGGGCTCGTCGCGCCGACCGAGACCGTCATGGCCTGGCAGGACGGCGAGGAAGAGCGGTGGGCTTCCGCGCAGCTCATCACGAATGCCCAGTGGAAGCTCGACAGCTGGGAGGACATCGCCGGCCGCATCGGCACCGGCGGCACGGCGGGCTGGTACGCGAACAGCCACTTCGCCGTCGACGGCCCCGAGGACCTGGTGCGCTCGGTCCTCCCCCGCTGGGAGCCCGACTCCTGGCAGGCCGGGACGTGGATCCCGTGCCTGGTCGCGCGGTTCGGCCCCGAGGCCCTGCCGCCGATCCTGAGCCTGGCCCGCAGCGACCCGGCCTCGGGCAGCGTCTTCCTCGGCCCGTTCGCCGCCCCCGGGATCGCGCTGCTGGCCGCGGACTGGCTCAGCCGGTTGAAAACCGCCCGGCCGTTCGCGCTGGCCTGGCTGACGCGGCACCCGGGCGTCGCGGCCAGAACCCTGATACCGGTCGCGCTCGGCAAGGCCGGCAAGGCGCGCGGTGCCGCCGAGCTGACGATCCGCACGCTCGCCGCACGCGGATTCGCCGACGAGATCGCCGAGGCCGCCGCGGGCTACGGCGACGCCGCGGCGCGGGCGATCGCCGCGATCGTCGCCGACGACGGCACCCTCACCCTGCCCAAGGTGATGCCGGCCATCCCCGAATGGGCCGAGCCCGGATCGCTGCCGCAGGTCCTGCTCAAGGGCCGGCAGGCCGCGCTGCCCCGGGAGTCGGTGGAGTACCTGCTGCTCATGCTCGCGGTGTCCAAGTCGGCCGAGCCGTACGCCGGGATCGAGAAGGCGAAGGACATCTGCGACCCGGAGTCCCTGGCCGCTTTCGCGTGGGCCCTGTTCGAGAACTGGCGCGGCGTCGAGTACCCGGCGAAGGAGAGCTGGGCCTTCGACGCGCTGCGGTGGTTCGGCGACGACGAGGCGGTGCGGCGCCTGTCCCCGCTGATCCGGCTGTGGCCCGGGGAGAACGGGCACCAGCGCGCCGTCGCGGGTCTGGACGTCCTGGCCGACATCGGCGGCACCGTGGCGCTGATGCACCTCTACGGCATCTCGCAGAAGGTCAAGTTCAAGGCGCTGAAGGAGCGGGCGACGCAGCGGGTCACCGAGATCGCCGACGACCTCGGTCTCACCGCGGAACAGCTGGGCGACCGTCTCGTCCCGGACCTCGGCTTGGCGTCCTCCGGGACGCTGTCCCTGGACTATGGTCCGCGGCAGTTCACCGTCGGGTTCGACGAGCAGCTCAAGCCGTACGCCGCCGACCAGGCCGGCAAGCGTCTCAAGGCCCTGCCGAAGCCGGGGGCCAAGGACGACGCCGAGCTCGCACCGGACGCCTACCAACGGTTCTCCGCCTTGAAGAAGGACGCGCGGACCCTCGCCGCGGACCAGATCGCCCGCTTCGAACTGGCCATGGTGACGCAGCGCCGCTGGACGTCCCAGGAGTTCCGCGAGTTCTTCGTCGAGCATCCCCTGCTGCGCCACATCGTCCGACGCCTGGTCTGGGGTGTGTTCACGGACGACGGCTTCAGCGGCGCCTTCCGAGTCGCGGAGGACCTGAGTCTGGCCGACATCTCAGACGACGAATACGCCCTCGCCGACGACGCGATGATCGGCATCGTGCATCCCCTGCACCTCGGTGCGGACGTGGCCGCGTGGTCCGACGTGTTCGCCGACTACGAGATCCTGCAGCCGTTCGCGCAGTTGGGCCGGACCGTGTTCGCGTTCACGGAGGAGGAGAAGGCCGCCAACAGCCTCACCAGGTTCGAGGGCATCGACATCCCGGTCGGCAAGGTCCTGGGCCTGGAGCGGCGCGGCTGGTACCGGGGTGCGCCGCAGGACGCCGGGATCCAGGGCTGGATCACGCGGGCGCTTCCCGGCGGCGGCGAGATCACCGCGACCCTCGACCCGGGTATCACCGTCGGCTACGTCGACGAGTGGGGCGCGACGCAGCGGTTCAAGGAGATCGTCATCGGCGCCCGCCCGGTCTTCGGGGACCTCGACGCGATCACGGCTTCCGAGATCCTGCGGGACCTGACCGATGTAACGACGCAGTGATCTGATCAGGCCCGCAGCGGGACGGTGAACAAGTTCCCTGAGACGTCCCGGCACCGCACTGTCGTACTCGGCGCCGTGAGCCGGCTCCCACTACGGCTACGGCCGCGACTTCTACACCGGCTCCGTCGCCTCGGTGGCGGCTCCGGCCTCGGCCTGGTAGCCCTCGCGTCCCGGCATCCCACCCCGGGCTGAACTGGCGTCCCGTGGATCTCGGCGCCGAGATCCACGGGACGTCCGCCGTCCTGGCCCGGCTCGCGGCCGGACGGATCCGCCGTTCGGGCGATACGGAAATGCCCGCTATTCCACCGAATGGGAGAATGACGGGGACTCCATCACCGGTCCGAGGAGGCCGTCATGAGGAACGACAAGTTGACCCGCCTGTTGGGGCCCCTCGGACTCGGCGCCGTGGTGGCCTTCGTGATCGGATTCTTGATCCTCAACGACAACAACGTGCCTGGGAAGAACGCTTCGGCGGCTGCCGTCGTCTCCTATTACCAGACGCACTCCATGCGGGAGACGTGGTCCCTGTACATCATCGCCGCCGGCGTCATCCTGATGGCGTTCTTCATCGGCGGCATGAGGACCGTGCTGCGCAAGGCCAACGAGGCGCACAGCTGGCTCGCCGACACCGCCCTGGCCGGCGGCATCCTGTTCATCGCGGGCTTCTCGACCACCGGGTTCCTCCAGTGGACGCTGATCAGCGCCGCCCACAACGGTCAGGCCCAGCTCGCCGGCAACCTCAACTTCCTGTCGCAGTCGATCCAGCTGCCGGCCCAGGCCGGGATCGTGGTCCTGGCCGCGGCGGCCGGTCTGGCGATCGTGCTGGGTTCGGACATCCCGGCCTGGCTGGGGTACGTCGCGCTGGCGATCGCCGTCGTGGCCGCGATCGGCCCGATCGGACTGATCGGCGTCCTGGTCATGCCGATCTGGATGACGCTGTTCGGGTTCGTGGTCGGCGCCAGGACCGCGCCCCGCACCGTCGGCGGACAGCGTCCGGCGATGGGGCACCGCATGACGCTGAGGCACCACCACTGATCGCTGAGCACGAGGAGCTGACGGAATCGGGGCCCGCATCAGCGATCTGATGCGGACCCCGATAGGGCTGTGTCAGCGCGTCAGCGCTTCCACACCGGGTGGTCCTCGCCGCCGTGTGAAGAACAAGCCCCGCTCCGGCCGCCCGACAGCGAGATGTCGCCGTCGTTGCAGACTTCCAGGTAGCCGACGCCGTTCCAGAAGCTTTCGTGGGACGGAGCCGAACCGATGCAGGAGAAGTAGGAGCAGATGTCTCCCGGGACCTGCGTCTTCGTGACCTCCGCGCCGGCTCCGCAGTAGTTGAACCCGTACGGGTTGTTCGGCGCGCCGCACAGGCCGTCGGACGGCAGGCCCTGGCCGCCGTTCGCGATGTCCTGCAACTGCCCGAACACGCCGTTGCCGACCGCGGTGGGCCCGCCGAAGACGACCGTCGCGTTCACACCGTTCTGGTGCGCGCCGACCAGCCACTGCCGCGGGTTGTCGCCCAGGACGGCCGAGGCCGTGAGCACCAGCGGGCGGCCGAGGGCGGCCATCGCCGCGCCGCCGGTGAGGGCGTCCGCGAAGCCGCCGCCGGTGGCGACGCCGACCGCCGGGCCCGCCGGGAACTGCTGCGCGACCGCGACGGCCGTGGCGTAGCGGTCCGCTCCCGCGAGCGGGTTGTCGCAGACCCCGGGCGGTGTGACGGAGTGAACCGCCGCTTGGGCCTGGCCGCCGACGGCGGTCACGGCGGCGCAGTCGCCGGGTCCCGCCGCCACGAGCTTGCCGGAGACGTAGGCCGCGGTGGCCGGGTCCAGGCTTTGGCCGTCGGACAGCACGATCGCGGCCGGCACGCCGTTGACCGCGTCCGGGCCCGCCGCGAACGGGCCCGCCGTGAGCGCGTCGGCGTAGCCGTCACCGGTCGCGACGACGATGTGGGACGGGTCGCCGAGCCCGCGGCGTGCCACGTCCAGAGCAGTCTGGTAACGGTTCGAGCCCTGATACCGGGTCACCGCGTAGCCGTCCCGCACCAGCTGGGCCTCGACGGCCGGCGAGACCGCCCCGGTCCCGCCGAGGATGTACACCGGCTGCCCGGCACCGGGGCCCAGGACGCGCTGGATCTCGGCGGCGGTGGCGCCGGTGAGCGCGGTCGGCTCGGTGAGCAGGAGCGGGCCGTGCACCTTGGCGGCCAGCGGAACGCCGGACAGGGCGTCCGGGAACGTGTCGCCGCGCGCGAGGACGACGGCCTGCGCCTTGGCACGCCCGGTGGAGTCGCCCGCGGCGTCGGCCCATTGCGACCGCGAGACCTGGACGCCGGTCAGGTAGCGGTCGCCGCCGTAGACCCGGCTGACGCCGGAGGCCGGTGCGGGCACGGTCGTCGTCGATGCAGCAGACAACGGCGCGGTGCCCGCGTGGGCGGCGGTGGCCATGGCGGCGGTGGCCGCCGCGATTCCGCACGCCGCCAGCAGGGCCGGGACGCGGGGTGGTCGGGATGTCCGTGACGCCAAGATCTGAACCTCTCTGTGGCTTCCCCCGTGGCCGGTCGATCAGGTTGGCTCAGACTAAGTACGGGTTCTGCGTCGTGCCTCAGCTGTTCGGCGTAAGCGAAGCGGGGGCGGACCGGGGTGCGGAGCTGGACGGATTCAGGTCTTGCTCGCATCGATCGCCGCCTGGAGCGAGGTCTTGTAGGCCTTGGAGGTGTAGGTCGCCCCGCTCACCCCGTCGACGTTCGCGGACTGCGCGGCGAGGACCTCGCGGTCCAGGACGGAGGCGGCCACGATCGAGCGTCCCCAGGAGTCGTCGTTGTCGTGCGGCAGGCTGATCGTCCCGACCTCGGTGATGTGCCCGCCGGCCACGGTGATGCGGACCTGGACGATGCCGTGCGTGACCGGGATCGGGGGGCCGGTGACGGTCGTGACCGCGGCGGCGCCGGTGCCGTGCACGGTCTTCGTGGCCGGGAGGGTCTCCGGCGCCAGGCCGTGGGCCGAGGTCTTGGCGGCGAGCAGGCCGCCCATCGTGCCGACGGTGCCGATGACGGACAGCAGGGTCTTGATGTGGGGGATTCGCACTGGGGGTACTCCGATGCCCGCAGAAAGGTGGCTGGAATTCTCAGAAGTCGAAGATCTCGGTGTGGATCCGTCCCCGCCGGACCCCCGCCCGCCGCAGGTTCCGCACCGCCGCGGCGGCCATCCCGACCGAGCCGCAGATGAACACCTCGCGGTCCTCCAGGTCCGGGATCAGGTCCAGGAGCCGGTCGGCGGACAGCGGGTCGTTCTTGCGGCTGCCGATGGCCGGGATGTAGATGAGGCGGCCGGCGGCGTTGAGAGCCTCGAGTTCGCGGGTGAGGATCAGGTCCCCGACCTTCGAGGCCCGTTGGATGAAGATGATGTCGTGGCGCCGGCCGTGCATGGTCTCCGCGATGGCCCGCAGCGGGGTGACGCCGATGCCGCCGCCGATCATCACCACGCCGTGCTGGCGGCGCAGGACTCCGGTGAACGCGCCGTACGGGCCGTCCAGGAACACCCTGACTCCGGGACGCAGCCGGCGCTTGAGCCGCCGGGTGTAGCCGCCGACGCACTTGAACGTCAGGCGCAGGGTGTCCGCGTGCGGCGCAGCGGACAGCGAGAACGGGTGCGCCTGGTACCACAGGCTCCGGCTCATGAACCGCCACCGGAAGTACTGGCCGGCCGCGGCCCCGAGGTCGGCGACCTGCCGTCCGGTGATGTAGACGCTCATCGCGTCGGGCCCGACCTCCTCCACGCGCGTCACACGGAAGCGGTGATGCCGGTTGTTCAGGAGCGGGATGACGATGCGGTTGCAGACGATCGCCGCCGCGACGACCGCGTGCATGCCCACCCAGATGTCGGCGGCCCAGGGATTGCGCGTGAACTGCGCGCCCAGGCTGATCTGGTGCCAGAACGCGGCAGCCGCCGCCGGGTACATCATCAGGTGGATCCCGTGCCAGCCCTCATAACCCAGCCGCCGCCGGATGCCCCGCGCCGAGGTGAACCCCGCGAGCAGCATCACCAGGAAGCCGATCGTGGCCGCGAGCACGCCCGGGTAGGTTCGCAGGATGCTGATCAGGACGGCCGGCGGCGAGGCGTGCACGCTGACCGAGTACGCGGCGATCACGAACCCGACGTGCGCGCACAGCAGGAGCACCAGGTACCCGCCGAGGCTGCGGTGCGCGGAGGCGAGCCACGATCCCAGCCGGTGCTCCAGCCAGGGCGAGCGCGCCATGAGCGCGATCTCGACGAGCAGCAGGTACGCCCCGACCAGCCCGGTGATCTGCGCCAGCATCACGAGGTAGTCCGGCAGCGACTGCATCCGGTCGGCCGGCGTCTGCCGCCACCACAAGGCCAGCAGCCCGGCGATCCCCGCACCGAGCACGGCCAACAACACCGCGGACAACGGCCGGCGCGGAAGGAGGGGCAGGCTGTGCCGCCAGTCCCGCCGGGGTACGACCCAGTCGGCGTCGTACGGCGCTTCGAACCCCGTTGACCAACCCTGGACCACCTGAATGCTCCTCACGCCGGGGGCATCAGATTCCTCCTGCGGGGGCGGCGCGGGAACACGTTTGTTCTAGCTTTTCTCAACCCTTTTCTGAAGCTTTACGGTCGGTGCCGATGCTGTGGGCCGGGGCGGACAACGGCCGAGGCCGGGTCCGGGCATCGTCCGCCCAGACCCGGCCGCGTCCTGGAGTGCCGCTCCCCTCCTGCTCGCCGCACCTCAGAGGCTGGTGGCGATGATGTCGCCGTGCGAGGTGGTGGCCTTGATGTTCAGGCCGGCGCCGCTGCCGTCGGAGTTCTTCATCGCGTTGGTGATCCGGCCGTAGCCGCTGCGGGCGTCCAGGGTCCCGGAGACGCCGCGGGCGGCGGAGACCTTCAGGTCGCCCATGTCGGTGCGCAGGTCGAGCGCGCCGGTCACGGCCTCGGCGACGGTGATGTCCCCGCGGCCGTTGCGCAGCTGCGCCGGGCCGGTCAGCTTGGCGATGGAGACGTCGCCCATGTGCATCTTGATGCGCGCACCGCCGACCTCGTCCAGCTCGACCGAGCGGTAGCCGCCGTCGAACGCCACCTCGCCGAGCCGGCCGGTGCTGTGGAGCTCGGCGGCACCGGCCCGGCCCTCGATCCGCGAGCCGGCCGGCAGCGCGATGGTCACGTCCACCGAACCGGAGCTGCCCAGGATCTTGTTCGGGTCGGCCGTCGCGATCCGCAGCACCCCGTCGCTGAACTCCACGGTGGTCTGCGCCGCGGCCTTGGCGTCGCGCCGCTTCGAGGCCTCGGACGGCAGCACCTCGACGGTGGTGTCGGTGCGCTCGCCGGCCAGGAGCCGGATCTGGCCCGCCGGGATGTCCAGGACGACGGTGACGGGGGCGGGGGTCTGGAACTTCTGCATGATGCTCTCCTGTGTCTGCGGGGCTGTGGCTGTGGCTGTGTCGGTGGCGATGTCGGTGTCGGTGTCTGTGTCTGTGTCTGTGTCTCGCGGGCCCGTCCCGCTCGTTCTCACATCACCGACTATCGGCGGGTGGCCTGACACGGGCCTGACGTCGTCCTGACAGCGCCGCTGACACGCCGGGAGAGCCGGCGGCAGTCGTGGCTAGGGCGCTGTGACCTGGGCTGTGACCTGGGTCGGGACCTGCGCCGGGACCTGCGCGGCAGCGGCGGCCGCGATCTCGTGGTCGACCGCCGAATCGGGCGCGCCGGAGACCCCGACCGCCCCGATCACCCGCTCGCCGTCCCGGATGACGACGCCCCCGCCATAGGGGACCAGCGACCGCGAGCCGGCCAGGACCAGACCGGTCCCGAACAGCGGGCCGCCGGGCTGGATGGCCGCCGTCAGGTTGACGCTGTCGGCGCCGATGCTGACAGCGGTGAACGCCTTCCCGATCGCGGTGTCGATGGTGATGAGGTTCGCACCGTCGGCGCGGGCGAAGGCGACCAGGTTGCCGCCGGCGTCCACCACCCCGAGCGCGACGGCCACGCCGCGCTCGGCCGCCCGGGCCCGCGCGGCGGCGATGACGGCTTCGGCCTGGACCAAGCTGATGCTCACGATGGGATTCCCCCTACTGCTCCGCGGGGTGCCGGACGGCGTTCCGCGTGATGGTTGTCTTTGTCTTTGTCTCAAGGCTGGTCCGTCGCGGCCGGACGTGGGGAGAGTGCGCTTGACCTGGTGTCACCGCCACCAGGCTGGGGCCGACCGGCGACACGCTGCGCCACGAGCTCGGCCATCGCGGCGTGGGAGCATTACCGAGCCGGCAAGCAGCGGGAAAGGGATCGGCGGCATTGGCACCTGACAGCAGACGGACAGGCGGCGGCGACGCCCCGGCAGCCCCCGACCGCCGCACCGACCTGCTCGACCGCCTCGCCGACCTGATCGCCGAGAGCGGCGTCGAAGGCGTCAGCATCCGCACACTCGCGACCCGCGCCGAGGTTTCCATCGGCACCGTCCAGTACTACTTCGCGACCAAGGACGAACTCCTCCGGGCGGTCTGGCTCCACGTCCGCGAACAGTCGGCACGACGCTTCCGCGACCCCGGCACAGCGCGCCTGTCCCCGACCGAGCACCTTGACCAATTGATCGGGCTGCTGCTGGCGCCCGACCCCGGCGACCGGCTCTCCCGGGTCTGGCTGGCGCTCGCCGCCCGCGCCGCGCACGATCCGGGGATAGCTGAGCTGCACCGGGATCAGTGGCGGGAGACTGAGGAACTGCTGGCGCGGGCGCTTGCCGCGGTGAAGGCGGAGAAGCTTGGGGTGGCGGGGGATGCAGTCGATGAGCCCGATCCAGCCGATCCAGCCGATCCAGCCGATGCCGCCGCCGAACTCTTGGCCCTCCTCGACGGCCTGACCATCGCGGTCCTCACCGAGCCCGAGCGGATGCCGGCGACGCGTGCCCTTCGGATCGCTCGCACCTGGACCGCGTCGTGGTGTCAGCCCTGAGAACCGCCGGCGGCCTGAGCTGTTTCCGGTGTCAGCCCTGAGAACCGCCCTCGGTCGGCACGCCGGGCACAGTTCGATGCACCGGGTCCGCCGGGATGACCGGCGGCGGAAGTGGCGCGGCGCCGAGCGTCGTGGTGCCGGGTCGGGCCAGGCCGGTGAGCCCGTTGCGGTACGCCGCCACCGCCTCGCGGGTGCGGCCCTGGCGGTCGAGCAGGTCGCCGAGGAGCCGTGAGGTGTCGGCCAGGTCGCCGGTGACGTCGGAGTCCTGTTGGAGCTCGATCGCCATGCGGTAGTGGCGTTCGGCGGCTTCGGGGTCGTCGGCGCGCTCGTGGATCAAGCCCAGGAGGCGGTGCGCGGCGGCGGCGTGGACCGCGCCGTGGCCGGGGCCCAGGTCCGCGAGCAGCCGGGTGAGGAGTTCCTCGGCCTCGGCGGTGTGGCCCAGGCGCCAGCGGACGTCGGCCAGTTCGACCTCGACCTGCACCGCGTAGAACACGGAGTCGGCGGCGCGCAGCATGCGTGCGGCTGTGCGCAGTTCGGTCTCGGCGTCGGCGAGGCGTTCGTGTTGGGCGTAGAGGTAGCCGCGCATCCAGTGGCACTGCGCGAGTTCGGCCCGGATCTCCCATTGCTGGTAGACGTCCTGTGCCTTGACGAGTGCGGCCTCGGCCTCGTCGAACCGGCCGCCGGCGGCGAGGGTGCGGGCGACGGAGCGGTGCAGCGTGGCGACCGCGACCGGGTCGGCGACGCGGGCCGCCAGGTCCAGTGCGAGGGTCGCGGCCTTCGTGGCGCGCTCCAGCGCGCCGAGCTCCAGGTACGGTCCGATGACCGCGGCGTACAACAGCACCAGCGACGCCGGATCCGGCAGGCCGCCGCCGTTCAGCTCGCTGATCGTGTTCTCGAGCAGGTAGCAGGAGTAGCGGACGTCGCCGGCCAGGTAGTACGCGGTCGCGCGGCCGCGGACGGCCCGCACCCGCGCCGGCAGCGGCCGATCGGCCAGCAGCGCCTCGGCCTGCTCGAACTGTTCGCGGCCGGCGTCCAGGTCGCCGCGGCGCAGCAGGAACGATCCGCGCGTGACGTGGATGTCGGCGACCAGGTCGGGCACGTCGGTGCCGGCGGCGCGGCCGAGCAGGGCGGCCAGCACGGCCTCGGCCTCGGTCGCGCGGCCGTCGTCCATGGCCGCGTTCGCCTCGGCCAGGCCCTCGCGGATCTCGGCGCGCAGGCCGGCCGGGACGCCGGTGGCCAGTTCCTCGTAGCTGATCGCGAGGCGCTCGGCGAAGTAGCGCAGTGCCGCTTCGGAGGCGCGGGCTTTGCCGGCTTCCAGGGTGGAGACGTAGGCCGCGGTGTATCCGGGTTCGGCCAAAGCGCGCTGGGTCAGGCCGCGACGCATGCGCAACTCCTGGAGACGTGTCCCGATCTGGCCCTGCGTCTGCTGCTGGCCGTCGGCGGACAGGGGCATCGCGGCGTTCCTTCTCTATCCAGGTCCCGAGCTTCTAGTGCACTCCTACCACGGAGCCGACGCGGGGGTCTTGCCTGATCCGGTTCCGTGCCCTAGCTTAACCATCACTCTAAATGGAGTTACTGCTTCATTTAACTTGGGGGTGAGGCGCTGTGCCATCGGGGATCCGGACGACCGACCACGTGTTCACGGTTCCGCTGCACCACGACCGGCCGGGCGGGGAGCAGATCGAGGTCTACGCCCGCGAGTTCACGGCCGACGAGTCGCGGCCGTGGCTGGTCTACCTGCAGGGCGGGCCCGGACACCGGTCGCCGCGTCCGCTGCCGGCGGCATTGGCCAGCGGCTGGCTCAGCCGCGCCGTGCAGGACTACCGGGTGCTGCTGCTCGATCAGCGCGGCACCGGTCGCTCGACCCCGGCCACGCGGCAGACCCTGCCGCGCCGGGGCGATGCCCGGCGGCAGGCCGAGTACCTCACAGCCTTTCGCGCGGAATCGATCGTCCGCGATGCCGAGATCATCCGGCGGCGGTTGACCGGCGGTGCGCCGTGGAGCGTGCTGGGGCAGAGCTTCGGCGGGTTCTGTGCGGTGCACTATCTGTCGGCCGCGCCGGAAGGGCTCGCAGAGGTCTTCATCACCGGCGGCGTGCCGACGTTGGACGGCGATGCCGATGACGTCTACCGCGCCGCGTATCCGCGGATGGAGGACAAGAACGCGCTGTTCTATCACCGGTATCCCCAGGATGTGGATGCGGCGCGGGAGATCGCGGAGTTCCTCAGGGAGCACGAGACGGTGCTGCCCGACGGGACGCTGCTGACAGTCGAGGCGTTCCAGTCGCTGGGGATCGTGCTCGGCACGACCGATGGTGCGGATCGGTTGCACTATCTGCTGGAGGACGCGTTCAGCCAGACGGTCCATCGGCGGGAGTTGTCGGACCGGTTCCAGTGGCAGGTGCAGGCTGCGCTGTCTTTTGCTGAGCGGCCGCTATACGCGCTGCTGCACGAGGCTATATACGCGCAGGGTGCGGGGCCTACGGCGTGGGCTGCTAGCCGGGTTCGTAAAGAGTTCCCGCGGTTTGATGCCGAGAAGGTCCTGTCGGAGTCGGCAGCACCGGTGTTGTTCACCGGGGAGACGATTCATCCCTGGCACTTCCGGACCGACCCGGCTTTGCGGCCGCTTCGCGCGGCGGGCGAGTTGCTTGCCGCGTATGAGGATTGGCGGCCTCTGTACGACGTTTCGGTTCTGGGCGCGAACGAGGTGCCGGCCTTCGCGACTGTGTATACGGACGACTTGTATGTCGATCTCAAGCAGTCGCTGGTCAGCGTCGAGGCGATTCGGGGCCTGACTGTCCATGTCACGGACGAGTACGAGCATGACGGGCTCAACGCGAGCGGTACCGATGTGATCGACCACCTGTTGGGGATGGCGCGCGAGGCGCGAGAGGTGCGCTAGGCGCGCTCAGAGCTGGAGAGCTCCTTTTCGAAGTACACCTACTTCCATTCGAGGTACACCCATGCCTGCTAAAGGTCTGCGCATAGATCTGCGCGGAAAACTCAGAACCCGAATAACCGCGGCCGCCGTGTCCGCGGCAGCCGTCGGAGTGGTCGTCGTGCTTCCGGCCGGCACTGCGCAGGCGGCGCAGTGCTGGTACGGATCCTGCTTCAGCTACGTCACCGGGCGGCAGTTCACGAACACCACCGGGGCTTCGGTCACCATGGAGCAGGCCGCTCCGCGGAACGTCGCGGCCGACGGGCATTCGCTGCAGGAGCTTTCGCTCCAGACGTCCGGCGGGACGACCGTCGCGGACACCATCGAGATCGGGTGGACGGTGGATCCCGAGCTCAACGGGGACTACCAGCCGCACCTGTTCGTCTTCCACTGGGTCAACGGGCAGCCGACCTGTTACAACGGCTGCGGGTTCGTGCAGGTGTCCTCGACGGTGCGGGCCGGCATGGCCGTGACGCCCGGGACGACCGGCACCTTCGCGCTGCGGTTCTACCAGGGGAACTGGTGGACGTACTACAACAGCGTTCCCTTCGGGTACTTCCCCGGGTCGGAGTGGGGCGGCGCGTTCACGAGTGCGCAGATCGTGTCGGCGTTCGGTGAGGTGGCGGCGGACAAGGCGCCGAGCTGCACGCAGATGGGGGACGGGGTTTTCGGGAGTCAGAGCGGGGCTTCTTCGATCTCTGGCTATCAGCTGTGGGGGTCGGCTGATCAGCCGGCGTTCACGGTGACGGCTACGGATCCGGGGTCGTACAACTTCGGGGCGGTTACGGGGACTTCGTTCAAATTGGGAGGTCCTGGTGCTTGCTAAGGCGCGGGTTGGGGTTGGGGTTGTCGCGGGTCTCTTCTCGGTGAGTCTGGGGCTGGCGGGTTCGGCGGGGGCTGCGGCGGTTGTTCCTGCTGTCGCCGCTGCATCTGTACTGGCTCCGGTGGTGCCGTCGGTGGCTCCGGCTGCTGGGGCCGCTCCGGCTGCCGCGGCTGCCGCGGCTGCTCCGACCGGTCCTATCTGCTGGTATGGCGCTTGCTACGACTACGTCAGCGGCCACCAGTGGACCGACACGACGGGTGTGAGCGTCCTGATGAAGGTCGAGGCGCCGGTGGTCAACCCGGCCCAGACCGGGGAGCACAGCCTGCAGGAGATCGCGCTGCAGAACACCGCACGGACCTCGACCGTCGAGATCGGGTGGACCGTGGATCCCGAGCTCAACGGCGACGCGAAGCCGCACCTGTTCGTCTACCACTGGGTCGACGGGCAGGAGAGCTGCTACAACGGCTGCGGCTTCGTGCAGGTCGCGAGGGACATCAAGCCGGGCATGGCCCTGCACGCCAACGAGGCGGCGCACTTCGCCATCCAGAACATCGGCGGGAACTGGTGGGTCTTCTTCCGCGACGAGCCGGTCGGCTACTTCCCCGGCAGCCTCTGGAGCGGCACGTACAAGACGGCGCAGCTGGTGTCGGTGTTCGGCGAGGTCGCGGAGAACACCGTCGACACGCCGAGCTGCACGCAGATGGGCGACGGGCGGTTCGGGTCGGCGCCGGCTGCTTCGTGGATTCGGGACTATCGCTTGGCGGGGACGAAAGACGCGCCGCAGCTGAGTGTCAGCGCCACCAGCCCGACGCGGTATGACGCGGGTGCGGTGACGGCTACTTCGTTCAAGCTCGGTGGGCCGGGGACGGGGGCTTGCAGCTGAGGCTGAAGGCTGAAGGCTGATCGGCATGCGGCCACCTCGCTCGGCGGGGTGGCCGTGGCCGGCGCAGTTCGACAGTGTCACTCATTTCGCGCTGGCGGCTGAGACGGTCAGGAGCGCTTGCGCGGAGTTTCCCGCGTGCCGTACTTCCACCCGGTCATGCACAGGTCGAGCTGCTCGTCGTCCAGCGGCTCCGGGGCGAGCACGGTCGTGGCGCCGGACGGCCGGGCGCGCAATCCGTCGACGAGGACGGCCAGATGGCGGCGCCAGACCTCCGGATCGGCCGGCGCGGTGAAGTCGACCACGCCGACGGCGGAGATCAGCAGTACGCCCACGTCGGTGGCGGCCACGTCGGGGCGCAGGTCGCCGTCGGCCTTGGCGCGGTCGATCAGGTCGTAGAGCGCGGGCTCCACGATGTCGCGGACGACTTCTTCCTTGTCCTGCTCGCACTGGTCGAGGTACTTCTGGCGGGAGAGCATGAGGTCGCGCAGTGCCTTGTCCCGTCCCTGGGACTCCAGCATCGCGGTCATGAAGTGGATCAGGCCGTCCCAGGCGCGCGGCAGGGCCAGCGATTCGGCGACGATGCGCTCGATCGAGGCCAGCATGTCGTCGAACAGGGCGTCGATCAGGGCGTCGCGGTTGGGGAAGCGGCGGTAGACGGTCCCGACGCCCAGGCCGGCCTCGTGCGCCACCTCGTCGAGGGAGGCGTCCAAGCCCCGGCGGCCGAAGACGATCTTGGCGGTGTCCAGGATCAGCTGCCGGTTGCGCTCGGCGTCCCGGCGCAGCGGACGGGCCGCGGCCGGGGTCGTCGCGGGGGTCTCTACCTGGGGTTTCTCCGCCTCGGTCCGGGCATTCATCTCGACTCGCTCCTGCCTCGCGTCCGCCACCCGGACAGCCAGGGTGAATCTTAGACGCAGTTAAATGGAACACCTCTCTCCATGTGGAGGCAAGTCTTCCACTTCCCTGGTACAGTCGGTCCGGTAAGTGGAAGAGGATCCTCCAGATCAGGGGACGTGAACGATGGCAGATGTCCAGACGACCGGCGCGGGGGCTCAGACCGCCGATGCCCCGCCCGCCGCACCCACCGACCCCCACCACGCCAGGCGCTGGTTCATCCTGGGGATCATCGGCCTGGCCCAGTTGATGATCGTGCTCGACGTGACGATCGTGAACATCGCGCTGCCCGACGCCCAGAAGGCGCTGGGCTTCTCGAACGGCGACCGGCAGTGGATCGTCACCGCCTACTCTCTGGCCTTCGGCAGCCTCCTGTTGTTGTTCGGCCGGGTCTCCGACGTCATAGGCCGGCGCGCGATGTTCCTGATCGGCCTGGTCGGCTTCGCCGCGGCCTCCGCGCTGGGCGGCGCCGCGCCGAACTTCGAGATCCTGGTGCTGGCCCGCGCGCTGCAGGGCGTCGCCGGCGCGATGCTCGCCCCGGCCGCGCTGTCGCTGCTGTCCACGACCTTCACCGAGGCCAAGGAGCGCGCCACCGCCTTCGCGGTGTTCGGCGGCATCGCCGGTTCCGGCGCCGCGATCGGCATGCTGCTCGGCGGGGTGCTGACCGAGTTCCTGAACTGGCGCTGGACCCTGTTCGTCAACGTCGGCATCAGCGTCGTCGCGATCGCCGGCGCCGCAATCCTGATCCCGCGCCACGCGCGCAGCGCCGACCGGCCCTCGCTCGACATCCCGGGCACGGTCCTGGTCTCGGCCGGTCTGTTCGGCATCGTCTACGGCTTCGCCAACGCCGAGTCGCACCCGTGGAGCGCGCCCGGAACCTGGGGCTTCCTGGCCGCCGGCGTGCTCCTGCTGGTCGCGTTCACCGTCTGGCAGACCCGCGCCAAGCACCCGCTGCTCCCGCTGCGCGTCATCCTGGAGCGCAACCGCGGCGGCTCCTACCTGGCGATGTTCCTCACCGGCATCGGCATGTTCGGCGTGTTCCTGTTCCTGAACTACTACCTGCAGGAGATCCTGCGCTACTCCCCGGTCATGACCGGTGTGGCGTTCCTGCCGATGGTCGCCGCCCTGATGATCACCGCGACGATCAGCACCACCGTGCTCTACCCGCGGATCGGCGCGAAGATCCTGGTCTTCGTCGGCATGCTGCTGGCCGGCGGCGGCATGGTCTGGCTGACCGGCATCAGCCTGCACTCCAGCTACGCCACCAACATCCTGGGCCCGATCGTGCTCGTCGGCATCGGCATGGGCGCCATCTTCGCCCCGGCGATGAACGCCGCCACCTCCGGTGTCGAGGCCCACGACGCCGGCGTCGCCTCGGCCATGGTGAACACCGCGCAGCAGATCGGCGGCTCGATCGGCACCGCGCTGCTGAACTCGCTGGCCGCCACAGCCCTGACGAACTACCTGGTCGGCAAGAACCCCACCAACCCGGTCGTCCAGGCGAACGCGGCGATCCACAGCTACGTGGTCGCGTTCTGGTGGGCCGCCGCGATCTTCGGCGTCGGCGCGATCATCTGCGGCCTGATCCTGAAGGCGGGCAAGCCCGATCCGGCGGACCCGGACGCGGCTCCGGCGATCCACGCCTGATCGCTGGTCGCTGATCACAGATTCCTGATACCGACCCCCCGGCGCGTGTTCGCGCCGGGGGTCGGTGTTTGCCCGGCTTGGCCGTTCCGCGCCTGACCGGTAACGGCCAAGCACATCAGAGTCTTTACTCCAGCTTTGCCGACATGTCCGAATCCTGAGGAGCAGACTCCGGGAGGTACAGACCAATAGGTCTATACCTCCCTCGGTCGTATCCCCGGCCGAGGTGAAACGCACCAAACCCCCAGCTCATCCATGGTTAGGGACCCGCAGCAGTTCGCCTGGTGGGAGACCTACCCCGCGAACAGCATTCAGGAGTACGGCGACCCGGTCTCCGCGGGCGACTCCCTCACCTCGACCGTGACCGACGTCGGCGGCGGCCAGTACCAGATGGTCCTCACCGACAACAGCCAGGGCTGGACCGAGAACCAGACGGTCGGCGCCTCCGGCTCCGACGCCAGCGCCGAGGTGATCGCCGAGGCGGTCACCTCCGGCAGCAGCGTGACGCAGCTCCCTGACTTCTCCTCCGTCGGCTTCACCGGGTCCACGTTCGACAACACCGAGATCGGCAGTGCCGGCGGCCAGGCCATCGACATGACGGACAGCAGCGGGAACGTGATCGCCTCGACCGGCGCCGACGACGGCAGCGGCGACTTCACGGTGACCTACGGCGGTTAGCGCGCAGTAGTACCTCGCCCAGCGCGGACTCGCCTGATGAAAGGCCGCGGGTGGCGGACCAACGCCGGTCCGCCACCCGCGGCATGCTGATCAGCCGGAGACGCCTCAGCAGGAAGCGCCTCAGCCGGAAACGCCGAACGCGGCGACGAACCGCCGCTGCCACGGAGTCTCCACAGCATGGGGAGAGTAGTGCTCCCGCACATAGGCGACCGCCGATTCCGGCGGCACACCATCGAGCACTGCGATACAGGCCAACGCCGTCCCGGTCCGTCCGCGACCGCCGACGCAGGCGACCTCGACACGTTCCGTCTCGCAGCGTCGCCAGGCCTCCACGAAGCCATCGCGCGCCGCCGCCGGGTCCGCCGGAAGCCGGAAATCGGGCCAGCGGATCCATCGGCTCTCCCACGCCACCGCCGGCGGCTCTTTGCCCAGGAGATACAAGGCGAACGCCGGTTCCGGGCCCTCGGGCGCCGGATTCCTCAAGCCACGGCCGCGGAGCAGCCGGCCGGAGGGGAGGCGCAGGAGGCCGTCGGTTGCCGGATCCCAAAGGTGTTCCATGCGTTCCACGCGTTCCATGCGGTGATGCTAGGAGTACTCATCGTCGTTGGCGTGGTCGTACGCGACGGTGACGATCCCCGACGTCGCGACCAGGCGCTCGGTCAGGGCGTTGGCGTTCCCGCGTCCGGTCAGTGTGAGGTTGACCTCCACGGTGTGCGGCCCGCCGGCTTCGTGGGTCTCGCGCCGCTCTTCGTAGCCTCCGCCGCTGAACGAGGCGACGAAGAAGCCCGCGCTGGTGCAGACGTCGATCACTGTGCGGAGCAAGCCGCGGCCGTCCTCGTACTCGATGCGGTAGGTGATCGGCGGATTACGTAACGCAGGCATCCAGTGCGTCAGCGGGCGCAAGCCGTAGCACACCAGGAAGTACCCGATGGTCGTGAGCAGGCGAGCAGGCCCAGGCCGGCGCCCGCCGCGGCGCCGACGCCGGCGGTCAGCCACAGGGCGGCCGCGGTGGTCAGGCCGCGGACGCTGTCGCGGCGCATGAAGATCACGCCGGCGCCGATGAAGCCCAGGCCGGACACGATCTGCGCGGCGACGCGCGAGGGGTCCAGGACGACCAGGTCGCGACGGAGCACGTCCGTGAAGCCGTACTTGCTGACCAGCACGAACAGGGCCGCTCCCAGGCCGACGATCGTATAGGTGCGCAGGCCCGCGGCCTTCTGCCGGATCTCGCGTTCCAGTCCGATCGCCGAGGACAGCACGAAGGCCACCGCCAGCTCTCCGACCTGCTCCCACCCCTGTCCCGTCGGCTCCCCCCACAAGATCGATGTACTCATCCCGCCATCATGCCCGGTGTTATCCGGCTCACAAGAGAGCGTCAGTCCTCGAACATCGGCGCGTCTTAGTGCATACTGGATCCTTTGTGCGTCGCCGCCAGTCGGTGACGGTAGGGCCACGGGGAGGTGTGGCAAAACTGAAAGCCTTGAAAAAACCGGAGCGCCACGCTGCCAAGCAGGCCTGGCGCATGCCCGGTGCCGACCTGGACCGGATGTTCACCCTGGTTCGGGAAGTCGGGCAGGTGGAACTGAAGTTCACCGTCGCCGACGCCTCGTTCGAGGCCGTGCGCGAGCTGCTCGGCCTGGGTGCCGAGCGGGTCCGGAACGTCTACTACCTGGACACTCCGGACCTGACCCTGCGCCGGCACGGCGTGCTGGCCCGGGTGCGCGGCGGGGAGCGGCCCAACGACTCCGTGGTCAAGCTGCGGCCCATAGACCCCGACCGGGTGCCGTCCGCCATGCGCCGCTGCGACGACTTCACCGTCGAGGTGGACGTGACGCCGGACAGCTTCATCTGCTCCGGCGCGCTCAAGCAGCGCCTGAGCCGCGACGCCGTCGAACGCGCCGTCCGCGGCCGCGCCCGCTTGCGCACGCTGTTCTCCGACGAGCAGATCGCCCTGCTCGACAGCCGCCTGCGCGGCCTGCTGGAGGTGGACGACCTCGACGCGCTCGGCCCGGTCGAGGTGCACCGCACCCGGCCCCGCGACGGGGAACCGGGCTGCGGGCTGGAACTCCAGGAGTGGACGTACCCCGACGGTTCGCAGCTGCTGGAGGTGTCGACCCGCTGCACCGCCGCGGATCTCCTCCAGACGGCGGTGCGGGCGAAGGCGTTGCTGGACCAGCACGGCATCAGGCAGGCGGGCCCGTGCCCGACCAAGGCCGACACGACGCTGGACTACTTCACGCGGCAGTGATCGGCAGTGATCGGCAGTGAGGTGACGATCACCGATCGTCACCTCACTGCCGCTGTCCGAGCTGTCCGAGCTGCCGGAGCTGCCGGAGTCAGGCGCGCCCCGCCTTCGGCAGCGCCAGTGTCGCCAGGGTGGTGGCCGCCAGCAGCGCCACCGAGATCAGCAGGCTGACATGCAGCCCGGTCACGAACCCGCCGCGCTGCGCGACCAGCGCGCCGAAGCCGGCCACCGCGAGCGCTCCGCCGGTCTGCCGGAAAGAGTTCAGCACCCCTCCGGCCAGCCCGGCCCGCTCCGGCGCGATGCCGCCGAGCATCATCGCGGTCAGCGAGGGCACCGCGAAGCCGAGCCCGCCGGCCAGCGGCAGCAGCAACAGCGCCAGCCCCGGGGCGCTCGTGTGCCCGTTCACCAGCAACAGGACCAGCAGTCCGACGGCGCACGCGAGCTGCCCGACGAGCACCGGCATGCGCGCACCCCAGCGTGCGGCGGCGCGGGCCGAGAGCAGGTTCGTGATCGTGCACAGGATGGCAGTGGGCATGAAGACCAGCCCCGCGCCGACCGCGGAGCGGCCGAGGACGTCCTGCGCGAACAGGCCGAAGACGAAGATCAGGCCGTAGTACGCGGCGTTGACCACGAAGCCGACCGCCAGGCAGACCGCGACGACCCGGTCGCGCAGCAGCCCCAGCGGCAGCATCGGCTCCTTCGTCCGGTGCTCCACCACGCCGAACGCGGCGAACGACACCAGCGCCAGCAACACACTTCCCCAAGCCTGCGGCCGGCCGAAGCCGGAGGCGCCGCCGGAAATGACTCCGTACGTCAGGGCGGCCAGGCCGATGATCGCCGTGAGCTGGCCCGGCAGATCCAGCGGCGCGGGACGCTGAGCCGAACGCCCGGTGCGGCGCAGCGCCGCCAGCACGACCAAGCCCACCGGCAGGTTCAGGAAGAAGATCGAGCGCCAGCTCACCGAGCTGGTGAGCACGCCGCCCAGCACCGGGCCGACCGCCGTGGACGCGGCGCCGGCCATCGTCCACTGCGCGATCGCCGCGGCCCGGGCCCGCGCGTCCGGGAACGCCTGGCGCACCAACGCCAGTGAGGACGGCAGCATCAGCGCCGCCGCGCTGCCCTGCACCAGCCGGGCCCCGACCAGGAAACCGAGCGAGGGGGCCAGGCCGCACGCGACCGAGGCCAGCGTGAAGGCCGCGGCCCCGCCCGCGTACAGACGGCCGGCGCCCAGCCGGTCGGAGAACGCGCCCGCCGAGAGCAGCAGTGCGGCGAACATCAGCGTGTAGGCGTCGACGATCCATTGCAGTCCGGCCGTGGATCCGCCGAGGCCGCGACCGACCGCCGGGAGCGCCACGTTCACCGCGGAGGCGTCCAGGGCGATCATGACGAAGCCGAGCAGTGCGGCGAACAGGGTGAGTTTCGGCGAGCCGGCTGAACTGTTTGCTGCGGATGTGCGGAGTGCGGCGTCGCCGGGGTGTCCGGCTTCCCGGACGGCTTCCGGCTGCCCGCCGATCGATGCGTTGGCCGATGCGTTGGCCGATGTGGTGGTGGCGCTAGACACGGTGGTCCCCTCCTTCGCGGCCCGCGGTTCTCCAGGGCCGCCGGATCCACCGTCGCAGAGCCCGCCCACCGCAGGCAGACCGTGGTGTTAGGGGGAGCGGCAGCGGGGGGTGTGACAGGGCCCCTCTCGCGCCTTCCGCACGCGCGGCCCGCTTTGGCAGACTCGGGATCATGACCGAGCAGCAGCCCGAACTCGGCAGATTCCTGCGGGCCCGAAGGGCCGGCGTCGCCCCGACCGACTTCGGCCTGCCCCTGGGCGCCGGCACCCGGCGCACGCCGGGGCTGCGCCGCGAAGAACTGGCGGCGCTGGCCGGCGTCAGCATCGACTACTACATCCGGCTGGAGCGCGGCAAGGAAACGCGGCCGAGCCCCGCGGTCGTCGAGGCGCTCGGGCGCGCGCTGCGCCTGGACGCCGAGGAACTGGGGTACCTGCGGGAACTGGCCGCGCAGGCCGCACGCGGGAGCGTGCAGCCGCCGCACCGTCCCGCGGCCTCGCGCCACGTCCGCCCGACGCTGCGGCGGCTGCTCGAAACCGTGCGCCCCTGCCCGGCCTACGTCCTGAGCCGTACCAACGACGTGCTCGCGTCGAACCCGAGCGGTCTGCACCTGACGCCCGGCATGGCGGACTGGCCCGAGAAGAAGCGCAACACCATCCGCTACACCTTCCTGCACCCCCAAGCCCGCTCCCTGTGGCCGGACTGGGAGACCAAGGCCCGCGCCTGCGTCGCGCACCTGCGCGCGGTCGCCGGCACCGACCCGGACGACCCGGAGCTGGCCGCCATCGTCGGCGAACTCGCCGTCAAAAGCCCGGAGTTCAGCCGCATGTGGGAGCGCTACGACGTCCGCCGCGTCGGCAACGGCCAGAAGACCTTCCTGCACCCGACCGTCGGCACGATGACCCTCAGCCACGAGGTGATGGAGATCAACCACACCGGTGGCGGCCGCATCGTCGTCTACAGCGCCGAACCCGGCACTCCGGACTACGACGCGATGGTGCTGCTGGACATGGAGGGCGCCGCGGCGTTCGCCGACGGGTTTTCCCCACAACCGCACACAACCTAAACGCGTCGCCATGCCGTCAGAGGGATAAGAGGACGGCGAATCGCCGCCGCGCCTCACCAAGGATTGACGGGGCAGGGGTGTGGGCTTGATATGAGCGCGGGCACGGCAATACCCGACGCGCAGGAGCAGGACTCGGCGCTCAGACCCGGACACGCGGCGCGCCGCGGGGTTCCGGACGGGGTCTCGTCCCTGCTGAAGCGGGACGTATTCGGGGTACGCCTCGGCGTGCTGCTGTTGATCCTCCCGGTGATCCTGGCCGGGATCGGCATGCAGATCACCAGCCGCCAGTACTGGAACCACCCGCCGGACAGCCGCTACTACCTGACGATGATGGCGCGCGACATGGGCTCCGACTGGGGCCAGTCGGTCCGCGCCGAGCTGCGGGTCGCACCGGGCAACCACCTGGCGCCGTGGTACTTCGCGGACAACGACCCGACGTGGCAGATGGTGCGCATCCGCGTGCTGTACCCGGTGCTCTCGATCCCGTTCATCTGGCTGTGGGGCCTGTCCGGCGGCTCGCTGGCGGTCCCCGTGTTGGGCACGGTGCTGTTTCTCTGGGCGATCGCCCGGGTGCTCCAGCGGCTCTACGGCCCGGCGGTCGCGGTCATCGTCGCCGGCGGCTTCAGCCTCACGACTCCCGTCAACGTCTTCACCTGGGCGGGGACCGACACCCTCGCGATGGGGCTGGCCGGGGTCATCGTCCTGAACCTGCCGATCGAGCGCCGGATCGGCAAGGCGAATCTGGTGTGGCTCGGCGCGGCCTCGGTGTTCATCGCCATGACCCGGCAGGTCGGCGTGCTCGCCCCGGCGATGGCTGGGGCAGGCTGGCTGTGGCTGCTGGTCCGGGAACGCAGCTGGCGCAACCGCTGGCTGGGCTCGCTGATCGTGACGGCGGCGACCACGTTCGTGATCCAGGTCCTGGCGATGACGCTGGCGAACGCGAACACCGCCGGCGTCGTCGGGCACGGCAAGACCGGCGTCTGGAACATCGTCCGGCAGTTCGTCCACTACCTGAAGATCGTCACCGAGGAAGCCTGCACCTACATGTGGCACAGCGACCGGATGCTGTACGCGCTGCTCATCGCGGCCGGCGTCTCGGTGCTCGCCCGGTTCGGCTCCGACGCCACCGCCGTCTTCGTCGGCGCGGTCGCCTCCACCTACGTCATCACCGCGAGCGTCGGCTTCTCCAGCTTCATGCGGTACGAGATGGTCATGTTCCCGGCCGCCGCGGTCGCCGCCGGAGGGCTGGTCCAGCTCGCGCTCGGCGACCACCTGCGGCATCCGGCCGGCGACCCGGAGGTCATCGAGCCGGCGCCGACCCGGCTGCGCGGCTGGTTCTCCGACCGCCGGGCCGCCGCGGCGCTCACCAAGCCCGGCCGTCTCCTGGGCCTGGACCTGCCGAGCCGGGACCGCTGGAAGCCGCAGCTGGTCCTCAACTCGCTGGCCCTGGTGGTCGTTCTCGGCATCGCGGTGCAGGGCTCCTGGTCCTCCGCGGCCCCGGCTCCGACCTCGCCGTCCTTCGCCGCGGCCCAGGGCGCTTCCGGCTATGCGGTCACGCCGCTGGCCAAGCAGCCGGCCGACCAGACCCTGAAGGTCTTCTTCCGGCAGGCGATCGGCCTGGCGCACGACAGCGCGGACCTGCAGGACTCGCTCGACTGGACGCACGCGATGCGCTACCGGCCCACCGCCTCGGACCAGCCGGGCTGGCCCCAGCGGGACAAGGACGGCACCGCCGTGATCAACCCCAACGCGATCTCCGCGAGCCGGGACCTGATGGAGGCCTACGGCCGTGGTCTGTCGCTGGACTCGACCGTGAAGCCGGAGACCGTCAAGATCCTGAGCCGCCAGGTGAGCGCGTACGGCGAGGACGTCACGTTCACGGTCCAGGACACCTCCGGCGCGACCCATCAGGGGACCGCGACCACGCTCTACCCGATCTGGAGCAAGAAGGACGGATCCACGGTGACGTCGATGGTCTTCGACTCCTGATGTCTTCCTGATCCGCTTCCGATCAGCTCAGCCGAAGGGATTGAGGACGAGATATCCGTCGATTCGGCTGAGCTGATCGGACACCGGATCCGGCGGGAGCGCGTGCCCCAGGTTCTCGGCGCGGACCTCGCCGATCCACTGGTCGTGCTGGTACTCGTGGTTGATCAGCGCGACCAGCAGATGGCCGCCGACCACGGCCATCTGTCCGGGCGCACCGACCTCGCCGGCCGCGATGGCGCCGATCCGGGCGTGGACCCGCTCGGCGACGGTGCCCCGGAACGCGGACAGCCGCTCGACGGTCGGCAGCGCGCCGCGGAACTTCTCCGGGTTCGCCGAGTCCATGATCCCGTCCAGCTCCGGGTCGGGGCTCGGCTCGGCCGCGGTGAGGTTGCGGATCATGAAGTGCGCGACGTGCGCCTGATGGCCCAGATGCCAGCCGATGGCGCTGGAATCCTCGTGCGGTCGCCAGGTGACCTCGTCCGGGGTGAGGTCCCGCCAGAGCTCCTCGGTGTAGGCGCGGGCCCGGTCGTACTCGTGAAGCAGGGCTGTGAGCTCGTGCATGACTCCACCTGTCGGTAGCTGTGATCCGGCCCGGCCGAACCTTCTGACACCCCTTGCCGCTACGCTGGCGCCGCTGTCGCGACAGCCGAGAGGGGGCGGTTCCCATGCCCAGACGGCAGACGTTCACCAACTCGTCCGGTGTGAAGGCCGTACTCCACGCGGCTGCCGACGCCGAGACGGCGATCCGCGAGATGCACGACGGCGAGGAACGCCGCCACCAGGCCGTGCGCGACGCTTATCAAGCGTCTCACGCGGTGGCGGTGATCGGCCGGCTCCGGGCCATCTCGATCGAGCGCCTCCGGGACGTGACCGGCGCGCGATTGCCGGTCACGAAGCTGGAGGAGGCCGGCTACAAGTCCATCGCCGACCTGCTGGAGGCGACGCCGGAGCAGCTGCGGCAGGTGCCCGGGATCGGGGCCAAGGGCGCCGAGCGGACCGTGGAGGCGGCGCGCCACATCGCCGAGGCGGCCACGGCCGGCACCCACGTCACCGCCGACATGGACCTGCGGGTCGACGACGCCGCCACGCTGCTGGCCGCCCTCTACCGCGTCCAGACCGCGGACCGGGTGCTGCTGAAGGTCCGCGAGCCGGCCAAGCGGATCGGCGGGGCGCTGACCACCCTGGCCGGCGCCGCCAAGCCGCTGAGCAGCAGGATGCGGCGCGCGATCATCGGCCGCGCCCGCCGCGAGGAGGCGCAGGACGCGGTCGACCGGCTGGACGGTCTGCTCACCGATCCCGAGACGGCCCGGGACCTGGACCGGATCAAGGCGGCGAACGAGAAGCTGCGCGGGGTGAAGCCGCCCCGGCGCCACACCGTCCGCACCGACTTCGAGAAGCGCTCCGCCGACTACTTCAGCACCCTGAGCCGCATCGCCGGCGCGCGGGCGAACGGCGAGGCGGCGCGCGGGTTCCTGCCGACCAGCCTGGCCGACCGCATCGCGATGCAGGATCTGGACCAGACCCATCTGCGCGTCTCCTTACGTGCCTACCAAGCGTTCGGGGTCCGGTTCGCGCTGGCCCAGAAGCGGGTCGTCATCGGCGACGAGATGGGCTGCGGCAAGACCGTCGAGGCGATAGCCACGCTGGCGCATCTGCGGGCCGAGGGCGCCAAGTACTTCCTGGTCGTCGTCCCCGCCAGCGTCCTGATCAACTGGCTGCGGGAAGTGCGCGCGCACAGCGCCCTGCGGCCGTACCGGCTGCACGGCCCGGAGGGGGAGGGCGCCCGCAAGGCCTGGCTCTCCGGCGGCGGCGTCGGCGTCACCACCTTCGAGGCCCTGCCGAACCTGGACCTGCCGCCGCGCACGGAGATCGCGATGCTGGTCGTCGACGAGGCGCACTACGTGAAGAACCCCGGCACGCTGCGCTCCAAGGCGGTGCGCGAGTGGACCGACCGGGTGGAGCGCGTCATGTTCCTCACCGGCACCCCGATGGAGAACCGCGTCGAGGAGTTCCGGAACCTGGTCGACTACCTCCAGCCGGACCTGGTCGACTCGGTCGGCGAGATCGACGCGGTCGCCGGCTCGGAGGCGTTCCGCAAGGCCGTGGCCCCGGCCTACCTGCGCCGTAACCAGGAGGACGTGCTCTCCGAGCTGCCCGAGATGGTGCAGATCGAGGAGTGGGAGGAGTTCGGGGCCGAGGAGGAGGCCACGTACCGGGACGCGGTCGCCGCCCGCAACTTCATGGCGATGCGCCGCGCGGCCTACGCCTCGGGCGACCCGGCCACCTCGGCGAAACTGCGCCGCCTGGTCGAGATCTGCGACGAAGCCGAGGCCAACGGCCGCAAGGTCGTCGTCTTCTCCTACTTCCGCGACGTCCTGGAAACGGTGTGTCGCACCCTCGGCGAGCGCGCCACCGGCCCCCTGACCGGCTCCATGCAACCGCAGCACCGCCAGGAGCTGGTCGACGACTTCACCGCCTCGAAGAAGCCCGGCGTGCTGGTCAGCCAGATCCAGGCCGGCGGCGTGGGCCTGAACATGCAGGCGGCCTCTGTGGTCATCCTCTGCGAACCCCAGGTCAAGCCGACCCTGGAGACCCAGGCGATCGCCCGCGCCCACCGCATGGGCCAGATCCGCCGGGTCCAGGTCCACCGCCTGCTGGTCGCCGACAGCGTCGACCAGCGGATGCTGGAGATCCTCGACGCGAAATCAGGACTCTTCGACGCCTACGCCCGCCGCAGCGAGACCGCCGAGACGATGCCGGAAGCCAAGGACTTGTCCGACGCCGCGGTGCGCAAGCACGTCATCGACGCGGAGCGGGAGCGGCTCGGGTTGGAGAAGTCCTCTACACCGCGTTAGCACTTCGGGGCCATACTGCTACCCATGGAGCCCGCTCGGTTGGGACCGTTACGTCGCGACCTGGCCCATGCCGTCCGCATGGGTCCGTTCTCCGCGACACTGCACCTGGCGATCGAGGCCAGCGGCCTGACGCTCGAACAGGTCCGGCTGGAACTGGCCGCCCGTGGCGCCTTCGTGTCGATGGCGACCTTGAGTTACTGGCGTCGGGGGCTGAGCCGTCCGGAGCGGCCGGAATCGTTGCTGGCGGTGGCGCTGCTGGAGGAGATTCTCGGGCTGTCCACGGGAGCCTTGAGCGGCCAGTTGGGGCCGCGGCGGCCGCGGGGGCGCACGGCGGTACGCCGGGAATCAGGGCTGGATGTCGTCGACGCGTGGGACGCCCGCGGCGAATACGAGGACCTGCTCCAGGGCCTGGATCCCGCCGGGCGGTTGGAGATCACGCGGGTGTCGACCCAAGACCGCTACAGTCTCGGCGCGGACCGGCGTGAGGTGGCGCTGACGACCAGCCAGGTCCTGCGGGCCGAGGCCGATGACCTGGGCCGCATGACGGTGCTCTACCGCACCTACGATCCGCCGTCGCCCTCGCCGGTCCTCACCGCGCTGCACGGCTGCCGGGTCGGGCGGGTGCGCATCGCCAAGGACAGCGGGTTCGTGGCCGCGGAGCTGCTGTTCGACCGGGTGCTGCGGCGCGGGGAGACGGCCGTCGTGGACTACGAGCTGACCGGCCTGTCTCCGTCCCCTCCGACGGAGACCGACTTCTATCAGCGCTTCTTTCCCTACGCCACCGCCTTGTACGTCCTGAGCGTCCAGTTCGATCCGGCGACCGTCCCGGCGCGGTGTGTCCGCTACGAGCGGCGCACGGAAACCGCGCCGGACCAAGGGGTTCGCGAGGTGTGGGTGGGGGCGACCGGCCAGGCCCATGTGATGGCCACGGACGTCCCGCCCGGAGTGGTCGGGCTGCGCTGGGACTGGGGGGCGGGCCTCCACGGCGCACCGTCGATACGCCGTGGAGACTCGCCCGAGCGGTGAGAGCGCCGATCAGAAACCGTATCCGTATCCGTACATAACTATCAGAATCCGTATATCTGGTAGGAGAAGGCGGTCTTGGCCGAGCCGCCGCCGGAGTCCGTGGCCGTGACGGTCACCTGGTAGGTGCCCGCCGTGGTCGGGGTCCCGGAGATGACGCCGGACGAGCTGATGCTCAGGCCCGGGGGCAGGCCGGTGGCGCGGAAGGTCAGCGGCAGGTTCTTGCTGTCCGTGGCCTGGATCTGCAGACCCTGGGACTGGAAGCCGACGAACCAGATCTGGTTGCCGGGGTTCGACACCGTGACGGTCCCGCCGCCGGTGCTGCCGTTGACGGTGAGCGAGTAGGCCGCGGTGTGGGACGTGCTCCCCGCGGTCCCGGTGACGGTCACCGAGTACGTCCCGGCCGGTGTGGACGCCGAGGTGCTGATCGTCAGCGTCGAGCTGCTGCCGGCGCCGACCGAGGCCGGGCTGAAGCTCGCCGAGGCGCCGGAGGGCAGACCGGAGGCGGACAGCTGCACCGTCACCGCCGAGCCGGAGGTGACCTTGGTGCCGACGGTGGCCGTGGCCGAGGACCCGGGGTTCACCGAGCCGGAGGCCGGGCTCACCGACACCGAGAAGTCGTTGGCGGGCGGCGGCGGGGTGGTGCCCGAGGCGAAGCCGGAGACGCCGTTGGGCGTGCCGACGCCGGTCGGGCCGTCCCAGCCGGTGCCCGCGTTGCAGATCACCGTGCCGCACGAGCCGTTGCTGCCGCTGGTGACGTCGTTGAACTTGGCCTCGTTGGCGTAGAGATAGGACACGCCGTTGTCACCGGAGGCCGGGGCGCCGGCCTGGGCCCACATCGCCGAGATCAGCGGCGTGGCCAGCGAGGTGCCGCCGTACTCCAGCCAGCCGGACTGGCCGTAGCTGTCGTAGACGGCCAGGCCGGTGTTCGGGTTGGCGTCGGCCGAGACGTCGGCGCTGGCCCGCTTCGAGCAGCCGGTCGTGACGTTCTGCTGGTAGGAGGGCTTGGCGAACAGCGAGGAGCAGCCGGAGCCGCCGCTGCTCCACACCGACTCCGACCAGCCGCGCGAGTTCGAGGCCTTGCTCAGCGAGGTGCCGCCGACCGCCACCACGCTCGGGAAGGTCGCCGGGAACTGGGCGTTCGAGCCGGACTGGGTGCCGTTGTCGCCGGTCGCCGCCGCGATCATCACGCCGGGGTGGTTGTAGTGCGTGTCCAGCCCGGTGCTGAAGTTGCTCTCGGCGTCGGAGTAGCTGTTGGACACGAACTTCGCGCCGAGCTTGACCGCCTCGTCGACGGCGGCGCCCAGATCGGTGTCGTTGTTGGTGTTCGCCTCCACCAGCATGATGTGGCACCCGGGACAGGCCGCGCTCACCGCGTCCAGGTCCAGCGTGATCTCCACGCCCCAGCCGGAGTCGCCGCTGGGATAGGTGGTGCCGCCGCTCTGGTCCACCTTCGAGAAGCAGCCGTTCGACGTGGTGCACGCCGACAGGCCCCACTGCGAGCGGTAGGTGGCCAGGTCGCTCTCGGCGTTGGGATCGTCGTAGGCGTCCACGATGGCGACCGTCTGGCCGCTGCCGGGGTTGCCGCCCAGGTTGTAGGCGGACTGGATGTCGCTGGGGCCGAAGCCGGTCGGGGCCGCGGGGTTCGATCCGCCGCGCACCAGTTGGAGGGCGTCGCAGTGGGCCTGCCCGGCGGTTGCGGTGGCGGCGCAGCCGGCGGGGACGATCTGCGGGACCGAGGCCGCCTGCGCGGGCTGGGCCAAGGCCGCCAGAGCGGCGATGGTGGATACGGCCGACGCGACCGCGCCGGCCATGAGTATCCGCCTCATGTGTTCTCCTCTCGCGCCCCGCGGCCGCGCTGTCCGCAGCCTGATTCCGGGGATCGAGTGGGAGTGTGGTGAACGGCGGGGGAACGCCGATAGGCCGCTTCACAGTGGCTCTCGCGGCCGGTTTCAAATCCTTGAATTGAACTTGAAAAAGTCCGGCCTCTGATGCCGCTGACTCTGCGCTACCTAGAGTCCCGGCATGCTCACAGTCATGGATCGGCAAAGTTTCCCGGGTGCCCTTGTCAGCTCCTTAACTGCTCACTAGTTTCAATCGCGCTGCCACCGCGGGGCGGCGCCACCTCGAGTCTTCTCGCCCGGCCCGGGATTCCCACCTCTGATGTCCCGGACCGATCGCGCTTGCGCGCGGGGAGCCCACACCCCTCATCAGGAGGCAGTAGCTTGCGATCCATCCTGAGCCCGACCGGCCGCCGGACCGCGATATCCCTGGCCGCCGTGGCGGTCCTCGGCATCTCGGCGGCGGCCCTGGCCACCGCGGCGAACGCGACCGGCGCCCCCACCGCCAAGCCCGCCGCCAAGTCCGCCGCGGGACCCGCGTGGACCCGGGCCTGCGACGCGCCGGCCCCCGGCATGGCCGCCTGCGACGCGCTGCACGTGAACAACGTCCCGGAGCACATCCGGGCCCAGGGCGTGACCCCCAACGCCACGCCGTCCGGCTTCGGACCGGCGGACCTGCGCTCGGCCTACAACCTGCCGGCCAACGGCGGCGCCGGCCAGACGGTGGCGATCGTGGACGCCTACAACGACCCGAACGCAGCGGCCGACATGGCCACCTACCGCAGCCAGTTCGGCCTGCCCGCCTGCACCGTGGCCTCCGGCTGCTTCAAGCAGGTCGGCCAGACCGGCACCAGCACCCTGCCGGCGAACAACACCGGCTGGGCCGGCGAGATCTCCCTGGACCTGGACATGGTCTCGGCGATCGCGCCGAACGCGCACATCATCCTGGTCGAGGCCAAGACCGCCTCGATGGCCAACCTCGGCATCTCGGTGAACGAGGCGGTGAAGCTCGGCGCCAAGTTCGTCTCGAACAGCTACGGCGGCGGCGAGTCCAGCGCGGACACCGGCTACGACACCAAGTACTTCAACCACCCGGGCGTCGCCATCACCGCCTCCTCCGGCGACGGCGGCTACGGCGTGGAGTACCCGGCGGCCTCGCCGAACGTCAACTCCGTCGGCGGCACCGCCCTGAAGAAGGCCTCGAACACCCGCGGCTGGACCGAGTCGGTCTGGTCCACCAGCTCCACCGAGGGCGCCGGCTCCGGCTGCTCGGCGTACGAGCCCAAGCCGAGCTGGCAGAAGGACACCGGCTGCAGCAAGCGCACCGTCGCCGACGTCTCCGCGGTCGCCGACCCGGCCACCGGCGTCGCGGTGTACCAGACCTACGGCGGCTCCGGCTGGGCCGTCTACGGCGGCACCTCCGTCGCCTCCCCGCTGATCGCCGCCGTCTACGCCGACGCCGGCACCCCGAAGGCCGCCATCCCGGCCGCGAACATCTACAGCCACACCTCGGCACTGAACGACGTCACCACCGGCGCCACCACCACCTGCACCCCGAGCTATCTGTGCAAGGCGGGCACCGGCTACGACGGCCCGACCGGCTGGGGCACCCCGAACGGGCTGACCGCCTTCACCGGCTGACGCCTGCCGCGGGGCCGGACCTCAGGGGAGCCCGGCCCCGCGTTCCGACGAACGGTTCGTGGCGACGCGGCATGGGGTCGCGCCGCCGCGGGCCGTTTTTTGGGCGTCTCGGACTTGTGGGTGGGCCGGTGTGGGTGGCTGCGGTTTGTTCGTGGGTTGACAGTCACAGGCATCTTTTGACGGCTTCGCGCATGGTTTGCGGGACCCGTTGGGGGGCGCCGGCGCCGTCCCGCTGAGCCCTGCGAAAACCGTCGTGCCGCCCCCGAGCCGGGAGCGGCACGACGCCGTGCCTCACGCCTGCGTGATCTCCCCGCCGGCGACCTTGATGGCGATCGCCGCCAGGGGCTGGGACGCGGGGCCGTTGGCCACCGAGCCGTCGGCGATGTGGTAGCTGCTGCCGTGGCAGGGGCAGACGATCAGGCCGTTCTGGACGGTGCCGACGACGCAGCCCATGTGCGTGCAGACCGCGGTGAAGGCCTTGAACGTGCCGGCTGCGGGCTGGGTCAGGACGATCTTCTGGTCGGTCAGGACGGTGCCGCCGCCGACCGGGACGGCCGAGGTGGCCGCGAGGGGTCCGGCCGCGCCGGAGGCCGAGGAGGACGTGGTGGAGCCGGTGGACCCGGTGTCGGAGCCCGAGGCGGACGAGGTTCCGGTGCTGCTCGCGCCGGACGGCGAGCCGGCGGCGTTCGACGGCGCGGCCGCGGCGCCGCTGCTTTTGGAGGACGAGCAGCCCGCGCAGACGGCGCCGGCCGCCACCGCGATGCCGAGCAGGGCGGTGCGGCGGCGGGTGCCTTCGGGGTGGGCGAGACAGGCTTGGTCGTCGGTGCTCTGGGCGGCGGCGAGATCAACGGTTGTCATCGTCTGGTCCGTCTCCTGTGTCTGTGGCGTCGTGTGGGGGTTTTGCCAAGTGCTGTAGCGACACGTCCCCGGACACCGATCGGTTCAACAGGGGCGCCGCCCCCACGCGTAGACCGTGATCGTCCGCAGCTCCATGAAGGCCGGATCCTCCAACTGCGCCAGCAGTTCCCGCATCTCGTCGGCGGTGAGCAGGCCGCGCTCGACGAGGTAGGCGCAGTGCTGCCGCGTGTTCACGACGGAGAAGCGGTCGTAGGCGCCGCCGTCGCCGAGGCTGTTGGCCAGCGCCCGCGTGCCGACGTCCCGCAGCCCTGCCTGCCCCATCCGGGCCGGGATCGTCGGCGCCCACGCCATGTCGGCACCCTGAGCCAGATACAGCTTCGCCATGCCGCCGAGGAAGCGCCGCCTGAGCTCGTACGTCGAGAAGTCCTCGGGCAGGGTGAACAGGTCGCCGATCACCAGCCACCCGCCGGGCGCCAGCCACCGCGCCGCCTTCGCCAGCACCTCGTTGCGGTTCGGCAGGTGGCAGAAGGTCAGGCGCGCGTGGATCAGGTCGAAGGAGCCCGGCTCGTAATCCAGGGTGCTGATGTCGGCCTGCTCCACCCGGAGGTTGGGGCGCTCCATCCCGGCCAGGAAGCGGGTGTCGATGTCCACGGCCGTGACGGAGCCCAGATCGCACTGCTCGGCCAGCCAGGACGCGACCGACCCCGCCCCGGCGCCGATCTCCAGGCAGCGCCACCGCGAATCGACCCCGAGCTGGGAGATCACGGCCCGGGTCTCGGGGTCGATCCAGTCCTGGAGCAGGTGGATCCGCTCGAACTCGCTGGGGATGTCCTTGCTCAGGACACCGGTCGAGTAGTCGGAGGCCAGCGTGGCCTGATCCCCCATAATTCCCCTCCATGCCGGGATGTTCGTGTACTGGCAAGGCGAGATGCTAAGAGGGTTGATTGGCGTCGAACAAGCGATCGCCGAGGGCTGAGAAGGTCGAGAGTTCGGGCCAACTGCGAACGTTCCCAAGCCTGATGTTGAGGTTGGTCCGTGCGGCTAGGTGAGGCAGATGATGTTCGCGGTAACGGGAGCCGAGCTACCGCTGATTCCGTCGGCCGACCAGGTTACATAGACGCTGCCGGTCGTGCTTCTGCCGTCGCTCTCCGTGGTTCCATAACTCTGGGAGCCGTTCGCCTTCAGAGTCGCTGGTCTCGCGGCAACGGCACTGCCGTTCGCGAGATGCCAGGTGTAGTCAACGGTTGCAGAACCGCCGGGTAGATAGCCAGCAGTGAATGTCACGCTGTAGTTTGCGGAACACTGTCCATAGCTTGTCAATGTGACAGATGCTTTGATCGATGCCTGCGGGCTCGAGGACGTGCTCGACGACGGCGTGCTCGGGACCGACGTGCTCGGCGGCGGGGACGGACTGTGGGACGTCGGCGTGGTCGGCCGGGAGGTCGGCGACGAGGGCTTGGTGGACGGCTTGCTCGACGGCGAGGAGGAGGACGAGCTGAACTGTGAGCCGGCCCCAGACGAACTCGAGCTCGAACTCGACGAGCTCGATGAACTGGACGAACTCGACGGGCCCGACGAACTCGAGGAACTTGTGGAACCGGACCCGGCCGTCGGCGCGGCCCCGGAGTCGCTGTCGGTCGGCGTGCCGGTGGGGCTGCCGGCCGTCGGGGTGAACCCGCCGGACGTCGGGCTGGGCGGCGCGGCCCGGTGGGTCGGCTTGCTGCTGCCGGCTACGGCCACGGCCGTGACGGTGAGGATGACAGCGGCCACGATCGCCACCGCGGCGGCCAGTTTGGCCTTGCCGGGTATGCGGCGCAGCGAAGAGCGGCTCGCCCCGACACCGCCCGTGGGCCCGTTGCCCCCGCCGTTCGGCGCCTCGAGGTCCTCGGGGCCGTCCGGAGTCCGCGGGCCCAGCGCCAGCGTGTCCACCCCGCCCGCGGCGACGCCGCCCGGGCCGATGAACCCGAACAGCGGCAGCAGTACGGCGATCTCCTGGCGGCCGCGCTCCTCCCACTCGACGCCGTAGTTCTCCGTCGCGACGCGCTCGACCTCCGCGACGAACGCCGACACGTCCTGCGGCCGCTCGGCCGGGTCCTTCGCCAGGCCGTGGGCGATCAGCTGCTGCACGTCCTCCGGCACCTCGGCCAGCGGGATCGGCGCGGTGCGGTGCTTCTCCTCGAGCTCGTAGACCGTTTCCGCCGAGTAGGGCACCTTGCCGGTCAGGCACTCGAAGAACGACGCGGTCACCGCGTAGATGTCCGTCACCGGCTGGGCCGGCGCCCCGTCCCACTGCTCCGGCGCCATGTACGCCGGGGTGCCGACGCCGCCGGGCATGGTGGCGTCCGGGTCGGTCTCGACGATCGGCGCGGCGCGCTCGGCGACGCCGAAGTCCGCGAGTTTGCTGACCCCGTAGGCGTTGAGCAGCACGTTCGACGGCTTGTAGTCGCGGTGCACGATGCCCAGCTGGTGCGCCGCGCCCAGGCCCAGCAGCGAGCCGCGCATCACCGACAGCGCCGCCTCCGGCGCCATCCGGCCGTTCTCGTGCAGCATGCGGTGCAGGGTCGGCCCGGCGACCAGCTCCATGACCATCGCCGAGCCGGCCTCGGACTCCGACTCGGACTCGGACTCGACGTAGTCGAAGAGCTGGACCACGTTCGGATGCCGGATCTCGGCCAGCAGCGCCGCCTCGGTGCGGAAGCGCTCGACGAAGTCCGGGTTGTTCACAAAGCGTGGACTCAGGTATTTAATCGCTACTTCGGTGCCGGTCCCGTCTTGGACGGCCGCCACTACTCGCCCGGTCGCACCGGCGCCGAGGTTCTTGGTTTCCGTGTAGCCCGGAACACTCCAGCCAGACAACGCTTTTCCCCCTGTTTGTTGCCTCGCGGCTGCCATTTACGCGCAGCGTACCAGGGGGAATAGAACATCTTGGCGACGTTCCCGGCAATCGGCTCTGTACCGGGATGCCGACCGGATGTCGAGGGGGGTGTCGAGCGCTCTGGTTAGGGTTTTTCCCGTACTTCGGGCCGGAGCCACTCGGAATGTTCTCGCCGCGCCCAGACCGGGTCGACGTATCCGGTCCGCATACCGCGGCGTGCCTCTGGGTCCTGATATGCCTTCCGCATATGTCCGACCAGTACGACGGCGATCGCCCAGGCCAGGATGTCGTGCACAAAGATGGCACTGGTCCGGGAGATACCCGGCAGGAAGTGCGTGATCCACATCAACAGTCCGGTGAACATCATCACCGATACCGCGCCGGCGATCCAGCCCGCGTAGAGCTTCTGGCCGGCGTTGAACTTCCCGGCGGGACGGTCCGCGGGTTCGTCGAGGCGCCGGCGGACCGCGTGGAGCCAGCGCCGGTCGTAGGAGGCGAACCGGTTCAGCCTGCGCAGGTCCGCGCGGAAGGCGGGGGAGAGCAGTCCCAGAAGGAACGGCGCCGGCAGCAGGATGCCTGACCACTCGTGCACGGTGACCATGAGGTGCCTGCGGCCCACGGCCTGGGCCAGCGGACCGATGTAGAGGCAGGCAGCGGTCACCACGCAGAGCAGCATCAGCGTGCCGGTGCCGCGGTGCACCATCCGCTCGGCGGCGGTGAACCGCCGGACCTTGCCGTTCTCAGGCCGTGCCGTCCTGCTTGTCGGCGCCGTCGAGCCAGCCGTCGACGTCATAGCCGCGCTCCTCCCAGTAGCCGGGGATCACCTGGTCGGTGACCGATATGCCCGACAGCCATTTGGCGGACTTGTAGAAGTACATCGGTGCCACGTACAGCCGAACCGGGCCGCCGTGGTCGTGGGTGATCGGCGCGTCCTGCATCTGCAGTTGGTGGCCTCACCCGCGCCGCCGAGCTCCTTGGGGATGGCCAGGCGGTGCTCGAGCAGGCCGTCGGCCGAGCGGGCGGTCCCGCCGTTGCGGCCCTCGCCGGTGACTTCGACGGTGGCGGTGTAGGTGACGGCCATGGCGGGCTTCCTTTCACGCGGATCATCTGACGTGAGCCAGACTCCCCCGTGGCGCCGGTCCGTCGCGCCCGTGCCGGGCCCTGGTGGCCCTGGCCCGGATCCCTGGTGTCGCCCCAGGTGGTACTGGGGGCCGCGCGACTGGGCCGTGGAACGCGGGCATGGCCGACGTTCCCCGGTAGACGCCATCCTCCCCGCGGAACCGAGAACTTTCGGCCGAACAGACTTCAGTGGGCGCGCGTGGGGTAGCTTCCTCCCCATGAGCACCCTCCGCCTTGCAGACGGCCGGATCCTGGAGTACCTGGTGGCCGGCCCGGCGAGCGGGACGCCGCTCGTGTTCCACCACGGCACGCCGTTCGCGGCCGCGCTGTTCGATCCCATGGTCCAGGTCGCCGAGCGGCACGGCTTGCGGTTCGTCATCCACAGCCGCCCCGGGTACGCCGGCTCGTCGCCGCAGCCCGGCCGGACGATCGCGTCGGTGGCCGAGGACGTCGCCGCGCTGCTGGCCGAGCTGGACGCCGATCGCTTCCTGACCGTCGGCTGGTCCGGCGGCGGCCCCCACGCGCTGGCGTGCGCCGCGCTGCTGCCGGGGCGCTGCGTGGCGGCGGCGACCATCGCCGGCGTCGCCCCGTACGTGGCCGAGGGCCTGGACTGGCTGGACGGCATGGGCGCGGAGAACATCGAGGAGTTCGCGGCGGCCACCTCCGGGGTCGGGCCGCTGTCCACCTACCTGGGCGCGCAGGCCGACGGGCTGGCGGGGGTACGCGGCGACCAGATCGCGGCCGCGCTGGGCGACCTGGTCTCCGACGTGGACGGCAGGGCCCTGACCGACGACTTCGCCGAGTACACCGCGGCGGCCTTCCGCAAGGCGGTGTCCGGCGGCATCGCCGGCTGGCGCGACGACGATCTGGCCTTCATCGGCGACTGGGGCTTCAAGCCCGAGGAGATCCAGACTCCGGTCTCGGTCTGGCAGGGCGACCAGGACCGGATGGTCCCGCCGGGCCACGGCCGCTGGCTCGCGGGCCGCCTGCCCGGCGCGTCGGTGCGGCTGTTGCCGGACGAAGGGCACCTGTCCCTGGTGGTCGACCGGATCGACGACGTCGTCGCCGACCTCGCCGCGCGCCTGGCCTGATCGGGCTGTTTCACCCGATCCGGCTCTTTCGCACGATCTAAGACTCTTGACTGTTCCGCCGGTTTTGTGGGCGCCGTCTGGAATATTGGCCCCATGCTCGAGACCCCCGAAGAACTGGCCGCCCTGCAGACCCTCCTCGACGACAGCGCCGCCAATGCCGGCCCGCACATGCGCGGCATCATCACTGCCGAACGCCGCCTGGACGCCGCCGGGCTGGCCGAGCGCCTGCGGGGCATGTGCCTGATCACGGTGGCGAGCGTGACCGCCGACGGACGCCCGCTGACCGGGCCGTTCGACGGCTACTTCCTGCACGGCTCGTGGTGGTTCAGCTCCGGTCCGGAGTCCGTGCGGATCCGGCATCTGCGGGCCCGTCCGGCGGTGAGCGCGACCTACCTGCCGGGGGAGAAGATGGCGGTGACGGTCCATGGCAGGGCCGAGCTGTTCGCGTTGCAGGGTCCGGAGTGCGCGCCGATGCGGCAGGCGATGCTGGACCACTACCTGCCGAAGCAGGGTCCGGCCTTCCAGGAGTGGCTGGACGGGCTCACCGACGGGGTCGGAGTGCGCATCGACGCCCGGAAGTTTTTCACCTTCGCCGACGCTGCGTAATCCCTTGAGAACGCTGTAGAGCGCTGGGGAACGCTGAGGAACACAGATCGCCCGCCGTGCTGCATACGGCGGGCGATCGCCTCTCATTCTCCGCGCCCGGTGGCCGACGGCTCCGATTCCTTTACCAACGCTTTACAACCGACCCCCGGTCCCGGTCGTCTCTCCGCGTGATTCGCCCAACGGATCCGCCTCGGATCCGTCACAGACCACAGATCCCCCAGGGATCGATCGAGGAGACAGACCTCATGCGTACTCGGAGTTTGCTCACCACCGTGGCCTCCACCATGCTGCTGGCCGGTGCCGGAGCGGGGACGGCGTTCGCCGACGGCACTTCCAGCCAGCCCTCCGCCGCGCCCACCACCCCGTCGGCGTCCGCCAGTTCGGCGCCGGCTTCGGCGCCCTCCGCCGCGCCGACGACCGCGGCCCGCCCCGTCCCGTCGGCCTCCGCCGCGCCGAGCACGGCGCCCGCGTCGAGCCGGGGCGGCTCCGACCAGGTCGGCGCGGTGCCCTCGGGTGCGCCGAACACCGGCGTGCCGACGAACACGTCGAACGGCTACGGGGCGGTCGAGGCGGCCGGCGCCGGCCTGGTCCTGCTGCTGGGCGGCTCGGGCGGCGTGATGCTCCGCCGCCGGACCAAGGGTCAGGGCTGATCTTGCGGCCGTCCTGGACGCGCGGGTGGCCGGCGCTGCTGGCCGTCCTGATGCTGGCTTCCGGCTGTGGCGCGTCGTCGGGAACGTCGGGAACGTCGGTCGGCGGTACTGGGAGGTCTGCCGGCGACACCACGACGAACTCGACGATGTCCTCCTCCACGGCCGGCGCGGGCACATCAGGGGGTGCGTCGGGCAACCCGGCGGGCCTCGCCGCGATGGCCCGCTCCGTCCCGGTACGGCTGCAGATCCCCGACATCGGCGTCGACACGCCGGTGATGTCGCTCGGCCTGGCCGCCGACCACACGGTCGCTGTCCCCCCGATCGAGGCGAACAGCCCCGCCGGCTGGTACAACGGCTCGCCGACGCCCGGGCAGACCGGGCCGTCGGTGATCCTCGGGCACGTGACGGTCGGCAAGTACGGGAACGGCGTCTTCCTCCAGTTGTCCCGGCTCAAGCCCGGCGCGCGGGTGGTCGTCCAACTGCAGGACGGCGCCTCGGCGGTGTTCACGGTGGACAGCGTGCGCACGGTCGCCAAGGACCAGTTCCCCACCCAAGAGGTCTACGGGAACGTGAACCGGCCGGAATTGCGTCTGATCACGTGTGGGGGAGCGCGGACCAGCGACGGCTACCTCGACAACGTGTTGGTGTTCGCGTCGCTGTCTGGAGAGAGTTGATCCGGTCCAAGGATTCCGGAGAGCAGAGTCGGGCGGCGTCCGACCTGTTCACCGATCTCTATCCCGGCCTGGCCGGCTGGTGCCGTCGTCTCGTCGACGACGACGGCACCGCCCACGACATCGCCTCGGAGGCGTTCACGCGCCTGTGGGGACACTGGACCGCGGTGCGCGAGCCGCGCGGCTTCCTCTACGTGACCGCGGCCAACCTGGTCCGCGACCACTGGCGCAAGCTGGACCGCGAACGCCGGGCGCTGCGGCGGGCCACGACCGAGGCGGAGCTGGCGCGGCCGGCGGAGGGCGCCGACGCCTCGGTCTCGGTCCGGATGCTGGTGCGGTCGCTCCCGGAGCGGCTGCGCACGCCTGTGCTGCTGTACTACTACGCCGACCTCCCGGTCCGGGAGATCGCCCAGCTGACCAGGCGGAAAGAAGGAACGGTCAAATCCGATCTACACGCGGCACGGGAACTCCTGCGCGCCGGACTCGGAGGACATCTTGATCACACTCATTGAGCCCCCGGACGACGACGGCGAAGACGACCGTGCCCACGACGGCGAAGGCATCACCGATGACACCTCCGGCGCCATGACCGACGACGACCTGCTCGTGGTGCTGCGGCCCGGGATCTCGGTCCTCGCGCCGCCGCCGGGCACGTTCCAGCGGATCCGCCGCCGCGCGGCCCGCCGGCGCCTGGTCCGTGCCGCGACCACCGCGGGCGCGGGGGCCGGGGCGGTGATGGCGGCTCTCGCGATCACCGTCGCCCTGTGGCCCTCCGGTCCCGCGCTCGGTCCCGCACCGGTGCGGCCGCTCGCCCCGGGGCCGCAGACGACCAGCGTGCCGGCCGCCCCCGTGCCGACTCCCACTCCCCACCCGGTCACGACGACGCCGGCCCAGTCCCAGTCCCCCCTTCCCAGCTTTCCCAGTACGCCCAGCTTTTCCAGTGCACCCAGCACTGCCGCGCGTCCCGGCCCTGGGGCGACCGACCGAGGACCGCTGCCGACCACCTCGGCATCGAATGTGCCGTCGAACGCGGCGTCGAGCATGCCGTTGAATGAGCCGCCGAGCACACCGAACAGCCGGGGGGCGACCGCGCCGTCGGGTGCGCCGACCGCTCAGACCACGACCGCTCCGACACCCAGCGCTCTTCGGCGGTGAATCGCCGGGGCGAACCACCCCGCTCCCTTGCCCGACCCTTGTGACGCCGGTAGGGCCCTGATTCCCTTGACAGGCCTGTGGTCTAGTCCAATTATGTGCCCTGCGGCTCCGGAGCCACCCCTGTTCCGACGTCATTGGGAGCACACCATGAGCCTGTTCCCCATCAGGCGACGAATACCCGAGCACGCCCCGAGCCGCCGGCCGGGTCCCCGTCTGCGCGCGTTGCTGGGCGCCGTGGCACTGACCCTCACGGCTTTCGGCGCGGTCGGGGTGGTGGCCGCGCAGCAGGCCCGCGCCGACGGCACCTCCTCGCTGCCGACCTGTCCGTTCTGGACCAACGTCACCCCGCCCCCGCGCACCGACACCCCGTGGGTGCCGCCGTCGCAGACCGCTCAGCCCGTGGACTTCTCCGCGCGACTGGCCGCCCCCGGCGGCGTCACCGGCACCCTGACCGGCAGCCAGGTGAACATCACCTTCAACCGCGTGCCCGGGGCCCAGGCCTACCGGGTGTGGCGCAACGGCCAGGCCGTCGCCTGGGTCTCCGACTGGGGCCAGCCCGCCCTCACCGCGGTCGACACCGCGCCTTGTCAGAACGCTTACTACTCGTTCGAGGCGATGACCGACCAGAGCGGGGCCGACGCCTCGCTGGGCCAGATGTCGGCGCCCTACCAGCTGGACTCCGACGGCGCGGTGGTGCCGTGGCAGACGCCGGTCGGCAGCACCATGACCATGATGGTGACGTCGTACAACGACGGCGGGGGCACGGCCTCGGGCTACAACGCGCAGCTCGGCGTGTGCGCGGTCGATCCGCGGGTGATCCCGTGGGGCACGTACTTCACGGTGCCCGGCTACGGCATCTGCTACGCCGCCGACATCGGCACCTGGATCCAGAACAACACGGTCGATGTCTGGCTGCCCGGCTCGCAGGCGAACGGGTGGGGCGTGCAGCACCGCACGGTCACCATCCTCGCCAACCCGTTCAGCGGCCCGACGCCGCCGCCGTCCAGCTCGCCGCCATCGAGCTCGCCGCCGACCTCGCCGACGTCCCCGACCAGCTCCTCACCCGGCGCCTGCACCGCCGCGCCGTGGAACTCCGCCACGCCCTACAGCGGCGGCGCGACCGTCAGCTACGGCGGCCACACCTGGACCGCCAAATGGTGGACCCAGGGCGACGTGCCCGGCGCCAACTCCCAGAACGTCTGGACGGATGACGGATCATGCTGAGAACCCCGAGCGCCCTGAAAACCCTCCGCGGAAGTCTGATCGACGCTCTCGGCGCCTGTGCCCTGCTGGCCGGCAGCCTGACGCTCGCCGCCTCGCCGGCCGCCTCGGCCGCAGCTCCCACCGCAGCTCCCGCCGCCGCGACCCCGCTGCCCACCGCGGCCTACACCAAGATCTCCGACTGGGGCAGCGGCTTCCAGGCGCAGTACGTGATCACGAACCCGATGTCCGTCCCGCTGAACACCTGGTCGCTCCAGTTCAGCCTGCCGGCGACCGAGAAGATCACCAGCATGTGGGGCGGCACCGACACCGCGAGCGGCACCACGCACACCGTCGCCGCGCAGTCCTACGACACCACGATCGCCGCCGGGTCCTCGATCACCGTCGGCTTCGACGCGAGCTACTCGGGGACGTACGCGGACCCGTCCACCTGCAAGCTCAACTCAGACCCCTGTGACGGCAGCGCGGACGTCCAAGCCCCGTCCGCGCCGACCGGCCTGACCGCGCTGAGCACCACCTCGAGCGCGGCGTCCCTGTCCTGGACCGGATCCACCGACAACGTCTCGGTCGCCGGCTACAACGTGTATTCGGGGTCGGCGATCGTCGCCACCTCCCCGGGCACGGCGGCGACCGTCACGGGCCTGGCGCCCTCGACGTCCTACTCGTTCACCGTGCGCGCCTACGACGAGGCCGGGAACCTGTCGGCGCCCAGCGCCGCCGTCAGCGCCACCACCCTGCCGAACACCGGCGGCGGGCACCTGCCCGGCCTCGCGGCCCCGTTCGTCGACATCGGCGCCTGGCCCACCCCGAACCTGACGCAGATCGCCGAGACGACGGGCCTGCGCCAGTACTCCCTCGGCTTCATCGTCAACGGCACCGCCGCCTGCACCCCGAGCTGGTTCAACGCCTACGCCATGAACGCCGGCTTCGAGCAGTCGGACATCGCGAGCCTGCGCGGCATCGGCGGCGACGTGAAGCCCTCCTTCGGCGGCGAGGCGGGCACCGAGCTGGCCCAGTCCTGCACGGACGTCCCGTCCCTGACCGCCGCCTACCAGTCGGCGATCACGGCCTACAACCTGACCCAGATCGACTTCGACATCGAGGGCTCCGCAGTCGCCGACCCGGCCTCGATCGATCGCCGTTCCCAGGCCATCGCCGCCCTGCAAAGGACCGCGGCCGCGGCCGGCAAACCCCTCACCGTCACCCTGACCCTCCCGATCCTGCCCTCCGGCCTCACCTCCGACGGCCTCTCCGTGGTCCAGTCGGCCGTGAAGTACGGAGCCAAGATCACCCTGGTGAACGGCATGGCCATGGACTTCGGCGACATCGAGGCCCCCAACCCCAACGGCCAGATGGGCACCTACGCCATCGACTCGGCGAAGTCCCTCTTCAACCAGCTGACACCCCTGTACCCGGCCCTCACCGCGGCGCAGGTCTGGAACATGGTCGGCGTCACCCCGATGATCGGCCAGAACGACGACTCCTCGGAGGTCTTCTACCAGGCGGACATGCAGCAACTCCTCACCTTCGCCCGACAGCAGCACCTCGGCGAGCTGGCGTTCTGGGACGTCACCCGCGACGGCAACGCCTGCACCGGCTCGCTGTCGAAGTGCACGGACATCACGCAGACGCCGTATGAGTTCTCGAAGATGATCGCGCCTTACCAAGGCTGATCGTCGGACGCGCCCTCCGTCGAGGGCCGGTGGGGCGGGTGTGTGTCAAGGCTCGTATCCGCCCCACAACGTAGCCCGTCTCCTCTTTCCAGCCGATACCCCGCCCGCGTCAGCCACACCAACCGGATCGTGCCGACGCTTCCGTAACGAACCTCCCCACGGGTAGACCTGTGGGGTGAGCGAGATTCCGACCGAACCCGCATCCGAAAACCGTTCCGCTATCGAGACGTTCCTGCGCGACCGGGGTGCCGCCGCCATGGCGCACCCCGGTGGCACGTTGCTGGAGCACCTGATCCGCGTCAGCCGCCGACTCGCGGAGTGGGGTGTCCGGCCGGAGGTGCAGATCGCAGGCCTCTGCCATGCGACGTATGGAACCGACGGCTTCGCGCCGTCCCTGCTGGACCTGACAGACCGCGCCGTCCTGATCGAGCTGATCGGCGAGCGCACCGAAGCGCTGGTCTACCTTTACGCCAGCTGCGACCGGGCAGCCACCTATCCGCGTCTTCGCGGCGGTGAGCGTCCCGTCTTCCGCGACCGGTTCACCCAGGCCGATCTCCAGCCGGCCGAAGCGGATCTGCGCGCTTTCCTGGAGATCACCGCAGCGAACGAGCTCGATGTGTTCCGACACAACGAGGATCTGGCCGCTCGTTACGGTCCCGCGATGTACCGGTTGCTGGAGCCAGTTCGTTCGTTGCTATCCGATGCCGCGTGGGAAGCCGTGCGCCGTGATCTCGGGACGTCTTCCGAGGTCTGATACACCCGCCCGGCATCCCTTGACGGTCCCGGTGATGCTGCCTACTCTCCTAATTCAAGTTAGGAAAGGTTACTAACGAAAAACGCGCGGCCCGGTCTCCCCCACCCGCACCTCCGCCCGGCCGCGCGGCTCTGGCGCATCCCAGCCCTGTCCTTCGGATGAAAGGGAAACCCCGCAATGAAGATGTCCTGGCGACGCCTGGCCACCGGGCTCGCAGCCCTGTGCCTGGGCATCGGCGCGGCCCTCGGCCTGGTCGCCGCCCCGGCCCAGGCGGCGGCCTCGGCCACCACCCAGCAGACCTTCCTCACCTTCTACGGCTGGTGGGACAACACGCCGCCCGGCGGAGTCATCTCCTACCCGCAGATCCACCAGACCGCCGGCGGCACCGGCACCTACTCCGACCCGATCACCTTCGCCACCGACTCCAGCGAGCAGCCGCCCGGGACGATCGTCTACGTTCCCCGGGTCGGCAAGTACTTCATCATGGAGGACAGCTGCGAGGAGTGCAGCGCGGACTGGACAGGCCACGGGCCCAACGGCGGTCCCAACCTGCGGCACCTGGACCTGTGGCTCGGGGGCCAGGGCGGCAGCGCCTTCTCGGCGATCGAGTGCGAGGACGCGCTGACCAACTACAACAACGACGGCACGCCGAGCATGGAGCCGGTGATCGTCAACCCGCCGTCGAACGAGACGGTGACCTCCGAGCCGATCTTCAACACCGGCACCGGCGCGTGCTACGGCGGCGCGAAGCCGACGATCACCGTCGGGCAGTACAAGAACGTCTCGACCGGCCTGTGCATGACCGACCCCAACGACAGCTCCACCGCCGGGGCGCTGCTGGTCACTTCCGCCTGTGACAGCTCGGCGGCCGGCCAGCGCTTCACGTTCGACGGCACGTTCCTGCAGATCAACAAGCTGTGCGCGGACTACTCGACGTCGCAGATCTCGATGCAGAAATGCACGGCGGGCCCGAGCCAGCAGTGGTCGTACAACACCGACCTGACGTTCACCGACATCCAATCCGGCAAGAAGTACATCAACGACTCCTCGGGCAAGGTGAAGGCCGGCAGCAGCTCCAGCAGCACGAAGACCTGGACGTTCATCCCGGCCTCGACGACGGCGAACGACTTCTCCGTGGCGGCGAGCCCCGCGACGGCCTCGGTCACCGCCGGCGGCACCGCGACCGCCACCATCTCCACCGCCGTCACCGCGGGCAGCGCCGAGTCCGTCGCGCTGAGCGCCTCCGGCGGTCCGGCGGGCTCCACGGTCGGCTTCAGCCCGGCCTCGGTCACCTCCGGCGGCAGCTCGACCCTGAGTGTCGCGACGACCTCCACCACCGCCGCCGGGACCTACACCATCACCGTCACCGGCACGGCCGCGTCGGGCACCCATACCGCCACCTACACGCTGACGGTGAACCCGACCTCCGGCGGTGGCGGCTGCACGGCGGCCCAGCTCCTGGTCAACCCCGGCTTCGAGAGCGGCGCGAGCACCGGCTGGACCGGCAGCTCGACCCTCGGCTTCAACCCGATCACCAACAGCACGAGCGGCGAGCCCCCGCACGGCGGCTCCTGGGAGGCCTGGCTCAACGGCAACGGCAGCGCCGACACGGACACCGTCTCGCAGTCGGTGACCATCCCCGCCGGCTGCACCGCCACCCTGTCGTACTGGCTGCACGTCGACACGACGGAAAGCACGACGACCGCGACGCCGGACACCTTCACCGTCCAGCTGATCGGCTCCTCCGGCAGTGTGCTGACGACGCTCGCGAGCTACAGCAACCTGAACAAGGCCAGCGGCTACACGCAGCACAGCAGCGACGTCTCGGCCTACGCCGGCCAGACCGTGACGCTGCGGTTCACGGGCAAGGAGACGGACACGAAGGGGGGAACCACGAGCTTCGTGCTGGACGACACGGCACTGAGCACCAAGTAGGTCTCACGCATATCTGAGCCCTTTGATACCGGGGAACGAGAGCCCCGGGCCGGCTGACCGGCCCGGGGCCTTCCGCTGTCCGGGCGCACTGTTGTGCGAGGTCGGAACACGGGAACGTTCCGAGTCGCCGTTCGGCCAGGCCAAAGCATTGTCTCGGGATCTGGCCCCCCGTGAGGATGTGGCCCGCCGGTTCGCCGGCGCCATCGTCCCCACACGAAGGGCCAAGCTGTGAAACTGCGTAGCCGAATAACCCGCATCGAGATCGCCGCCGTGTCGGCCGTGGCGGTCGCGGGGGTCGCCCTCGCCGCCGGCACCGCGAACGCCGCGACCGCGAGCGCACCCGCGCCCATCAAGCTCACGTCGTCGGCCTGCCCGACCGACATCTCCTACGGCCAGCACTCCGGCTGCGTCACCGAGCTCCAGCAGCTGCTGAACAAGCACGGCGCCGGCCTGGCCGTCGACGGCGACTTCGGTCCGGCGACGCTGGCCGCGGTGAAGAGCTACCAGGGCAGCCACGGCCTGTCCGTGGACGGCATCGTGGGCCCGAAGACCAAGGCCTCGCTCGAAGGCGGCGGCAGCACCCCGCCCCCGCCGCCCACCGGCGGCGGCGCGTCGAAGATCGTCTCCTTCGCGCAGGCCATCGAGGCCGGCAAGGCGGAGAAGGGCTGGGGCGGCGGCCGTGTGCCCTACGGCTGGGCCGGCGGCCACACCTCGACCCCGGGCCCGAGCCCGGCGGACTGCGGCGCCGCGGGGGGCGACCCGGCCTGCTGGACCGCCACCGCCAACCACACCCTGGGCCACAACGGCCAGATCTCCGTGGACTGCTCCGGTTTCGTGCGCTGGGTCTACGACCTGGCCTACGGCCGCGACGTCCTCGGCTCCGACGCCACCTACGGCCAGATCCGCGAGACCCACAAGGTCTCCAGCCCCGTGCCCGGCGACCTGGTCTTCTTCGGCAGCGGTCCGAGCAACCCGCACCACGTCGGCATCTACATCGGCGGCGGCAAGATGATCGACGCCCTGGAGACCGGCCGCTACATCGAGACCGACCCGGTCTCCGCCGGCGGCCAGCTCATCGGTTACTACCGCTTCTGATGTGGGCCCACCAGCTTCCCGCCGCGCAGCATTGAAAGGTTCTGATATGTACCTGGGCAACCACCGCGCGCCCCGCGTGCCCCGCGTCAGATTCGCCGTCGCCGCCTCGGTCGCGGCCGTCGCGGGGGTCGGCCTGGCCGCCGGAACCGCGAACGCCGCGACCGCCGCGAGCGCGCCGGCACCCATCAAGCTCACGTCGTCGGCCTGCCCGGCCGACATCTCCTACGGCCAGCACAGCGGCTGCGTCACCGAGCTGCAGGAACTGCTGAACAAGCACGGCGCCCATCTTGCTGTGGACGGCGACTTCGGCCCGGCCACGCTGGCTGCCGTGAAGAGCTACCAGTCCAGCCACGGCCTGTCCGTGGACGGCATAGTCGGCCCCAAGACCAAGGCCTCGCTGGAAGGCGGCAGCACTCCGCCCCCGCCGTCCGGCGGCCGGTCCACCAACTACGACTTCGCCCGCCTGGTCCTGGCCGACGGCGGCTGGGCGCAGAGCACGAACAACATCACCACGATGGTGCAGTGGATGGCCAGCGAGGAGCCGCCGTCGCACTGGTGGGACCGCGACAACCCGCTGAACAACGGTTTCGGCTCCGGCGGCGGCGCGGGCCTGGGCTCGTACCCGAACCTGGTCGTGGCCGCGCACTACGTGGCCGCGAACCTGAACGGCGGCCCCGGCGACTACGGCCACATCACCGCCGACCTGCGGGCGTCCGCCTCCCCGGCGGTGACCGAGAAGGCGATCTGGAGCTCGCCGTGGGCCGCGTCCCACTACGGCTGGGGCCGTGACTTCTACCAGGGCCACGTGCCGACCGTCGCGGCTCCGTCGCAGGACTGGTAGTCGCACGGCGAGTGGGAAGCGGGCTCCCGGTGCCGGAACAGGCATCGGGAGCCCTGTGGTTTCGGGGATTGATCCTGGGATTGATCCATCTGTCAGTCTGACACATGTGTGTCATCCAAAGAGTTTGTAAACTGTTCCGCCAACATGGCGCTCCGCAAGCAACCTGGGCCTTAGTGTGACTGACGGCCGACACATGGCTTTCTAGTAGCTGACGCGCATTGTTGATACGGGACGGGTGACATGGCCGCGCGCGCTTTGAAAGATCTTGATGATGCTGTGCCGCCCCTGACCCGGGCGTTGACCTTGATGATCCGGGCGGCGCACCAGAGTGCGGGTTCGCCGTCTTTCACGCTTCTGGACAGCCGCAATGCACGCGCCGGCCGGGGGACTTTGGCGAAGGCGACGCTTTCTCGCATTCTCACACCTGATCCCGCCGCAAAGGATCAAAGCCTGCCGGCGTGGTCCTACTACGAGGGCCTGCTGGCCGCGGTGGATGTCGATCCGGCTCCGATTCATCCGCAATGGCAGGCCGCACAGGAGGAATGGCAGGCCAGGGCGCGGGGCGAGTCGCCGGAGTCATCGGGGCCAGAGGAGCATTCGGGGTCGCAGGAGTCGCCGGAACTGCCCGCTGTTCTTCAGCCGGTCTCGATGGGGCCCGCCCTCGTGGGGTCGGTGGTGGAACTGGAGCCCCGGATGGAGCCCGGCTACGCGGCGCAGCCCTCGCCCCGAACCGTGGCCACGCGTCGGCGGCGCTCGCTGCTGGTGCTGGCCTCGATCGTGGGTTCCGCCGCCGTGGTGGTGGCGGTCAGCGCGTTCGCCCTCATCGGCGGGTCCCAGTCCCAGTCTCCGTCTCCGTCCCAGTCGCGTCCCCAGCCGCAGGCCGCGCCCGCGTCGGCGCCGAAGGCGGCGCACCAGCCGACCGCCGTGCTGGTGACGGCGTCGCCGCCGATCACGGTCCTGGGCAAGATCGTGCGCACCTGGAACCAGGACGCGAACAACGGACGCGGCGGTTCGATCGGCGTCCTGGTGTTCCCGACGCCCTTCGCCCTCAACGGATCCAACGGACCGCGGCACGACGGCGACGTCGTCGAGGTCGTGTGCCACACCGCCCACGGCCGGATGATCCACGAGCGGCTGGACGCCAAGCACGAGAACTCCACCGGGTGGTTCCAGATCTACTACGAGGACCGGCTGTGGTGGGTCCCCGATCACTACATCAGCGTTCCGGCCGGTGTGCCGTCTTGTTCGTGATCAGGTCTCTGACATGGTCTTAAGGCGACTCTCCGCAGATCGTTAGGACCGGTCCTCTCAGGGCCCTCATACGCTGACGGGCCATGAGCACTTTCGCACTGCGCCCCCGTCCGAAGCACGCCAGCGAGGGCACCAAGCGCCTGCGGCGCGCCCTGCCCCTCGTCACGTCCGCGGCGCTCAGCGCCTCACTGATCGCGTGCGCCGCCGGCACCGCGAACGCCGCTGTCCAGCCCGCCCAGCCCGGCCAGCCGGCGCAGAGCGCCCCGGGCTCGCTCGCCGCCGGCGACAGCGCCGCGGCCGTCGCGTCGCTGGTGACCGCGACGCACTACATCCACCTCAGCGACGGGCACTTCAGCCTCGACACCCTCGACGCCCGCAAGGCCGGCGTCGACGCACAGTCCCTGGACGCCGCGAACGCCTTCGTCGCCAGCCTGAACAAGATCCCCGGCCACGCCGCCGCCCCGGCCGCCGGTGCGCACGGCACCGCGGTCGACTTCGCCGCGGCCGTCCCGGCCGCCGCCCAGAACACGACCATCACGGTCCTGCCCGGCATCACCCTCACGATCGGCAGCACCGGCGTCCAGCTGTCCATGACCAAGGAAGCGGTCGCCCAGGTCGAGAGCGTGGTCGGCTTCGGCCAGAACGTGGCCACCCTGGTCGGCGCCATCCTCACCGCCGCCCAGGTCCCGCTCGGCGGCCCGATAGCCACTATCGTCGCCGGTGCCCTGGGCCTGGGCAACGGCCTGCTGAAGATCTGCACGGCCGCCGACGGGAGCGCCACCTTCACCGTCCCGTGGCTCGGCATCCCCTCCTGCAGCGGGCTGACCATCTTCTAGGGCGGGTCTTAGAACCAGCCGCGGGTACGCCGTGCGGGGTGGTGATTGCGCTTTCGGCGCGAGTCACCACCCCGTACGGTATATCAGAGGTCGTGGAAACGCGGTGAGGGCGTCCGGACAGGGGGGATCGGGGATGGCGCGTCCGACGGGGTGGGACATTCTGGGTTTGGATGGGGATCCGACTCCGGGCGTGGTGGAGTCGGTGCAGGCGTTGGCGAAGGAGTTCGGGGACTTCGCGCATGACGTCGAGGCGGCGTACCACAATCTGAATTCGTTCGGGTCTGACGCGGCTGCGATGAAGTGGATCGGTCAGACCGCTGATGCGTTCAAGAATCAGTACGGTCCGCTGCCGGGGCGGTTGCAGAAGCTGTACACCTCTTACAGCGAAGCCTCCGATGCGCTGTCGGCGTATGCGCCGCTGCTTCAGGCCGCGCAGACCAAGGCCGACTCAGCCCTGCGCCAGGCTCAGGACGCGCATGCCGATCTGCAGCGTGCCACCAGCACCGCCAACAACGCGGCGACAGATCTGAAGACGGCACAGCAGAACCAGGCCGCCAACCCCGATCAGAAGGCTGTCACCGATGCGCAGACCGCGCATGACACCGCCCAGACCAACCTGAACAACGCCAAGGCCAAGATGGCCGCTTTGACCAAGCTGGCCAACGACGCCTACAACGACCGCATCGAAGCGGCCAAGACCTGCGGCAGCGCCCTCGGACACGCGCAATCCGACGGCATCCACAACAAGTCCTGGTGGGACCACGTCGGTGAGGACCTGTCCAAGTGGGGCGGGGAGATCGGGAAGATCGCCGGCGAACTCGCCCCGATCCTGGACATCATCGCCCTGGCCACCTCATGGATCCCCGGCGTGGACGTGGTCACGGCCGCGCTGGCCGAGATCGACAACATCGTCGCCATCGCCGGCACCGCGATGGCCACCATCGGTGACGCGATGCAGGGCCACTGGGGCGACGCGCTGCTCGGTGCCGGCATGCTCGCGCTCACCTTCGTCGGCGGACGTGCGCTGGGCTCGGGTGCCGAAGACCTCGAAGGCGAAGCCGGGGCCCTGGAAGGGGAAGCGGGCGCGCTCGACGGCGAGGGCGGCGCGCTCGGCGACGACGCGCTCGAAGGCGACGGCGTCAGCAACTCCGACACCGGCGGCGACCCCGTGGACCTGGTCTCCGGCCGGATGGTGGCGTTGGAGACGGATCTGGAACTGCCCGGGGTGCTGCCGATCGTCCTGCGCCGCGCCTACGCCTCCGGCTACCGCACCGGGCGCCTGTTCGGCCCCGGGTGGTCCTCCACCCTCGATCAGCGGCTGTCGGTCAACGCCGCGGGCATCCACCTCGCCGGCGACGACGGCCAGACGCTGCACTACCCCGTCCCGTCCGGCGACGAGGAGGTGCTCCCGGTCCGGGGCGCCCGCTGGCCGCTGGTGTGGGACCGCGCCGCCGACGAGATCCGCGTCACCGATCCGCGCGGCGGGCTGACCCGGCACTTCCCGCAGGTCCACTTCGAGGGCGAGAACGGCCAGATCCGCGACCTCGCGCGCGTCACCGACCGCAACGGCAACCGCGTCGACATCGTGCGCGACGCGCAGGGTATGCCGACCGGCGTCGAGCACGACGGCTACCGGCTCGCCGTCGACTCCGCGGCGACCGCGAACGGTCCCCGCGTCGCCGCGATCCGGGTCCTGGACGGCAGCGAGCACGGCGTCGTCGTCAAGCGGTACGAGTACGACGACCGCGGCCGCCTGACCGGGGTCGTCAACTCCTCCGGGCGGCCGTACACATACCACTGGGACGACGCCGACCGGATCACGGCGTGGGTGAACCGGGCCGGATTCCGTTACTCCTACGAGTACGACGACCGCGGCCGGGTGGTGCGCGGTACCGGCGCCGACGGCTACCTGTCGGGGGAGTTCTCCTACGATCCGGCGGCCAGGACGACTGTCTTCACGGACTCCCTCGGCCGCGCCAAGACGTATCACTATGACGTGCACGGCCATGTGGACCGCGTCATCGACGCGGACGGCGCCGCCCTCGTCTTCCACGACGACCTCTACGGCCGCCGGCTCCGGGGCACCGACCGGCGGGGGATGACCACCGTCTTCGACCGGGACGCGGCCGGGAACACGATCCGGGTCCGGCGGCCGGACGGCACGACGCTCAGCGCGGAATTCAACGCTCTGAACGCGCTGACCCTCCTGGTCCAGGCGGACGGGACGCGCTGGCGGCAGGAGCACGACGCCGCCGGGAACGTGGTCGCGCAGATCGACCCGCTCGAAGCCCGGACCGAGTTCGGCTACGACACCCGAGGCTCCCTGGTGTCGATCACCGACGACGCCGGCGACCGCACCGCCTACGAGGCCGACGCGGCCGGCCAGACCGTGTCGGTGACCGGGCCCGACGGCGCGGTCCACCGGATCGCCCGGGACGCCTTCGGCCGGGCCGCCGCCGTGACCGGGCCGGACGGCGGCGTGACGCGCTATGAGTGGTCCGTCGAGGGCGGCCTCCGGTCCCGCGTCGGGCCCGACGGGGCGCGCGAGGAGTGGCAGACGGACGCCGACGGCGAACTCGTCGCGTACACGGACCAGCGCGGCGCCGTCACCCGCTACGAAGTCGGACCGTTCGGCAAGGTGGCCGCACGGATCGAGGCCGACGCCGCGCGGTTCGAGTACCGGTACGACACCGAGATGCAGCTCGTGGCCGTCACCGGGCCGGGGCAGGTCCAGTGGGCCTATACCTATGACCACAGCGGCAATCTGGTGCGGGAGACCGACTACAACGGCCGCAGCCTCCTCTACACCTACGACGCCGACGGCTGGCTCACGGAGTCGGTCGACGCTTTGGGCCACAGGACGGTCTTCAGCCGCGATCCGCTGGGGCGCGTCGTCGGCCGCCAGACCGTGGACGCCGAATTCGCCTACGGCTACGACCCGAACGGCCGGATGCTGTTCGCCTCGGGGGCCGGCTCGCGGCTCGACTACGCCTACGACGCCCGCGGCAGGGTCGTGGCCGAGACGGTCGACGGCCGGACGACGCGGTCCGGATACGACGCCATGGGTCGGCGCGTCGCCCGTATCACCCCGGCCGGTGCCGAGTCTTCCTGGCGGTATGACGCCAAGAGCCGGCCCGTCGTCTTCGCGGCGGGAGATGTCGAGCAGCACATCCGGTACGACATCAGCGGTCGTGAGACCAGCCGGCTGCTGGGAGCCGGGGGCGCGGTGCTGTCCCGGGACTTCGACGCCGCCGGCCGGGTCGCCGTCGAGCAGATCAGCATGCTGGCTTCCCCGGGTTCTCCTGCTTCCCAGGCTTCTCCGGCTTCTCAGGCATCGCCGGGCTCCGGCCACACGTCCCTGAGCCGCTCCTACGCCTACCACGCGGACGGCATCCCGGCCGCCATGACCGACTCGCTGCGCGGGCGGCAGGAGTACGTGGCCGATCCGCGCGGCCGGATCTCCGAGGTCCGGAGCTCGCAGGGCGGCGGAGAGTCGTACTCGTACGACGGGTTCGGCACCGTGGTCCTGGCAGCTCACGACACGCAGGCGGACAGCGCCGGAGGCCGTGACGTGAGCGGCACCCGCGTGCTCCGCGCGGGGCGCGTCCACTACGACTACGACGCGGCCGGCCGCGTCGTCCGGATCCGCCGGCGGACACTGTCCGGCCAGGTGCGGATCCAGACCTTCGTCTGGGACGCCGACGGCCGGCTGAAGCAGGCCGGCCTGCCCGACGGCTCGGCGTGGCACTACCGCTACGACCCGCTCGGCCGGCGGCTGGCCAAGCAGCACGTCCTGGCCGACGGTTCCGAGGCCGAGCGCGTCGAGTTCGCCTGGGACGGACCGCGGCTGATCGAGCAGACCAGCGTCGACGCCGGCGGCCGGGCCACCGCGGTGACGTGGGACTACGACCCGGACAGCGGCCTGCCGGCGGCGCAGCGGCGGCGCTCCTGGGCCGCGGACGCCCCGCAGGAGCAGGTCGACGAGGTGTTCCACACGATCGTCACCGACCTGGCCGGCATGCCCACCGAACTCGTCACCCCCGACGGCCGGGTCGCCTGGTATCAGACCACCGACTTGTTCGGCCGGTCCACTTTCATCGCGACCGACACCGGCACCGAGACCGAATGCCCGCTCCGCTTCGCCGGCCAGTACTTCGACGACGAGACCGGCCTGCACTACAACGTGCAGCGGTACTACGACCCCTCCATCGCGGCCTACCTGAGCCCCGACCCGCTCGGCCTGGCGCCGGCCCTCAACGACCACGCCTACGTCGCGAACCCGCTGACCATGGTCGACCCGCTCGGTCTGGCCTCGGGCCCGCGCGTTCCGTCGCCCCCGTTCTCCGCCGGCGGCTACAGCACGCCGGGCAACAACCAAGAGCTGAACGTGGACGACATGCTCAAGGCCGGCGAGGACTGGCTCGGCCCGGGCTACACCGAGCCGAGGGCGGGCAGCGGCCGCTTCGTGTCGTCGGACGGCAGTCGCGTCTTCCGCATGGGCGACAGCGATATCCTCGGGCAGCACGGCGGCGGCCCGCACTGCAACTTCGAGTACTTGGAACCCGACCCCAGGACCGGTCGCATGGCGGTGACGCAGAACGACCACGTCTACTTCACAAACGGATGCATCCAATGACCGAACGGCACGTCGAGGTACCGGACTACGAGCCGGGCGGACCCCTGCGCTTCGCCTGGGCGGAGGGATTCCGCATCGAGGTCGACGCCTCGGCCGGCGAGGTCGTCGTCCGGGCTAACAGCGCCGGCCTGGTGTCCCTCGCGCAGCACTGCCTGACCCTGGCCCAGGCGGCCGTGCCGGCCGGGAGCCATCTGCACCTGACCGACTCGGTCGAGCTGGAGCCGGGGTCCGGGGACCTGATCATCGAGCGGGCGGCCGACGACGAGGACTGAGTTGGCGAGGACTGAGCTGGCGAGGACTGACCGGCCGAGGACTGAGCTGGCGCCCCGTCATTCCGTACCCGCCTACGTGGTTTCGCCGATGCGGGCCCGTGGAGGGGACGCGAAACTCGCAAGATGCCAGAACAGACCACCATCCGCGTCAATGGAAAGCACAGCCCGATGGCGTGGCTGCTCTACCTGACCAAGCTCACCATCGAAGTCGACGGCACGCCGCAGCCGGGCTCCTGGGGAGACCGCACCGTCTCGGTCGCGCCCGGGCGGCACGAGGTGAAGGTCTACTTCAAGTACCTCGCCAAGTCGCGCTGCTGCGAGGCCGGCGTCACGGTCGACACGACCACCGGCCCGGTCTCCATGCAGTACCGGACCCCGATGATGATGACCGCGCCCGGGCGCCTCACCGTCCTGGGCTGAGGCCCGGGTCACCGAGGCACCGGAGCGGAGCCCCAAGCCGGGGGGCTTGGGGCTGGATCCGGGCCTGCCGCTCAGCGCTTGTACGGCACCGCCACCCGGTCCGCGGTGGACCGCTTGCCCTCGCCGAGCAGCCGGTCGGCGCGCGCCGCCGTTCGCCGGGAGTTTGTAGGCGCTGGTGAGGTCGCTCGGCGACAGGCCGGCGGGGGCCGCGGCGGCCATCAGGCCCTTGACACTCGCGGCGCCCTTGACCGAGTCGACACGCAGGGCGAAGCAGCGGTCGACGCCCTTGGCCGTCGGCGCCGAGCAGGCTTGGGTGACGGTAGGTGTGGAATTTGTGACGGGAGCCGCCGCGGCCGCCGGCGACGACACCGCGAAGGCGGGGACCTGTGCCGCGGCGAACACCCCCAGCGACGTCACGACGAGGAACGAAACAGGCGCGCGCAGACGCCCACGTCTCAGCATGGTCGAAACCCTTCGGTCGTAGGCGGCGAGCGCGTCGGGTAATCAAGGCCCGGACTCCAGCGGTCCTGGCAAACGCGGCCCTGCGGCTGAGTATGCGTCTAGTGAACAGAGCGCGGCGATTGGTCAGATGGGTGAATTAGCACCGTGCGGAATGGCACGATCGGCCCCCGAAGTACCGGAACGTCCCCGTCCGATTCGTCGAGCGCTTTATATCAAAGCTTTGTTATCTTCGGGCGCGGGGCGCTGGGCGTCGACGTCATAACGCCCGTGTTTCTCGTGACTATCTACGCCAGTTGTGTGATGCGGTATATCCGGGTGTGGACTGCCCCCGCCGGGGTTGTATTCTGCGTTTCTCTGGTGTCGAACGCAGTGTCGACATCCATTTCCGGGGAGGGAAATCTTGTCCAGCAAGTTCAATCGGAAGCCAGTGGCGGTCGCCGCTCTCGTCGCTTCCTCCATCGGCACCGTCCTCGCCGCCGGGGGCGCGGCGCACGCGACCACCTACGGTGGTAACGGGGCGAACCCGGTGACGATCACCGTCGGCGGCGCCATCCACGTCGTCGGCGGCGGCACGGTCGCGCTGCCGGCCGGCGCCCACGACGTCTCGTGGGCCGGCCAGGGCGGCCGGTTCGCCTACATCGGTGCCGACAACGGCGTCTACACCGCCGACTTCAACGGCGCCAACGTCATCAAGATCGCTCAGGCCACGGCGCCGTCGCACACGGTCTGGGACGTCAGCAGCGAGGCCGTGTACTGGACCGAGGGCACCGGTGCCGGCGCCAAGGTCGTCGGCGCGCTGGCCAACGGCAACTCGCTGGGCACCGAGCGTCCGACCTGGGACCTGATCTCGTCGGCGCCGGCGGGTCTGGGTCTGAGCAACGCCGACGTGGCCGGCGACCAGATCGGCAGCACCGTGGTGCAGACCACGGACCAGAGCGGCAACACCGGTATCGGTCTGGCGACCTACAACTCCGCTGGGCAGCAGAGCTTCGCCACGGTCGTGGCTCCGGACGTCGCCACCAAGGGCGGCTCGGCGCCGACGATCTCGGCCGACGGCAAGACCATCGTCTTCGTCCGGACCGACGCCAACAACGACGCGCAGCTGTTCGCGACGTCCCTGCAGAACAACGCCTGGTCCGCGCCGAAGCAGATCACCTGGAACACCGGCGCGCACGCCACGCCGATCTTCGAGGCCGCCACGCAGACCGACACCCAGGCCGTCTCCGACCAGACGGTCGCCTTCGAGTACACCGCCCGCACCGGCACCGCGACCACCGGCACGTACTCGGTGGACGTGGCGGCGGCGCTGGCCGCCGCGACGCCGGCTCCGCAGCTGGAGAAGGTCGTCTCGGGGGACGCCGGCGGCCTGGCCGTGCGCACCGACAACCCGGGCCACGTCTTCCGGTTCGCCGGTTCGGACCGCATCGACACCGCGGTCCTGACCTCCCACGAGACCTGGCGGACGGTCAACGCGGGCGCGAGCGACACGCGCCAGCAGGCCCAGTCGGTCGTGCTGAGCCGTTCCGACGACTTCGCCGACGCCCTCGGCGGCTCGTCGCTGGCCGCGCACAAGGGCGGCCCGCTGCTGCTCACCCCCACCGCGTCGCTGAACACCGAGACGCTGAACGAGATCAAGCGGGTCCTGCCGGCCCACGGCACGGTCTACGTCCTCGGCGGCACCGCGGCCATCTCGCCGGCGGTCCAGACCGCGCTGACCCGGGCGGGCTACACCGTCAGCCGCATCGCCGGCGCGGACCGGTTCGAGACCGCGGTCAAGATCGCGAACGCGGTCTCCCCCAACGCCTCGGACGTGCTGCTCGCCACCGGCACGAACTTCGCGGACGCGCTGTCCGCGGGTGCGGCGGCCGGTTCCTACACCGGTATGACCGTGGTCCTGACCAACGGCAACACCATGCCGGCCTCGACCGAGTCCTACCTGGAGGGCAAGGCCAACAGCGGCCAGCTCCACTACCTGGCCGCCGTCGGCGGGGCGGCGAACAACGCCCTCAAGGCCGCCAAGTGGTCCGGCTACGACGCCCTGGTCGGCACCGACCGGTACCAGACGTCCTACATGGTGGCCCACGAGATCTTCGGCGCCTTCGGCGCCGTCGGTGTCGCCACCGGTGTGACCTGGCCGGACTCGCTGTCCGGCGGCGCGCTGATGGGCAACCGCCAGGGCCCGCTGCTGCTGGTGAACCCGGTGACCGGCCTCAGCCCGGCCGACAACGCCCTGATCGACGCCAACCGCGGCGCCGCGAACTGGGCCTTCGTGTTCGGCGGGACCAAGGCCCTGCCGCTGCGCGTCGACCAGCAGCTGGCGGCGGACGTCGCCACCGCCTCGGGTTCCGGGGACAGCGCCGGCCACCCGGCGGCTTCGCACCTGTCGACGCCGCACGTCGCGCGGGGCTGAGCTCTAAAGGCTCTAAAGGGCTGAGCTGAACAAAGAACAAAGAACAAAGCAGAGCCCGGCTCGCTCCTTCGGGAGCGGGCCGGGCTCTCGCCTTTCAGGAGTCAGGAGTCAGGAGTTCAGCGCCACCTTGTTCAGCGCCACCGCGCCCCACGACAGGTTCGCCGCCCGGATCACGATCCGGAACTGGGTCGCGGTGATCGCGGAGGGAAGAGTCAGGGTCCTGTTCTCCACCGTGCCGGTGTTGCTGCTCCAGCTGATCGCCGTGGGCGCCAGCACCTGCTGCCAGACGCCGCCGGGGTTCGCCTCGACGCTCACCGACGTCGGTCCCTGACCCTGGCCGTACCAAGCGGAGAGCGTCACCGAGGAGACCGTCTGCGTCGCGCCCGGATCGATCTCCACCGCGTTCGGCAGCGTCGGCGAACTCGCCGAGGCCCACGTCTGCTGCATCGTCCCGCCGACCAGCCAGGCCGAGGACAGCCCGCTTCGCACCCCGAGACCGGACGAGGCCGAGGCGCCGAAGGTCGGGATGACCTCGTTCAGCGCGACGTCACCCCACGTGTGGTTCGCCGCCTTGACGACGAGCTGGACCCCGGTCGTGGTCACCGCCGAGGGCAGGGCGATCCGCAGGTATTCCGGGGACGCGGTGTTCTGCTTCCAGGCCAGTGCCGCGCCGGACACCTGGGTCACCCACGCGGAACCGTTCCACGTCTGGACGTCGACCGAGGTCGGACCCTGGCCCTGGCCGAAGGCCGCGGCGAGCGTGACGCCGTCGATCGTCCGCGCCTGGCTGTAGTTCAGCGCGACCGTGCCGGGGAACGACGGCGAGGCCGTCGAGGCCCACGACGTGCCCGGGTCGCCGTCGGCGAGGTTCGCGATCGTCCCCTGGCCGGTGGCGAACGACGTTGACGCGGTCACCGAGACAGCATGCTGCGAAGCGCCGAGGTCCACGGCGCCCGCCGGGATCGCGGTCCCGAACAGGTCCGTCTTCGGCGCGGTCGAGGTGGAGACGCCGGCGTCCCGCGCCGGGGACGAGCTCTGCGTCGCGTACCCGGCGAGGATCTGTCGCAGCTGGGCGGCGGTCACGACGCCGGTCGGCGGGACGGCCGCGCCGGGGTTCACGAACTCCGGGTCCGCGACGATCGCGGACGGGTCGTTCGCCGGGGTCACCGTCGAGGACGCCGAGCCGTCCCAGTACAGGTTGTGGCTGTAGTCCATCGAGTTGTCGCCGCTGTAGGCGTACGTCGCGTGCTGCGGGTTGTAGAAGACGTTGTCGAACATCTCGTTGTTGTACTGGTCCTGGTCCCGGACGAACGCCTCGACGCCCTGCTGGAACGTGGACCCGTCGCTGTTGTGCCGGGTCTCGGTCGCCGAGGTGCCCCAGACCGTGTTGTTGTACACGCGCAGGTTCGAGCAGCCGGACCAGACGCTGAACTCGCGGTACCCGTCGTTCTGGCTCACGTTGTATCGGACGATGTTGTTGTCCGACGTGATCAGGCACATGAAGAACCCGCCGTTGTTCGAGTCGCTGTAGTTGTACTGCACGACGCTGTTCTGCGAGCCCATGTCGGCGTCGAATCCCATGTCGTCGACCGGATCCGGGTTCCCGAAGTCGTCGACGGCCGTCCGGCGCACGGTGTTGTACTGCACCAGCAGGTTGTTCGTGCCCTGCCACCAGATGCCGACGTTGCCGCCGCCGAACACCAGCCGGTGCGAGGCCGCCTTGTCGACGGTGTTGCCCTGCACCAGGCCGTTGTCGATGTACTGCGGGGTGATGCCGCCGCCGGCGACGTCGTGCACGTAGTTGTCCTGGAAGACCGAGCCGGTGAACGCCTGCCGGGTCGCGGAGACCTCGGACGTCGGGATGCCGGTCTCGGCGGTGTAGATGTCGCAGGACGCGCACCAGGTGGTGAACGTCGAGATGCCGTAGGTGTTGGAGTCCGCCACCTCGTTGCCGGTGATCCGCAGGTTCGAGAACCAGGTCGGAGTGGTGTTGCCGCGCACGCCCACGACGATGCCGCCCTCGCCGATGCGCGAGGTGCCCTTGCCGTCGACGTTGTGGACGTAGTTGTTCGCGATGACGATGCCGGGCATGTTCCCGGTGTCCTTGGCGACGACGTAGATGCCGCGGTAGTCGGTGCTGTTCGAGACCGCGAGGTTGACGCTGTTGGTGACCTCGAGATTGCTCACCTGGACGTCGTGCACGTTGGAGAGCGTGACCGTCGCCTGGACCGCGTCGTTGCCGGCCAGCAGCGCGCGTCCGGTGCCGTAGGACGTGACGGTGATCGGTGCCGACGCGGAGCCGGACGAGGTGATCGTCAGGCCCGCGCCGCTCCAGGTGTCGCCGCCCTTGAAAGCGATCGTGTCCCCGGGCTGGAACGCGGTGGCGTCCACCTTGGCCAGCGACTGCCAGGGCGAGGAGGCCGAGGTGCCGGAGTTGGCGTCGCTGCCGCCGGCCGAGTCGACGTAGTACATGGTCCCGGAGGCGTGCGCCGCCGGCGCGGCCACCGCGACGGCGCCGCAGGCCCCGAGCGCGGTCGCGAGGATGGTACGGAGGAGCTTCATGGACTTCCTTCCGTTGATGGTTTCCCGAAATGGGGAGAGGTGCGCTATCCCTTCACGGCGCCCGAAAGGACGCCGCGCACGAAGTGCCGTTGGAAGACGAGGTAGACCACGACGATCGGGGCGATGATGATCAGCGTTCCGGCCGACAGGAGCGGGATGTTCTTCCCGTACTCCTGCACGAACTTCCCGAGGCCGGCCGGGGCGGTCCGCTTGGCGGGGTCCTGGATGAGGATCAGCGCGAGCAGGAACTGGTTCCAGGCCCACATGAAGTACAGGAGGCCCAGCGTCGTCAGCGCCGGCCGCGCGGTCGGCAGCAGGACCTTGGTCAGGACCCGGAAGCTGCCGGCGCCGTCCATCTCGGCGGCCTCGATGACGGTGCGCGGCACGGACTCGAAGTGCGCCCGCATCCAGAACACGCCGAACGGCATGAACGCGCCGACCAGGGGCAGGATCACCGCCCAGTAGGTGTTCAGCAGCCCCAGGGGCTTCAGGTCGAAGTACAGCGGGATGACGATCGCCTCGTACGGCAGCGCGAGGCCGAGCATCAGGTACGGGCCCAGCGGCCGCTTGCCGAAGAACTCCATCGTCCCCAGCGCGTACCCGGCGAGCGTGGCGCAGGCCAGCGCGATCGGGACCACGACGAAGGCGATGATCGCGCTGGATTTCAGCAGCGAGCCGAAGCCGGCGACGCTCCAGGCGTCCGCGAAGTTGTGCCACTGCGGATGGCTCGGCCAGGCCAGGCCCGGCGACAGGTTCGTCTGCGGCTGGAGCGCGGCGCTGACGATCGCCAGCAGGGGGAACAGCACCGTCGCCGCCGCGACGGCCAGTGCGAGGGTCGATCCGGACCGTCCCAGGCGCGCGATCATGGCCGCTCCTTCGCGAGTCGGTTGAGCACCAGCACGACCGCGCACACCGCGACGGACAGCACCGTCGCCAGCGCGCAGGCCGTGCCGACGCGGTTCGCGGTGAAGGTGAGCTCGTACACCTGCACACCGGGGACGGTCGTGGACGAGCCCGGACCGCCGCCGGTCATGACGTAGACGACGTCGAACGAGGCCAGCGCGGCGATGACGGTCACGTCGGCGGCGACGATGATCTCCTTGCGCAGGCTCGGCAGCGTCACCGCGAAGAACTCCCGGATCCGGCCCGCACCGTCCATCCGGGCCGCCTCGTAGAGCGAGCCGTCGATCTTCTGGATGCCGGCCAGCAGCAGGATGAAGCACAGACCGGTGCACACCCAGGTGCCGACCATGCCGACGGCCGGGTAGGCCCAGGTGAAGTCGCCGAGCCAGGCGCGCGTCACGCCGCCGAGGCCGATCGCGCGCAACAGCTGGTTCAGCGGGCCGTCCGCGCCGTAGATCCAGCTCCAGACGACGCCGACCGCCACCAGGGGGAGGATCTGCGGCAGGAACAGGACGGTGCGCACGACCGCGAGTCCGCGGCGCTTGCGGGCGGCGACCGTCGCGGCGAGCACGAGGCCGATGACGATCGGCAGGACGGTGTAGAAGGCGATGAAGCCGAGCGCGTGGACCATGGACGCCGTCAGGGCCGGCTCGGTGAACACCTCGCGGTAGTTCGCCAGGCCGATCCAGCGCGAGGCCCCGATGCCGTCCCAGTCGTAGAACGAGATCCAGACGCTGTGCAGCCAGGGGAGGATCACGAAGGCGGAGTAGGCGAGGAAGGCCGGTGCCAGATAGAGGTACGCCACCTTCTTGCGGGACGAGCGGCGGCGGCGCCTGCGCGGGTCGGGGCGGCCGGCGTGGCCGGGGCGTCCAGGACGTCCAGGGCGCTCGGGGCGTTCGGCGGGTGCGCGGCCCTGTCCCGTGCCGGGAGACGGGACCGCGCCCGGCGTGTCCGTCACCAAGGCCTCAGGATCCATGCACCTTGCTCCAGTCACCCTGGATCGCGCTGACCAGTCCGGACGGATCGGTCTTCCCGGCGAGCAGCTCCTGCGTCGAGGACGTCAGTGTGTCGTTCATGGTCGCCGTTGCGTTGTTGTTGAAGCCGACCAGGCCGTTGGCCGTGTTGACCTTGCCCCAGGCCTCGACGATGTCGGCCATGACCCCGGTCGCGCCCTGCGGCGTGCCGCCGCCGGCCGGCATGAACCCCTGCGCGAACGCCTGGTTCTCGCCCTCGGCGGAGTGCAGGTAGTCCAGGAAGGCCGCCGCGGCGTCCGGATGCTTGGACTTGGTCGAGATCGCGTAGGCCACCGAGGTGCCGATCGCCGTGGTGTGCTGGCCGGGGAAGGAGAAGAAGCCGGCGTTCGCGCCGAGCGCGGTGTCGATCTTGCTGGCGTCCCAGTTGCCGTCCACGAAGAACAGGCCCTGCCCCTTGCCGAACGCGTCGACCGCGCCCTGCAGGTCGGTGCCGTTGGCGCCGGCCGGGAAGTAGCCCGCCTTCTGCCAGGCCACCAGCTTTGCGGCGGCGGCCTGGTCGCCGGCGGTGGCGAAGCTTGCCCCGGACTGGCCGAAGACCCACTTGGCCGCGCTGTCCGCGCCGTCGGCGCCCTGGCCGAGCAGCTGGAGCAGGAACGAGGCGTGGCCCTGCTTGTTGCCCAGCTGGATCGGCAGGTCCCCGGCGGCCTTGGCCTTGGCGAGGTCGGCCTCGAAGTCGGCGAGCGTGGCCGGCGGCGCGGTGATGCCGTCCTTGGCCGCGAGCGTCTTGTTGTAGTAGACGCCGACGATCGAGAAGCCGGCCGGCGCCGCGTACAGCGGGCCGCTGCCCAGGGTCGTGCCGTCGGAGGTCTCCCACTGGGCGGTCTCGCTGCTGGGGTAGACGCCGGACCAGTTGTACGCCTTCTCATAGGCGGACAGGTCGAGGACCAGCTTGTCCTTGACCGTGTTGCCCACGGCGTTCAGCAGCACGATGTCCGGGGACTGGTCGGAGGCCAGGGCCAGGTTGATCGACTTGTCGTAGTCGTCGTAGTTGGTGTCCTGGTAGTCGATCGTGATGTTCGGGTGCGCGGCCTCGAACGAGGTGATGATCTTCTTGACGAAGGCCCCGGACTCCGGCGTGGTCGCCAGCTTGAGGGCCGCCTTCTCAGTGCCCGCGCCGGTGGACACCGACGTCGGGTGGTTGTCCGCGGACGACGACGACCCGCCGGGGGAGCACGCGGCGGTCGCGAGCGCGAGGGCGGCGACGGAGGCGGCTATGGCGGCCGACGCTGAGGCCGGGCGGTGCTTTGAGCTCTTCACTGCCTACTCCTTGCTTGATCTGATCATGATGGGGCGGGAGGGTGCCGAACGGAAGATCTTGGTGTCACGGAGATTTCGGTATGGAGAGACGGAGATTTCGGTGTTAGAGGGCCGGCCGGATGTCCTGCACCGTGCCGGTGTGCCGGGCGCGTTCCGCAGCCCAGACCACCCGGTGGCCGGCCAGGCTCTCGCGCGGATCGGACAGGATGCGCGAGCCGTCGCCGGTCGCTACGGCCGCGGCGAACGCCTCCACCAGCCGGGCGTCCGCGCCGCCGTGGCCGTCCGCCGCGGAGGCGTCGGGACCGGCCCCGGCCTCGGTGGCGTCGAGGTGTTCCCAGGTCTCGGTGGTGTAGTCCAGGACGGCCAGCGTCCGGCCGTCGCCCTCGAGGTAGCCGCGGGTGCCCATGATCCGCGTCTTGCGGAAGTCCAGCGGGGTGAACGCCGTCATGGTCAGCGTCGCGGTGCGGCCGCCGCCGAAGTCGAAGGCGACGACCTGGTTGTCGACCACGTCGTTGTCGCACTCGTAGACGCAGCGGCCGTAGGGGCCTTCGCGCAGCGCCCGCTCGATCCCGGCCGGGGTGTGGTCGGTGGTGACCGCCGACAACGGCCACAGCTCCTTGGCCGGATCGCCCAGGCAGGAGTTGTACAGGCGCGGGGCCGAATAGGGGCAGGTGTTCTCGACCGGGCAGTCCAGGCAGTTCGACGCCGCGCCCGCGGGCTTGTTCTCCGCGCGGAAGTGGACCAGCTCGCCGAACGAGGACACCCGCTCGGGCAGGGCGCCCATCACGTAGACCAGCCAGTCCACATCGTGACAGGCCTTGGCCAGCAGCATCGGCGAGGACTCCTCCTCGCGGCGCCAGTTGCCGCGCACGTAGGAGTGCGCCTGATGCCACCACCCGACCGGCTCCAGGTGCTGGACGGAGACGACGTCGCCGAGGCGGCCGTCCGCGATCAGCTCCTTGATCCTCGCGGTGTAGGAGGTGTAGCGCAGCACGTGGCAGACCGCGAGCATCACCCCGGAGCACTCGGCGGCCTCGACGATCGCCGCGCAGTCCGCCTCGGTGGTCGCCATCGGCTTCTCCAGCAGCAGGTGGTAGCCCGCCTTCGCCAGCGCGACCGCCGGTCCCACGTGCTCGCCGTCCTGGGTCGCGACGATCGCGGCGTCGGCGAGCTTCGGCGCCGCCGCGAGGTCGGCCCAGTCGGTGAACACGTTCTCCGGCGGGATGCCGTGCTCGGCGGCGAAGCGCTCGCGGCGCTCCCGGTCCGGTTCGGCGACCGCGGTGATCACGGCGTCTCCGGCTGCCGCCGCGGTCCGGGCGTAGGCGGAGCCGCGCAGTCCCGCGCCGGCGACGGCGATCCGTACCGGAACCCTCACCGGCTCGAAGGCCGGGCTCCGGCTGCCGTTCCGGGCCCCGTACGTGTCATCGGACATGGCCACCCCCTTGTCTGACTTGTCTGATCCGTTGTCTGATCCGCCCCGGCGAGACTTAACCAAGGGCCTTTCGTAAGATGCTTGTGGAAGCATGGGGCGGCCCGATCGACGCGGTCAAGACTCCGATGCTGATTCGTTACACTGGTCTTCACCTGCGTACTCTTACGAAGGTTCCTTGCGTAATGGAGGCGGGGAGGAGAAGATGGAAAGCGTGACCGCGACTCCGCTCAACCCCCGGACCCCGCCCGAGGCCCAGCCGGCCACCGCAGATCCGTCCTTGCTGCGCCGCATCAACTCGGCCTCGGTGCTGCGCGCGCTCCGGGCCGGCGGCGCGCTCACGGTCACGGCCGCGGCCGGTGCCACCGGCCTGTCCCGGCCGACGGTCGAAGCCGCGCTGGAGGACCTGGCCGGGCAGGGGTTGGTCGAGGAACTGGCGCCGGAGCCCGGTGAGAAGCGCATGGGCCGCCCGGCGCGCACTTACCGCTTCCGCCCCGAGGCCGGCGCCGTCCTGGGGCTGGACATCGGGGCGCACAAGGTGCTGGCGATCGTCGCCGACCTCGACGGCCGCGTCCTGGCCACCGAGCGTGCCGAACTGTCGACCGCCATGCCCCGCAAGGAACGGCTCGCCGCCGTGCGCGCATGCGCGACCGACTGCCTGTCCCGTGCCGCCGTTCCCCGCTCCCGCCTGTGGGGCGCGTCAGCGGGCACGGTCGGCATCGTGGACCGCGGCACCGTCACCCTCTCGACGGTCCTGCCGGAGTGGACCGGCCTGAACCTGGCCCGCGAACTCGGCCGCTCGTTCCCCTGCCCGGTGACCGTCGACAACGACGCGAACCTGGCCGCCGTCGCCGAACACTGGCTCGGCGCGGCGCGCGGTATCGGCGACGTGGTCTACGTCCTGGCGGGCCTCCGCATGGGCGCCGGCGTCCTGTCCGGCGGAACGGTGCACCGCGGCCACTCCGGAGCGGCCGGCGAGATCGGCGCCCTCGGCGTCCTGGGCTGGCAGGACGCCCCCTCCCATCTGGTCGGCACCACCACGGCGGCGGGCATGGAAACCACCGTCGCCGAGGTCTACGCAGCCGCCCGCGCAGGCGAGCCCTGGGCCCACGAACGAGTGGCCGCCTTCGTCGACGGCATCGCCCTGGGCACAGCCGCGATGGCCCTGGCCGTCGACCCCGAACTGATCGTCGTCGGCGGCGGCACCTCCCGCTCCGCGGACCTCATCGTCGGCCCACTGGAGGAACGCCTGGCGACCCTCTGCGTCCGGCCGCCCCGAGTGGCCGCTTCGACGCTGGGCGACGAATCGGTCGCGCTCGGGGCGGTGCGGACCGCGCTGGACTCGGTGGAGGCGCGGCTGGGTGGGGCGATGGTCTGACGGCGCGAGGGCCGGCCCCGAAGGGCCGGCCCTTCGCGGCCGCGGCCTGCCCGCCGAGGCCCGAGAAAAGGCCGATCAAGCAGAGGCGCCTCCTGGACAGTCTCAGGAACAGCGGCGTGGGCGACGGCGTCCGCTCCGGCGGCCTGATCGGGGCTCGACGCCGGGCAGGGGATCCGGCGAGACGGGGAAGCCCCAGGCCGGCGTAACGACCTGGGGCCCTGCATCGGGTGTGCCCGTCAGCGCGGCTCGGTCCCCCACACCACGGTGTAGCTCGCGATCGCCGAAGTCCCGGCGGTCGCGGGATTCCAGCTCAGCCCCACGCTTGTGGACCCGGTCGCGGTGACCGTCAGCCCGGTCGGGGCGCTCGGCGGCGTCGCGGACGAGGACGCCGTGGTCACCGCGACCGTCGGCGAGGCCGTCGACTGGTTGCCCGCGCTGTCCCGCGCGACGACGTCGAACGTGTACGCCGTGCCCGGCGTCAGGCCGGTCAGCGCCGCCGACGTCGTGGTGGAGGACGCCACCTTGGTCGAGGACGTCCCCGTCACGCTGTACACGTCGTACCCCGCCACCGGATTCGTGCCCGCGGCCGAGGCGGCCCAGGTCAGTGCCGCCCCGGTGGCGGTGACCGCCGAGGCGGTCGGCGTTCCGGGGGCGCCGGGCGGTGTGACCGGCGTGCCGCTGCCGGGGGCGGTGCCCCACACTTTGGTGCTGCCGTCGTAGAGCTCGATGTGGCTGGTGTTCACCGGCGTGGAGTTGGTCGCCATGCCCACCAGGTCCTGATAGGACCAGTCCTTGGTGTAGTCGTGCGCCGCCGGGAAGGTGATGCGGAACTGCACCTCGCGGTGGAACTGCGACTGCCCGGCCGGGGCGATGTCGTCGCCGGCGCAGCTGATGGTCACGTAGTACGTCGAGCCGGAGTACTGAGTGATCGGGCCCGGCGCGTTGCACTGGTTGTACGGCGAGGTCAGTTGCAGCTGCGAGGCGGTCTCGCCGGGGTCGAGCGTGAAGTAGTACCGGAACGAGCCGTCGGTCAGGTGCCGGGCCGGCCAGCCGGACTTGTTGACCACCTCGGCTTTGATCTCGACGAAGTTCGTGCCGGTCTGGTTCGGCGCGGCCTGCATGAACTCCTCGGGGCCGTCCGGCGTCTCGGTCGGCGGGAAGTTCGCGCGCGGCGTGCCGCCGTACTCGGTGGTCAGCTCGGCCAGCGCCCCGGAGAACAGCGCGTTGTAGTCCAGCGCGCCCTCGGTCTGCTGGTAGTTCTGGCGGCTGTCGGTGAAGCCGTCGCCGGAGGTCGGTCCGCCGACGAGCAGGCCGTAGTCCAGGTGCCGGGTGGCGGCCGGGTCGCTCATGCTCTGGTCCCATGAGCCGTGGGCGGTCCGGTTGTGGATCTGCTGCGGCCAGGCGGTGTTGGTGCCGCCGTTGGTGAAGCCGACCTCGTAGCTCTCCTGGTTCGGGTTGTCGCCGAGGATGTAGTTCATCTGGCGCACCGCGAAGTCGTGGTAGGCGGCCTGCCTCGCGGAATCAAGGTTCTGCGACTTAAGCCAGTCCTCGAAATCCAGCGCCAGGTATGCCTCGTTCGCGGCGTAGCGCGCCGTGCCCCAGACGTCGACCTGGGCCTCGCCGCCGGGGGACATGCTCACGTGCTGGCCGTTGTAGCCGGTGGTGAACCAGTCGAGGTTGCGTTCGGCGTCGTCGATGTACTGCTGTTGGCCGGTGATCTCGGCGAGCAGGATGTAGGACGCGTAGGAGGAGTCGTCCCAGCTGATCGTCCAGGCGTACTCCGGTGTCGTGGTCTGGTTCGCCTTGTTCAGGTTGGCGAAGTACGTCTCGGCCTTGGTCAGGTACGCGGTGTCGCCGGTTGCCTTGTAGAGCCAGATGGCGCCCCACACCAGCTCGTCCCAGTAGCCGCTGAACGAGGTGTAGAAGCCGGAGGCGCCGGTGATACAGGCGTCGTATTTGCCGCGGTAGTCGTCGGCGAACTCGTACAGCGACTTCGCTTGGGCGAGCAGGGTCGCGGAGTACGCCGGATCGTCGGTCTGGAACACGATCGACGACGCGGCCATCGCCGCGGCCGCCTGGCCCACCAGGTCCGAGCCCGGGCAGGACTCGGTCACCGCGTAGGAGGGCCGCGGCTCGGGATTGACCTCGGCCGGACCCCAGAAGCTGTGGTCGCTGCTGCCGTCGCCGACCTGGCCGTAGAACACGTGCGGAGAGGGATGCGCCTTGATGATGTAGTCGTCGCCCCACCGCAGGTTCCGCTCCACGTACTGCCACTGCCCGGCCTTCTGGTACCCGGCCTTGTCGTCGATCGCACCCCAGGCCAGGGCGGTCATCGAGGAGGCCTCGGGGAGCCCGAACTTCACCTCGTCGCCGGCGTCGTGGTAGCCGCCGGTCAGGTCCAGGCCGTGGTCGGAGCCGTCGCTGAGGTCGGACGGTCCGCGCCACGTCACCCGGTTGTCGGCCGGAAGCGGACCGGACCGCTGTGACTCGTAGAAGAGCATCGAGTCCTGCAACGCCTCGGCGTAGTCGAACTCGCCGGTGGCCGACGGGGTGCCGGCGTGCGCGGCGGGCGGCGCCGCCAGCGTCAGCACGCCGGCCGCCAGCAGCCCGGCGGCCAGGGTGGTGGTCGGTCCCGTCACGCGCAAGCGGGGTGTGCGGAGTCTCATCGGCGGGCGTCCTCGGTGATCAGGGCGGGATGGCAGTGGCACTCCGACCGTCCGGAATGGCGCCCTCTCAGTCAACGTTCTTCGTTGCTCGCGTTCCCCTGGCCTGCGGCGCTGTCGCTTCGCCGAGCGAAAGTTTCACGGCCTGCCCGAACGCCGGATGCAACATCCCCGGTACCTGGGGCGTCGAGAGTCATCGGGAGCCGATTTCGGCACCGCATGACTGAGGAGGCGTATTTATGAGCTCTGTGAAACGAGCAACGGTGACCTTGTTGTCTGCCGCGGCCTTCACCGCCGCGGCCATCGGCACCGCGCAGGCGGCCGGCCGCTGGCAGCAGGACCAGGTCCCGGTCCCGTCCGGCAACGTCCTGGCCATGACCCAGCTCGACCCGCACACCACCTGGGCCGCCGGTTTCCAGCTGACCGTCGACGGCCAGTCCTCGGCCCTCAACCCGATGCTGCTGGCCCGCGACGACCGTGACGACCGCACCGGCGGCGCCTGGAAGCGGGTCGCCACCCCCGCCGACACCGCGAACAGCCGTATCAATGCCCTGTCTGCCGCCGGCGCCCACGACGTGTGGCTGGTCGGCGACAACGATCCGGCGACCAAGGGCTCGATCCTCACCGAGCACTGGGACGGCAAGAGCTGGCGTATCGCCGACGCCCCGGTCCCGGCCGGCACCGTTTCCGCCGGACTCCTCGGCGTGGCCACCCTGAGCCCGCGCGACGCCTGGGCCGTCGGCTGGACCCAGCGCATCCGCGGCAACGATTCCTACGACACCGGCCTCATCGAGCACTGGGACGGCAAAGTCTGGCAGCAGGTCAAGCTGCCGGCCGCCGTCCCGGACACCGAACTGATGGGCATCACCGCCACCGGCCCGCACGACATCTGGGCCTCCGGCGTCCTCCCCGACGGCACCGACCAACCGGTGCTGCTGCACTACGACGGCCACACCTGGACCCGCGCGACCGTCCCGAACACCGGCTTGTACGGCGAGTTCAACACCGTCGTCGCCGCCGGCCCCAACGACGTCTGGGCCGCCGGCCGCACCCTCCTGGACGACAAGGACCGCGGCCACCCCCTGGTGGCGCACTACGACGGCCACACCTGGAAGACCATCCCGACCCCCGGCACCGGCGTGATCTTCGCCGCCGCCCCGACCCCCGGCGGCGTCACGGTCGTCGGCTACGACAAGACCACCGACCAGCCCTACGGCGAGCAGCTGGACGGCACCGGCTGGCACTCGCTGAACCTGCCCACAGTCGGCATCGACTCGACGCCGTACTCCGTGTCGGCGAACGCGCGCGGCATCACCGTCGGCGGCGCCTACAACCCCGACGAGACGAATCCGTTCCGCCCGTTGATTCTGACCGCGAGTCGGTGAGACCGCGCTCATCGCCGACCCGACCGGTGCCTTGAAGAGCTGGTGATTCCGTCCAGTCCCATCAATGGCCCGGTCGGGTGACTTCCGTGCCGTGTCACGGCCCCGCCGGTCCCTCCGCCGCCGAAGCCGCCGCCGGAGATCGTGTTCGACCAGGGACTCGGCGACCTGTTTCGTCATCCGCACCGGAACACGTCGATGTGCGCCTCGACCCAGTCCCTGAATGTCCGCGCCGGACGTCCCGTGATCTCCGTGACCGTGGTCCGGACCGGTGTGTCGTCGAACTCGCCGTCGGCGAAGAACCGGAAGAACGCCTCGACGTAGCGGGCCGGGATCGTCGACAGCATCTCGCCGCGGGCTTCGTCGTCGGGTTGGGCCTGGAAGCGCAGCGGCCGGTGGAGCGCGTCGGCCAGGGCGGCGAGCCGGTCGGCCGGGCGGAGCGCCGCCGGTCCGCTCAGTTCGTGGCTCAGACCGAAGTGTTCCGGGCGGTTCAGGACCGTGGCCGCCACCGCCGCGATGTCGTGCGGGTCGATGGCGGCGATCGGCACGTTCGCGAACGGGGCCCGGACCACGTCACCGGCCCGCAGCTGCGGCAGCCACTCGAAGGTGTTGGACATGAAGCCGCTGGGCCGCAGGATCGTCCAGGGCACCTCGGACGCGCGCACCGCCGCCTCGGTGTCCAGGTGCATCGCGGCGACCGCGTTGTCCGGGCGGCCGCCGATGACAGACCTCGACGACAGGGCGACCACATGGCCGACTTCCGCTTTGCGTGCAGCCGCCAGGACGCCGGGCATGTCCGCGAATCCGCCGAGCAGGAAGACGCCGTCGACCCGGGTCAGCGCCTTGCCCAGGGACTCGGGGCGGTTGAGGTCGCCCTCGGCGGGCTCGACACCGTCGGGCAGCGACGAGGCGTCGGAGGCGCTGCGGAGCAGCGCCCGCACCGGACGTTGCTCGGCGGCCAGCCGGCGGACGAGTTCGCCGCCGACGTGGCCCGAGGCTCCGGTGACAAGGATCATGGGGGTTCCCTTCTTGGATCGGCCTTCATCAGCCTGTATCAGTGTTCATCAGCGTTGATCAGAGCTCATCAGTGTTCGCACTCAGCCGCTCAGACCAATGCCTGGCCGCCGTCCGCCACGACCACGGTGCCGGTGCTGTAGGTGTTGTTCAGGAGATACAGGTAGGTCTGCGCGATCTCCTCGGGCGTGCCCACGTGCTGCACCGGCAGCGTGCCCGCGACCGCGTCGAGGAACGGCTGCGGCTCCGGCACGGTGCCGTCCCACAGTTCGGTGCGGATGACGCCGGGGCGGACGGCGTTGACCCGGATCGGGGCCAGGTCCAGGGCCAGAGCCCGGGTCAGGGACTCCACCGCGCCGGTGGTGCTGGCCGGGACGCTGGTGCCGGGAGCCGGTCGGGTGGCCACGCCGCCGGAGGTCAGCACGATCGAGCCCCCGGGCCGCAGGTGCGCGGCCGCGTGCTTGGCGGCCAGGAACGCGCCCCAGTAGCGGCGCTCGAAGAAGGCCTTGGCCTCCTCGGCGGACACTTCGGTGATCGGTTTGAGGAGCAGCGCCTCGCCGGCCGTGTAGACCAGATGGTCGAAGGCTCCCACTTCGTCGAACAGACTCCGGATCGAAGCCTCGTCGGTGGCGTCGACGCGGATTCCGCGGACCTGGCCGGCGGCGGCGAGCTTGGCCGCCGCCTCCTCGACCCGGCTCTGGTCGCTGGAGGCGACGACGACCTCAGCACCCTGCTTCGCCGCCTGCTCGGCCACGGCCAGGCCGATGCCGGAGGTTCCGCCGATGACGATGACGCGCTTGCCGTTGATGGACATGGTGGTTGTTCTCCTCGTGGATCGAGTGGTGGGACAAGGTTTCTGATCAACGTTTCCGATCCGGCCGACCGCTACTTCCGGCCCTTGACCGTCGACAGCGCCCAGAGCAGGAAAGCCGCTCCGGAGAAGGCCGCGCCGGTCGCGGCGACCGCGCTCCAGCCGCCGCCGGCGAAGGCCGCCCCCGAGGCCGCCGATCCGGCGACGCCGCCGAGGAAGACCGACGTCATGTAGGCGGTGGTGATCCGGCTGCGAGCCTCCGGCCGGAGCCGGTAGGCCACCGCCAGGTTGGTGACGTGCGCGCCCTGCACGCCGAGGTCGAGGACGACGACGCCGAGGACCAGCGTCACCAGCCAGTGCCCGCCATGGGCCGCGAGCAGGGCCCAGCCGGCCAGCATCGTGGCGAACATCGCCCCGGTGACCCGCCGGTCCAGGCCCCGGTCGGTGGCCTTCCCGGTGACCCGGGCCGCGACCGCCCCGGCCGCGCCGGCCAGCCCGAGCGTCCCGATGGCCGCCTCGCCGAAGGAGTACGGCGGCCGGGCGAGCTGGAAGGCGATGGAGGTCCACAGGACCGAGAAGGCCCCGAATCCCAGGAACCCGTAGGCCGCACGCAACCGGAGGCTGGGCTCCTCGCGGAGCAGAGTCAGGACCGAGCGGAGCAGCGCTCCGTACCGCAGGTGTGCAGACGGCGCCAGGCTTGGCAGAACCCTGCTGAGCAGCGCGGCCAGGCCCAGAGTCAGGACAGCGGCCACCCCGTAGACGGCACGCCATCCGGCGAACTGCGCGATGAGCCCGCCCACGGTCCGGGACAACAGCACGCCCATCAGGACACCGCTCATGACCGAGCCGGTCACCGCCCCGCGCTGCCGTGGTGACGCCAGCGTCGCGGCGTACGGGACGAGCACCGGCCCGGCAACCGCCGTGAGCGACAAGACGGCGGAGGCGACGGCCAGCACCGCGAAATCCGGCGCGGCCGCCGAAACCGCCAGCGCGCCGGCCGTGACCACCAGCAGCGCGACGACCAGCCTGCGCCGGTCGACGACGTCCGCGAGCGGAACAAGCAGCGCCAGCCCGACGGTGTAGCCGACCTGGCCGAGCGTCGCGATCATCGAGGCGGTGCCGCTGCCGACACCGAACGCCTTCGCGATCGACGTCAGGAGCGGCTGTGCGTAGTAGGTGTTCGCCACCGCCAGGCCCGCGGCCACCGCGAACAGGGTGGTCATGCGCCGCGACAGGCCCGCGTCGGGCGCGAGGGCGGGGCGGCTCTTCGGGGCGGTGCCGTTACCGGAGGTGGAGCTCGAGCCGGCTCCGGTGCCGGACCGACGTTGATCGTAGAAGGCTGGGATACTCATCGAAGCCGACCTCTCGGCCGTAGCGCTTTCGTTCACAGACCAGAAGATAGACTCGCCGATCGAGACGATGAATGGCCGAGAATCTCGATCTGATGTCCCATCGTCTCGCCCTCCGCAGGCTACGGAGCACGCATGGACATACTCAGCGACACCCTCGCAGCCCTCCGCACCGGACACCCCGGAGCCGTACGCACGCAGGCCAGGGCGCCCTGGGGCCTGTGGTTCCGCCCGATCGCAGGGGCCGGATTCCACGTCGTGGTGGAGGGACAGTGCTTCCTCGTCCCGCCCTCCGACGGCGAACCGGTACGCCTCGGCCCGGGCGACGTGGTCTTCCTCAGACGCGGCAGCGGACACACCCTGTGCGACGATCCGGCGAGCACACGGATCGAGTTCGTCCCCGACCGCGTCGACACCACCTCACCGATCGGCAGCATCGACGTACCGGGCACCGGCCCGGCCACGGTCCTGCTGTGCGGCGCGTACCAACTCGACGTCAAGCGCCCGCACCCGTTCCTGACCAGCCTCCCCGACGTCATCCACCTCCCAGCCGGCCCCGGACGCCATCCCGCACTACGGGCCGCCACGGACCAACTGTGCGCAGAGGTACGCGAGCCACGCCAGGGCTCTGATTCAGTCGTCGCGACACTGATCGACCTGCTACTCCTCTACATCCTGCGGTCCTGGTACGACGACCAGCCCCGACCACAAACCCTCGGCTGGGCAGCAGCCCTGACCGACCCGCTCCTGGCCCCCGCCCTGAAAGCCATGCACGAGGCCCCCGCCCAACCATGGACCGTCGAGTCCCTGGCCTCCCGCGCCGGCCTGTCCCGCGCCGCCTTCGCCCGCCGCTTCACCACCGTGGTCGGCGACCCACCCCTGACCTACCTGACAACCTGGCGAATGACGATGGCAGCGCGCCTGCTACGGGAGTCCGACGAGCCCCTGAGCTCAGTGGCCGAACGAACCGGCTACGCATCGGAGTACGCCTTCGCGAAGGCCTTCAAGCGGCACTACGACAGCGCACCCGGCGCTTATCGGAAGACGTTTCGCGTGTGACCACGACGCCGAGCAAACTCGCCAAGCAGCTGGCAGGCAACCGCGGCTACCGGAATGGCATCAAGAAGGGCCTCAACCGGCTGGGAGAAAGCCAATGATCGCGACCAACTGGGCGATGCGGCAGCTTGCCGGACCCGACCCGCTGGCCCTGGCCGACCCCGAGGCAGTCACACCGGCGGACCGAGAGGTCTTGGCCTCGGGCTGGAGAACCGAGCCATCCGGGGCCAACGTCCTCGCCGACCTGCGCGCCGGGTACCACGGACCCGCCGCTCGCTCGGGTGATCTGACCGGGTACGAGGCCGCAGTCAACGGCCGAGGGGTCGCGGATCAGGACATCCTCGCCGAGGGTAAAGCGCGCGAGCGTGAACTGCTGGTACGGGCTATCTCCTACGCCAAGCAGGCGCTGGTAGAGGCGCGTGAACTGCCCGATCGCGATCAGCTGACCGCAGTGGTTTCGCTGTCGATGTCGGGTGACGACGTCCCTTTGCCCACGGCGAAGGTGACGTATTACGTGCAGCGTGACGACGAGCGGCCCTACCTGCGTGACGTCGAGGGTTACGCGTTCGAGTCGATGCTGGTCTTCGATTACGCCGCAGCGACGGGATGACTGCGGCTTCTCAGAGAGCGATGACTGTCGCCCCGATCGCGGCAGTCCTCCGGCATCTGAACCGTGATCAAAGAATCGGGGTTTCTCTGTCAGCGACGACCGAAGAGTTTGCGCCGGGGTGCCGGTGCGCCGCCGGCCGCCGTCCAGCTGCAGGACTTTGTCAGCCGCTCCAGCGACTCGAGGATCTCGACGCGTCGGGTCCGTCCGGCCTGTGCTGCTGCCTGGTAGCGAGCCGTCACATGGTGAGCGACGTCGGCGCGGGTTTCCGGATGCGTCCAGCCGACGGTGACGAGGGCCATAGCGGCCGCTTCGCAGATCCAGTCTTCCGTGCCGTCGAGCAGGTCCAGGAGTGTTTCGCGGCGATCTGAGGTGGGCCAAGGCTGGTCGGTGCGGTAGTGGGCGATGCCTGTGCAGGCCAATACTTGGACGGCGCGGACCCAGAAGTCCGGGTACTTGGCGGCGAGGTTGTCCGGCCAGGGTGCGTCCACCGGCGACGGGGGGTGGACGAGCAGGCCGATCAGGTCGTCGAGCGGGAGTCCTGCGAGCGCGGCCGCGTGGTCGTACAGCGCCGGAGGTGTGCCCCAGTGATGCGTCGCCAGCTCGTGGGCAAGGTCTGCCGCCTTTTGTGACGGCGCCGGCACCGCCGGGTACGGGACGGTCTCCTCGAAGCGCCAAGGCTGGATGTGGACCGGGCGGGTCGGGAGCCGTGGGTCCGGCTCGTGGACCTTCTCGTGTTCGACGAAGAAGTTGGGTGCGACCAGTCGGCCGGTGAGGACAGAGCTTGGTGCTTCCATAGCCGACAGACGTATGCCGACGCGGTTTTCGGTGCCGGGATCGTCGCTCTCCATCAGCTGCCGAACACCCTTGACCGTCGCCTCACCCGCGTAGTCGTCGCGCCCGAGCCAGGGCTTGTCGGCACACAGCTGCTGGAGGAGGTGGCCCGCGTAGCCGTGGCCGGGGTTGTGGCGCAGATGGTCATGGAGGGCGACAAGGTGGGCGGCGTCCGCGTCGAGCCGATAGCGCAGCGCGAGGATGGCCGGCGCGGCCTTCTCGTGGTTCGGAGCGCTCTTCAGGACGCGTTCCAGCACGGCGATACCCTCGGCCGGACGGTCGGCCGAGCCGAGGAGCTCGGCGAGCTCGACGGCCAACGTGCTCTGCGACCAATCCGCACGGACCACCTTCTGCAGGACGTCGATCGCCTCCTCGACGCGACCGGCGCGACGCAGAGCGCTGCCGAGCATGGCCGCGCCGAGGGCGTCCCGGTCGGGGCCGTAACGGATGTCGGAGGCAGTCTTCGCCCAGGCGATCGCCGTGTCGAGGTCGTCCATCCGCCGGGCCAGGCTGGAGGCCATACAGACCATCGCCTTCTGCTCGGGATGCTGCGCAACGACCTCCCGCACGAGCGCGTAGTACGGCGCGACGTACGACCGCCTAGGCTCCGGCGCGGGGTCGCCGATGGCCTGTGTGACATGGGCCAGCGCGGTGCCCACCTGCGCGGGGTCCAGTGCGGCCGCGGCAGCCGGCGTGGCCAGCGCTTCGAGCCATGCCACCGAGGCCCATGGCAGATCCGGCACCGCGCCGATGATCGCCCCGAGCAGGAACACCGCCTCGCTGGTCCGCCCGACCGCCGCCAGCACAGCCGCACGACACGCATGGCTGCCGGCGTAGGTGACGGACTGCGGGAACAGGTCGAGCGCGGACTGCGCGCCACCGGCCTCGGCAACCAACTCGGCGAGGACTTCGTACGCCTCGGGCAGCGCCGGATCGGCGCCGACCGCATCGCCGACGTGCTTCGCGGCGTGCACGAGATCGCCGCTGTCGAGGATGAGCCGCGCGACGGCGACCTCGCCCTCAGCGTTCAACCGCTCGCACGAACCGTCGTCGCAGTGGTTCGTGTGGTGATGGTTGCCGGCTGCTGCCATGTCGTCCACGCTGCTGCGACCGTCTCCGTGATGCCCGACTGTGCGGGAAGCGCTGATCTTGAAGGTTGCAGATTAGCCGTGGATCGGCTTCGCCCGGGGGGCTTTGGCGAATTCACGTTCGACGGGAGGGCTCTGTCACCGTCGACTGACCGAGCGCCGCGCGGTCGATCTGCCGCCTCATTGCCACGCGCCGACGATATCCGCCTCTGATTATCGATCAGTGGCTGAGCCGTCGGGCCGTGTCCAGACTCTGCGGCATGAGCGCGGCGACTCTGGTGTCCGGGGCGAGCGTCGCCGGGCCGGATCGTGCTGCTCGGCGGCCTGGCGGTGGTGTCCGAGCACGTGCTGGCCAGCGAGCCGGCTCAGTTCGGCGCTGAGCGTGCGTTTCGTGAGCCCGGCACACCGTCCCAGTTGTCTTACAAAAGAGCATTGCAGAGCCAGCGAGTCGGGAGATCGAATATGAAAAAGGGCCAACCCGGAGTGGTTCTGCGGTTCCAGGCCAAGCCGGGCAAGGGTGACGAACTGTTCAAGCTCATCACCGACCTGCACTACACCGGCGACCCCGACGAGCCGGTCGATTGGGTGCTGAGCCGGGACGCGGCTGACCCGGACGTAATGTGGGCGTTCGAGTTCTACCGCGACCAGGAGTCGTTCGACCGCCACTACTCCGACCCCACACTGGACAAGCCGCACCAGCGCGTCTTCGACCTGCTCGCCGAAGAGGACGGAGTGGACTCCTCGATCCGCGTCAGCGTCCACGTCGTCGCCTCGAGTTGAGCACTGGCCGAGCCTGAGGAGGGCGACGTGGAGCCGGAAACGGATGACGCGGGAGAGACCGAGGAAGACCCCAACTGGGACAAGAAGTGAGACCAGTGTCCTGGCGAGGCACGCAAAAGAGTTGTTGACCATTGCAGGGCTCCGCCGATCCGGCTGCACGACGTGCGCCACGGCGTCGCCACCCACCTGCTTACCTGTGCGTGCCGACAAAGTCATCCATGCAGGTCAGGACTCCTTCCAGTACTCGTGGATGACACCTCCGTGTCTGGTATTTCGCCGGGCTCGGAAGGCATCGAGATCGACGACGGGCCCTGGTATCCCCGGGTGTGCCGCGGCCTGAGCGTGTGGCTGACTCGAGGCCGAAAGGGGCCAGGGGGGCCGTGGGGGGACCGGGCGTCGCGGTGCGGTGCGATACCGGACGACACGATGCGCTACAGAGGGGCAGACGGAATACGTCCAGAACGGCAGGATCCGACAGGGTGCAACGCAGAATAGCGATGTAAAGCCTCTGATCTAATGGGCTACGGATCAGAAGGTTAGGGGTTCGAATTGAGGGGTTCAACAACGCCGCCGTGGCGTTCACCTGGGACGTTTCGGTCCGGCGTGGCGTCTGTTGCGCGATGATGGACGGTCGTGTCCCTCGTCTGGTGTACCTCCTGTTCTGTCGGATAGCGTCCTGGCTGGTGCTGCTGGGTCGTAGCGGCGCGGCCAAGGATGTCCGAGCTGCTCGTGCTGCGCCATGAGGTCGCGGTCCTACGCGGGACCAACCCGAAACCGCGGCTGGACCGGGCTGACCGCGTGCTGTTCGCAGCCTTGATCCGGTTGCCACCCAAGCACCTTCGCGCCCACCGGCTGGTCACCCCGGGAACGGTGTTGCGCTGGCATCGGCGGTTGATCGCAGCAAAGTGGCGCCAGCCCCGCCCGCCTGGACGCCCACCGATCAGCGAGGAACTCGCCGCGCTGATCCTGCGGCTGGCCCGCGACAATCCGTCGTGGGGCTACACCCGCGTCCAAGGCGAGCTGCGGCGTCTGGGCCACCGGGTCGCGGCGACCACCATCCGCAAGGTGCTGCGACGCCACCGGGTCCCGCCCGCCCCGCTGCGGGACGACGGCCCGACGTGGCGCGCGTTCCTGAAAGCCCAGGCAACGACGATTCTGGCGACCGACTTCTTCCAGATCGAAACGGCCACGCTCAAGCGTCTGTATGTGTCCTTCGTTCTGGAGGTGGGGACTCGGCGCGTGCATGTCCTCGGCATCACCGAGCATCCCACCGCGGCCTGGGCGACCCAACTGGCCAGGGACTTCCTGGCCGACGCCGGCGAGCGAGCCGACCGCTTCCGGTACCCGATCCGGGACCGCGACTCCATCTTCACCGACGCGTTCGCCTCGGTGAACATCGAGATCAAGAAGTCCGCGCCGCAGACCCGAAGATGAACGCCTTCGCCGAACGCTGGGTGAAGACCGTCCGCGCCGAGTGCACCGACCGGATGCTCATCGTCGGTGAGCGCCACCTGCGCGTAGTCCTGGACCAGTACACCGAGCACTACAACGCCGGCCGAACCCACCAAGGCGACGGTTTGGATCTACGAGCACCGTTGGACGACCCGAACGTCATTCCGTTCCCAGCCCAACGGATCATCCGAACGAAGATCCTCGGCGGTCTCTTCAACGAATACGACACCGCAGCATAACCCCAGCTCAACGCCTCGGCAGAGCTATTGAACCCCACAGGCACACCACCGACGTCCTAGCCTGGTGGGGCTTGCCGGAGCTGGCCGACGACTGCTGCCTGGTGGTGTCCGCGGGGCGTGGGCTGGCGATCGCGCCACCGGCACGCTCCCAGAGCGCCATCCGCCTGACCGCCAGGGTATGTGAGTGGCGGGATGGGGCCAGCATCCAGGCTGCCCGGTGTCGGCCCCCTGAGGGACAGACACCGGGCAGCGGATGTCGCCTACATGGACGAGCGGCGGTCTCCCACGCCTGCCTTGCTGGCTGCGTTACCGCCACCGGCGGCCATGCCGGACAGGACGGGCTGGTCCGGGAGCTGGCCGTCAGGTGTCATCTTGTCCACCAGCGTGGGCAGCTTCTGTGAGATGTTCTGCGCGGCCTGCTCCGGGGTCACCCCGGTCTGGTCTGCGATCTTGGCGAGCTGCTCGTTGCCCAGCGCCTGCGTGACCTGCTCGGGGGTGACGGGCTTGTTCTCGCCCTTCCCGATCCAGGACTGGAATTGTTCGGAGATGCTGCTGTTCTTGAGCTTGTTGAACATGCCGCCGATGTCGCCGCCGACGGTCTTCTTCACCTGGTTGATCGTCTTGCCGATCCCGCTCTGCTGGCCCATCTCGCTCATGACGCCTCTGCTTTCTGTGAGTGCCCCTGCACGAGCCTGGGACAACACCGCACGACACGCTTGCGCAGACAGCCATCCGAGCGATGGCGCTGCGGGCCGGATCCGCCTGGTGGGCCCGCGCTGACCCGCGAACGCCCCGGCATCCACATGAGCCTGCGGACGTGCCAGATTGCCTTGCCGTCGATTCGTCCAAACGAATGAACGCCCCCGACGCCCAACGCGGTTGACATGAAAGGCGTCGGCGTGTGTCCCCGCAGTGGTCTCGCAGCCTGCTGAGTCAGACTCGAGAGTCGTTGCGTAGCAAAGGAAATGCCGCCCCATCGCTCTCGACGGGTGCAAGGCCGGCTCAGCGGGTTCGACCGTCCGGTATCGGCAGAGAACGAATCACCGCCCCGCGAAGGGGCGCCCATTTGGTGCGCAGACCAGGACGGAATGGGACTGTTCGTTTTGGATGAAGACCGGCCGAGGGCTGGTCCCATACGCAAGGAGGCAGCAAATGCCGGCTACATTCGTGCTCCGAAAACGCGCGGGCAAGTTCAGCTTCGACATGGTCGCGGGAAACGGGGCGGCAATCGCCAAATCCGTCGCCTACAGCAGCAAGCGCGCCGCGATGAACGGGATCACGCTGATCCAGACTGCGGTCAAGGCAATCGAGGACAAGACTGAGAAACCGACCACGTCCGCCAGCAGGACGACCACGACCACCGGCAAGCGCACCGCGACCAAGGCGCCGGCCAAACGCGCAGGCGGGAAGACAACCGCCAGGAAGGCCACCGCCAAGCCGGCCAAGTCGAAGAGCACGGTCAAGCGTGCAACGAGCAAGACCGTAGCCAAGAACGGGAAGGCTCCGGCCAAGCAGACGACGCTCAAGCGGACCGGGGTCAAGCCGCGCGTCGCGATATCCAGTACACGGCCGCGCGCCACCTCGAAGACGGTCGGCTCCACCGTGAAGCGCACCACGGCCGCTGCGAAACGGACGATGGCGCGATCGCGCTGATGACGGCCGCGGGTTGCGCAAGACAACGACTCGAGGGCCTCGAACCCGACCAGGTCCGAGGCCCTCGAGTCGAAGCCAATCGCGGCTTCTCCCACGCCTTCGGGTGGTGTGCTCGATGTACGGGTGAGAGCGGCGGCCGACTCTGCCCCGGCCGTCGGGGTCGCAGCGGCCGGGATCGAGCGCCGCTGGCCTGGCGGCCGCTCTCGCCTGCGGGGCGGCCCGGACACTGCAGACTGCTGTACTCGGGTGAGGAATCCGGAGACCGGCATCTTATGGCCCGTGGGCGGGGCGGTCGACGTACTCGTACACGAGCTAACGGCGCGCCGGTGGCCGGGGCTGCGGAGGCAAGACGTTATTTCGCTGACAACCTATGTGGACAGTCGAACGATGGCCCGTTCGTTTTCGTCTTAGGAGGTTGCGGTCCTGCGCCGGACCAACCCGAAGCCGCCAGATCACCTTGGCCAGATCAAATCGGGCACGCCGCGGACACGCCAGGCAAGACAGCGGTCTCGCCGCGTGTGGGACCGGGGCGCTGGTCACGGACACGTAGCGCGACCAGGGCCACGGCCACACAGTTCTTGCAGAAGTCGCCCTCTTGTCCGTAGGGGCAGGAACAGTCGCCGTCCAGGCGATGCCCGTCTACATGCAGCACGACCTCGTATGGCTCGGATCCGTAGACGGTCGCGGAGATCTCGCGCCCGTCCACCTGAAGACCGTCGACCTCCTCCAGATATGCCAGTCCGCGCTCGTAGCAACGGGGCGCAAGTCCTCCAACAGCAGCCCACCCAGCAGCGGCACCAGGAAAGTCTCGGCCAGGCTCCGATACGACAGAGCGGTGGCTGGGTGCAGGTTGGTGCGCTATCCAGCCATGTGCGCAGCCACTGCTCGACCGTTACGGCCTGCACTGGGGGCAAGCCGCGGCGGATCCGGGCCCGCACCTGCCCGACGTCCGGCAGCAGCCGTCCCGCGGCGATCGCGGCATGGACTGCCGTACCGATCGCCGCCCGTGCGGTCGTCGGATCGACAGCCAGCTGCGCGGCCTCCAGCAGCTTGTGGACTGCGGCCAGCTCTGCGCACGACTCGTCGCGGGTGGCGAACCCGCCGCGCCGGAGGTACGACCGGCCAGACACCGCCGACACCGGATCATCCAGCTGGAAGAACCACGAACCGTGGGTCGGACTCCAGAACCCGTCCGGGCCGTACAGCTGCGGACAGCTCGCGCCCAACTGCCCCGACCATCAGTCCCGCGCACCTGCGTGGTTCAAAAACCCTGCTATAGGGTCTCACCTGCGTGGATGCTGCCCGGGGTGGCGCCGGGTACGGGATGATGATGCTCGTGTCCGTGCGTCTGGTCTATCTTCTGTTCTGCCGGATAGCGTCCTGGCTGGTGTTGCTGGGGCGCAGCAGCGCGGCCAAGGACGTTGAGCTGCTCGTACTGCGTCATGAGGTGGCGGTGCTGCGCCTGGCCAATCCGAAGCCGCGGCTGGACTGGTCCGACCGAGCGTTGTTCGCGGCGCTGATTCGGCTGCTACCCAAGCACCTTCGCGCCCATCGGCTGGTCACACCAGGCACGCTGCTGCGCTGGCATCGGAGGCTGGTCGCGGACAAGTGGCGACAGCCTCGACCGCCGGGACGCCCGCCGATCAGCGAGGAACTCGTCGAGCTGATACTCCGACTGGCCGGCGACAATCCGTCGTGGGGCTACACCCGCATCCAAGGTGAGCTGCGGCGCCTGGGCCACCGGGTTGCCGCCGCCACCATCCGCAAGGTTCTGCGACGGCACCGGATCCCGCCCGCACCGAAACGGGACGACGGCCTGACCTGGCGTATGTTCCTGCGGGCGCAAGCCGCAACGATCCTGGCCACGGACTTCTTCCAGATTGAGACCGTCACGCTCAAACGGTTGTACGTGTCCTTTGTCTTGGAACTCTGCACCAGGCGGGTGCACATCCTTGGGATCACTGAGCATCCGACCGCGGCCTGGGTGACCCAGCTGGCCAGGAACTTTCTGGCCGACCTGGGGGAGCGGGCCGACCGGTTCCGGTACCTGATCCGGGATCGAGACTCCATCTTCACCGACGCGTTCGACGCCGTCTTCGCCGCCGAGAACATCGAGATCAAGAAGTCGGCGCCGCAATGCCCGAAGATGAACGCCTTCACCGAACGCTGGGTGAAGACTCTCCGCGCCGAATGCGCCGACCGGATGCTCATCGCCGGCGAACGTCACCTGCAGATCGTTTTGGACCAGTACGCCGAGCACTACAACGCAGGACGCTCGCATCAAGGCCATGGGTTGAACCTACGAGCACCCCTCGACGACCCGAACGTCATCCTGTTCCCGGCCCAACGGATCGCCCGAACGAAGATCCTGGGCGGCCTCATCAACGAATACGATGCCGCAGGATAAGCCCTGCTCAGCGCCTCGGCTGGCGTAGCCTTCCTGGAGGTGGTGCCGGGCTGCGGCGTCGAGGATGGGCGAAGGACCCGCATGTTCGCGGCGGCACGTCCCTGTGCTGTGCCAGAACCGGATTTTGGAGTAGCTCAGTCGAACGCGTCGGCGAAGACGGAGTCGCGGTCCCGGATCGGGTATCGGACCCTGTCAGCCCGCTGGTCGGCCTCGGCCAGGAAGTTGATGGCCAGCTGGGTCGCCCAGACTGCGGTGGCATGGTCAGTGACCCCGAGGATGTGTACGCCTGGTGCCGAGCTCAAGGATGGAGGATATCACTCGGCTGATACGCGATGTCGGCGGGTGCGGATCCATCTGCCGCTCTCGGGGAGGCCGATTACCTAATCATCGGTTAGGCAGTTTTGCGGATGTCGTTATCCAGTAATGGATGGGAGTGTTGGCGTACGGCGTTGAGGCCTGACCCCGCCGTTTCCGCAATCGAGAATGAGGTATCGAAAATGGGCCTGCGCGATCGGCTCATCGCCAAAGCGATGACGAATCTGCCTGACCACCGCAGCGCGCTGATTGAGGCCCTCGGACCGAACGAGAAACTGCTGGGATTCACGTTCAGCACACCCGTCGCGTTCGAGACGGGATCCGGCACCGGTTTCGGCACCGCCCGCCTCACCGGACTCGTCATCAACAAGGTCACCGAGCAGGTGTCCAAGGCGCGTCACATCAGTGGCGACAGCGGGAGCATCGCACGGACGCTGCCGCGCGACGCGGCCAGCCGCGTGCTGGCCATCAGCAGCTGGGGGCTGTCGATCTGGGACTTCGGGCCGACTTCGCAGACGTTCCCCCCGTCCCGACTGGTCGCAGTCGCCCGCCAGGACGTGAGATCCATTACCAGGACCGGTCAGAGCCGCGGCGGATACGTGGAGATTCGCGTGGTCTTCTCCGACGAGTCGTTCTTCGACTATCGGGCTGCGGAGCATGCCTTGTATGCGGACTTCTGGTCCGCGGTCGAGTCCTTCGCGTAAACACCCGATCCCACACTCGCGCCTGGGCCGGCTTCGCGTCGGAGGGACTATTCTGAGCCGGCGTCATCGGCTCCGAGGAGGAGGCGGGTGAGGGCCGTGCGGGAGGAGACGTTGAGTTTGTGATAGATCCTCGCGAGGTGGGCGTCCACGGTGCGTTTGCTGAGGAACAGTTGTTCCGCGACGTCCCGGCTGCGCTTGCCGGCGGTGACCAAGTCCGCGATCTGGCGCTCGCGGCCGGTGAGCAGGGCCGTGATGTCGGGCCTTGGGGATTCCGTGACTGTGTTGTCGAAGGTGGCGCTCGCTGCCAGCAGACTTTTTGCCGCCGCGGCTTCCTCACGTACTCGCACGGCACCGTGAACGTCGGCCAGGTTCATCGCTGAGGCCAGCCAGTTGGCGGCGGTCGCTGATCCGTGTGCGCCCTCGGCTGAGTGCGCGCCCACAACGAGGGTCCAGGCATGATGGATCGGCCTGCCGCCGCGCCGGAACCCGTGCGCGGCCTGCTCGAACAGTTTGGCCGCCATGGCGTGTTCGCCTTCGGCCATGTGCAGGATGGCTTGAGCACGGTCGACATGCGCTCGTTGGACGGCAAGCCCGAGTCGCTCGGCGGCGGAGTCGCCGTCGCGGGCCCAGCGCTGGGCCGCGTCGGCGTCGCCGGTGAACAGCGCGGCCGTCGACAGCATGGCCAGCAGCATCGGGTGGAAGTTGGGCTGGAACAGGTGCAGGTCCTCGCCTCCGCCTCCCTCGAGCAGGGCCTCGGTGCAGCCGGGGGCGTCTCCGCCGATGAGCCGTACCATGGCCAGTTGCATGGCTGCCGAACCTGCCCACCAGCCGGGCTGGGCGGTACGAGCGCTCTCCTCAGCGAGCGCGACGACCGCTGCGGAGTCGTGCTGGCTCCGGGTCCAGACCATCGCGCCGACCCTCATCGCTTTACTCATGCTGATCGCGTCGTCCGCGCCGGTGGCGCGGGCGGCGCGTTCCGCCTCCAGCGCCCACTGTTCGGCCTGGCTCAGCCGGCCGGCCTCCTGATCGATGTAGGAGAGACCCAGCAGGCAGTGCGCCAAGGCCTGCTGGGGTCCTCCGGCCTGTGCGAGGGCCAGACCGCGGCGGAAATGTCGCGATGCGGCGGAGTACTGCTCGGTGAACAGCTCGGTGCAGCCGAGCATGGCCAAGAGCTCGGGGGTTCGTGCGGCGGCGGAATCCGGCAGCCCGTCGACGAGTTGGGCGCTGTCGAGGAGGGCGGGCATCACGGCGGCGGTGTCTCCGAGGTAGCTGTCGCCGAACGCCGACAGGACGCGCACGGACGCGACGGATACGGCGTCGCCCTCTCCGCGGGTGCTGGCCTCGCCCCCTGTCGTGGCGGCACTCACGACTTCGCGCACCAGTGCGCGCGCTTCACGGTAGGTTCCCCGGAACACGTGCAGGAATCCGTATTCGAAGGCGAGTTCGGCGGCTGCGGCGGGCAGCGGTCGCGGCAGCGTGTGCAGGGCGGTACGCGCGGATGCCTCGGCTTCGGCGAATCGGCCGAGTTGGCGTTCGGCGGCCGCGCGGGCGGCGTAGGCCTTCAGCCGCAGGTGCTCGGCCAGATACGTGTGGTCGCGCAGGACTTCGTGGGCCATGGTCCGGGCAGCCTCGAGCCTCCCGGAGGCACTCAGGGCGCGGGAGCATTCGAGCATCAAGGTGGCTCGCTCGGCAGTCGGGCGGTCGCCACTCGGCAGGTTCTCCAGGGCCAGACCCAACCAGCGGACCGCAGTCGCCGGAGCGTCCGGGAGGACCTCCGTCGCGCCCCGGGCCAGCAGGTTGACGGCAACCGAAGCGTCCGTGCCGACGAGGTACTCAGCATGCCGTGCGAGTTGTACGGCCGGGACCCCGCGCGCCGCGAACAGGTCCAGCGCCCGCTGATGCGCGGTCAGGAGGACGGATATCGCCGCGCGTTCATGGGCGATGTGGCGCAGCAGCGGGTGCCGGAAGGCGAAGCGCCCGTTCGAGGCGACAGGACGCACCACGTCGGCCCGCACGAGGTCGCTCAGCGCGTCGAGGATCTGATCGAGGTCGTGCCCCGAGATCTCGGCGACGTCCTCCGGCCGGAACGGGTCGCCGAGCACGGCAGCCGTTTGCGCTGCGGCCGACGCGTCCGGCGTCAGGGCGTCGAGCTCCGCCGTCATCGCCACGGCTTCTCGAAGCAGTCCGTCCGCATCGGATCCGGGGCGGTCCGGCCAGTGCTCGGGCTCCCAACCTCCGGCTACAAGGACGCGCAGGTGGCGCGGGTTACCTCCGGACGCGGCGTGCAACTGCTCCGCGAACTCCGGAGAGTTGAGAGGCCTGCGGCTGGCAGAGTCGCTGGCCGGTGTCGCGTGTCGGCGCGTCGGGTCGGTGTACGGAACCCCGGCGCTGCCCTCGGAGGTACGCCAATGGTCGAGCAGCATGGCCACCGTTTCGGCGTCGAGCGGCTGCGGTTCGATGCGGATCACGCGTCCAGTCCGCGAACCATGCTCCAGCGCCTCCAGCAGCACAGAGCCGGTCCGCCGCGGCTGGTGCGCCAGAGCGAGGACCAACGGCCCGGGCGCGAGGGTCCGGACCAGCCGTGCGGCGAGTTGCGCCGAGGCTTCGTCGCACAGGTGGATGTCGTCCAACAGCAGCATCCCCCCGCTGCTGTCTGCGGCCAAGTCCGCCATCCGGGCGCGGATCGCGCGGAAGACCGCTTCGTCGTCGGTCGTTGACTGGTCGGGGCCCGGCCAGTCACCTGTGGCTTCGCGGAACACTTGGTACGCAACGGTGCTCCCGCGTATGGCGTGGGCCCGGGCCACCTGAACTCCACGCTGCCGGGCCACCTCCGCCAGCATGTTCATCAAGCGCGTCTTGCCGATCCCTGGATCCCCGGCGATCTCCACCACACTGCCCCGCCCCGATCCCAGCTCCTCCAACACCCCGACGAGCCGGCGGGTCTCGGTATCCCGTCCGACCAGCGGACCTTCGGGCCCTTGCGAAGCTGCGACGAACATGCGTGGCTCTCCAAGCTTCGCCATGAGAAGTTGTGCTCCACGGCAGACAGATCTTGCCAGCTCACACGCATTCAGTCCGTAGACGTTCAGCGTTCCGGCGGGCCGGAGGCTGCGACGGTTGAAGTGTACTCGGCGCTCAGAAGTGGGAACACGGCGGCGCATCCCAGGTGAAGCGGTGGACGTGGATGCCGAAGTAAGGGAACGACTCCACCTCCCGTACGCCGGAGATCGTCCGGATGCGGTCGTTGATCACCGCGGACTACTCGTCCATCGCGCGGCACACGACTTCGGCGAACAGATCGAAGGAACCCGCCGTGGCCACGAGATGAATCACGCTGCCGATGTCGCCGAGGGCGTCCGTGATCTCCCGGAGACTGTGATCGACCTTGATGCCGAGCAGCGCCATGACGGGCAGGCCCAGGGCGAGCGGATCGGTCACTGCGGCGATCTGCAGTACCCCGCTCGCCATCAGCCGCTGCACCCGGGTTCGGACCGCTGAGTAGTAGCCGGTTGCGCGGCCCAAGTGCCGCAGAGGGGTGAAGTCCTCCAGGACGCCGAACACGGTGCGCAGGATCGTCGTCGTTTCTGCTTTGCCGTGGTGTGGCTCGTGCGTCGCGGGGTCGCGGAAGATGACGTCCGGACCGAGCAGGTCAGGCAGCCGGTCCCAGTCGGACTGCTCGACGATGTGATGCCACTCGGTCAGCCCGGCCTGCGCCGCCGCGTGCGGGGGCTAAGCCTGCTGGTTGATGAGGCCGGCGTAGTGGCCCAGGTTTCGCTCGATCTCGTCGAGGCCGATCTCGGCGATGGCTTTGCCGAGCTGTGGCACGCGGGCCTGGAAGCCGGGCCAGGTGACCGATTCGGCGAATTCGGCCCAGGACGCTCGCAGGTCGGCGACCGGCGGCAGGGTGGAGCGGTTGATCTGTGCCTTGGCACCCAGGACTGCCGGCTTGTCGAAGGACGCGATGCGTGCGGCCGTGGCGTTGACGAGGTCGTCCAGTTCGGCGTCGGGGACGGCCCTGGTCACCCTTCCGTACTGCTCGGCGTGCTCGGCGTCGCAGTCCTGGCTGGTGAGGATCGCTTCCAGAGCGCGGTCTCGTCCCAGCAGCCGGGCCAGCCGGTCGCTGCCGCCACCGCCGGGGACGATGCCGATCGCGACCTCGGGCCGGCAGAAGAGCGCCTTCTCGCGGCTGGCGTAGCGCAGGTCGAAGGCCAGGGTGATCTCGTCCCCGCCGCCCCGGGTGCGCCCGCGGATGGAGGCGATGCTGATGAACGGGGCGCTGGTCAGCCGGGTGACGAGGTCGACCCAGGTGGGTGTGCCGTCCGCGCCGGTCAACGCCAGAAGTTCGGGTACCTGTTGGAGGTCGGCGTGGTTGAAGAAGTATTCGGGTGTGCCGCTGTCGAAGATGACGGCCTGGACCCGCTCGTCCTGACTCAGTTCGTCGAGGACGTCGAGGAGCTGGACGACGGTGTCGGCGCCGACGACGTTCACCGGCGGGTTCGAGAAGGTCACTTTGCGGATCTTCGGTGCGACGGTCTGGATGGCGAACATGCTGTGCTGGGTCATGGCTGCTCCTGTACTGGAGTTGATGAGTTTCGTGAGGGGGGATCCGTGTTTGCCATGGATAGGGTGTGCGAAGTCCTCCAGGCGGGTTGGGTGGGAGGGGCGCGCCGACCTGAGTGCTCTGATGAGATCGACTCCTCCATGGGTGCATCCCCGGCTGCGTCGCGGTCTTCGAATACGGCCAGCGCGACGACGTTGGCGGCGGCGAGGACGGCCGACAGGTAGGCCGGGGCCGTCGTCGTGATGATGCAGCTGATGACCAGGGCGGACAGTGCGACCGGCCGTGACCAGTGCAGGTCGTCGAACAGGGTGGCTCCGTGCCAGGTCTGCGTGGCGATGTAGAGGGCCGGTCCGCCGAACAGCAGCAGGTTCGTGGCGATGCCGGCGTGCCCGGTCGGGTGGGCGATGACGCGTTCGTCGGCCACGGCGGCGGCGATCATCCCGGCGACGGAGATCATGAGGCTGATGACGCCGCTGCGTCCAGCCCGCATCGGGTCCTCGGCGCGCTGGTAGTGCCGTACGACGCGCTCGGAGCGGCTGAAGAACAGCCAGAACAACGCGACCGTGCCGGTGAGCGCCACAGTGCCGGTCAGAAGAGTCATCGGTCGGTACGGCGCCACGGTGAGCGCGGCGCCGGTGGTCAGGACCGTGTAGTGGTCGAATGCTCGGCCAGTGGGGTTGACCTGGTGTTTCGGTGCAGTCAGGATCAGTGTTCGTGGTCGTGTCGCTGGTCTACAGGGTGTTGGTGACCGTGGTGTCGTGGCTGGTGCTGCTGGCCCGGTCGCAGGCGTCGAAGGATTCGGAGATACTGGCGCTGCGTCATGAGGTGGCGGTGCTGCGCCGGACCAATCCGAGACCGCGTCTGTCCTGGCTGGATCGGGCCGTGCTCGCTGCGCTGGCCCGGGTCCTGCCGAAGCGGCTGCGTGAGCGTCGGATCGTTACGCCAGGCACGCTGCTGCGCTGGCACAAGCGTCTCGTGGCCAAGAAGTGGACCCAGCCCAAGGCGCCGGGTCGTCCGCCGATCGGCGAGGAGCTGGTGGACCTGATCGTGCGGCTGGCGTGCGAGAATCGTCGGTGGGGCGTGGTCCGGATCCAGGGCGAGCTGCGTCGGCTCGGGCACCGGGTCGCGGCCTCCACCATCCGCAAGATTCTGCGTGGCCACCGGATCGGTCCGTCGGCACAGCACGACGACAGCTGGCGCAGGTTCCTGCGGGCCCACGCCGACACCGTGCTCGCGACGGACTTCTTTCACGTCGACTGTGCCGTCACGTTGACGCGGCTGTACGTCGCGTTCGTGATCGAGCACGGCACCCGCCGGGTGCACCTGCTGGGGATCACCCGGTATCCCACCGCAGCCTGAGCCACTCAACTCGCGCGGGAACTCGCCGCCGGCCTGGACGGAGCCCGACACCGCTTCACCCACCTGATCCGGGACCGGGACGCGAAGTTCGCCGCCGCGTTCGACACGGTGTTCACCTCGATCGGCGTCCAGATCGTGAAGTCCGCGCCGCAGGCCCCGCGGATGAACGCGTTCGCCGAGCGCTTCGTGCGCACCGTGCGTGCCGAGTGCACCGACCGGATGCTCATCGCCGGCGACCGCCACCTGCGTACCGTGCTGGAACAGTTCATCGCGCACTACAACGCCGGCCGCTCCCATCAAGGAGAGGGCATGGGGCTGCGCGCCCCGAACGACGGCCCGAACGTGATCGCGTTCCCCGCGCGAACCGACCGGATCCGGCGCCGAGCCGTGCTTGGCGGGCTGATCCACGAATACGAACGAGCCGCGTGAAAGGCCAGCTCACAGTCAGTGGCCAAGCTTTCGACCACTACAGGCATGCCCAACTCCGGCGTGACCTCCGGCGACCAGTGCGGCCAGTTCTACGCCGCGCCCATCAACAGCACCACATGGACGCTGTACAACGACGACCGGTATCCGCTTCCGACATGGTTTGAAAAGTGTGGACGGGCCAGCATCCCGAACGATCAAAACACCGGAGCGCTCGCGCCGTTTGGGCGAACTGGAGGATTCGTCCCCTACAACCGAATGCTCGATAAGGATCCCTTCTGGCTTGCCACACCGGGATTCGACCACTGCACCACGGCAGACACCACCTGCACTTATCAGCAGGGCTCCTAGGAATCAGTAGGTGAGGGGAGACGCCGCAAGCGGTGTCTCCCCTCACTACCTACCGAGATTTCTCTACCTGTCCAGTAGTTCGAGGGGTGGCGTACCGCTTGTGGCGATGAGTCTCAGCTGACCGTTCTCCACGGCATCGCGAGGCAGTGAGAGCGCGAAATACTTCTCCAAAATGCCCAACGACATGGCGACTCGCTGACCAAGACGTTCCCTGCCAACTTGCAAGTAGTCGCCTGTCGGCATGAGGATTCCCGCCGCCCTCATCTCCTCGTTCAGGAGGTCGGGATCGGTTCCCCAGCGCTGCCACTCTTCGCCGAGCCCGTAGGAGCAACGGAGCGCACCGTCAGCAGCGTAAGAAAACATCGGTGGAGGGTGAGATACCTGGGGGTCAAGATTCACAGCTTCGACGCCGCCGTGCGAAATCTCTTTCAGCGCCTCGACTTGCGTACCCCGAGATACCCCGTATTCAACAGCAAACACCCAGGCGCCTGAAACGCCGAGTCGGGCAACTCCGACATCGCCATTGAATACCAGGCTCCCTGCTTCCGCGTCCGTCGCCTCAGCCTGGGATGCGGACGGCACAGCACCGAGTCGTATGGCAAACTCCTCCAACTCGATTCCTCGGGCGAAGGTCACACTGCCATACCACCAGTCGGACTCCGCAATCCACCGTATTCCAAATGCTCTCAAATGGATTCACTCCTGAGGTGCTTGTACTTCGGCGTGTCGAAGGCGCGTTCGCGAACCCCGTTCTGACCCGGGCTCTTGGCAGGGGTGGGGATCTGCAGCAGCTCGGGGCGGGATGCTATGAACCTCGCGAGCGCGACAACCCTGAACGCGCTTGCGGGGTTCAACAACTCAGCCACGTGGGTTGAGCTGCGGCGCGGCGGTCCGATAGGCGACCATCTCTACCTCACCTTTGGTGGGATCCTGGCCTGGCTGGTCCTCATGTCCCGCTCGGATGCGGCGAAGAACGCCGAGATCCTGGTGTTGCGGCACGAGGTCGCTGTGCTGCGACGCGGAACTCCGAGACCACGCCTGAACCGGGTCGGCCGTGCGATTCCGGCCGCCTTGATCCGGCTGCTTCCGAAAACGCTCCTTCGCCACCGAACCATCACCCCGGTCACGACTTCACTGTCCGGCTCCCAGACGGCCGCCGCGTCGGCCTGGTGAAGGAGATCCGGCACCCTGGCCGTGAGCGTTCCGGGTTCGCCGGTTCCTGGGAGCTTCCCGGACTCACCCATTCCTGGCACCTCACGCTTTCTGCCAACCCTCAGGCGTCGATCAGAAGGTTCTACGCCGAGGCTGCTGGGCTGCTGAACGCGGTCCCGCAAGACGCCCCAGGTCGATTCCGGCCACGCCACGACAGCGATCTGTATCGACTGGGCGTGCGAGCTGTATTCGAACTCCCTAATGTGCGACCGCCTCAGGTCATCTGCGCCCCCGAGGAAGACACCTTCGATCCGGCAGTGCTCAACGAGCCCACAGGCCAGCTGGTTGTCCACGCCATAGAGCAGCACATCAGAGAAAACGTAGAGAAACTCGAGCAGGCCGAGGCCGACGAGCGACACCTGTTCCTGTGGCTCGACTTCCCCGAGCAGCGAACGCTGGCAAACCTGGGATTCACCGCCACCCCTACAGTGCTCCCAAGCCTTCCTATTTCGATCACCGCCGTCCGGGTCGCTGAATCTATGATCCCCGGCCGGGTATCGTTCTACCGCCGAGACCGGGGGTGGACCGACCTCGGAACCTGGTCGGAATAGGTCTCAGCATCAAGGAAGTCGTTGGGCGTGCTCGGGAGGTCGAGCGCTCCTGACACTGCGCTCCAGCCATGAAGACTTCGAGGTGCTGACGAAGATCCGGGTCGACTTGAGTTCAGGTGAACGAAGTTGCGCGGTTCATGCGATCAAGAACCTGGCAGGTCCATGTGGCCCGACCTGGGGGGATGAAATATTCGGCACCCTGTGGGGCTCCCATACGAAAGTGTACGCCGCGACGCCGCCGGCTTACGTGACCTTCCTACGGGATGCTGACCAGCACGCGGTGCCGGGTCGTGAGGCTAGGCGCTCTGCGGTTCGAGGACTCACCAGTCCTCGCACGGATCAATTCCTAGTGAAACGACCAGGGCTTGAAGCAACTGAAACCGACCTGGTAGAGACTGAGATCAACTTGACGAACCGCCAGATAGCGCTACAGCCCGAGCAGCTTCGCCTTAGCTGCCGCAAACTCTTCCTCGCTGAGGTGTCCCTGCTCCATTAGCTGTGCGAGGTTCCCGATCTGGTCGGCAAGGGAGGGCTCCTGAGCTCGCAGGGTTGACGGAGTCCACCCAGGCGGCGGAGGGGGTGGCATGGTCCATCCGGAAGTCGTCGCAGCCGTCCTGTTGCGTAGGGCAGTTTCGATCGCGTCGCGGACCCGCCGGAAATCGCTGCTGTGGAGTGTGAAATCAACGGTCAGCGGGTCATTCGAAGATCGCATGCTGTTCCGGCGTGGCGCCACAGTACCGGCGACCAGGATGGTGATCCGCCCATGGTTGGCCCCGGTCGGCTTGAAGTCCACGCCCGTGACCTGCTCGATTGGGACCGTGGTCGTGCCGCTTCCGCTCAGTCCCCGAGCGAGAATACCGCCCCTCGTGATGGTGATGGCGCGCCCGTCGAAGCTGATTTGCCCGGTCCTGCCCTTCGCGGAGACGGCCCGAACATGCCTGGCGACGTACTCATGAGCTCCCCTCGGTAAGGACGGCACCCAGCAGCGTACGTCCTCTGTTATCCCGTCGCGCGGGCTTGCACGAGGCCCTAGACGTCACAGAAAGAGCCGACGCCATGTACGGGTCCGGCAGGCCCGGTCGCTCGCCAAGAAGTAGGGGGCTGCGTCGGCCGGAGTGTTGCAGGCTTCGCTCTGAGTCGGCGGTCATAGTTAGGCCTGGTCCTGTGCGGCTCTGGTTACAGAACCAGCCGATGCGAGTCTGTTCCCGGACTGTTCCCGGACACTTTGACCGAGACGCTCGGCAGAAGACGGCACGGTGAGAGCCGCACCAATCCGGCTTGGCCTCGCCGGGCGCATAGCGGCATGGCTCGTGAGCTGGCGATACGCATTTTCAGGGGTCTGGGCCGCTGATCGGGCCGCCGCGAACGCCACGGCACGCGGCGGTACCGGAATCGTGGCCGAGGCCGAGATCACGTACGGAGTCGGTACGGTTGTTCCCGGGCCGTTCCCGGACACCGGAAACATTCCTGGGATTCCAACGGATTGCCCGAGGGCTGGAGTCAAAGTGTCAGTGGTTCGAATCGCTCTCAAACGAGAACCGCCAGGTCAGCGGGGCTGACCTGGCGGTTCATCGAACGTGCGCACGAAGGGATTCGAACCCCTAACCTTCTGATCCGTAGCCGCATCAAGATCCTTATATAAGGCTTCTACTTTATTTTAATACCGCGCAGCATCGAACTCTCCAGTCATGCGGATCCCAAGTCCAGTCGGATCTGCCATCTTCCGCCAGCCGGTGTCGGGACGCCCGTTCCCGGACTGTCCCGGACTCGACCTCCCCGTGCTGCCGTGTATCAGACCGTCCAGTGCGGCCTTCGAGCACCGCCCCGGACACCCGTGCACCGGTCAGGCCTCACCAACGAATACGGCACCGCGGCATAGGTGCAACGCCTCGGCAGAGTTGTTGAACCCCACTGTCCTCAACGAATACGAGAGAGTCGCCTGACCAGAACGGATGAGATTCTCGGCATGCACAACGTCGCGAGGCGGCGAGCCTCCCCAAAACGCTAGGCGCCCGGCGCGCCCACGCCGGCCGGCTCCTGCCCCGCGACGACTTCAAGGTGCGGCCGGCCGACACCTCGGGCGCCACGCCAGGTACACATAACCCTGATATCCAAGCGCAGAACACACGCGAAGGCCGGTCGATAGGCTTCAGCGGTGACAGATACGCCACTGTTCGGCCCGCCACTGCCGACGGCCCTGGCCGAGGTCTTCGAGATCGGCTTCGACTGGGAGTACGACGAGGAAGCAGACGTCGCGACCGGCGCCGACTTCGAGCTCTACGAAGCCTTCGAATCCAGCGAACGCACGGCATGGTGGTTCCGGCTGTGGACCGGGAACTCCACGGTCGACGGCGCCGAGTTCCGGTTCTTCGGCACGACCGGTTGCGGCGACTACACAGGATTCTGGCTGGTTCGGCCGGACGCACCAGTCATCGAGCAGCCCGTCGTGCAGATCGGCTCGGAGGGCGAACGCGGGGTGATCGCACGGGATCTCGGCGACCTGCTGTGGCTGTTCGCGGCCGGATACGGTCCCGCCGAGGCGCTTGCGCCCGGGGCCACTCGGCAGGTACCCAACGAGGCGTTCCGGGCGATCGCGGAGCGCTACGCGCCGGGCCGGGAGCGGGACGGGGCTGAGATCGTGGCGGCGGCGCAGGCCGAGTTCCCCGATTTCTCGGAGTTCATCGACTCACTGTGCCGCTGACGTCAAGCCAGTCGGCGTCCCGCTATTCCAGCGGCTGAGTCCGCCAGTTCCGGCCCGACCTCGGCGATCGACGCGAAGTCGTCGTCCAGGTTCAGCACGGTCAGGCGGTGCGGCGCGACGGTAAGAGCGATCAGGATGTCGAGGGTGCCCGGGCCTCGGTTGTGGCCGATGTTGATGAGCTCGTGCTGGATCCCGATCACCTGCGGCCACGGATCCTCCCCGTTCGCCGCTGGCAAACAGCAATTGCCGGGCACCGGTCGTACGGTCTTGCTGCATTCGATCACCATGGGATGCGAAGCGGCTGCACGACCCGCGGCACACAGCAGCGACCGTGCTGATCCTGCTGGAGGTTTCCTCCCGCATCGTGATGGACCAGATGGGTTGGTCCAGTCCTCAGATGATCGAGCGGCACGGGCACGTCACCGATCGCATGCGTCGCTCGCTCGCCGACCGGATCGATAGCTTCCTCTCTCTCCTCCGACATGATCCCGTTGCCAATCCCCATCGACCAGATCCGGCAACGGAAAGTCCTCGGAGGTAATCAGCGAGTACCGACACGCCGCCTGAACCAGCAGGTCAGCGCCTCAGCAGAGTTTATTGAATCCCACAGGCTGTGTACGGTCGGCAGGGCTATGGGACTCCCTTGGGCTTTCGCGTGCCGAGGCCGCGTAGCATCTTCGGGCCCGTCTCCTAGGATCGGGTCCATGTCCGTCACGCGCGCGGAGGCTGACGCCTTAGCTATCATCGCAGAACTCGTGTCCGCGGATCAGTCGGTGGCGTGGCTCGAGGATGCTTTGTGCAGTCGGATGGGGCAGGCGCTGGTCGCTGACGAATACTCCCCAGACCAGCTCTTCGAGGTGCTTGTCGAGAACATCACGCAATCGGGCGTTGAGGATCTGGCTGAACAGTTCGGCAGGTCGCGGTTGCTGATGGCGGCGGCCAGAATCGCGCCTCACCCGGGAGTCGAGACTCTCGTTGAAGCGGTTGAGCGGCTACGGCGGTCGGCCGTCGGTTTTCCCGAGGACTCGATCGTCCCCGAACCGACCAGCGGGGCCCTGTGGAGTCGGGATGTGTACAGCCTTCGCTTTGCGATCGTCGCCCCTTTTTTCGCATCTGTGGGCGCCTCGGATCGGTGGTACCTGTGGGATATCGACCTCTGTAGCGGCTCGCCGTTCACCGTTGGCGGCGGTTACTTCCCGACGGCCGAGGAGGCGTTCGCGGAGTGGCGCGCGGCGGTCGGTCCGGAGGCTGCGGGCCGGTCGCAGCTCGAACCGGTCACGGATGCCGACCTCGCGGCGAGCTTCTTTCCCAGAGCCAGTGACAATTACTACGCACGCGAATCCGCATCGCAGTACGCCGAGTACTTTCGGAGCCGGCGCCTGGGTCAGGAGCTGAGTGCTTCGTCCCAGCTCGGCGTGCGTGTCCATACCCGCACCCACGCCGAACTCCAAGCTGAATGTGCGGCTGTCGCGGATGCGTGGGCCGCTGAGTTCGCGGCCTGGCGTGCCCAGAAGCGCGACTGTCACGATGCCGACGTGACGGACTACCGCGAACTTTCTCAGGTCTGGATCAGTCTCAAATACCCAGAGCTCTCCTATAGCTGCTCCCCACATGGGATGGCGATGACCGCCGTCTCCGTCCGCCTTCTCTTTGATGCTGACTATGCCCTTGCGTTGTGCCGGCTGTTTCCCGACCTCGCGGCGTGGCTCAGCGAACGTGCCTTGCTCCCGTCCGTGTCCGCCGACCGGCTTCAGGGCTGTGCCGCCCGCATTGCATGCGCGGATACCGACGTCGATGACCTCTACCTGGACCCGATGGCGCGTATTCGGGAGTAGCCGCTCTCTCAGCTCGGCGGGCTGGCTGCATGCGCCTTCTTCACCGCCGCCATGATGACTGTCGGGTTGATTGAAGGTGCCGACAATTGCCTCAACCTGGGATGCTGCTGTCTCGTGGGGTTGAAGCTGATCTATCTGGTCGTGGCCCGAGTGTTCGCGTGGTGGTGGCTGGCCGGGCGGGATTCGTCGGCGAACGACGTCGAGATCTTGATGCTGCGTCATCAGCTCGCTGTCGCGCAGCGCCGGGATCCGCGCCTGTCGCGGAAGCTGAACTGGGTCGATCGTGCGTGGCTTGTGTTGCTGGCCGGGCTGCTCCCGAACGACCGTCTGGCGCGTATCCCCCTGATCGTCACGCCGGGGACGCTGTTGCGCTGGCACCGGGATCTGCTACGCCGCCGCCCTGGGCGTCCGACGACGCATCGCAACGTCAGGGCCCTGGTGCTGCGTATGGCCAGGGAGAATCGCGCGTGGGGCTACCGCAGCAGCCACGGCGAACTGGCCGGCCTTGGCATCAAGGTCGCCGCCTCCACGGTGTGGGAGATCCTGAAAGCAGCCGGGTCGATCCGGCCCCGGATCGTGACACGGGTCCGACATGGGAAGCGTTCCTGCGCTCACAGGCCGAGGCGATCATCGCCTGCGACTTCGTCGTGGTCGACCTGCTGAACGGGTCCAAAGCGTACGTGCTGGCGATGATCGAGCACGCGAACCGTCGGGTCCGCGTCTTGGGCGCCACCTTCCACCCGACGGCCGCTGGGTCACCCAGCAGGCCCGGAACCTGCTGATGGACCTGGAAGACGCCGAAGCGAGGGTAAAGTACCTGATCCACGACCGCGACGCATCGCTCGGCGCGGCGTTCGACGTGGTGTTCACCGCCGCCGGGATCGACGTGATCCGCACCGGCGTGCGGGCACCCCGCCAGAACGCGATCATGGAACGCTGGTTCCGTTCCCTGCGCGCGGAGCTGACCGACCGTACCCTGATCTGGAACCTGGACCATCTGACGCGGCTGCTGCACGAGTACGAGGGTCACTACAACGGTCACGGCCCGCACCGATCCCTCGGCCAGGCCGCACCGACGCGTCCGCGGCCGGACAACGTGGTCGACCTCGAAGAGTTCCGGGTCCGACGGCGTGACCGAGGGCTGCTCCACGAATATCAGCAGGTCGCATAGGTTATCGGCACCCTCAGGACTCTGTTGCCCGTTGTGATGGCTTTCTCCCGGTTCGGAGAGACGATGCGGTGTGGACGAAAACCTCTGATACGAGGTGAAGGAGCTGGTCACCGTGTCGATGCGTCCGCTTCCGTCGCCACCGGTTCCGGCCGCTACTGCGGCGCTGGCCCGGGCGGTGTTCCCCGCAGGCTGTCTGGCTACGCGGCTGCGGGACGAGATCGGTGAGGTGTTCACCAACGCCGACTTCACGGACGGCTATCCGCACCAGGGTGGGCCTGCGCTGTCGCCGGCGACGTTGGCGCTGGTCAGTGTGCTGCAGTACGCCGGGCGGTTGACCGACTGGCAGGCCGCGCACGCCGCGGCGGCCCGGATCGACTGGAAATACGCGTTGGGCTTCGAGCTGGCCGACACGGGGTTCGACCACAGCGTGCTGTCGCAGTTCCGGGACCGTTTGATCGAAAACGGACTGGAGACGCGGGTGCTGGAGCTGCTGCTGGACCGCTGTGCCGAGCTGGGGCTGCTGCGGGTCGGCGGCCGGGTCCGTACCGATGCCACGCATGTGGTGGCCTGCGTGCGGGCGTTGAACCGGCTGGAGTTCGTCACCGAGGCGCTGCGGGCGGCATTGGAAGCCCTGGCGGGCGCCGCTCCGGGCTGGCTGGCCGAGCATGATCTGGTGTCCGAGGCGTGGGTGCGGCGTTACGGGGCCCGCGCCGACTACTGGCGGCTACCCAAGGGCGAGGCCGAGCGGGCCGCGTTCGCCGTCACCGTCGGCGCTGACGGCTTTGAGTTGCTGGACGCGGTGGCCGCCGAAGCCGAACACGACGGCGTTTGGAGGTGGCTGGCGGACATCCCCGCGGTGGCGCTGCTGCGCGGCGTCTGGGACCAGCAGTACGTCCGGGACCGGCGGCGAACAGTCCGTCAGCGCACCGACAAGGAGCTGCCACCGGGGGCGCAGCGCATCGTCTCGCCCTACGACCCGGACGCGCGGGTCGTGATCAAACGCTCCACCCGCTGGGACGGGTACAAACTGCATCTGACGGAGGGCTGCGACGCCGACGGCACGACCCCCCACCTGATTACGCACGTCGTCACCACCGCCGCACCGGTCGACGATGCCGCGCAGACCCTGACCGTCGAGCACGACCTGCTCGCCGCCGGCCGTGCCCCGGTCGAGCATCTGGTCGACGCCGGATACATGGGCGCCGAGCTGATCGTGGAGGCTGCACACCTGGGCATCGATCTGGTCGGACCGGTCCCCATCGCAGGCGGCCGCCAGGAACGCGAAGGGCGGGGATACGCCCTGGGCAACTTCACCATCGACTGGGATGCGCACACCGCGACCTGCCCGCAAGGCAAAACCAGCACCCGCCGGATCGACACGAAGATCGACGGACATCCGCGGATCCACGTCGACTTCTACAACGTCGGCTGCCCGACCTGCCCGGCCAAACCCGACTGCACCAGCGCCCGATTCCGCGGTCTGACCCTGCACCCCCGTGAAGAACATGAAGCCCTGCAACGCCGCCGACGCGAGCAAGAAACCGAGCCCTGGCGGCAGCGCTACGCCGCCCGCGCCGGCGTTGAGGGCACCATCGCCCAAGCCATCCAGGCCTGCGACGCCCGCCGCACCCGCTACAGGGGCCTTCCCAAGGTCACCCTGGAACACGTCCTACTCGCCACCGCGATCAACCTCATCCGACTCGACGCCTGGTGGACCGGCACACCCCTCGGCCCCACCAGAACCAGCCACTACACCCGCCTAGAACTCGACCTCGCCGCATAACATCACAACGGGCAACAGAGTCCCTCAACTCCCATCCTCACCCTTGGCGAGAAGCACCAGGTCGGGCGCGCGAATGGAGCTTTCGGCACGCACAGGGTCTGACCTCGACATTGTCGGATGCGCTGCGGGCGCGGGGCAGGTCGCGCTGATCTTCACTGCTAACAGTCGCGGACTCGCAGGTCGCAGGGTTTCGACCGTTCCGATCTTCGTCTAGTCTGCGCCCGCTGGGGTAGATCAATCCAGCCGGACGAGGACGAGTCGAGCGGTGAGCGAATCCGTACCCTGGTCCTCGACGTGGCTCGCCAGCATCCGTACATCCAGCACGAGGCCCGGCAGATCCAAGCCATAAGGCGCACCGGCCGTCAGGTTCGAGGCGAGGCGATCGGCGGCGCGCGTCAGCAGGGCACGTGCGCCTACCGGGTTGCCACGTCGTAGGTGGGTCAAGCCCACGGCGACCTGAGCGAGGCCGCGCCACATCTCTCGTTCCTCCGCCGACGCAGACTTCCAGACTGCTTCGAGCACCTCGTGGGCGTGGAAGGGTCGGTCCGCGTCGAGTAGCCGTTGGGCCTGGGCGAGTGCCGCGATCGGGTCGCGGGCGAGCTTGGCCGCCTCTTCATCCGAGGTAGTGGGCTCGCCAGCGGCACCATGGGGCAGCGGCCGGCCATAGGCATCGCGAGCTCGGGCGTTGCGCGCCCGTCCTTCGCTGTCGCGGTCTCTGTCGCCCATGGGACAAAGGTATCCGGCCAGGACCCCCATTCCGGCGTCTCAGCGAGAGGAGAATCCAGTCATTGCTCGTGGCAGTGGCATCCGCGGCAGCAGGATCGGTGCAGGCTCGAGGGGCGACAATGAGTGGGGTGATCTCGTAGCACGGGTCCCAGTGGCTTTCTGGTGTGCGAAGGCCATTGTGACCCGGCCGGTGGTCCCGGAGATACGGGATTGCCAGGGTTGTGGTCTACCTGCGGGTCGAGATCGGGGCGACCCGCAGACCGCCGCACTCGCCGTAACATTCAAGACTCATCTGGCTCTGGAAAGGCCTCGACCAAGAGAATCTCTCCAGCGGCGTCGCTCTGCCGCTCCCGCTCCCAAACGACAGGCTTCGCGCGGCTTCGAGTAAGGAACGCGTGTTGCATAAGGCCGGTGACCAGCCGCTCGTCCGTGCAGGGGCTCGCTCCGACCGGCCGTCATCAATACACGGGTCGTCAGACCCCGGGGTAGACCGGAACCCATCGGAGCGTTGAGGAAGCGCGGGCTTGAGGATTCGCGTCGTCGAGATCCGCCGGTCCGATCTCGGCACGGATGATGCAGGCCCGACCGGTAGCCGCCGCCGTGGCAATGGCTGTCACCATGTCGGCAACAGCGGTACCACCGTTGTCGTCGAACGTTCCCGTGATGATCCGGTACGTCATCTCAGGACTGCCGAGCCGTACGGTCACGTCGCCCGCGCTGACATGAATCTCGGTGACCTGGTTCGCCCGAATGAGTTTCGAGCCTTCGGCCGCCAACCAGACGTCATCCATCACAACAGCCCCTCAAAGCCAACGCGGCAGCCTGGCCCGTCATGTTGCGGTTATTCGACCGGCATCGGGCTAAGTGCCATATCCAACCTAACAGGACTTCGCATACAAAAGGTCCCCACTTGGACGAGTAGGCCGATCACCTGGCTGGAGGGTTGCATCCGGCCCTGCACCAGCGCCCGCCGCGAGCTGCTGGCCAAGGAGCGTGGGGGTCGTCCTTCTCGCGGGAGCCGACAGTCGTCTTGGAGCCGGACGCCGTGAAGGCGGCACGGCAGTGCTGCGCGTCCTGCGCAACCAGCTCCATGAACCACTGCATGATCTCGTATGGGATCGAGACTTCACGGCGCATCGCATGAAGTCCTCGGTCGGTTCCGGGGCCTGGTCCTCGCATGGGATGACCGCTACGACGAGGTTCCGCCCCGGCAGGTGGGTGACCGCGTTCGAGCGGCCGGCCCACGAGGCCGGTGCGGGCGCTGTGCGGTTCAATAACGCCGCCATGACGTTCACCTGGGGTGATTCGGCCCGCGGCTGCCGCCGTTGCGGGATGATGGATGCTTGTGCCCGCTCGCCTGGTGTACTTCTTGTTCTGCCGGATAGCGTCCTGGCTGGTGCTGTTGGGCGTAGCAGCATGGCCAAGGATGTCGAGCTGCCGGTACTGCGCCATGAAGTAGCGGTGTTGCGCAGAGCCAATCCGAAGCCGCGGCTGGACTGGGCCGACCGTGCGCTGTTCGCTGCGTTGATCCGGCTGCTGCCCAGAGATCTTCGCGCTCATCGGCTGGTCACTCCCGGCACCGTGCTGCGCTGGCACCGGCGGCTGGTCGCAGCGAAGTGGCGACAGCCCCGAGCGTCGGGACGTCCGCCGATCAGCGAGGAACTCGTCGAGCTGATCCTCTGCCTGGCCGGCGACAATCCGTCGTGGGGCTACACCCGGATCCAAGGCGAAATGCGCCTGCGGGCCCAAGCCTCAACGATCCCGGCCGCGGACTTCTTCCAGATCGAGACCGTCACGCTCAAACGACTGTACGCGTCCTTCGTTCTGGAGCTCGGCACCAGGCGCGTGCACATACTCGGGGTCACCGAGCATCCGACAGCGGTCTGGGCCACCCAGCTGGCCAGGAACTTTTTGGCCGACGCCGGCGAGGGCCCACCGGTTCCGATACCTGGTCCGGACCGAGACTCCATCTTCACCGACGCGTTCGACGCCGTCTTCGCCGCCGAGAACATCGAGGTCAAGAAGTCGGCACCGCAGACCCCGAAGATGAACGCCTTCGCCGAACGCTGGGTGAGGACCCTCAGCGCCGAATGCGCTGACCGGATGCTCCTCATCGACGACCGCCATCTGCGGGTCGTCCTGGAACATTACGCGGAACACTACAACGCCGGACGTTCGCATCAAGGCCACGGGCTGAACCTGCGGGCGCCACTGGACGACCCGAACGTCATCCCGTTCCCAGCCCAGCGAATCACCCGAACGAAGATCCTCGGCGGCCTCATCAACGAATCCGACGCCGCAGCATAGCCGCAGGTCAACGCCTCGGCAGGGTTGTTGAACCCCACAGGCCTCATCAACCAATGTGCTTGCTCACGTTGTCGATCAGCGCGAGCTGGATCATGGCTTCGGAGCTTTCGGGAGGGTCTCGTAGTCACGAGCCAGCCTGTAGTGGTCGAAAACTCTCTGACCACCACACGTGCCGACGCAACACGAAAGCGGCCCGCATCAGACGGGCCGCAAGACCCCGGCCGCATAGCGGACCTGCAAGGTAGGCTTCCCAAGCCGGTATTACCCGGATCAGGTGGAGGAGGTCGCTGTCCGACCTCACCAGCTTTCCAGCCTCTCATCCCATCCCGTCACGCGATCTCGTCTGGTCGACTTTTCGCGATCGACGTTCTGCGTCAGGCTCCCTCGCTTGCCCTGCAAATCCACTATTAACGCTACCCCCGATCCCGGCTACCACCAGGGCCGAAAGACCCTGATGCCGGTGCCAACATCTGGCGCCCATGCCCGGCTCGATGTGGTCCCAGACAGCCAGAACGATCGCGTACAAACAGCGCGCCCGCGAAGCCAGCTACAACCCCGCCCTGCGCCAGCTCGGCAACCGTCTCGTCGCCATCGTGCACGGATGCCTCAAGACCCGAACCCTCTACGACGAGGCAACCGCCTGGTCACACCACGCCCAGCTCCACCCCGCTTGACATCAAAACGTCATGGGGTGTCTGACCTGCCTGGACGACATTATCGGCAGGCGCAGGTTCACGAGGATCCGGTCGAGCAAACCGACGGCCACAGACCTCGATACCGCCACGGGATCACCCGAGGTCAGGCCCGTTGGCCGAGTTTCTGACCAGGGCAGGCGCCTCGACGATCTCACCGTGGCTTGTTCTCAGGGGTTCGGAGGCCGCCGGTCGTGGTGGCGAGTCTACCGCCGTCCTACTGAGTCGTCGTGCGCGTTGTCGAGGTCGGCGCCTTCGGCGACCATGCGGGCCACCTCAGCAAGCCGCTGGTTGTGGTTGCGGGCGTGCGCGCGCAGAACGGTGAAGGCCTCGTCGACGTGGATCTGCATCCGTTCGGCGAGGACGCCTTTGGCCTGCTCGATGACGATCCTGCTGGTCAGGGCGTGTTGCAGCTGGGACGTCGTCGCGGCGCCGCGGGCGGCGGCGCGCTGGTGCAGGATCCCGATCGTGGCGGCCTCGGCCAGTGACCGGCCCAGATCGAGCTCGGGGTCGGGGAGCGGGTCGGGGATGTCGGCGAAGAGGTTGAGCGCGCCGATGACGGCGTGCCGGTTTTGGAGCGGCAGCGCGTGGGTGATGGCGTAGCCGTTGTCACGGGCTCGGGCTGCGAAGGCCGGCCAGACGGTGGCGTCCGCGTCCAGGGGCGCGTTGGTGATCAGGGTGCCGCTGCGGTAGCAGTCCAGGCACGGTCCCTCGTCGTTCTGCGTCTCGAACAGTTCCAGCAGCCCGGTGACCTCGTCGGAGGCCGCCATGGGGTGCAGTTGCCCGCGGTGGTCGGCCAGCAGCACCCCTGCTGCGGTGACCGCCAGGAGCTCCACGCAGCTTCTGGTCAGCACGCAGAGGTAGTCGATGATGTCGAAGTCGTCGGCGAGGGTGTCTGTGAGCGCGACGAAGGTGTCTGCGATGCGCTGCTCGCGTCGTGCGGTGGTCGACTTCCCGTCGTGCTCAGGCACTTGTCGGGCCTCCTCCCGGCTTGCCTGAAACAATAGTCGAATTCGCTATCATCGAGCGTCTCTCGCGCCGAACTGACGTCCCCGTTCGGCGGGTTCGATCGCGTCGGCGGGTGATCCTCGCCCAAGTACGGGCCCGCACGCTCGGCCGCCTTGACAGCGGCCTGCACGGTGCAGCCGACCTGGCCCGTGCGACCAGGTCGGGCCCGACGGCTCGCACGATCTACAGCGCCCGTCCGCTAACCTCGGAGACGTGTCCACGACTTCGTCTGCCCTGCAGTCGGGTCCGCGCGCGGCGTGCGGCCGTCGGGCGGAGCCGCACTGCGGACGGCGGCTGCGGGGTGCCCGCCGGTGAACGGGGACGTGGTGCAGGATGCGTCCGGGTCCGACGGGTCGGATGAGCGGTACGCGGTGGTCGCGGTGGCGGCTTCGGCCGGCGGTATCACCGCGCTGGGGGTGCTGCTGGGCGCGCTGCCGGTCGGGTTCCCCGTCCCGGTGCTGGTGGTACAGCACCTGGACCCAAGACACGAGACCGTGATCGCTCACGTGCTGGGGCGCAGCACGCAGCTGCCGGTCAAACTCGCCGAAGCAGGCGAGCTCGCCCGCCCCGGCACCATCTACGTCGCCCCTCCGAATCGGCATCTGCTGGTCGGCGCGGCGGGCCTGCTGGCGCTGTCGGACAGCGAGCTGGTCCATTTCGTGCGTCCGTCGGCGGACTTGCTGTTCGAGTCGGTGGCCGGCGCCTACGGTGCGCGGGCGATCGCCTGCGTGCTGACCGGAACCGGCAAAGACGGTTCGATGGGCGTGACCGCGGTCAAGTCCCGCGGCGGCACTGTGATCGCCGAGGACCCGGTGTCGGCGGAGTTCAAAGGCATGCCGCGGGCGGCCGTCGACACCGGTGTGGTCGACTTCGTGCTCCCCCTGGACGAGATCGCCGCGGTCGTCCGCGGCCTGGTCGAGCCGGCAGACCGTTGACCGGGAACGGCGCCGCACCCGCCCCGGAGCCGGGCGGCGACCTGGAGGAGCTGCTGGTCTTCATCCGCGATGCACGGGGGTTCGACTTCACCGGCTACAAGCGTTCCACCCTGGCCCGGCGGATCCGCAAGCGGATGGCCGACGCCCGCATCGCCGACTACGCCGACTACCAGGACCGGCTGGAGGCCGACGCCGAGGAGTTCCGGGCGCTGTTCAACACGATCCTGATCAACGTCACCAGCTTCTTCCGGGACGCCGAGGCCTGGGCCCACCTGCAGCGGGAGATCCTGCCCGAGCTGATCGCGGCGCGCGGGGCCGACGAGGACATCCGGGTGTGGAGCGCCGGGTGTTCCAGCGGCCAGGAGCCGTACTCCCTGGCGATCCTGTTCGCCGAGGTCCTGGGCGTCGAGGAGTGCGTCAGACGGGTCAAGCTCTACGGCACCGACGTCGACGAGGAGGCCCTGCGCGAGGCGCGCAGCGGCCTGTACACAGCCAAGGCCCTGGAGCCGCTGGCCCCGGAGCTGCGGGACAAGTATTTCGAGCCCAACGGCGCCCAGTTCGCGTTCCGCCCCGATCTGCGCCGCCGGGTCATCTTCGGACGGCACGACATCACCCGGGACGCCCCCATCTCCCGCCTGGACCTGCTGGTCTGCCGCAATACCCTGATGTACTTCAACGCCGAGGCCCAGTCGCAGATCATCGACCGGTTCCACTTCGCCCTGCGCGAAGGCGGCCACCTGTTCCTCGGCAAAGCCGAGATGCTGCTGTCCGACGCCGAGCGCTTCGAAGTCGCCAACATGCGCCAGCGGATCTTCCGGCGCCGCCCGGGCGACGCGGCGACCCCCTATCACCCGGCTCCGCTGAAGATGGACGGCACCACCGGCACCGAGGTCCGGGAGGCCAGCCGCAAGCGGCAGCTGCGCGATCTGACCTTGGAGACGTCGCCGAACGCGACCATCGCCGTGGACCCCGACGGCGCGATCGTCCTGATCAACGCTGCGGCCCGGGCGCAGTTCGGTCTCACCACCTACGACCTGAACCGGCCGTTCCGGGACCTGGAGATCTCCTACCGGCCGATCGAGCTGCGCTCGCTGATCGAACAGGCCGAGACCGAGCGACACGCGGTCCGGGTCCCCGCCGCCGAGCGGCAGCTGCACGACGGCGACACCCAATTCCTGGACATCGTCATCCAGCCGATGTCCGCCGCCGACGGCCAGCCGGTCGGCGTCGCGCTGACGTTCCTGGACACCACGATCGCGACAAGGCTGCACAACGAGCTCGCCCGCACCCGGGGGGACCTGGAGGCGGCCTACGACGCGCTGCAGTCCACGAATGAGGAGCTGGAGACCACCAACGAGGAACTCCAGTCCAGCATCGAGGAGCTGGAGACCACCAACGAGGAACTCCAGTCGACGAACGAGGAGCTGGAGACCACCAACGAGGAACTCCAGTCCGGCAACGAAGAACTGGAGACCATGAACGAGGAGATGCGGATCCGTTCCAGCGAACTGGACGAGGCCCGCAGCTTCCTGGAGGGCGTGCTGTCCAGCATCGCCGCCGGCGTCGTGGTACTGGATGCGGACCTGCGGGTGCGCAGCTGGAACCGGGGCGCGGAAGACCTGTGGGGGCTGCGCAGCCGCGAGGTCCACCTGCAGCCGTTCTTCACCCTGGACTTCGGCCTGCCGACCGACGACGTCCGCAAAGTCGTCGCAGCCTGCCAGGCGACCGGCGCCCGGTCCGGGCCGGCGGACGTCGCCGCCGTAAACCGCATCGGCCGCACCATCCTGTGCTCGATCGCCTGCTCGCCGATGGACGGCGGCGGCGTCGTCCTGCTGATGGAGGACACCGGTCGCGGCTGACACGGCAGATATGGCTCTTGTCGCTTTTGGCTTTGGCCGCCGCAGGCGTCGGCGTATCCTGCGAACATGCCCCTGCCGCCTGAATCCGGCCGGGAACTCGACCAAGCACTGGAGCACGCGGCAGTCGAGCACCGGCGAGCAGTCCGCGCCGCTGAGATCGCCACCCGGCACGAGGCACAGATGCTGACGGCCGCGGAAGGTATGCGGGCGTTCCACGAACGTATGGTGGTCATGCACCGGCAGGTGGAGCAACAGCATCGAACCGCGGCCCGGATCCACACCGCCCACGCCGACCGGCTGCGCCGGTGGACCGAGGGAACCGCCGATCCGCAGCAAGTCCAACCCGGGTTCATGGCGGCCGTCGCCGAGACCCTCGGCGCGTCGGGCGCAGCGCTGACCCTGTTCGGGCCCGATGACGCCGAGACCCCTGCGGCGGCCTCGAACCCGGCCAGCAGGACCGCCCAGCGTCTGGAGTTCACCCTCGGCCAGGGGCCGGCCCGTGAAGCAGTCCATCTGCGCCGCCCGGTCACCGCCGCCGGGAAGCAGATGGCGCAGGCATGGCCCATCTACGGTCCCGCTGTGGAGAAACTTGGCATCCGTGCGGTCGCGGCCGTCCCCGTGACCACGGTCGGCGCCCCCCTCGGAGCCCTCACGGTCTTCGACCCGCCGATGGCCCACGGCCCGGATCTGGAGACCTTCCTAGCGGCCGCGGACACTCTGGCCGCGTCGCTGCTCACACCGTGGGGTGCACCCGGAAATGAGGAACCCATCGGCTGGCCGCCGCTTCTTGACCAGCACGATTCGTGGGCCGTGGTGCATCAGGCCGTCGGCATGGTGTCAGTGCAGTGCCGCTGCGGCACCGCGGATGCCCTCGCCCTGATCAGAGCGCACGCCTTCGCCGAGAACCGGCCAGTAGACGAAGTCGCAGCCGACATCGTCGACCGCACCCTGTGCCTACCCTGAAGAAAACAACAGACCGCCCTCGGCATGCCGTGAGTCCGGTCTGTTGGTGCCGATTATTTGGCTCTGGCAAGATTTTCGTGACGGGATGACAGGCCGTCATTGGCGTTGTAGGTGCCGAATATTTCATCCACGCAGGTCAGGCAGCATGCTCGTACTCACGCAAGATGCCGCCGAGTCGGTCGCGTCTTCGCACGTTCAGGTCGACTAAGTCGGCGCTGCGGGTGATCGTATCTGGGGCGGGTTGCAGTGGTGCACGCTGGTTCAGCGACCGGTGCGGCCGATGCAGGTTGTAGTGGGTCTCGAATTCCCGCAACGCATGCAGCAGCTGGGCCTGGTTCCAGATCAGCATCCGGTCCAGCAGCTCGCGCCGGCAGGTACCCACCCAACGCTCCATCACCGCATTCATCCGCGGCATCCGAACCCCAGTGAGCACGACCTGGATGCCGGCATCGCCGAGCACCTCGTCGAACAAGGCACAGAACTTCCCGTCACGATCGCGAATCAGATACCTGATCGCAGCGCCGGCATCCTCCAGGTCCATAACCAGGTTTCGGGCGGCTTGAGCGACCCAGGAAGCCGTGGGGTGCGCCGTCGTGCCCAGGATGCGGATCCTGCGGGTGGCATGCTCGATCACCACCAGGACGTACCGCCGCTGCCCGGACAGCGTCGCCGTCTCGATGAAGTCGCACGCCAGGATAGCCTCGGCCTGGCCACGTAAAAACGCCGCCCAACCGGTCGCGGCCCGATCCGGCGACGGATCGACACCCGCATCCTTAAGAATCTCCCACACCGTGGAGGCGGCGACCCTGACGCCCAGCAACGCCAGCTCGCCGTGGATGCGGCGATACCCCCATGTGCCGTTCTCTCGCGCCATCCGCAGTACCAGGCGCCGGATCGAAGCCACAGTCCGCGGACGCCAGGGACGCTTCGGTCTGCTACGAGCGGCATGACGCGGGTCAAGCAGGTCGCGGTGCCAGCGCAGAACGGTGTCGGGGCTCATGACCAGGTGAAGCCGGCGCAGCATCGCACGCGGCAACGTGCCAAGCAGCACCGCCAGCAACGCCCTATCCGCAGCTCGAACCGGACACGTTGACCGCCCAACTGCCGCTGCAAGATCCCAATCTGATGGCGCAGCGCCAAAATCTCCGCATCCTTCTCCCGACCGCTCATCGGAAGCAGGCGCAACGCAGCGAACGTATTCGACACCGCCAGGAAGGCGAACCGGACCAGCACAATCAGCCATCATCGCCGACCTAGGGCGACGGCGTGCCGAAAACACCCAACCTCACCACTACGAGGTCACGGACAAAAACCCTCCTCCACCTGCACGGACGACATTCTCGGCACCCACAGGTCCGGGATCTGCGGCAGCTTCGCAGATCAAGGAGAACCTCGAGCTATTCGACTTGGGGCTCAACAGCGCCGAGTTGGACGAGAACGCGTCGCTGCGGCGGGAGTGCGATAGAAGGAGTCGGGGCAGGCCGTGGAGGCTTGCCCGACTCCTACTCCTTGTTGTGGATCAGGATCCGACCGGCTGCCAACCGCTGAAGCTGAGGGCCGAACCAGCCGCCTGCTGGGTTTGGATGTCGAGCCGGCCGTCTGTACCGAGAGCGGTCAGTACGACCTTGCCGTCGGCATCGACGGCCGCAGCCGGCAGGTCCTCAGTGGGGCCGCCGAACGCCGTCCATAGGTTGTTGACCGTGCCGTTTGCGGCGGTCTGTTCCGTGACGCTGACACCGCTGGCGTTGTCGCGCTCGAAGACGAAGATCCGTCCGTCGGTGCCGGTGTTGGCGGCCACGGCGACGCTGCCGGAACCACCGTTGCCGGAGAAGTCGACGGGGGTCATGTTCCAGGTGCCGTCAGCCTGCTGGGCGACGGTCTCGACGTCGCTGCCGCCGGCCTGGCGGAAGAAGACCTGCAGTCGTCCGTCCTGGTTGGTGCCGATGGTCGGCTGGTCGCTGATTTTTCCCTTGTCCCACTCGGTGGTGTCCCAGGCTCCGGTGCCGTTGGCTGTGCTCTGGCTCCAGTGGGCGAGCCAGCACTGGACGGTTTGGTAGCCCCAGTCCTGGGTGACGGGGATGTCGCAGCGCTTGGCGAACAACTGGAGTCGCCCCGCGCTGTCGGATGCCACTGACAGGCCGTCTTGGACGCCGCCACCGCCGCCGAGGTCGGTCCAGGCCCCGAAGGAGCCGCCGGGAGTGGACTGGATGAGCGTGCTGACGCCGCCGTAGTAGTTCTTGGCGAATACCTGGAGGTCGCCGTTGGCGTTGACGCCGACGGCGGGCAGTCCTGTCTGGTCTCCGGTCCCGTTCGGGTTGCCGAGGTTGGTCCAGCCGCCGAATGAGGATCCCGCGGTCGTCTGCGCGGCGGTGACCACGTTGCTGGTGTGCGCGACGGAGTCGTACTGCATGGCGAAGACCTGCAGTCTGCCGTCGCTGTTGCGAGCGATGCTCAGCTGTGGCGCCAGCTCTCCGCTGGGTGCGGCTAGGGCCTCGGGCCCGGTCCAGGACCCGCCGGGCGTGGTCTGGTACCACCGCATGACGGTGCCGTCCTCGACGGCAAAGGCTTCGATGCGGCCGTCGGCGTCGGTGGCGGTCCAGGAGCTGCCGGCCGGCCAGCGCTGGTACTGGCGCTTCGGCCAGGCCGCGTAGTCCGGGTCGGGGCTGTCTGTGTCGTAGTGGTAGGCGTTGGCGTCGTGGGCCTCGTAGGTCTGGAAGATCGTCTCTTTGTCGTTGCGCTGGGTCAGCGACAGGTTGTCCGGCATGTTGTTGTTCGCGTAGTCGCGGAAGTGTTCAAGGATCACGTGCCGGTCGCCGCCGGGTCCGTGGTAGGAGGCCACGGCCTGGTCGGTGAAGCTGCCGGCGGCGATGTGGTCGACGTTGTCGGCGGCGTAGTTGTATATGTCGCTGGGCTGTTGCGTCCGCACCACGGTCGGTTGGAACTGGTTGAGCAGGTCGTCGAGTGTGCTGATCAGGCTCTGCTTTGTGTAGACCTGCGGGGTCGGGGTGACGATCGGGTTGTCGGGGACGAACGTCGAGATCGAAGAAACAGTGCCGCTGTTGAGCTTGGTGAGGTTGTCGGGGTCGTTGGGGTCGCCGCCGTCCTTGATGTTCAGGAAGACCAGCTTGACTTGGGGCGCGCCCACGAGGGTGTCCATCTCGTAGTCGGCGCCGGTCGGTCGGACGACGTCCTGCTGGGTCCAGTTGTCCGCCAGGCCCATCATCTTGGCGTAGGCGGCGCGGGATCCGTCTTCGCGCTGTGCGGCGAAGTCGGCCGCGGAGGTGGGAGGGGTGGTGAATGCGGAGCCGTTGGCTTCACCGGAGGTGAGGATGATCGTCACGTTCGGGTGGCCGGCTCGCAGCGGCGCGGCGAGATCGGGGTTGAGGAACAGCACGTCGTCGTCCTCGTGCGCGACGATGTTGACGTACGAGGTGGAATCGGCGGGGGTGGTGGCGTGAGCCGGCGAGGCTCCGCCCTGCATCGCGGCTCCGCAGCCCAGGACTATGGCTGTCGTGGCGGTCGCCATCGTGCGTTTGCGGACTTGTCGTGTTTTGGCGTGCATGATCGTTCCCCTGCTCCATCACCCGGCACTGAGACGAGACACAAGGGGCTGTCAGTGTGTGGCGAGTCATCGTGGCCTGAGCAGATCCCCCCGCGCGGCGGTCGATCATGCGACCGCGCTGGTCATTGAAACACAGGTTCGGTCTCAAGTGAATACGGGTTCTGAGGTTTACTTCGCCCGGGTGAGCTGCGACTTGATGCCTAGGTAAAGGATTGGCAAAGTCAGCTTTCGAACTCATTGCCGACTGATCCTTGATCGTGTACTTAGAACAGTCGGGGGGTCACGAACCGTGTCGACACACAGGGTTCGCGACCGGCTCGGTGGGGTGGGTAGATCCACAACTCTCGTCTTTACATGGTTCTGGGGTGGGTTCATGGGCCGTCGCCTATGGCTGAGTACGAGCCTTGCGTTCGTGCTGACGACTACGACTGCGATCACGATTCTGTCGCCTGTGGCGTCGCCGCCGGCGGCTGCCGCGGCGACAAGCAGCTCTAAAGCGCTTACGCCGGTGAAGCCGAGCGCGCTGGCCAAGCCCAAGGGACCGGACCACAAGCCGATGGCGGGGACGCCGGTCGCCGCGGCGCCGGTGTGGCCGCAGGCCGCATCGGCGGTGGTGTCCTTGAGCGGCACGCCGGCGAAGGCGGGCTCGTCCGCGGTATCGGTCTCTGATGCGGCGGCGGGCGTGGCGGTCGGCCGGGCCCATGCCGCGGTGGCGGAGCCGATTGACGCGGCCAGCCCTTCGCAGGTGAAGGTGGATGCCCTAGACCAGGCGACAGTCACGAAGATGCACGGAGCCGGCGTCGCGTTCCGCCTGACCCGCTCGGACACTGCAGCGCTCCAGAAGACGAATCAGGAGACAGCGGCCGCCAAGCAGGCACCGGTGTCGGTGAAGATCGACTACTCAGGATTCCGGAACGCCTATGGTGGCGACTTCGCGGGGCGCCTGCAGTTGTTCGCCTACCCCTCTTGCTATGCGACGACCCCGACGGCGGCAGGCTGTGCCATGTCGTCGGCGGTGAAGTCGACGAACGACACAGGCGCGGGCACGCTGACGGCGACGGTGGCCGCGGACGGTGACCCGGTGGCTGTCGCGGCGGCGAAGGCCAGCACGTCTAACGATGCCGTGAAGGCGGATTCTTCGGGCTCGGTGTATGTGCTGATGGCCACGACGGCATCGTCGAACGGCAACTACGCCGCTTCGCCGCTGAACGCGGGCGACCGCTGGCAGACGGACTTGAACTCGGGCGCCTTCACCTACAGCTATCCGATGAAGGCGCCGGCGGTGCCGGGGAACGTGACGCCGACGCTCAGCCTGGATTACAACTCGCAGAGCGTCGACGGCCACACCGCGGCGAACAACCCGCAGGCTTCCGACTCTGGTATCGGCTGGTCGGTGGGCCAGAACTACGTCGAGCGGGACTACGAAACCTGCGCCGTCCAGGGCATCATGGTCACGGACAAAAACGGCAACAGCGGCCCGTCGATGGATGAGTGCTGGGACAACGACAACCTGACGCTGTCGCTGAACGGCACGACCTCCGAGTTAATCCGCGACACCACCACCAGCGGCTGGCGGTTGAAGGACGACAACGGCTGGTCGGTGCAGGACTTGACCGGCGCGGGCAACGGCGACAACGACCCGAACGCGAAGGGTGAGTACATCGTCGTCACCACCGGTGACGGCACGAAGTACTACTTCGGGTACGACGAGTCCTGGAACGGCCGGTCGCCGAACTCGGCATGGCTGGTCCCGGTGTTCAGCTTCGGTGGCACGGCGCCGCCGGCATGCAACGCCGGGGGAACGGGGCCGAACTTCCAGTACTGCATGATGCCGTGGCGCTGGATGCTGGATAAAGTCGTCGACAGCCACGGCACGACGGCGCGGTACTTCTACAACACCGAGTCGAACCTGTACAACATGCGCAACGGGACGGGGACAGGCACCTACACCCGGGGCGGGTACCTGGCCGAGATCGACTACGGGATGGTGGCTGGCTCCGGCGCGTATGGGCAGATGATCCTGTACTACGGCGGTCGCTGCAACAAGGGCGGCGGAAATCCCGTCCTTTACTACCCGGACCCCTGCCCCACATTGTCTTCTGCGACCGCGTCACAATGGCCTGACATCCCATGGGATCTGCAGTGCACCGCGGCGCCGTGTTCGAACGTGGGCCCGTCGTTCTGGTCTCAGTGGGCACTGTCGCATGTCGTGACAAACGTCTACGATCCAGTTGCCAACGGTATGCGGTCAGTGGACGCGTGGGACTTCAGCTACTTCTTCCCGCACACCTCCAACCAAGTCCCACCGGGAACTGACAGCAACGGTACGCCGGCGCTGTGGCTCGGCGAGATCCAGCACCACGGCTGGGACAACGGTGCGGTAGATGAGGCACCGGTCTACACCTACGGCCTCCAGTACAACAACCTGCTGATGACGTCGAACCCGGCGACGTCGACGCCGCTGAACATGTATCGCCTGACGGCGATCAGCAACGAGCTCGGTGCGGAGACCGACGTCCAGTACGGCACGCCGAGTGCGTGTGTCGCGGCGACGCCTCCGGCTCAGGATTCCTCGATTGCTGACTGTTTCGAGGAGCCAGATCCGCCGAGTCCTACCGCTCCGAGCCCTGGCACGTATCACTGGTATGTCAAGTATCAGGTGACTGCGACGAGCACCTTCGATCTGGTCGCCGATTCCAGTACCGGCAACCAGATCGTGGAGAACACGCAGTACCAATATGGTAAAAACACAGCACACTTCGTCACGGGTGAGGGACTGGGCGCGGCATGGCATATGGCGCACCCGTTGGTGTCCACATCTCCGGACTATGACGACTACCGCGGGTATCAAGTTGTTGAGGTCATCAAAGGCGAGCCGACCAGTAACAGCGCCCTCTTCTCCATCGGCACGATGGAGTCTGTCGATGACTATATGTTCTATCGAGGGCAATACGACGACTACAAAACCTCGGACAAGACATACCGGGCTGAGATGCTCTACCCGAGGCCGGACCTGAACGGGAAGGCGCAGGCGTCCCTTCCCGACTATGACGCGCTGGCTGGGAAGATGCTGCAGCACATCCAGTATTATCCAAATGGCGGGACGGCCGTTGCCTGGGACCAACACCAGTATCTGGTCAGGACTACTGCGACTGGCTACCCGCTGCCGAATGATCGCACCCACAATGCGTATCAGGTCACGAATGACAACGACTTCTCGCAGGGGTTGAAGGCCGCCGGCGGCGGGCGCGAGGTTCAGACGGCCTCCGCGATCGACGCGTTCGGCAACGTCACGCAGCTGGAGCACTACGGCGAGACCGGCGTCAACACCAACGAGTACTGCACCGCCACCACGTTCTCGCAGTCCGCGGACCACACGTGGGAGGTGCCGTACGACGTCAAGACGCTGGCCGGCACGTGTAGCGGCCAGTTGTCCGCCGAGACGTTCCTGTACTATGACAACCAGGCGACGTGGGGTTCCTCGCCGATCCAGGGCGATGTCACCAAGACGGTGAAAGCCCCCGGTATGAACCAGACGGTCACGACCACCGCGAGCTATGACAGTTATGGCCGTGTGATCACCAGCACTGATGCTGACGGCAACCAGTCCACCACGGCATACAGCCCGTCCTTCGGAAACGTCAGTGTCGTCACGACCACCGATGCCGAGGGCCATGCCACCTCGACGAACTACGACGTGGCGCGCCAGTTGCCGGTGGAGGTGACCGACTCCAATGGCAACTCCACGTTCGAGACCTATGACGCCCTCGGTCGGCTCACCTCGGTGAAGCTGCCGACTGATCCGTCGGGCTCGCCGTCTTACAAGTTCACCTACAACATCGCGTACACCAAGCCGACCGGCGGCGACACCACCGGCGGCAGGAGCGGTGGCGCGAACACGAATGTGCCGGCGAACACGGAGACTCAGAAGCTTCAGGCTGACGGGTCTTATTCCGCCTCGTACACCTTTGTCGACGGCCTGGGCCGCACCATCGAGACCCAGACGCCGACAGCTGGGGGTTTTTCGGTCTCGACTGCGGGCTATGACAGTTTGGGTCGCAAGACCCTCACCGAAGGCCCGAACTTCCTGACCAGCGGACTGGGGACCTACCAGCTGTGGGGACCGGGCAACAACAACGACGGCGTCTCCACCCAGACCTGGTACGACGAGCTGAGTCGGCCGGTGAAGTCCACCAACTTCTACAACCGACAGCCGGTGACACGTAACGGCCTGGCGGAGACCACGACCACCACCTACTTCGCCGACCAGACGACGGTGAACCCGCCGGCGCCCAACGGGGCGTACACGACGACCAAGGTCGACGGGTTCGGCGACCAGTCGGAGGTCGACCAGCCGGGTCCGGCGGGTTCGACCGTCACGACCAAGTACGGCTACGACGTCCTGGGTGATCTGACCGGCATCACCGACAATGCGGGGCACCAGACCACCTACGGCTACGACTGGATGGGGCGCCGTCTCACCACCAGCGACCCGGACGCCGGACCGTCGGCGACGCATTACGACGGCGCCGGCAACGTCATCCAGACGCAGGATGCCAACGGCGCGCTGCTGAGCACCGCTTATGACTCGGCGAACCGCAAGACCGCCACCGAGATCAACGACGGCGCGGTCGGGGTGTGGTACCTGAATGAGTCCGCGCCGAACCGCAATACGCCGAACATGGCCGCCGACGCCTCAGGCAACCAGCACAACGCGACACAGGTGATCGGTTCGAACCCGCTGCCATCCACCAGCCAGACGCTCGGCAACCCCGGGCCCAAGCCGGGACTGTTCGCCACCGGATTCGACGGCACCACCGCGTATGACGCCACCGCGGGGTCGATCCTCGACACCACGAAGTCCTTCTCGGTGTCGGCTTGGGTGAAGCCGTCCGCGGGCGACACCGGGACTGAGACGATCCTGACGCAGGACGCGAACAAGACCGGCGGCTTCGACCTCAACTGGACTCCCAGCGGCTGGAGCTTCGGCCGGCACGAGACCGACGATCCGACGTCGTGGTACGACGGCGCCGCCTCGACCTCCTCGACGACAGGGGCGTGGACTCACCTGGTCGCGACGTATGACGTGACCAGCGGAAACATGGTGCTATACGTCAACGGGCAGCAGGCCGGCACGGCGAACGACACTTATCCGATCGCCTCCAACGGACCGCTGACGATCGGCGCCGGATTCGCAAACGGCGCAGCGACCCAGTTCTTCGGCGGCTCCATCTCCGACGTCCGCGTCTACAGCACAGCCCTGACCGCAGCCCAGGCGACCACGCTCTACAACCGAGGAGCCATCGACGGCTCCGTCGACCCAGCTGAGGCATACACGTACGACAACCAGGCGGGCGGATTCGGCAAGCCCTCCACCGCGACCTCCTACAGCAGCGCCGGCGCATACACCGTCGCAGGCAACGGCTACGACGCCCAGGGACGCTCGCTGGGTACGAGCTGGAACATCCCGGCGTCCGAGGGCGCGTTGGCCGGCACGTACACGATCCCGATCACCTACGACATCGGCGGCAACCAGAACACCATCAAGTACCCAGCCGCCGGCGGCCTGGCGGCAGAGACCGTCACCACCAACTTCAACAACCTCAGCCAGCCGACGACCGTCAACGGCGACCTCGGAACCTACGTCACCAACACCACGTTCGACGGCCTGGGCCGCATCAGTGGGCGGACGCTCGGCAACAGCGGCCTGGGACAGACGGTGCGCAGCTACAGCTACGAGCCGGACACTGAGGCACTGTCCGGGATCGGGGCTACCGCGACGAACAGCGCCGGCACCGTCCAGATCCAGGCCGACACCTACAACCGCGATGCTGCGGGCAACGTCACGTCGATCGACAGCCCGGTGCAGAACCAGTGCTTCACGTACGACGGCATGTCGGAGATGACGCAGGCGTTCACATCAGACAGCGCGACGTGCGCTTCGGCGAATCACACGTACGGGCCATCGCCTTACGACGTCACCTACGGCATCGACGGCCTGGGCGACATCCTGCAGACGACTGACAACATCACCGGCAACGTCCACATCGAGCAGTACAACGACCCCAAGCACGAGCATGCGCTGACGAACGACGGCGGCGACATCTACGGGTACGACGCCAATGGCAACATGACGTCGCGCACCGTCAGCGGCACCGCCTCCACTTTGGACTGGAACGAGCAGCAACAGCTCGACAGCGTGACCCAGGGCGCGAACACCACGACGTTCGTATACGCGGCCGACGGGACCCGCCTGATACGCCACGACCCTGGGACCAACCAGGCGACACTGTTCCTAGACGGTGAGGAACTTGTCCTAAACGGAAGCGCCGTTACCGCAGACCGGACCTATGTCGCAGGCGGGACCACCGTTGCTGAGCGCACGCCGACAGCCCTGACCTGGCTGCTCAATGACGCCCAGGGCAGCGCGCAGATCACCGTCAACGCCGCCACGGGCGCTGTCAACCGGCAGTACTACACCCCGTACGGGGCACAGCGTAACGGCAATGTCCTGCAGCCCAGCACCGACAAGGGCTTCCTCGGCCAGGTCGACGACTACGGCACCGGACTTATCGACGATGGGGCACGCTACTACGACCCCGCCGTCGGACACTTCATTAGTCCCGACCCCGTAAACAACGCAAGCCCAAGCCAACTTAATGCGTATGACTACGCCGGAGACAATCCGGAAACGGCAACCGACCCCAGCGGTCTGATGGCCATCATGGGCGGAAACGGAAACGGAGACGGAACCGACGGTTGCTCGAACCCCAACACTGTTGCCTGCGAGGGTGTGCTCGACCAAGCGCACGCAGACCTGGACAGCGCCATCCTTCGCGCCGAGTCAAACGCGGACGCCGGGGACGGCCATGCATTGGGCCAAGTGGCGAAGTTCCTCTACCACGGTTCCGGAGCATCCGGCGTCGTTGGCTGCGCCGCCCACCCATCCGTGAGCGGATGCGCACAAGCCGCCGCCACCGTTGCCATTGCGGTTGCCACTGATGGCGCATCAGCGGTCGGCGAAACCGTGGCAGAGACCGCCGGCAAAGACCTCCTCGAAACCGGAGCCAAAGACGCCGCGGAAGCGGGGGCCGACGACGCCGCAGCAGATGGTGCGGACGCCGCAGGCAACTGCACCGATATCGAGCCCCACTCGTTCACTGCGCCCACCCCGGTCCTGATGGGAGACGGTAGCTCCAAACCCATCGGCCAGGTCAAGGTCGGCGACATCGTCTCCAACGCCGACCCAGCAAGCCACACCGAGCAGAAGCATCGCGTCGACGCAGTAATCGTCACTCACACCGACCACGACTTCGCAGACGTCACCGTCGCTACCGCAAACGGCGATCAGACGATCCACACTACCTACCATCACCCTTTCTACGTGGTGGGCAAGTCCTCGTTCGTCGAAGCCGCAGACCTCAAGGCTGGTGACACGCTCAAGACTCCGGACGGCAGGACTGTCGCGGTCACAGCGGTACGGCTGTTTCACGCAAGTCAGACGACGTATGACCTCACGATCGATGGCCTGCACACGTACTATGTGGAGGCGGGTGATACGCCAGTACTGGTGCATAACTGTGGCAACCTTGACAAAGACTACGATGTAGCTGGCGGGCATGCAAAAGATCATGTTGGTTTGTCCGATGAGGATTTGAAAGAGCGGGCGAAGAAGATCGATGGTCCTGCGTCAAGCCTGGATCCTGCTACCGCACAGGCGAATATAGATGCGATACTTGACGGAGTGGATTTGAATAAGTGGGCGGCTCAAAACGCCACTGGTTCACAAAGGTATCTCAGAGGTAGTTTCAAGGATGTGGTGGGACGAGTTTCAGACGCGGAGGGGAACGTGTCAGACGCCCACAACATACTGCTTACGATCAGGCGCGTCGATAAGGGTGGCGGCCATAAGGGTGCGTGGATCGTCTATACGATTTCCGCGTCGTAGTGGCTTTAGTTAAGGAGCGATGCTGTGGAGGCGCATGGCGATATCTCGGGGTTCCTCAGGGCGCTGGGTGAATTTCATCGGCTACTGACTCGGACGTGCCATGAGATCCTCATTGGTCATGACGTTGGCGACGATGTCGCACTCACGCATAGCATCTTTCTCAAACATTGCGATGGATCGGTGGCGGTTTCAAGCGAGCATCGGTTCTCGATCTCCTTAGGTTTGGATTTCAGAGAATCAAACGAGGTCGTGGTCCAGGGTGCGGTCTGCATCTTCGATGAGGTGAGTATTGGAAGTATTTCGCTATCCGTGAACCTGGATCGGGCCGTTGACAATCTGAAGGATGGTTCGAGTATCGTGAGTGAACGCCATTTCGAGACTTCGGATCCGATTCGTGCAGTCCTCTGGCTTCAAGATGCGGCAGCGGGCTTGCCCCTTGCGGAGACGCTGTCGAGAGTTGGAACGCGCTGAAGAGGTACTGAGCCTCGATCCACCGATGAGATTTGTCGCGTGGCAGAGTGTGGTCGGGTAGCCCGGGGGTGAGATCCCCCCCGGGCTACCCGACCACAGGTGTTCTACGGGCGATGGCGGAATGGACGGCTTGGCTGATCGCAGCCTGTGTGGCGATTGGATTAGGGGCCGGTATGGCCAAGGTGAGTAACTCCCGCAGTGAGGCCAGAGCCTTTTCTGCATCGGCGTGAGTGGCGTATCCGCCGCGTCGGAAGTGCCGGCCTGGTGTGGCGGGGTCCTCGATCTGGAAGAACCAGCTGCCGTGTATCGGGCTCCACGATCCGTTCGCATCGGTCAGTTGTGGGCAGGGGCGGCCCAGCTCATGCCGACGGATCCGCCCGCTCGGAGCGCGTAATGCGATGCCGTTGTAGTCGGTGACCTGTCCTGGTCAGAAACTCGGCCAACCGGCCTGACCTGGGGTGATCCCGTGGCATGATCGGGGTCTGTGGCCGTCGGTCTGCTCTACCGGATCTTGGTGAACCTGCTCTCCTGGCTGGCGTTGCTGGCCCGTTCGCAGGCGTCGAAGAATGCCGAGATACTGGTGTTGCGGCAGGAGGTAGCGGTGCTGCGCCGCACGAATCCGAAGCCGAGGATCTCCTGGACCGACCGGGCCGTGCTTGCTGCGCTGTCCAAGCTTCTGCCCAAGACACTGCGCGGCCACCGGATCGTCACCCCGGGCACGCTGTTGCGCTGGCACCGCCGCCTGGTCGCGAAGAAGTGGCGCCAGCCGAGGTCGCCGGGCCGGCCGCCGATCAGCGATGAACTCGTCCAGTTGATCGTCACCATGGCACGGGAGAACCGAACCTGGGGTGTGGTGCGGATCCAAGGCGAGCTGCGCCGCCTCGGACACCGCGTGGCCGCGGCCACGATCCGCAAGATCCTACGCGCCCACCGGATCCCGCCGCCGAAACACCGCGACGACTCCTGGCGCATATTCCTGCGAGCCCAGGCCGATACCTTGTTGGCCACCGACTTCTTCCACATCGACTGCGCGGTCACCCTTACCAGGGTCTACGTCGCGTTCGTCATCGAGCACTCCACCCGCAGGATTCACCTGCTCGGCATCACCCGGTACCCGACCGCCGCCTGGGCCAGCCAGTTGGCCAGGGACTTCACCGCAGACCTTGAGACCACAGGACGCCGCTTTACCCATCTCGTCCGGGACCGTGACGCCAAGTTCACCGCCGCGTTCGACGCGGTGTTCAGCGCGACCGGCATCACCGCGGTCACGACCGCGCCGCAAGCACCGAAGATGAACGCCATCGCCGAACGGTTCGTGGGCACCGTGCGCCGTGAATGCACCGACCGCATCCTCATCGCCGGCGAACGCCATCTGCGTGTCGTCTTGGACCAGTACATCGCGCACTACAACGCCGGCCGCAGCCACCAAGGCGACGGAATGGGCCTGCGCGCCCCGGACGACGATCCGAACGTGATCCCGTTCCCGGCCCAGGCCGACCGGATCCGCAGAAAACGCGTCCTCGGCGGACTGATCAACGAGTACGAGCCTGCCGCATAACAGCCCTGGTCAACCCCGGTGGCCGAGTTTCTGACCACTACAGGCGATGGTCAGCAAGACGCTGCGGTGCGTGGTGTCGACAAGGTCGGCGTAGACGACGAGGCAACCGTCGTGCTCGTTAGCCCGCCGCAGGCCGGCTCGAGCGTCATACGGCCACGTTTGTGTCCTTGTACGCCACGCCGCCAAGAACGCCAGTTGGTGCGGGCTGAGGCCGGCTTCGACGTATGCGACCCACTCGTCGTCATCCACAGGGCTCACCTTAAGCAGGCAGGGCTGTCAGGGGCGCATCGATTTCCCGCTACCGCTCAGGCAGCGGTGTGCCCTTCGCGTTCGACGAGGACGCCGCGCTCGAAGCGGGCTCCGGCACGCACCAGGGCAACGAGGTGGGGTGCGTTGACGGCGCGCCAGCGCGCCTGGGCGGACTCGATGAGTTTGAACGTCATCGCCAAGGCGGCGGTGCGGGATCCGGCACCGCGGGTGACCTTCGTGCGCAGCCGGACGGTGGCGAACGTGGACTCGATCGGGTTCGTCGTCCGCAGGTGGATCCAGTGTTCAGCCTGCGTGGTTCAAAAACCCTGCTATAAGGTTTCACCTGCGCGAATGCTGCCCGGGAGTGGCGCCGCGTACGGGACGATGATGCTCGTGTCTGTGCGTCTGCTCTACCTTCTGTTTTGCCGGATAGCCTCCTGGCTGGTGTTGTTAGGCCGCAGCGGCGCCGCCAAGGACCTCGAGTTGCTCATACTGCGCCATGAAGTGGCGGTGCTGCGGCGAGCCAATCCGAAGCCGCGGCTGGACTGGGCCGACCGTGCGCTGTTCGCGGCGCTGATCCGGCTGCTGCCCAGACACCTTCGCGCTCATCGGCTGGTCACCCCCAGCACCGTGCTGCGCTGGCACCGCCGGCT